>NZHD01000037.1 GCA_002691205.1 Deltaproteobacteria bacterium
CGTCGACCAAGGCGAGTGCTCCGTCGGCATCGGGCGAGAGTTCTCCCTAGATCGATTCGTCGGAAGTCGCGACCTGTTGCGGTTTTGATCTGGGTTCGAAGCCAGGGCGCCTCTCTTTAGAGGCCGCTCTGGCGTGTCGATTCTGGGCAGGTTGGCTTTCAAAAGATCGCGGTGGTCGCGGGGTTAGAGGCCCCGAATCAGTTCTGATAGGCGATGGAGTTCGGTGGATTCTGCGCTGGCGGGGCTGAATATCAGTTCATCGCAGTCCAACGCCTGAACGCTTTCCGCGGCTCTTTTGATGGCGTCCGGTTCAAAGCAGGTCATGGTTTTCGCAATGGCTTGACCAATCTCTTCTCCGAAAACCTTCAAGTACCGGTGCGCATATTGGCGTAAGGCGCGCTCGGCCTGGTCGGCGAGGGAATACCAAAAACCGGCGATCCGAATGGGCGGTGTGTCTCGACCCGCTTCCTCCCAGGCGAGGGTGGCCATGTTCAGCATGTTTTGAATTTCGTCTGCTCGGCCGCTCATGGAGAAGACATAGACTCCATCGGCCCATTGCGCGGCTCTCTTCATGGCCTTGGGTCCCATGGCGCCCGCGATAATCGGTGGGCCGCCTTGCTGAACAGGGCGAGGCCCGACTTCGTCGCCGCCTGGGACGGCGGGTTCGCCGCTCCAGATGCGACGCATTTCCGCAACTTGTTGGTCCATTCGCGGGTGTCGACGCTCGAATGGGGCTCCAACAGCCCGATAATCCACTTCTCGCCCACCGACGCCCACGCCGAGTCGCACACGTCCTCCCGAGATCACATCCAGGGTCGCGACTTCCTTGGCGGCCCAGACGGCCGAATGCATGGGAAGCACATAGAGACTCGGCATGATGGTAACTCGCTCTGTGACGGCTGCGGCGGCGGAGAGCATCATGCGCATCTCGAGCGTGTAGTCGGTAATACGTTCTCCGCACGAGAGGCTTGAAAAGGGGCCGGCATCGATGCGTTTACACCAGGAGAGGATCTCGTCGCGTCCATAATCGTGTTCCATGTAGGGGAGGCAGATTCCAAAGTTCATACGTTCTCCATTTTTGCGGGCCTGGGCACGGCGGGCGGGTGCGGTGTGACTCGGGGCAGAGCATAAACAGTACCAAACGGTTTTTCTGTCGAGCGGGTGAAAGTGCTCTCTGGCGTCGGGCGTCTTTGATTCGGCTTCTGCGAAGGAGGAGTCGGGAGGCTACAATGAAGCTCTCGATATCACCCCAGCAGACAAGGAGAGAACTGTCATGATTCATCGCGGCATCCAGACGCTTTGCGCTGAAGCTGAATCACGGGTGGAGGCTTGGTCGGTGGAGCAGGCCTACGCGGCTCGAGAAGACGAGAATCTCATCTTTGTGGACATTCGAGACGTTCGAGAACTCTGGAGAGATGGATCCATTCCGGGTGCGGTTCACGCCCCTCGAGGCATGCTGGAGTTTTGGGTAGACCCAGATAGTCCCTACGCGCGAGATTTTTTCCAGGAGGAGAAACGATTTCTCTTTTTCTGCGCAAGCGGTTTGCGGTCGGCTTTAGCGACGCGCGCGGTGAAAGAGATGGGACTCGATCCAGTATGTCACATGTCAGGGGGGTACTCGGCCTGGAAGAAGGCGGGCTTTCCCACCGAGGCCCGAGAAAATCGAAGGGGGAGCGGGTGATGGATCCCGTTCTGACGGGCCTTTTGGGAGACAAAGAGAAGGAAAGCATGGCAAGTGGTTGAAATAGGTTCATAAATCGCCCGATACTACCCGTGGGGACTTGACGTGGGGGCCCCCTTGTTCGATACATTCGGACCGTTCGCACTACCGGAGGAAGACATGCAGCGTATTCGAAAAGGTGATTTAGTAGAAGTGATCCAAGGCGCCGATCGCGGCAAGCAGGGTCGAATTTTGGCGGTGGATTCTGAGTCCGGTCGCGTACGAGTCGAGAAGGTTCGATTGCAGAAACGTCACCTTAAGCCCGGGCGTGCAGGTGCACAGCAGGGCGGTATCGTTGAAGACGAAGGATTTATTGCCGCTTCCAATGTCATGGTGGTCCATCCGTCCGACAGCAAGCCAAGTCGAGTACGGATCGAGAAGCGTGACGGAGAAAGCGTACGCGTTTTTTCGAGAGGTGGAGATTTAGTTCCAGATCCCGCGGCCGGCTGATTTTTGAGGCCTGACGGAGGGCATGGCCCTCTTCTTTTTTAAGCCAAGTAGAGTAAGACAGGGATAAGACTTAGGGAGCACGACAGGTATGGCCAAGAGTAAAACGGAAAAGATCAAGCTGGAGTCGACGGCCGGTACAGGGCATTACTACACGACTCGCAAGAATCGCGTCAATACGCCGAACAAGCTTGAACTCAAAAAGTACGACCCAGTCGTGCGAAAGCATGTTGTCTACAAAGAAACGAAAATCAAGTAGCTTCTGCGGCTTGACTCAGCGAGTGAAGTGTTTCTCTCGTTTGTAGATCAATTGGCTATAATTCGCTGATCGGCGTTTTGGTCGGTGTAATTAGGTAAAGGAAGAGAGTTTATGACCTGGGTGATTACGAGTCTCTGTCAGGATAAAGTCGACATGGCCTGCGTCGAAGTTTGCCCTGTTGATTGTATTGTCAAGCGAACTGATGACAGCCCGGACTGGCCAAATCAACTTTATATCGACCCTGATGAGTGCATCAGTTGCGGCGTTTGCGAGCCAGAATGCCCATGGGAAGCGATCTTTGAAGACGAGCAGGTCCCCGAGATCTTCTCAGAGAACATTGCTCTGAATGCGAAGATTGTCGATGAACGGGACGACTTCGAAGTTCCAGAAAAGCCGGATGATGGGGACATGCCGTCGCCGGCTGATGTGGAAGCCAACAAAGAGAAGTGGGGCTTCACGGGCTAATTCAGTCCATGGCGATGGAGAGACTGGCTTAAGCGAGTCTCTCGCTTAGCCTAAGCTAGGTCCTGTCAGATTCGACGAATGCCCGTTGGAGCCTGCCCGATCAAAGGCTTCGCTCATGACCTCCAGCGGAGCCTCCAGTTGGGTCCAGAGATGAAATTGCTCCGCGGCTTGGTGGATGAGCATCCATTTTCCACTCAGGGTTTGAGCCCCCTGGGCTTCCGCCTCAGAGAGTAGGCGTGTTACCTCTGGCTCGTAGACGGCATCCATCACGACGCAGCCTGCGCCAATCGCCTGCTCGGAGACCGGGGAGGTATGGCTGCGCAAACCGACCGAGGTTGTGTTGACAATAATTTGAGGGTTTAGGTCGCCCAAGTCATCCAGCGAACCTGAGCCCTGAGCTCCGAAATGTTTCGATAACTCGGCCGCGCGGGATTCGGTGCGATTGAGAACGAAAACCTCGGCGCCTTCACGAATCAGTCCATAGGTGAGCGCGCGCGCCGTGCCGCCCGCGCCGAGTACGACGGCCCTTTGACCCTTGGGCTCAATTTTTCTTTGAAGAGCCTTTAGGGCGCCGCTCCAATCAGTGTTGTGTCCGATGAGCTGGTCGCCTTTGAGGGTCACCGTATTGACGGCTCCGATCGAGACGGCCGTTTCGTCCACGTGATCAAGGTGTTCGAGCACACTTTCTTTGTGAGGGATAGAGATCGCTAGCTGTTGAATATTCAGCTCTCGGGCCGCTCGGATGGCTGCGGGTAACCTTGAGGGGCGGACATCAAAGGCATGATAGACGGCGTCCAGTCCGCAGGCTGCGAAGGCTGCGTTGTGCATAGCGGGCGAGCGTGTGTGACCTGCCGGATGCAGGAGAATGCCGCAGAGGGCCGTTTTTGAGCGCCTGTTTTTAGCCAAAAATGCTCTCTCTGTAGCGACTCGGATTACGTCGACCCAATCCACAATGGAGTTCAGGCATCGATTTTACCGTTCTGCCGAGAACTCGCCCACTTCGCGCAATCAAACGCGACAGCGGTTTCAGACCCCTCCGCCGGCGTGCTAAGGTTCGGCACATGGATAATACAACGACGCCAAGAGTGGCGATACTGATGGGTAGTAAGAACGATTGGGATTCAATGAAGCCAGCTGCGGATGTGCTTGAGAAGCTGGGGGTGGGGAGTGATGTGCGTGTCATCTCTGCTCATCGGACTCCTCAGCGCCACCACGACTTCGTGGTTGGGGCGGCCGAGAATGGGATCGAACTGTTTATATGTGGTGCTGGATTTGCGGCGCATTTGGCGGGCGTGACCGCTGCGCTCACAGCCCTTCCCGTTCTGGGCGTTCCTTTGGACAGCTCGGCTTTGGACGGGATGGACGCTCTTCTGGCCACCGTGCAGATGCCAGGCGGGATTCCGGTGGCCACCTTTGGGATCGGCAAGGCGGGCGCTAAGAACGCAGGTCTGTTCGCTGGAGCCATCCTGGCTGGGTCTGACGAGTCCATTCGAACGGCTCTCGACGAGTACCGAGCGGCTCAGACCGCGGCTGTGCCGGAGAGACCATTCTAGTTTGACAGGTTTGGCGCGACGGTTCGGAAACAGGGGCCGGAGAGATTTAGCCGAGGAACGGTCTAAATGGAATTCTTCCCACAGGCTGGGAAGAGTTCTCGTTTAGAGCTCACGAAACCTGTGCTTCAAATGCGCTCGATGGCGGACTTTAAATCTTGCCAAACCGCTTTTCGGTTCTCATGGGTGTACTCCTGAAGAACAAAGGCGGGGTGAAGGGTGGGGATCAAGGGGACGCCTTGATACTCGTGCCATGTGCCTCGAATTTCAGACAGGTTGACCTCACGGTTGAGCATGAGTTCGGCGGCCGGCTGCCCCAGGCTGATGATGACTTTGGGTCGGACCGTGTCGATCTGAGCGTCGAGTAACGGCCGCGAGGTATTCACTCGCTCTGGGCCGACCTGAGAGGGGGGCGTTTGGGGCTCCTGGAGATTGGGTCGGCAACGGCGAATGTTGCAGATGTAGACGTCTTCCTGAGGCGTGTGGATGCCTTTCTCAATCATCTGAAGGAGCAGTTCTCCGGCCTCGCCGAGAAAGGGCCGTCCTTGAATGTCTTCGGCCTGGCCGAGGTCTTCGCCGACAAACATGAGTTCAGCGTTGGGGTTGCCATGGCCCAAAATCAGGCTCTGTCGACATCTGGATTCACCGCATCGAGGGCACTCTTCTTGCTGTGGCTGAGGCGCGATGGTTCCCGGGCGGGAGGCTTCTTGCACCTGTTCCGGCGGCACTTCGGTGGGAGCGGCATAGGTCTGTGGTCGATCCGGAGGGATCGGAGCTGTTTTAAGGCCGGGCGAGATGGCCTCCGCATTTTGATCCGGCGGAGTGGCTTCAAGGCTCTGCGCGGGGGCGATGTGCTCTAGGCCCTCTTCGAGAACCTCAGAAAGAAGGACCCTGGCCATGGCAAGCAGGTGGTCCAGATTTTCGTTTTCGTCGGGGGAGGGGGGCAAGTATTTTTCCTTGAACTGAGGTTTTGGGACCTTAGCTCGGGGTTTGGATCCAGTGCAGGGCTTCTGCGAGTCGACCTTCGCC
Organism: Deltaproteobacteria bacterium; assembly: GCA_002691205.1. GTDB lineage: Bacteria > Myxococcota_A > UBA9160 > UBA9160 > UBA4427 > MED660. The sequence goes on from NZHD01000037.1 coordinate 5,471, forward strand.
CATGGGAAGAGCGGCCGTGGGTCCGAGTGGCTTGCTCGTGCCGGCTTCGGTGGTGCCGTGCCGTTGCCGGTCGATGTGTTCTTGTACCTCAAAAGTGAAATTCGGATCGTTGTCTTCGTCATGGCAGGTGCCGCAGATTTGAAGAATCACGCAGGAATCACATTTGTCACCCAGGCTTAAAATGGTCCCGAATTTAGGAGCCGATTGCGGAACGTGGTCGCCGCCTGGACCGTGGCATGATTCGCAGCCGACGCTTGCGAGATCGGCGTGAGCAGCAACTTGGCCGTCCTCTGGGAATCCCCCCGGCCGCCCATAGCCGGTTGTATGGCATGTGAGGCATTGGGCATCGCTGGCGTGGTCTTCCTTGAGAAGGGTTTTGACGGCGTGGGCGTGGGGACTTTGGCTCCACGTGCTGAATTCGGATTCGTGGCAAGTCTGGCAGGCCTGGGATCCCACATAGTCAGCGGTGGTGGGCAGGAGAGGGCGACTCAAGCGGGCATTCTCTCCAAATTTTTCGGCTCGCTCTTCAGGCGTCATGCTCGCGATGACCGCGTGTGAGACGTGAGGTACGAACTGGGCAAAGTCGAATCCCAGGGAATGCTTCTTGTCGTGACATTGAACGCAGGCGCTTTCGTATCCCCCGTCGGCTAAAAAGTTAGGCGAGAGATGAGGCCCCCCCCGGCCATGGCAAGATTCGCAGCCCACATTCTCGAGATAGGTCTCGGGATGGGCGAAGGAAAATCCCCCAGGTTGATCAAAGCCGACGACGTGGCAGGAAACGCATTCACCATCGCGTTCTTCGCCGTGGGTGACGAGGGTTGCATAGGCTTGGGCATGTTTTGTGAGCTCCCAAGTGGCCGCTTGTTCCGTGTGGCAAACCGTACAAACATCGTTTCCCGCGAAGCCCTTTTTACTGAGGAGCATCGGTATTCTTTCGCCGGCAATTTTGGCGAGGTACATGCGCATAAGAGCCGGGTCACGGTCATCGCGCCAGCCGCTGCTTCGGTAGATAATTCGGCCTTCGCTATCGATCAGGCTGATGTCAGGGACTCCGCTTGCCACGCCATAGCTTTGCAAAATTTCTTGGCTTGGATCTGCAAGGGGAACGAAAAAATCGAGATTGAGATCGGCCAAAGCATTACGCACTGCGCTAGGTCGATTTTGGAGCGAGACGCCAACGAGGGCCGGTTGGCTGTCTTTCGGAAGTTTTTCGATTTGGTCACGAAAGAAAGCCAGTGCGTGATGACAGTGGGGGCAGGTATGAAGGAAGAAAATGAGCACGATGGGACGCCCCTTTAGAGACGCCAGATCAAAAGGTTTTCCGTTGATATCGTTGGTTGTGAAAGTGGGTGCCTTGGGGTGGTCGATGAGAGGTCCGGCGACATTTGCAGCGGTTTGGATTCGCAGAGATTCTTTCACCCGGTTGGCAATTTGGGTCACCGCATCAGGCCCGCTGGTGTCAAAGCCCGGTAAAGCGAACGTCATGTAGCCCTCTGAGTCGGCTCCAATGACGAACAAAGGCCCCGGAATTCGCAAAAGCTTTGTGATGCGAGCGTTTGAGTCGTCGATGACGGGGAAGTCAAAGCCATGCTTTTTTGAAAAGGAGCGCACTTGAGCGGTGTCACTCCCGACGCCCACTCCCACAATTTCAAAGTTGTGACTCTTGCTGAGTTTTGAGACTTGGGCGAGGGCATCAGCGACAATGCCCGCTTCCTTTAATTCGGGATTAAAAAAGAAAAAAAGGACACGCTTTCCGATCATGCTCGACATAGAGAGCTTGGTTCCGGAAAGTGTGCGGCCTGAAAAAGCGGGCAGGGGTCGCTCCCCTCGTGCCCGATCGGCTTTGGTGGATTTGGGTTTATCTTGACTGGCGATATGTTGAAAATTTTGAGAAGAGGACTCAGGCTCAGCGGGCCAAAAGGGAGAGTGGGCCAAGGCGACTTCTCCCGGCGACACAATTTTCTCAGGAGCGGAAGTAGGCCAAGCGGAGGAACTCTGAGGCTTGATCTCTTCCACGCACGCCGCGGAGATGAGAGCTACCAAGACGAGGAGTGTTTTCCAAAAGCTCATTGGGCTTAACCATAAGAGGGCTTGTCGTGCGCGTCCACCCGAACTCGGAAGCCCGCCGGGAGCGGAACAAGGCACTTTGGTGTTGTGTAGAGGCAACTTTGTCACGGGCGAGAATGCAAGTCCGAGGAGGGCAAGCAGAGGTTTCCCACGGGTAGGCTTAGGGCCGGGCTCATGCGAGGTCGTGCGGTCGCACGGCGAACGCCCTGGCCCGGAGGAACACAAAAAAGGCTAGGTCCGTGATCACCAGACACGAGGAATTTTGCCATCGAAGAAGTCCTGCAGGCCTTCAAGGATTCGGGCAGAGGCTTGGCCGTCGCCATAGGGGTTCTGGGCAGAAGCCATTTCAGCATAGGCTTCTCTGTTTGAGAGGAGTTGGCTGACTTGGTTGACAATATTTTGATAAGTGGTGCCCACGAGTTTGACTGTCCCGGCATCGATGCCTTCGGGTCTTTCGGTGGTTTCTCGCATGACAAGAACGGGCTTCCCTAACGAAGGCGCTTCCTCTTGGACGCCTCCGGAATCCGTGAGAATGAGTTGGCACGCGTCGAGCAAGGCGACAAACAGTCCGTAGCCCACCGGCTCGATCAATTGAATATTTTTCGAATGGGTCAGAATTCTCTCTACGGGTTCACGGACACGGGGATTGAGGTGTACTGGGTAGAGAAAGTGGGTGTCTGGGAATTGGTCCGCGAGTGTTTTTATGGCGTTGCAGATGTCTTCGAATCCGGATCCGAAACTTTCCCTCCGATGTCCCGTAATCAGGACGAAGGGGCGGCTGCGCCAATGGGCCCCGAGATGCTGAGTGAGAGAGTCATCGATCTTCGCTTTTTCTTGTGGGATGCGCTGCTGGTCCAACTCCATATGGAGCGCGTCAATGACCGTATTTCCAGTGACCGAGATAGTCTCCGGAGGGACATGTTCGTGGATGAGTTGATCTCGAGATCGCGGTGTGGGTGCGAAATGGAGGTGAGCGAGTCGGCTGGCGAGCACCCGGTTTGCTTCCTCAGGGAAGGGCGCCATCATCTCCCCTGTCCGCAGGCCGGCTTCGATATGTGCGATAGGAATTCCTTGGTAAAAGCTGGCCAGCGTGCCTGAGAGCATCGACGTGGTGTCGCCTTGGACGAGGGTGATGTCTGGCGCTTCGTCTTGAAGGACGGGTCCAATGCCATCGAGTAGGCGTGCTGTTAAACTGGTTAGGGTTTGATCAGGCTGCATGACGTCGAGGCTGTGGTCGATCTCGATGTTGAAGCGCTCAATGACAGGCGCCAGCATGTCGCGGTGTTGACCTGTCGAGACGACGATGGGGTCATAGTCAGGGGCTAGTTTAAGCGCATGGATCACCGGAGCCATCTTGATGGCCTCAGGTCGGGTTCCCATGATGACCAGAGCTTTTCTCACGAAGTGTTCCTTTTGGACTTGTGTCCAACAAGAGAGGGAAGGCGCTTTGGATTCCCACTCCCACCTTCAACGGATGCAAGACAGACGGATACCGTCTGGATCCAAATGTGACAAGAGCTTAAGCCGATTGATTTTTTTTCGTCCGAGGGGGAGAACCTCGATCTAGAAGAAACCTGACAGAATATTCGAGAGCGATCCGGCGCTCTGCCCATCCGCGACGCGCTATATTTTCCCTAGATAGAAGATAGCTCTTTTGTATTTTTGAAATTCAAAAGGAAAGGGGAGTCGGTTGGAAATTTGGCTGGCATGGTTTGGTGAGACTCATTTGGGTACGGATGTGAAGTCTGTTGCAGAGGCCGCCGAGGAGATGGGGTACGCGGGAGTAGCCGTATCCGATCACGTAGCGCTTCCAAAGGCTCAGCAGAGCCTCCACCCGACTATGAACATTCCCTATGATCCACTGTTGCCCTATCCCGAGCCCATTACGACGACCGCAACGATGGCCGCCGTGACTCAGAACCTGAGATTCATGACGTACGCATACGTCATGGGGATGCGAGAACCTTTCAGTGTGGCGAAGCATGCGGGGGCCTTATCAGACTTAAGCGGAGGCCGGTTTTCGCTAGGGATCACTCCGGGGTGGCAGAGAGAAGAGATCGCTCTTTTGGGTTTGGATCCGAAGACGCGAGGGGCTCGCTTTGTGGAGTCGCTTGAAGTGATTGATGGGCTGTGGCGCAACGATCTTTTCACCTATAAGGGAAAGCATTATGACTTTGTAGATGTTGGAATATCGCCGCGCCCCGAGAAGGCGCCTCACATATTTATCGGGGGGCACTCAAAGCTATCCATCGAGCGAGCGGCTCGATACCAAGGATGGATTGGAATGAATCATTCGATTGAGGAACTTAAAGGGATGCTCTCGGACTTAGATGAGCTTTCCCAGGGCAAGGCTAAGAAATATGTGATTGCCTCAGAAGAGTTGTCGGATTCGTATCTAATGGATCTTGAAAATTTAGGTATCCATGGACTTGTTGTGATGGCCTGGGCTCCAATGAACCCGAGCCCAGATCCGGTGGAGCTTCGGATCGCAGCGATGTCGAGCTTGTCCACACGATGGATTGCTTAGAACGAGTCTGACAAGAAAGAGTGCGTGGCATCAGTGGGTAGTTTGAGGGGAATTTAGGCCGGTCTAAGCTTTCTCTTGTCTTCGCTGTGGTTTTCGATGACGGTCCATTTTTTCTTCTGTGATAGGAAGGGCTGTTCGTAAAGTCGAAAGGAAAGGGCGGCCATCCCGACAGTGATCAAAGTGGATAGGCCGTAGAGCAGCACGTTAAAGGTCACACCACCTGAAGGGTAAGCTGTTCGCAGGACGAGAAGGCAACCCGCTATGGCAAACGAGTGATACACGTAGAGGCCAAAAGAGATTCGGCCGAGGTAGTCCAGGGCCGGATGTCTCAGGCGAACGAGAGCCTTGGGGTTCGTGGCTACGTTGAGGATGAAGATTCCAAAGGCGATTCCCCATACGGTATTTGAGAACGGTCCAAGTTCGAGTTCATGCCATAGGGCCAAAGGGATAAACAAAAGGGCAGCTGCTTGGATGGGAAGGGAATGAAGCAGAGGGATCATTCGAGCCGATTTCCTTTGGATAACGAAGGCCATGAGGCCGCCCACGATCATGCATTCAAGTTTTAGAGTGGCGAAGAAGCCAATCGCGACTCGCCAGTTTCGATTCAGCTCCGAATGAGATGCATGATTTTCGGTCAGCCATGAAACTAGAAACCGAGCGGCAATGAATCCAAGAAGTATCGCGAGTATGGCGAAGAGTGTTTGTTTGCGTCCCATTTTGAATAGCCATGGCCAAGTGGCATAGAATTGCTCCTCTACGCCCACTGACCAAAGCGGTCCGACAAACGGGATCACGCCATACATTTGCCATGCCAGATTGGGGAGCATGAGGGCAAATAATCCAACTTGGGTTCCAAAGGGCTCTAGGGGTGCACGGCGAAAGCCGAGCGTGTCGGCGAACAGGTAGGCGCAGGTGAAGCCAAGGGCGATGATTAAATAGTAGAGAGGCCAAATACGGAGCATTCGACGAATGTAAAATTTGCGTAAGCGGACTGTGCCCATCTGCTTCTTCTCTTCAAGCAACAGATACGTAATGAGAAAGCCGCTGAGGGTAAAAAAACAGACGACGCCGTAGGGGCCCAAATTTTTCCAAAGAGGAAAGGCATACCAGTTGGGGAGTCGCGAAAAATGTTTAAAGACTTCAATGTGATACAGGAGTACGGAAAAGGCAGCGAGGAACCGCACGCCATTGAGGCCCGGAAAAAAAACGGGATTTCCCCGCACCACGACGCGCTTTGTGGCGTGTTTAGGTGAAGTCTCCGTTTCAGGCTCTTCGGTTCTGCCGTCCATAGACCCTCGAGAGAGCTGTCTGTGTGTGGTGAACTTGAAGTAAGGGTCTTCGCGAAGTGGTACGGTCTCACGCTAATTTATAACAATCTTGATTATACTATTTTTCAGAATCAAAGTACATCTCTTTTACGTGGGTGAGTGGTCTTGGTGAAATCATGTTTCAACGTACTTTGATTTCTAGAGGACGGAAGGAGCAGGGCACTGTATGGGGTTTTTAGTAGATCCAAGAAAGAACTGGGCTTTGGCAGAGAAGCGTCTTGTTGGAGAACAGGATTCGCGACGGCGTCAAATCTTGGAAACTTTGATTACGCATTCGAAAGCCGAAGCTTCGGCCGACTTTGAACGTTTGATGGCCACGGTCTCGCCAGAGGCTCGCTATAGAAGCTTTGTCGGGGACGATCCTGAAATGGTGTCGGCGAACAGCCCACAAGGCAAAGAAGAAGTGGCGGCGTACTACACCGGAATCGTGCAATCAGGCTGTCACTTAATTGAACACGACGTGGAGAGAATGGTGGTGGGTGAGCATGCTCTCACGACTGAGGGGCAACTCAAGATTGCTTATCCAGGGGCGATTCTGTCTCTGATGGGGATCGATGTTCCGCGCTCAGACGGCCACTACCTCTACGAACAACGACTTCTGATCGTTTGGGAATTCGATGCCCATGGACTGGTTATTTGCGAGGACAGTTATGCCGGTTCGGGCGGCGGAAACTTTGAAGGCATCGCGGACCGCCCTCTCTCCCCCGATCAGATCTATCACGTGACGTTGGAAGAGGTGAGTTGACCGGGTTCTGAAGTCGGACTGAGATGAGCGGATTCGTCGAGATCTTGAAAACGTTCTTAGGTTTAGCTTCTTGTCCGTATTGGGGGCTTGCCCTTTGAGTAAGAACCAATGTAGCCTTGGCGTATGGAAAATTCAAAATACGGTATGTGGTTTGTTTATGCAGCTCTCGCCCTCACGATGTATTTTTCAGAAGGAGGGCTGGCGACGGCCGCGGGCTGGGTGATTGCCATTATTCTTCTGGCTCACTTGGCCGAGTTCTTTATGAAGCGAGAGCTTCTGGCTAAGTCGGATGGCTCCATGGGCTACCACTTTGTACAAACCATGATTTATGGACTGTTTCATTGGAAGCCCATCGAAGCGCAAGAAGAATCGGACTAGATACGCTCCGTTAAATAGGCCTCAAGGGCCAATTTGAGTGGAGGGGGCGAAGGCCGCTTCGCGCTGGGAACGGCCGTGGCTAGCTTTCAAGTGTGATGCCGTAGTGGTCGGTATAAGGGAGCATCTTTTTGCGTAGTTCTGCTGAATTGAACCCCCACTCTTCGGCTGAATACTTGTGCTGACCAAACTTGCCCTTGGGCTTACTGTCGATGTAGTGCCGGATTGAATCCGCATGGGTGCCCAGGAAGGGACGGTCCATCTGGCCGTAGAGTTTCTCAACGGCAGCCACGGGATCAGCCATCAGTTCGGTGAAGTGAGAATCCACAATCCGATCTGGAAGTTCACCCGCGGTTCGGCGGTGGGCGAGGTGAATCATAATGTCGCCCAGCCCCGCTCCTCCGGCTTCGGGTAGATCCACAAAGTCACTGCGCTCCCAGCGAACGGTCGCCAGCGTACTTAGACTTGAAGGCTCTGTTTTTAGAGGGTCTCGGTGTGTGTGGATGAGCCAGGCATCGGGATAGGTCTCAAACAGTAAGTCGATAAAGACGAGGTAGAGAGGCGTTTTGAGCACCCAATTCTGAGGTTGGCCTCCATGTTGAAGCGTCTGGAGGAGGGCGCGGTGGTAGGCCATGGTGGCGGAGTAGTCTGCCTCCCAATGAGGAATATTGGCAACCATTCCCCAGTGTCCGCCCGAGAAACCCGGCAATGTGAGTGTGACGCATTCGACAGGAAGGTCTGAGCGAAGCTCATGGATGGTGGCAAATTCGGGTTGCACATCTGTCCAAAACTCTTGCTCACACTCACTCATGGCCAGACGCTCGGCGGGTGTTTTGCCGTCGAATGGGAGTGGATGAAGGACTTCCCATCCCAAAGGGCCACGGGCATTTGGGTCGAGGGAGAGGAGTTCGAAGAGAATGGAGGTTCCCGATCTCGGAGGTCCAGTGATGACGAGTGGAGAAGTGATTGGCTCTTGGGAGATCAAGGGATTTTCGTTTCTTGCATGAGTGAGCAGCAGGCGGGTGCGTAAACCGCGCAGGAGCTCTTGGCGGGTCATGAGTCGCCCGACGGTGTTTAGATTCCCGGTGGCTTCGAGTTCTTGAATGAGCGAAGTGAAGCGCCTTTTCCAGTCGCCATCGAAAGAGCCAAAGTCAGTCAGGCCGCCGGTTGAGGCTGTGGCCGTATCGATGAGAGTCTCGGCCTCAAGGGGCACTAGGTGCTTGGACCCGCCGACTGAATCGCCCATGGCATTCACTCTTCGAACCCAATCTGGACGCTGATAAAAGTCAGACAGATCCTTGGTTTTTTTCATGCCCTGTTGGATTTCCCGTCTCCTAATCGTGTGAATGCAAACCAGACGCTCTGATTGCGAGCCTTGACTGGAACAAGAGCCGCCGCATTCCCTGAGAACCGCTGCCAGAAGAGTCCACGACGACCAACCCGTTTTGGCCATTCAGAGTAGACCCGTGGACGTCTAAGGGCAAGCAAGGAGCAGGTGCGAAGAGACTTCGGGTTCACGCTGATTCCCTGCGAACGCAGCGAAGTTTTTAAGGATTGACAGGCTGGGGGCTTTTGGGCGACGTCTCGGTCAGACAGGTTGTAATTTTTTGAGCAGCAGTTGCCGAAGGGTCGAAGAAAGTTCCTCAAGGTCATAAGGCTTCGAAATAACGGGGAAGCTTTGGCGTAACTCATCGTTTTTCAGGTCCTGCCGCTCTTGTTCATAGCCTGTCGCGAGTTGGATAAGAATTTCTGGAAATTTTCGAGAGACAAGAGTGGCGAGATCCCGTCCGTCTAAGGAGCCTGGCATGACAATATCGGTAAAAAGAAGATCGATTTCGCCGTTTTGCTCCTGAAGACATTCTAAAGCTGTTTGAGCACTCTCGGCCTGAAGCACCACATGGCCCTCTCTTGCAAGCCAGCGTGCGGCAACTTGACGAACCTTTGGTTCGTCGTCAACAATGAGGATTGTGGCTTGATGGGCGTCTTTGTTCGCTGACAATTCGATGAGTTCTTCGTTTTCTTTTGTTGATTTGATGTGGGTCGAATTGGCGATGGGCAGCAGAAGCATCACTCGGGTGCCTTGGCCGGCTTGGCTTGTTATTCGCATGCCCCCACCCGACTGTTTGACGAACCCTGCTACTGAGCTGAGGCCGAGCCCCGACCCGTCACCGGCTTCTTTCGTCGTAAAGAAGGGCTCTGTGACCTTTGGAAGTAATTCTTCTGGAATGCCGCATCCATCATCGGTGATTTCAACCATTATGAAATCCAGATTTTTTGACTCTTCAAGGCCAAAGAGAGCCGCTTCGGAATTGAGAACCGTGATGGGGTGTGCGGTAATCTTGATGTGGCCCGAACGATCAATCGCATCTCGTGCGTTGAGGCATAGGTTAAGAAGAGCCGTTTCGAATTGACCCCGATCGACGAAAGCGGACTCCAATTCGGAGCTTGTGGAAATGGAGAGGCTGACGGTTTCGCCCAGAGTTCGAGCGAGCGATCGTTGGAATTCCGGGAGCACGACAGCGAGGTCATAGGGCAGGGGGACGAGCCGCTGTCTTCTTGAAAAAGCCAGCAGGCTTCGAACAAGTTCTGAGCCGTCGCGTGCGGCTTTGAGTGCGTCCTCGACGATTTCCTGTTCATCTCCATCCGTAGGTTCAAGGAGGGAGAGATTGCCTGTGATGATGGTCAGAAGATTGTTGAAATCGTGGGCGATGCCTCCAGTGAGAGCCCCAAGAGCCTCGAGCTTAATGCGTTGCTGAAGCTGCTCTTCTTGTTCGCGGCGCGCCGTAATGTCTTGACCGATTCCGATCACTCCAATGATCGCCTTGTCCTTGCTGCGTCGCGAGGTTGCGTTGAAGAGAAGAAAGATTTGATTCCCAGATTTAGTAATCAGCGGAAATTCGTAGTTTGAGGTTTCCTCACCCAAGAGGGCTTTTTCGAGTACTTCCTTGACGGCGGCCTTGTGATTGTCACTGATGAAGTCGCTGACGAGATCATGTCCGAGGACTTCTTCTTTCGTAAACCCCGTTATGCTGGCCGCGGTTTGATTCCATTCATCGACATTCCCAGTGGAATCGATTCCAATAATGGGCGCGTTGGCTGTATCGATGAGACGAGTTAGATCTTCTGCCGTTCGTTGTTGCTCGGCCCGAGCTCGGGCGAGTTCGGTCAAATTCCTTCCCACACTTTGGAGTCCTTCAAGCGTGCTCATTCTAAATTTACTCCTCAGGGGTCGGTTTTTTTGAATACGCACTCGATGTTTTCAGGTAGCGGCTCGCAAGGAGCGTGCCAAGGCTCAGGGAGCATGAGCTTGAGTTTGGGCGTGCCTTTCTTTATGTGAATAGGTTCATCTGAACCGTCTGTGGTTTAAATGAGATCATGCAGATGAGCTTCTGTCCTCCATGGTTTTAATTGACCTTCAGAAATCAAAAGGATCCGGGAGCTTCGACGGAAGAGCTCTCAAGGCATGCGGAAAGGGGCGATCCCTTTGGGGCACGGAGTTCGGTATATTGCTCGGAGTTTTAGGCCTATTGACTGGGTCTTTCTGAAGTGAATGAGGAGCTCAAGCATGACCACGCGTAGCGCATTGGAAATACTTCACGATCCACAGCTGAATAAAGGAACCGCTTTTTCTCTGGAAGAACGCGATCGGTACGGCCTTGAAGGTTTGTTGCCTCCGGTCGTAGAGACGCTTGAGCAGCGGGTTGGACGCGCGGCGGCTCAATGTGAATCCTGTGCGAACGACTTGGCGCGATATGTTTTTCTCTCTCAGCTTCAAGATACAGACGAGACGCTTTTTTATGCTCTCCTTGTTTCCGATCCGAACAAGTATATGCCCCTCGTCTATACGCCGACAGTGGGAGAGGCCTGTGAAGAATTTGGCCATATTTTCAGACACTCAAAGGGCATGTTTCTCTCCCATTCTCTGAAAGGGCGATTGAAGGAGACTCTTCAAAATTGGCCGAAAAAAGATGTTCGCTTCATCGTTGTGACCGACGGCTCTCGTATTCTCGGTTTAGGGGATTTAGGGGCCAATGGGATGGGGATTCCGGTGGGCAAGCTGGCTCTGTATATTGCGGCGGCGGGCGTGCCTCCCGAATACACGCTTCCGATTACTCTGGATCTCGGAACGGATAATGAAGATCTGCTGAAAGACCCTTTTTATCCGGGGCTCCGCCAGAAGCGGGTTCAGGGAGATGAATATTTCGATTTTCTCGAGGAGTTCGTGAGCGCCGTCGAGGAGGTCTTCCCAGGATGCTGCTTGCAGTTTGAGGATTTTAACATTCATCATGCCGGGCCCTTGCTCGATCGCTACAAGGACCGCCTGTGCTGTTTTAATGATGATATTCAGGGGACGGCGGGGGTGGGGACCGCGGGGCTTTTTGCGGCGTCTCGACTCAAGGGGGAGAAAATTTCTGATCAGAGAATTCTTTTCCTCGGTGCGGGTTCAGCTGGTTGCGGGATCGCTGAGCTCATTGTGATGGCGATGGTCAGAGAGGGGCTGTCGGAGGCTGAAGCCCGCAGTCACGTTTGGCTGTTCGATGTGGATGGTTTAGTCAATCAAGCCCGCGTCGACTCGTTGCTTGATTTTCAAAAGCCCTTCGCGGTGGATCGACCGGATTGTCATGACTTTAGTCAAGCGATTCGCGAAATGAAGGCAACCGCGATTTTCGGCGTGTCCACCGTGGGCGGGGCCTTCAACGAAGAAGTCCTGAAGACCATGGCCGAGATCAACGAGCGCCCGATTATCTTTCCCTACTCAAATCCGACCTCACGCAGCGAGTGCACGGCCGCTGAGGCCTACGCGGCAACCGAGGAGAGATGTCTCTTTGCGAGTGGAACGCCCATGCCGCCCCTGAAGGTCAAGGGAAAAATGATCGAGCCCGCACAGGGCAATAACGTTTATATTTTCCCAGCCCTGGGATTGGCGGTTTATGCCACAAAGGCCAGGCGTGTGACCGAGGAGATGTTTTTGGTCGCCGGCGAAACCCTGGCGAAGCAGCTCTCGGATGAGGAAATGGCCGCCGGCCTTTTGTACCCATCCCGAAAACGGATTCGAGCCTCTTCAGCAGCCATTGCGACCAAAATTGCTGAGAAGATTTTTGATCTCGGTCTTTCGCCTCTCGACCGCCCCGAAGACATCGAGGCTTTCATCGCTGACTGCACGTACGAGCCGGCGTATTCGCCTCTGGACTAACGCCCTTTCCAGTTCGGCGCGCGCTTTTGCGCAAAGGCGGTGGGGCCCTCTTGAGCATCTTCGCTTGTGAAGACTTTATGGGTATGTGGGTTTTGAAAAGCCCACGCCTCTTCTGCGGCGAGGCCACGGGTGCCGCGAATCACGGCCTTGCTGGCCGCAACGGCCAAGGGTGCATTCTCGGCAATTCGGTTCGCGAGTTCGAGGGCCACCTCGACGGCCTGCCCCGTCTCGGCCAAGCGAGAGACCAAGCCCCATGAGTGAGCCGTTTCGGCCGAAATGGGATCGGATGTAAGCGCCATTTCCATCGCCACCGCGTAGGGGACGCGGTCGGGCAAGCGGAGCAGTCCTCCGCCAGCGGCGAGCAATCCCTTGTTCACCTCAGGAATGCCGAATCGCACACCTTTGGCCGCAACAATCAGATCACAGGTCAGTGCGATTTCAAGTCCTCCCGCCAGTGCAAACCCTTCGACGGCCGCGATCAAGGGCTTTTGGCTTCCGTTCTGCAGGAAGTGGTCGAAACCTTTGGGCGGGCCTTCAGTCACAAAGGCCTTTAAATCCATTCCGGCACTGAAGCCTCCATCGGCTCCCGTCAGAATCCCAGCCGTTAGACCATCATCTGTGTCGAGATCCTTGATGGCAGCCAGCAGGTCGGTGCATAAAGCGCCGTTTACTGAGTTTTTCGCCTTCGGGCGATTGAGGGTGATCACTCGAACACGGCCGTGCGTTTCTGTAAGGATTTCGTTGCCCATAGTTGATGACATTCCTGTGTTTGTTGAGGGGGAGGTGGATTTGATCGCTCTCAGCCTTTCACTTGGGAGGCATTCGGATGCCGCCGTCTACGCGCAGCGTCTCACCGTTCATGTAGTCATTGGTAATGAGCTCGCTCACCATGGAGGCCAGTTCGGTCGCGTATCCAAGGCGCTTGGGAAAGAGCACGTTCCTTGCGAGATTGGCTTTGAATTGCTCAGAGCCTTCGCCCTCACCATAGATGGGGGTATCTACCAGGCCTGGGGCTACGGTGTTGACCCGAATGCCGACGGCGGCCAGGTCGCGCGCGATGGGAAGTGTCATGCCGACGACCCCGCCCTTGGAGGCCGAATAGGCGGCTTGGCCAATCTGCCCGTCGAAGGCTGCCACCGAGGCCAGATTTACAACGGCGCCTCGCTGACCATCGCTGTCAACCGGGTCTTGCTTTGACATGGCCGCAGCGGCGAGGCGGAGGCAGTTGAAGCTGCCGATGAGATTCACTCGGATCACAAATTCAAACTGTGCGAGCGGGAAGGGGTTGCCTTCCCGATCAACGGTTCGGCTCGCGCTTCCAAGCCCGGCGGCGTTGACGAGGCCTCGCAACGGGGCCAGCGCGACGGCGGCTTCCACGGCGGCTTGCACCTGCTCTTCGTTCGTCACATCGGTCTTGACGAAGGCACCGGACAGATCGGCTGCCACGGAATTTCCTCGTTCTTCGTTGAGGTCACAGATGACCGGGCGTGCTCCGAGTGCCGCGAGATGTCGTGCACTGGCCTCACCAATTCCGGAGGCGCCTCCGGTGATGATTACAGAGGTTCCGTTGAGATCCATTTCTTATTCCTCGTTAATTCGATGGGTTTGGGGTCATTGGACACGAATAGCTTTTCGGGACCCGTGAGCCGGTTAAAACGTGGGCCGAGTGTGCCGAATTTTAGGGCCTTTGTCGCGACCCCTTTTTGTCCATAAAAGGGGGCCTTCCATCGAGGTTCAAAGATACCCCGAAGGAGTAAGGGGAGGGCGGCTTCTGTCTTTAGAAACGAGCCGGGACGTGTGTATCCCAACGAAGGCAGGGGAAAAGAGTGGTGACCCGGGCGCGATTCGAACGCGCGACCCCCAGCTTCGGAGGCTGGTGCTCTATCCAGCTGAGCTACCGGGCCACTCTTTCAATAAGGACTCTCGATGCCCAAGCGGGTCTGAACTCTCTTGACCCGAGAATGCGTGGTGGGGCGTAGTGGACTCGAACCACCGACCTCCGCGGTGTGAGCACGGCGCTCTAACCAGCTGAGCTAACGCCCCACGCGAGACCAGTTTTTAGCCCTCAGGCGTTCATTCGCAAGGGCTGTCCCGCGGGGCTTGTTGAGAAGCAGGCTGGCCTTGTGATTTAAGAAGCTCAGCCGGCTGAGCGGCGCTGGAGTCGAGTACACCTGGACTCTTGAAACGAAGGGTCGACGGCCTCTCTGACCAGGCCCCATCACGGTCAGTCGATGACTCGGCGAAGCCGCAGTCGC
>NZHD01000038.1 GCA_002691205.1 Deltaproteobacteria bacterium
ACACAAACGCTCCCACAAGTTCCGTCTGAACATACGAAGGGATTTCTCATGGCCTCCTTGAAGATCGCCTAGAGATCTCTCGAAGAAGGGCAGTTGGGCAAGTTGAGTAAGGAGCGAGTTGATCACCTCTCTAAGTTCGGCGGAGCTGGAAGAGGCTCTGATGGGTCTAGAGGCTTGCAAGATCTTTGCTCTATGATGCTCCTGCTAAAGGCACTAATAAGCTGTTCGGTTTTGTCTGCGGCCACGGTGGAGACACTCGTTGATGGTTCACTCAGCCTCGCCTTGAGTGGCATTTTTGTTCATTTGTGAGTACAGGGTTCAGGTGACGGGTACTGAGGTTACAATTACTCACGGATTTCTTTAGGCCCTAGATTCAGCGCTGATTTCGTCGATTCAATTGATCAGATAGTTAGATGGACCTCGGGCGGTCGTTCCGGAATGCGGGGAATCCTAGATTCGTTTGGACCCATCGCCTCTGTTTTTCGTTGCTCCCACGAGCTGTATGGGTTTCGATCTTGTGTACGATCAACTTCAGTATCTTGATTTTTTGATCGGATGGCTTTATTCCTGTCATATTATTTGAGACAGTAAATCAGCCCCTTCGCCGCTATCGTCTCGCTGGGAGGCTTCATGCGTTCGATTACGCTCCACTGTGGAGCTCACAAGACTGGGAGCAGTCTGCTTCAGGATAAGCTGAAGCGGAATAGCCGGAGGCTACTCGCAGCGGGTATCCGATACGTTCCGCAGGAAAGCCTCGAGCCCTTGATGGCGCTCTTGGATGGGAGACCTGATCCCGAAGCCGAAGGTCAAATCCGAGCGTACTTTGAGTCAATGATCGGTGAGGTGAATTCGCTGGTGGTTTCTCACGAAAGCTTGTTGGGATTTGCGGGCCTTGTTGCAGGCGAGGCGAGTCAGCAATTCTATGCCAAGGCTGTTTCACGAGCCCGGTTGCTCGCTCGGTGCCTTGATGGGTGGAATATTCAGCTCATTTTGTACACCCGGAGGCAAGACTCGTTTTTAGAGTCGGTTTATTTAGAGGGCTTTCGCGAGGAATATATCCTGGGCACCTTCCAGGCGTTTTTTGAAAACGTAGACACTCAACAATTAAATTGGTTTACGCTGATCCGCGAAATAGAGCAGGCGATGCCAAAGGGCCAGATTACAGTTCGCCCCTTTGAGAGTATTTCTGAGGGCAGTCGTCCCTTTGCTGAAAAGTTTTTCAAACTGTTTGTAAAAACGGATGGGATGGATTTTGGTGGAATCAAGAGCCACCGCAGGGGACTCTCGATGCCCGCTTATCGACTTCTGCAGGGAGCGCGAATTCGACTTGGTGGACGGCAGACCCTTGTGCGCAAGGTGTTACAGCGGGCCATGACGAATCGCTGGTTGCCGTCGGCAATTTTTTTGAACGACCGCCAACGAGCGGACCTCTTGTTCGCGCATCGACTCGACAACCAAAGTTTATTTCAGGAGTACATGCCCGAGTATCCTCCGGACTTTTACAGTTGATTGAGTGCTAGAAGCCTGCGCCCTTTTTTTAGATGGACTGATCGACCTGCCTGATCTCTTTTCGCCGGCCTAATCGTTGAATTTAGAGTGATCGGGTGCATTCTGGGCGGTTTGAGTTTCTGGTCAAGGCCCGCTAGGGTCGGGTGATGGGCGTACAAATAAAAGCGAACACGGAGAATTTGGTGCGTCCCGTGGCAGATTTCGTAGGGATTGCGGGCTCCGCGCTCTGTGCGTTGCACTGCCTAATTGTTCCGATCTCGATGGTCTCTGGTCAAGTAGTATCGGCTTTTGTCGTAGACGAAGTTTTCTTTCACAACATGCTTCTCTTTGTCTTGGTCCCCACCGCAGTCCTGGCTTTCGGCATCGGTTGTTTTAACCACAAGGATCGGTGGGTTCTCGGTCTTGGAGCCGTGGGATTGATTTCACTGACTGCTGCTTTGACGGTCTTGCACGACATCCTTGGCGAGAACGGAGAGCGCACAGTCGGTATTCTCGCGTCTGGATGCCTGATCGCAGCTCATTGGAGGAACTTCCGGCTCTGCAGGGATGGCGACTGCCAGCATACGGCGTCGAAGTGTAGCCGTTACTGATCAGTGGAGGGCTCTCCTGACCTATGAGTCGTAGCTCGCACCCCAGCTCTACCGATGCGGATCGACCGCGTGCCGTGCTCGTGGGAGTGCAGTTGCAAGGGGTGTCTGATGACGAGCTTCAGAGTTCTCTGGATGAGCTTGAGCGTTTGGTGGAAACTCTCGGTCTTCAGTCTGTTGGGCGGGTGACTCAGAAGCGCCAAGGGCTCGGCTCAGCCAATCTGCTGGGTGAGGGGAAGCTGAAGATTCTCGCGGGGTACACAGGGGGGCAGGGCTTCGTGGCCCCTTTTGTTGCGCCAGGTACTCAGGACGAGACTGCGGAGGAGAGCCTTGAGGACCTTGAGGAAAGTCATTTTGAAGAGGGGGATGAGGTCTCTCCTGCGGGTACGGTCATCGTCGATCACGATCTTTCGCCGACTCAACTGCGTAATTTAGAAAAAGTGACTGGTGTTGAGGTGTTGGATCGGTCAATGGTCATTTTGTCCATCTTTCAGCGTCACGCTCGGACTCGTGAAGCCAAACTGCAGGTCGAGATCGCAAGGCTGGTCTACATGGCTCCACGACTGCGAGAGACCCATGCAGGGGCCGAGCGTCAGCGCGGCGGCATTGGAGGCAAGGGGGCGGGTGAATCGGCCCTTGAGCTTGGTCGTCGTGCAACGCGAGACCGGATCGCTGAGTTGCGTCGCGCATTAGTAGGCGTGCAAAGAGAAGCTGAGACCCAGCGTAGTCGTCGCAATACGAACGAGATTCAAGCCGTTGCTTTGATTGGGTACACAAACGCTGGAAAGTCGCGGCTCATGCGGGGCCTTACGAATAAAGAAATGTATGTAGCGAATCAACTCTTCGCGACGCTCGACACGACGGTACGAGTCTTGGTTCCGGAGACGCGACCGCGTATTTTGATCAGCGATACGGTGGGATTTATTAAGGATCTCCCCCATGACCTCGTGGCCTCTTTTCGCTCGACTCTGGCCGAAGCGGAGGAAGCGAATCTCCACCTCCATGTGATTGATGCGTCGGACCCCATGATGCGGGATCAGTACGAGGTGACCCGGCAGGTCCTCGCTGAAATTGGAGCGGACGAACACCCACGTCTACTGATTTTGAATAAATGTGATCTGCTTCAGAAAGATCAGCAGCAGGCTCTGGCATCGGAATTTCCGGAAGCCGTACAGATGGCGGCGACGAGACCTGAAGATATTGTTCGCCTTCACGGCTTGATTCGTGACTTTTTTGAAAAGTCCATGGAGGAGGCAACATTCATCATTCCTTACGATCAACAGGCAAAGGTCGGCCTTCTGCATAAACGCTGCCGAGTGATCGATGAACTATATAAAGACGACGGGGCGCATGTACGGATACTGGCTCCCTCGGGCGTGATTGAGGGGCTCGGGCAAGAAATTGCGATTCCGCCTAACCCAGGGTGACGATCCGTTCGGCCTTGATGGCCACGTCGACTTCCGGACTTGACTGCCGGTCCCATCGACGACTTGGCCACCCCGAATTAAAAGGTCGAGCATGGCATCCCCTCATGGATTCCGTTGGAAGCGAGAGTGCCGCCGCGGGACGTAGGGTGGGCTCGCCCTTTCGAAGAGGTCAGTTCTGGGGCGGCGATGACGAGTTCGCGTCGTGATCCGCCCGCGGTGGGCCCAAAGCCGGACCGGGTGTATGGTCGGGGCAGCAGGATTTGAACCTGCGACCCTCTGCTCCCAAAGCAGATGCGCTACCAAACTGCGCTATGCCCCGACAGGCCCTGACTCACTCCCCGTGGGAAGTGTTTTTCCAACGAAAGGGGAGAGGTACCACATTCTTGTTGGGATTAAAAATATCGCTCGGAATAAAGGATGCCAGTGTTCTTTGACGAGATTTGGTGTGTGTTCGCTGTTCGTAGAGGAAAGTGAGGGTGTTTGAGAGATGGCCCGGTGAAGAGCGCACGATTCCTAGAGATCGGGGTAGGGGTGTGTCATGTCGAACGGGCCAAAGACAAGACACACAACGTGTCTCGAACAGTCCGTATGATTCATTGAAGAGGGCTTACTCACTGGAAAGTCACTGCCAAGCATAGACAGAACTCGTCTAGGCTCCCGGAGTCAACGCAATGCCCTCTCTTAGGTCCGCGCAACTTAAATATTCGGGGTAGAAGTCTCTTCCGTCTGGCTTTGAGAGGCGGCGGTAGATAGGAGTCTCTTGTTCATACCTTTTTCGTTTTGGCCGGTATGCTCAAAGCTGGGCTTGAAGAGATCGTTCGTTGAGCACGAGGCCTGACTATATCTCTGATGGGATGCTTTGCTCTCCACAGCAGCTTAATAAAACCAATCAGCTTTTGTAAAAAGAGACTCTCAAAGCGGTCAAGAAAACGGAATTTATGAGCCCGAGAAAAAAACAGAAAGTACTTCTTCTTTTCCCCCATCAACTTTTTAGAGAGCTTCCAGAATTTGACGACCGAATTAATCGGGTCGTCTTAGTCGAGGACGGTCTTTTTTTTGGCGACTCGATTCAAAAGGTTCAATTCCACAAGCAAAAGATCTGGCTCCACCGGGCCAGCATGGTCAAGCAGGCCGAACGCCTTCGCCAGACGGGTATGCGAGTAGATCACGTGGAGCATCGTCATCAGACCGACCCGTTGTCGAATGCCCTCGAATCCCTACATCGGGAAGAGGTTGCAGGGGTGACTGTGATTGAGCCTCACGATTACCTGTTAAATCGAAGGCTTCGACGTCATTGCAACCGTCTTTCCATCGAGATCGATCTCGTTGAGACTCCGATGTTTCTCACTACCTCAGATCAGAACAACGACTACCGGGCCTCCAAAAAGGGATGGCGGATGGCGGATTACTACAAGTTTCAGCGCCGACGTCTTGATTTGCTGATGGAGGACGATGAGCCGACGGGCGGGAGCTGGAGTTTTGACGCGGACAATCGGAAGAAGATTCCAAAAAATAAATTGGGTCAGATCCCTGAATTGCCCGATGCTCAGCACGATGAGGTTGATTTGGCCGCACGCGATTATGTGTTGGAGCATTACCCTCAAAATCCGGGTTCCCTTGATCAACTCATTTATCCGACCTCACATGAGTCCGCTCAAGTTTGGTTTTCACTTTTCTTAAAGCAGCGCTTCAGTCACTTTGGAGATTACGAAGATGCAATTGTTCAGAATGAGAACTGGCTCTGGCATAGTGTCTTAACGCCGATGATGAACATTGGATTGCTGACGCCGGCCGAAGTGATCCAGGAGACGGTTCGGTTCGCTGAAGAGAACGAAATCCCCTTGAATTCCCTCGAGGGTTTCGTTCGGCAGATCGTGGGATGGCGTGAGTTTATGCGAGCCACCTATGAGGACCTCGGTCGACAAATGAGAACCACTAACCACTGGGGGCATCGGCGTAAAATCCCTCAAAGCTTCTATGATGGAACGACCGGAATCACGCCCGTGGACGATGTCATCCATCGGGTTCTTAATACCGGCTATTGCCATCACATCGAGAGGTTGATGGTCCTCGGTGGGTTCATGTTTGTCTGTGAATTTGATCCGGACGAAATTTACCAATGGTTCATGGAGTTGTTTATTGACAGTTATGACTGGGTGATGGTGCCAAACGTCTATGCCATGAGTCAGAACGCGGACGGCGGCCTTATTACGACAAAGCCTTATTTTTCAGGATCTTCATATATTCGAAAGATGAGTCATTATTCGTCCGGTGAATGGGCCGCGACCTGGGACGGCCTTTACTGGCGCTGGATTTGGAATCACGTGGACGAACTCGGGAAGAATCCCCGCTGGTCGATGATGTGTGCCATGGCTCGAAAGATGGACTCCGATAAACGCGAGGCCCATCTTCAGAACGCAGAGACATTTCTATCCAGTTTATGAATTGTCTTTTTTGGAACGGCCGAGTGGGTCTGAGCTTTTTTTGAAGGCTAGGAAGCGGGCGTGTACCAGATCGGCGATGAATAGGCGCGCTCTTGATTTACTGCGCCGCGAACGGCCTCTGGGACTTCTATTCCAAAAGCGGCGGCGTCGTAATCAGTCCAACGGGGGGTGGGAATCTCAAGGACTCGGACGTAATAAAAAGCAGCCTGTGTGGGGTCGAAGTCGGGGTCATGCCACACGGTCTTCAGTTCAGCGGCCCCGATCTCGTTTGTGTATTTTGCGGCTTCATGATTGACGGTGGTGCCTACAGATTCAAGTTGGCCGTTTTTTTGTATTCGGCGTGGGTTTCGCTCATCGGGGTCAGAGTTAGACCATGCCACATCGTAGATGCGCTCCTGAGTCGTTCCTTCGGAGTCGAGCCAGCCTTTAATGATCTGAATGCGATCAAGGTTAGCCCCGATGGGATCACGAAGGGCTGCAATGAGAAAAGAAGGGGCTTCATCTGAGGGCCTCGACGGAAGGTCGCTTCCCATGGGAATCCCCTTTTGGTAGCCGACGCGAGCGGGGTCGGCCGCATGGGCGTCGGCTTCGAGGAATCCCCAGCCTCCAAAAAAGCGTAAGACCATGCGAGGACCTGTGGTGGCATACACTTCCTTGCGTTCCATAGCGTCAAAGATGGCTTCACGCGTGTTTTCTTTAGCCCACACAGCCGCATAGCCCGATGCGGCCTGTTGCCATCCCATGATGGTGTACTCGCCGGCTTGGCCGACGGGGCGAATAGTTCGTGTGCCCGATGGCTCCATTCCCGCACTGTGCTTGCCGAAGAAGTTCGATTCGTCGGCGGTCGCAAGCGCGGTGTGCGAATCCGTTGATCCAATCATTCCGAAGCGGAAGGGGTTCACGCCGAGTTCGCTGTACAGGGAAAGGCCCAGTTTCAGTGCACTGCGTGCATACTCAAATTGAAGCATTTCGTTTGTTTTTGGGACTCCTGCGAAATTTCCAATATCCCAACTCTCGTAGTTTGCGAACTCGTCATCGGGTGAGAGGAAGGGGTGAGCCTCGCCGTCGCCTTTGATCTGGGTCACTTCCACGAGCGGTTCCCATCGAGCCCTTTTTTCAGCATATTCAGGATCAAGTTCGCTTCCGTCGAATCGCGCTGTTCGAAACATCAGACCGTTTGAGAGGTTTCCGTTGTGGGGGATGGCGAGGACTCGGCCTCCCGTGGTCTCTTCGTAGCGCCCGAGCGAAGACCAAAGATCCTCGGGGTCGCTGCTCATGAAAGAAGAAAATGGAACGATTCCTTTCAATTTATCGGCTCCATCGCGGTAGATCACCACGCGATGCAGATTGTTTCCACCGGGCCATGAGGTCCACTCGTATCCAATAAAGGCGGTGAAGTTTCCCGGATCGTTATGTTGCTCCGCCGCCAAGACGACTTCCTTCCAAGCTGAGCCCACAATCTCTGGGTCGTTGAGAGCATCCGGCCAGCCCAGCATGCGTCCTTCTTCGGAGATTTGGAGTCCTGCCTTTGCACCTCCGACTTCTTTGAGGAGTCGACGCCATTCGACCAGGCGTTCGTCCTTGAGAAGCCTTTCATGGCCATCCACGAGCGCGTCCATGGAACCGAGTCCGTTGGCATGGTCGGCGATGACAAGGAAGTCGAGGGGGCGATCTAGACGTGCGCGCTGACCATGCGTGGCTTCAATGGTCTCACCTTTGGCGAATCGATAGGCGTCTTCGGAGTCGAGGGTGACCCCGAAAGAGTAGGCGTCCTGCGAGAGTCGCGTATGCACATGGGTGTCGCCCCAGAGTAATTTGCGAGGAATCTCCTGGTGGGCTGGAGTCGAATAAGCGGCCCCTGGCGCGACCAAAGCCTGGGTTTCTGCCTGTGCGTTTGTCAGGGCAAATGCCACTTGGGTGAGGCTCGCCAAGAGGAAGAAGCGGGCGATGATTCCGGGCAGGGGAGTTCGATGAATCGGCAAGAATAGGTTCCTCTTGAATTGTTAGCAGAACAAATTTTTCAAACCGGATTCTACAGTCTGGAGATTCTGAATGCCAAAATCTGTTTCGCCCTGTCTGACTATTCGATGGAGAGGTCCGGCTTGCTCGAGATCTAAGCCATCGCTTTGAGGCTCGGGTTGGGTACCTATATCGGTCAGTGTCAATACTTCGTGAATCGCTGATGGACCGAGCTGTTTTTTTGGTGTATGGAATCCGTATATGGGGCTTCCCTTCAAAAGTTTTTTTCATAACTCCTATTGCTTTGCCGGCATTTTGATAGTTCTTGTTTTGATTCCGATGGGTTGTGGACCACCGACTTCTGCCATTTCTCGTTTTTGGGAAAAAACGCCAGGCCTCTGGCTCGGCGGACGGATGGCTCCTGAGCCCGAGCGGTGGGAGAGTGTCAACCGGTTTCAGACTGCAAAAATAGAAACTTATTTTTCATTTGTTCCTTATGTCGTCACCGTGGGTTACGTCGGTACAGATTTGGGATTGTATGTGATGGCGCAGCCGAGTTCGGTCTGGCTAGGCAGGCTGAATCTGAACCCAGACGTGAGGGTTAGGATTGGCGAATTGACGTATCTGCTGAAAGCTCAAATTCTTGAGGATCCCCAAGAGCTTCGCTTAGCTCTCAGCGCGTACAATCAGAAATACAATGAGTGGATCCAAAAATATTATGGCTTCGGCCTGACCCCCGAGAATCTCCATGAATACTTGATACCCATTCGACTGGATGACAGGACAGGGGTCTTTTGAATTGCAGTGAGGAGAGCGCCGAGTGAGCCCCTTCTGCCTAAAGGGTCTCAGGTTTCGATTTTATAATTGAGCTTTGCTTCATCTCCGGTCATACCTCGGAAGCCCCAGCAGTGTGCGGGCTGCTCTTTGATGATGATTTCAATATCGATGGGGCCCAGGTTGAGATTTTTCTGTATTTCGGAAAAGAGACATTTGATGAGAGACTTTTTGGTTTCAGTCTTTCGGCCTTCGATCATATTAATTTCGATCAGTGTATAGGCTTCTGTTCGTCCCTCCGGAGAGTAGAGGTCGGCTGGATCAAGAGGGATAAAGCGGTGGGCGCGTTTCCCTTCGGGCAGGCCGAGAACCGTCACCATGCAGTGGTGTATCGTGTCGGAGAGTTGAGAACGCACGGGAGTCAGCTTTTCTCGATTTCCATAGATGACAATCATAAATTTCCTCCGGTGATTTCGTGGAATAAAAGTTTTTTTGAGGGGGGCTCTCAGACTGAAATATGCTCTTAGTCTCGATGATTGAGACTAGGCTCGGCCTTGTTCTATATGCTGGGGGGTGCTTTTAAAAAGACGAACCATTCAAATTAGAAAGGGACTGGCAGACACAATAAAATAAGGATCAACGCAAATCCGGCCAGTCGCTCTTGGCCAGTCTCAATTTTCTCGGCTTTGGGACAAGAGGTCTCCATTCAATTTTCTCATGTTTTTAGATGGAGCGCTTGCGGTTCGGTATTTTTAAAGAACCGCTCGGGTGTAAAAGACAGATATTTAGATCTTTGAGCACAATTCATGCGTCACAAAATCTCAAAACAAGCCCTATAATGCTAGGCCGCGGTTCATAGATGATTTTTGGGAATGGCGGACCGTACTTTGAATTTCCGAGGCAGGGAGTGGCTTGATATTGACTGAATATGAGGGAGAGTTTGATGAGCCTATTTGAGAAAATTAAGACTAGTTGGATTCAAATTTTTTTCTACCTTCGTCTAGCTCCTAACGCCTCAGGTTTTTTGCCATCCGGGAAATGGAACGCCTCTCGACTCTTAGCCGAACGAGCTAAGGAGAACCCGAGCGGGACGGCGCTCTTGTTTGAAGACGATCGTTTTAGTTGGTCGGATTTTGAATCGGAGACCAATCGCTGGGCTAATTTCTTTGAATCATGCGGAGTCAAGAAGGGCGACGCGTTGGCGTTGTTGATGGATAACCGACCCGAGTATCTTTTTGCACTTCTTGGGTTGAATCGTCTCGGTGCTGTGGCGGCTCTCATTAACACGAATATCGTGGGTCAGGGGCTTGTCCACGCAATTGAGATCTCTAACGCTTCGGGTTGCATCGTAGGCGTAGAGCACGAAGAAAAGTTGCACGGCGTGGTTGCGGAGCTTCAGGGGATTCCGCGCAGCATGATTTTTGTACACGGTCAGGGTGCCGAAGCATCCACCTTCGAGAGGGCAGAAACGCGCCTGTCGAGTCACAAGACCGCGAGGTCCGTGAGCCAAGAGCTTCCCAAAGGCGATGATCCCATGTGTTTCATATACACTTCAGGGACGACAGGGCTTCCTAAGGCAGCCATTATTAAAAATTCGCGTTGGCTCGCGGCTGCTTCAATGTTTGGGCTTGGCCTTCTGAATTTGAAGCCCGCAGATATTTCCTACGTCTCTTTGCCTCTTTATCATTCCAATGGAATGTTTGCCGGCCTGGGGGCCAGTCTGACGACCGGAGCTGCGTTGGCTCTGCGTCGAAAGTTCTCGGCCTCTAACTTTTGGAACGACGTTCGAAAGTTTGATGCCACCGCCTTTATCTATATTGGAGAGCTTCTGCGTTATCTATTGAACCAACCCCCAACGGCCGAAGATCAAGCGCATAAAATTCGAGTTATCACTGGAAATGGCCTACGCCCTGACATTTGGGAGACTTTTGTCAGTCGATTCAACATTCAA
Organism: Deltaproteobacteria bacterium; assembly: GCA_002691205.1. Lineage (GTDB taxonomy): Bacteria > Myxococcota_A > UBA9160 > UBA9160 > UBA4427 > MED660. The sequence goes on from NZHD01000038.1 coordinate 10,652, forward strand.
GAGATTCGTGAATTTTATGGGGCTACCGAAGGCAACGCGCCTACTGTCAACTTGGAGAATCGTGCGGGAATGATCGGTCGCCTCAGAGCCGGGCAATCTATCGTTCGCTGCGATCTTGAGACGGGAGAAATCATTCGAGGGGAAGATGGTTTTGTGGAAAAAGTGGAACAGGGCCAAACGGGACTTTTTGTTGGACAAATTTCGAAGACGGCCCCTTTTGACGGCTATGCGGATGAGGCTGCCACTGATAAGAAAGTTTTGAAAGACCTCATGAAGACCGGCGATCGCTTTTTTAATTCAGGCGACCTGGTGACCCTGCATGAGAATGCATGGCTTTCCTTCGCCGATCGCGTCGGAGACACGTTTCGCTGGAAGGGCGAAAATGTTTCAACGAATGAAGTCGCTGAGACTCTCAATGGGGCGCGTGGCGTTCTAGAGGCCAATGTTTACGGAGTGATGGTTCCTGGCGCTGATGGGCGTGCAGGAATGGCGAGTCTGAATCATGATGAGACCTTTTCACTCTCTGACTTCACAAAGTTTGTGATCGACAATCTTCCTGGATATCAGCGTCCATATTTCCTGAGGCTCCAGCAAGAAATGCGAATTACCGGCACGTTTAAGCATCAGAAAGTGGACTATCGAAAGGAAGGCTACGATCCGAAGATCATCAGCGATCCTCTTTATATCCTGGATCAGGATCAGGATCAGTATCGGCCTGTTGATGAAGCCTTGTTTGACTCGATTAAAAGCGGTGAATATCAAATTCGGTAGCCCAACGATTGAGCCTCGCTTGAATTTTATGGATGGATGTCTCAACCGTTGCAATCATTTTGAACCGGCTGGGCGTTCTCCGCTTTTCGCTCTGAAGAATCTGAATTTCCAGGCGCATTGAGACGGCCGAGTCTCATGCAGATTTGCAGGAACATGTTTTTGATTTGGCGACGTGATTGTGTCGACTTGTTGAGGTCTACAATCGTGCTTGCTTCATCTACGTTGACCCTTGTTTGATCTCAGGCCCTAGATTCATGAGGGAGGCTAGTGTCGGAAACCTCAAGTTGATGGCTTTTTATGGGCCTTGGTCTTTGTGTCAATTTTGGCATCGAATCGCATTTTGACCTTTAGTGAATGACTGCCCATGTGGCCTATGCTTTTACCAGTCTGATTTTGGCGTGGTGAGTATCGACCTTCGTTGGAGCGATTTGCCTATCGCTCAGGTCAATCTATGAAAAACGAGGAAATGTTTTGAGTCGAGTTTTGATCACAGGTGCGAACTCGGGAATAGGCTATGCGACCAGTTTATTGCTCGCAGAAAAAGGTCATCAAGTCTGGGCCGGAGTGCGAAAACTCGAGAAAGCAAAAAGTCTGATTGAGGTGGCTCAGAACCGAAATCTCTCCGTTCACGTGATTCAGCTAGACGTGAACGATGACTCTTCTGTAAAGAGGGCTGTCGATCAGATGATCCGGGCTGCAGGGGCGGTGGATGTTCTAATCAACAACGCAGGAGTTGGCGGTTCGGGTGTCGTAGAAGATGTGGATATCGATCTAGGCAAGGCCATATTCGAAACCAACTTCTGGGGAGTGATTCGATGTACCCAGGCAGTGCTTCCAAGTATGCGGGAGCAGGGAAGTGGACAGATTATTAATTTGACTTCATTTCTAGGTCGTTTGGCGGGTCTGGGTCAATTGGTCTATTCAGCCTCTAAATGGAGCGTTGAGTCATTGAGCGAGAGTCTTGCTCAAGAGGTGGGGCCCTTGGGCGTTCGGGTTTCTATTATTGAGCCGGGTTCGACACATTCAAGAATCATTGAAAACGCAATTAATTCCGACCATACACCCAGTGAGATTTCTTCTGCCTATGAGAGCTTCTATCGGCGTACGACACGTCTTTATGAACATGGGTGGAGTGCTGCAGCACAGCCCCAGCTTGTCGCTCGGACGATCCTTCAAGCTATGGAAGATTCCTCGCCTCGTTTGCGTTATCCGTGCGCTTGGGGTGCTGAAACGTTGATCTCTGCACGGTCAAAAATGAGCGATGAGGATTGGGTCTCTTTAGGTTCTTTTGATACAGATGGCGGTTATTACGCTCATTTCGAAAAGCTTTTTGGAATCGATATTAGTTTTCCTGCTAAATTCGAAGTGAAGAGCGGGTGGCGGGCGAAATTCAAGCGGCTGATGAAGGGGTGGCTATCCAAATTTTAAGGGGCGTTGGAGCGAGTTTTAAAGGGTATTTCGGACTTAGGCGAGGTGAAGACGAGGAAGTTTCATTTTTCCTTTATTCTTGGAGCGGATGCGACCGTTACGGGAACAGAGTTTATGCAAAAGATTCCGTACCAAAAAATAGAGCAGTCTGACGACGCTGCCGGCGATCCCGAAGAGTTCATCGATCGATGCCTTGAACCAGGTATTCCTTGCTTGTTGGATGGCTTGACGGAAGGTTGGCCGGCCCACTGGAAGTGGACCAAGTCCTATTTTGAGAACGAAATGGGCGATCTTTCTGTGCGATATCACAAGATCGTAGCCGAGGATCAGGTGGAGTTTTACCAAGAACATTTGGAGGAGATGGCGCTTTCTGAGTTTATTACTCGCCTAGACCAAGGTGAAGCCATCAAATTTAGAGGTTTCTTCGGGAAAGAGGTTCATGAAGGTGTCTGAATTGTTTGAATCTCTTGACTCAGCGTATGCCTATTGGGCAGGCCAAACCCCGGAGGCCCCGGCTATTCTTTCTCCAGATAGGGCGCCTCTCACATTTAATCGCCTTCACGCTGAGGCGAAGAAAATTGCGCTTCAGTGTCGAGAGTTTGGCATTGGCTCACATGATGCGGTGGCGACCGTGATGCCTCAGTCCGTAGAACAGCACCTTCTCATCATAGGACTCTCGATACATGGTGTCGCAGCTCCTTTGAACCCTGCATACACCCAGGGTGAGTTTGAAGAACACTTTAAAGCGTTTGATGCACGAGCCCTTTTTGTGGAAAAGGGCTCCGAGTCACCGGCCGTTGATGCCGCAGAGGCACTGGGTTTGATCCTGGTCGAAGTCGAGCCACTTTTGAGCGAGCCGGCTGGCATTTCTCTCCAAACCGTCAAGAACCCGGCAAACGAGCGCGTTAGCCCCATAGATCGATCTCTCGTTTCTCCAGATGAGAACGATATTGCCATGATCGTGCTGACGTCGGGCACCACGGCGCGCGGCAAGCCCGTGCCGTTGACGCAAAAAAATATTTGCACTTCGGCCGCGTTCACCGAGGAACTTTATACGCTCGGTCGTGCAGATCGCTGTATTCGAATCATGCCTCTATTTCATGTATTTGGTGCAATTCATCAAGGGATGATTCCTTTGTTCTCAGGCGGAAGTGTGGTTTCCATCAACGACTTTAATCCCGCAGATTTTCCGATCGTGCTGAAAGAGTTTTCTCCAACTTGGTTTGGAGGAGGGCCGACTTTTCATAGAGCGATTTTAGATTCGTTGGCTCGAGTGCCCAAGATGGCCGAATCGGAGAATGTCCGTTTCGTTTTATCAGGTGGCTCACCGGGGCCTCTGAGTTTATGCGAAGAGATTGAATCCACTTTTACGGCCCCCTTTATTGAAGCCTACGGTCTCAGTGAGGGCACGGGACTTTCGACTGCGAATCCACTGGGGTCGGGAGAGCAGAAACTCGGCTCTGTAGGCAAACTCGTGGGTGCTCGATTTGATCAAGAGTTGCGAGTGGTTGATGAGGCTGGACGCAGCGTGGCTGTTCATGCGCAGGGTGAAGTGGTGATTCGCGGGCCGAATGTGATTTCGGGTTATCTAAAAATGCCTGAGGAGAATCAGAAACTTTTTTATGGAGACTGGCTCAGAACAGGGGATCTCGGGCACTTGGATGTGGATGGGTACCTTTTTATTGATGGTCGCTTAAAAGAAGTGATCAATCGGGGAGGCGAGAAGATCTCTCCTGCGAGTGTCGACGAGGTTCTGATGACACATCCTGACGTAGAGGTAGCGGTCACTTTTCCGATTCCGGATGATCGTCTTGGAGAAGATGTAGCCAGCGCCATAGTGATACGTGAAGGGCGAATTCCGAATAAGACGAACCTTCGCCGTTATGCTGCGGAACGACTCGCTCTTTTTAAGGTGCCTCATGTCATTGTGTTTGTTGATGAAGAGACAATTCCTCGAAACGCAACAGGAAAGCCGAAGCGGGATCAACTTGCCCAGCAACTAAAATTAGAAAGCGCGTCAATACGAAGGGGAGAAGGACCACTTAAGCCACCTGGGACTGAGGTCGAAAAACGGCTCGTCTCTTTCCTCTCGTCGCTGCTTGAATTAGATGCGGTAGGTGTGGATGAGGATTTCTTTGATCTAGGCGGTGATTCCTTCAAAGCCACGGCGCTGACTCAGTGGATCGATCAGGAGTTCAAGATTCAGATGAGACCGATTGTCCTTTTTGAGGCGGCGTCTGCGGCGTCTCTCGCGAGACTTATTGAGGCAAATAGTCCCGGTCAGCACGACGGCCTAGTCGTACAGTTTAATCCCATGGGCTCGGGCCCTGCGGTCTTTTGCATTCCAGGAATTTTTGGCGACGTTATTGGTTTTCGAAAAATTGCAAATCTCTTAGGATCAGAGGTACCTTTTTATGGGCTTGAACGTCAGGGCTATTACAATGAAGCGCCGCCGCGAGTGAATATTTTGAGAATGGCGCGAGACTATGCGAATGAGGTTCTACGTGTTCATCCAGACGGGCCCTATATGCTGGCCGGTTACTCTTTGGGTGGTGTGATCGCGTACGAAGCGAGTCGAATTCTCTGTGCTAAAGGAAGGGCTCCTGAGTGGCTGGTTTTGATGGACACTAGCTATCCCGGGATTTTTCGGGAGCGGAAGCGAATCTGGGAAAATCGGACTTCGTGGTTTGACTGGTATGGAGTTAGAGAATTTCTCCTCAAACCTTTGCATGATTGGTGGCCCAGGCTTCGGGCAAGCCTATTTGAGTTTTTGTGGCAGTGGGCGGGGAGGGAGCGATTTTCATTTTTGTCGCGAAAAAGACTTCTTTCGCTCCATCGGCGACTGGGAATCCGAAGTCTCGATGATGCTGATAAGCTCGCAGTTCATCGCTACAAATGTAAAACCTCCACTGAATTACCAACGATCCTCTTTCGGACCCAGCAAAACCTGCATGACTATGGAGACGAGAAACTCGGCTGGGGTGGTATGATTAACGGACCATTGGAAATTACGCCTGTGGGCGGCGACCACTATTCTCTCCAGCAGTCGCCCGCGGCGGAAACAATAAGCGAGGTTTTATCCCAGAAACTGTCTGAAATTCGAACCCGGACGCATGGAAGGCCCGACT
>NZHD01000039.1 GCA_002691205.1 Deltaproteobacteria bacterium
GCCGTCCCGCCGCACCTTGTCGATGGCGAGTCCGGTGAGTGCGACCTGACGATTCACGTCTGATCGAATTCCAATTAGATATTCCTCTAACCCTGGCGCCCCGGAAGCGTTCCATCCCTGGACGAGCGCGCGGACGACCTGGGTCGCTTCATGCTTTTTTGGAGAAATTACTTCGATCGCCATACTGGCAAAGATGGGCGCTCGAGTCGCCCAGGAGCGGACCATTGAAGTTAAGATCACGGGGTTGCCCTGGCGCTGGCTATCCTTCAGCCAAGTGAAGGCCGCGTCGGGATCGTACAGAGCCCACCACTCGACGAGCAGGGCGAGTTCTATTGTTTGGGATCCCCGGATTCCATCCTCGACCAGGCTCCGCGCCTCAGCCACCTCCCCGAGCGACTCCTCGTTGAAACCCTGTAGCGCCGTGGCCAACCGAGCCGCTCGAGGCAGCGGATCTTCGATGGACATCGCCTCCGCAACGGCCGCGGTCAAGCTGTCGTCGCGGGGCGCTTGGCTGGGCTGCGGAGAAGAGTTTTGGACGTTGCAACTCGGCGCGAAGAAGAGGAACATCAGGGCAACGAGTAAGAAGGCGTTACGCAGTGGGCCAGGGGCTCTCAGATTTAATCGCACATCTTCCTCTGCGGCCGCAAAGGGCCTGGTCGGTTGGCTGGAAGAAGATTCCGTTTCCCATACGCGGGCATGAGATGAGGCTCCAGCTTGTTCGTTTATGATGCCCGCTTGAAGAATCCAGCGGGGAAAACACGCTATTACGAGAGCGTCGTGACAGAGTAGCAAGTGCCGCGCTCAGGTTCGACGAGAAGTCGATTCCGAACGCGGCACCTTTTTTTGCTTTCGAACACAGGATCGTATCGTTTACGATCAGGGCTCGAATGTTTTATGCGGAAGCCCGCCGTCGAACGAGTCCAATGAGACCGAGCGCGCCTACACCGGCTGCGAGCATCGAGACTTTTTCCGCTTCCGGCACATTAATCGTGAATGTGATGAGCTGCGGAACTGTAAAGCCTGTGACATCGGAGGTCAGGACACCGCCAGCCACCATGCTGATGTTGCCCACACCGGCCGGTGTTCGATTGTCCGCACCCATGCCCGTGATCGTTAAGAACGGGGACGGGTAGAACGGAACCTTAATGTAGACGGTGCCCGTGGTGAAAGGCATGCCCCAGCCCTTGGAACTCTGGCCCGCCACCGTGGACGCGGGGGTACCCGGGTCGGTAATGATGTTATAGGCGCCATAGTAGGTGGGAACCAATGGGGGGCTGTTGAAGATCTTGTCTCCCGATCCCGCAGTGGCCACTCTGTAGTTTGAGTAACCGGGACCGGCCACAATCGTCTCAGTGCTTGAACCGTCGTTGTTTAATCGGACTTTATACGTGGGGAGCGTGGCCTCCACCGTGTACCACCTGAACTGTCCGCTCGTCAGGATATTCATGGTGCCGCCATACTGCGGCCCTTCCAGACCGGCGGTGTATTTGATGATGGCGGAGACGGAACCTTGGGAGCCACCCGCCAGGACCGTGGTACAGGCCGGATTCGCGGATGCGCCCGGGCACCAGGAAAAGTTCGCGGGCCGCGAGGTCTTGGTTCCCGGCTTAAAGGTGGCATCTCCACCATTCGGCGCATACGCGGCGAGGCCTGTCGTGAACTGGATGTACGACGGGATTGAGGGAACAGGCAGAATAACTGGACTGGAGGGCTGAAAGCTGATGAGGCCAGGTGCGATTGTTAAACTCACTGGACTCGTTCCGGTTCCTTCGATCAGCGGAGAACCTTGGGGCCTCCAGCGAAGGGCAGGGGTGCCTCCAGACGCCGTGGGAAGATTCCCTAAAATCGGCAGGACCGTGTTGCCGGTCTGATAGGTCAGGTTGCTTTGTTCGGTGGTCACTGTGAAGTACTTCGCATTGGCTGCGCTTGCGAATAATACAAAGAGCAAGGCGCTCGCGAGCAGGGCTACCCACCGCTTGGCCATAGATTCGGTTTCTCTCATTTTGATCAGTCTCCCGTTTGCATTCAATTGATCTGGTCAAACATGTCGCTTGACATGCTTGACCAGTATATGCGCAGACAATTTTTTTTTGGGGAAAATTTCGCGTTTTGATCAAAAAAATTCAGAGCACCTGTGCTTTGATTTTAGTTAGCCCTTATAAACATATAACTTATTGAGTTAATTAACTTTTTATAAAAGCTCGTCGTACGATAGAGGAGCGTATGGGCCACCATTTGCCCGAGGAGACCCGATCTACCCTCGGGGATCCGATTTTCCCGAAGGGAAACGGCTCGCTCGTGCCTGAAGTTCGGCGGTGTGAGCGTCCACCACGCCGCGCTTTTGCCGCAGGGACGCGAGGGTGGCTGCGGCGACACCGTCATACGGATCTTGGTGGAGGAGTTCCTCCAGGGCCCGTTCCGCCTCTTCAAGCTGGCCCGTGTTGATCAAAAGCTGCGCTTTCGCACGCAGAGGCGCATCGGACTCTGGAGAGGCTTCGATCGCCCGAGCCAGCAGCGAGGTCGCCGCCTCGACGCGACCATTGGCCGCCTCAAGGCGGGCAAGCCCCAGAAGAGCGCGCTCGTGATCGGGTTTGATTTCAAGGGCTCGCTGGAACGCAGAACGCGTCTCGTCCGCCGGAGCCTCGGTGAGCTCCAGTCGAAGCCCCTGAATCTCATGAAAATCCGCAACGTTTGGATGCTTCTTCAGGGCGGCATTCAAAGCGGTGGACATTCGCCCGGTCCCATCCGTCGAGCCACGATAGGTCACCAGGGCTCTTAGGAGATCGGCATTTTCGACATGGGTCAGATTCAGATTTTCGGCATCGGCCAACAGATTGGCCGCGGCCTCGGGACCCATGCGTGCATTTGTCCCTTCGGCCAGGGCTATTAGGCCGCGCGCCTGCAAAGCGTCGACTCCTCGAAGGCTTTTCAGCAAGGGCTTTACTTGATGCTGAAGGCCGCCGCTGGCCGCCGCGCGAATTGCGATCATCGTGGCTTCTGGGTCTAGCGATGCGCGTCCATTCGCGCTGGATGCGGCTGAGACGGCCATGTCGTGGCGACCCTCGGCCTCATAGAGCATGGCCAGTCGGTACCTTGCATCGGTGACGTCAGCGTCGGATCGAATTGAATATCGATATTCCTCGATGGCTCGATCGAAGTCGCCAAGCCTTTCAGCGGCCAGAGCGGCGTAGTAGCGCGCGCCTGGATTTTCGGGCCACAGGCGAAGTGAGGCTTCGATTCGCTCAAGCGCTTCTTTCGTTTCTCTGCGCTCGTAGAGAACTCGACCCACAATGAGGTCGCGATGAACGGGAAGCTCAAGCGCCTGGCCCGCGGCGAGTGCGTCATCGAGTCTCTGGGCACCCAGAAGAGCGTCCGCTGCAACGAAGCCGAGCTCCGGCGGCGGATTTTCTGCGACCTCGACGGCTCTTTCGTACGCGATGGCCATGGCGGGGAGGTCTCCAAGAGAGCCATGGTGCCGTGCGACTTCGACCCAGGCAGCTTCGGGGGTCTCGCTCTCGAGTTCCGTCGCTTCCAGCAGGATTTGCTCCGCTTCGGATACCTGCGCGACAGCCCGGAGCCGGCCGGCCAGCTGACTCCGATAAGAGAGCGCCAGGGGTTGGTTTTCAAGCACTTTTCGCAGGATTTGAATTGATATCTCGCCCTGACCGGTCTCGTCATAGAACTCAAGCGCGTTGTCGACAACCCGCGAATCGGTGGGGAATTCCTCAAGGCACTCTTGGAAGGAGTCTGCGGCGGCCTCCGAGTCGCCCTTCTCGTGGGCAAAGACCGATCGAGCCGCACAAAGCTGAGCGACCACCTGCGGATTGACGTTCTCATCGTCGGCCGAAAGTTCCATTTCGCTCAGCGCCTCGGCGGCTTCTTCGCCGCGTTCTAGGCCGAGAAGAGCGATGACTCGAGCCATGCTTGCTTCGCGTCGTTCGGGGTCGTTCTCGAGGGCTCGCTCCGCGTCCTCAAGCGCCCCTTCAAATTCTGACCGCATGGCGAGCCGAATATTGGCCCGTATCACAAGAGTGTCCACATCCTCAGGGTGTTCGGTTAGGACACGGTCGGCGGCTTCGAGCGCCATTTCATGGTTGTGAGCCCTCAGGCTCGCTGAAGCCAGTACGACTCCCGCCCGCTTGAGCCATTCCGGGTCCTCCATGGCCTTCCTCAGGGACCAGACAGATTCAGTGGAGCGTCCCATCTTCGCCAGCGCCACGCCTTTCCGGTAGTGAAGTTCTCGGTTTTCTGGATCGTGCTCAAGGGCACGCCTCAGAGGCTCAAGGGATTCTTCAAAGCGACCGGATCCCTGGAGTGCTCGCGCATTCTCGGCGTCATCCGACCCGTCGCAGCCTGCGAGTGAGGCCATCACGATCAGTAGGATGAGCGCAAATGCAGCGGCTCCGAATCGATCCAGGGTGGGTCTTGATTTTTGTGCGCAGAATTCAAGTGGAGGTATGCGAGTCATCTCTCCACCATAGTCCATGATTTTAAAATAGACTAATCATCATACTTATGTAGACTTTGCCCCCATGTCTACGACAAAGCGATCTTTGAAACGCCCTCTTGTATTTGCGCTTGCGATCTTCGCGGCCCTGCTGTTTTTGTTTCTCGATATTAGGGTCGTCGGTGATGATCCGCGACCGGTGGGTTCGGCTGAAGACATCGCGGCCCTGGCTGAGCGCGACGATTTGAACGTTTTGTTCATCCTGGTGGACACGCTTCGCGCCCATCATCTCGGAAGCTACGGTTACGAGCGAGAGACCAGCCCCACGATCGACGCCTTGGCGGGCAGTGGCGCCCGTTTCGCCAAACACCTCTCGCAGTCGTCTTGGACTAAGTGCTCGATGGCCTCGATGTGGACCTCTCTCTATCCGGCCCGGTCCCGGATCACGCGCTACGAGGATGCACTCCCTGAATCGGCCGTGCTGCCTGCCGAAATTCTCCAGGAAGCCGGATTTCGAACAACGGGGGTTTATCGGAATGGCTGGGTTGCGCCCAATTTCGGGTTTGCTCAGGGGTTTGAGGTCTATGAACGCCCCGCAGCCAGGTCGGTGGGACAAGATGTCCGGCGCGAAAACCCAACGGTTCGCCATGGTGGATCGGATGACGACCTTTTACATGCGACTGCGGAGTTTCTTGATGTCCACGGGCATGAACGCTGGTTCCTGTATCTCCACTTTATGGATATCCATGAATATCTATACGACGAGGATACGGCTCGCTTCGGCACGGGCTTCTCGGATAACTATGACAACGCGATCCTGCGAACGAATGTTGTGCTGGAAAAGTTGCTTCAATATTTGAACGAGAAGGGATATCGTGAAAATACGCTGATCATCTTCGCGTCCGACCACGGTGAGGCGTTCAGTGAGCGAGGGCTTGAAGGCCACGCTCGTTATGTCTATCCCGAGACGACTGAGGTTCCCTTCATCCTAAGCTTTCCCTTCCAGATGGAGTCCGGCCTTGAAATTTCGACCCGTACTGAGAATATCGACATTTGGCCGACCATTTTGGATCTGCTGGGCTTGCCGGCTATGGAAGGTGTCGATGGCGAGTCTCGTGTGCCGGAACTCCTGGCTGCGGCGCGTGGCGAGCCTCTCCCCGAGCGAAAACGGCCTGCGATCGCGCACCTAGATCAAAATTGGGGTCAGCGTCAGCGAAGCAGTGCACCTCACATCGCTCTTGTTGACGGTGATATGCGTTTTTCCTACACGACGATTCAAAATGAAGAGCCGAGACTGGAACTTTTCGATGCTTCGGAAGACCCCGATGAACTTGAAAATGTTATTGATGAACATCCTGAAGTGGCCGAGCGGTTGAGTGGGTTGACTCGAGCGTACATCGATCACAGTCCCGAACCGCCCTGGGGAGACGAGGCTCCGCCGCTGGAAATCGATGAGATTCAGCTCAATCAGCTGCGTGCCCTGGGTTACCAAATACCGTAAGGGGTACGAGAAAACGCTTTTTCTTTCCGACGCTCAAAGCTAGAAGGTGAACTTCACCGAGCCACCAAAGGTACGAGGTTCTCCGACCCAATTCACGGTTAAATCCCCGAAGTATGAGGCATCGTACGCGTAGCTTTTGTAGGTCTTGTCCGTGACGTTTCGCACCCAGCCCAGGATTTCCACATTGGCGACGGGAGGTTGATAGCGGAGACTCACGTTGTGGAGCCAGAAGGCTTCCTGTCCGATCGCATACTCGGGAAGTCTGGGCTCACCCGTTGCACCCACGGATCCGCGGCTTGCGTTGGGGCCGAAGCTAACATCATCCGACCAGCTCCCGTCGTAGCGAGGAGTGATGTATCCGTAATCGCCTAATGTGAATTCCCATTCTAGGCCAATGCTGAGCTTGTATTCGGGTGCATTGATCAGTGGGTTGCCACTGTAGTCCGCGGTAAAAGGGAAGGCCTTTGCCGGCGTCCCCGGCTGCCCGCGCTGGATGCGAATGACGTCCTGGGTGAAGTCGAGGAACTGAGTTTTCAGCCAGCCGAAACGGACGGTGACGAGAAGATTCTCGAGCTCCTCGGGGACTAGGTAGAGGAGCGGTGAGATCCGAGCCTCCATCTCTGCACCATAGTTTTGTGCGGAGTTCGCGTTAATGATGACTTCTTGCGGAAAGGAACCAGGGCTGTCTTCGACAACGAACACTTGATAATCGTTGTACATGTAATAAAAGAGGGAGGCCGTGAGGCCGACACGGTCCTCCCAGAAGTAACCGTTCAATCCAATCTCCAACGAATCGATACTCTCTGGATCTGCGGGTTTAGCGTTAAGTTGAGTTGCCGACGCATTGAACTGTCCGCCTTTCCACCCTCGGCTGTATTTCCAGTAGAACGAGAGGTCTTCCATAGGTTCATAGAGAAGTCTCACGGTCCCAGTCGGTGCTTGCCAGACTTCGGTTTGAGTGAAATCTTGCGTATTCGCCGGATCGGCCCCCAGGAACGTAAACTGAAAGTTTTTTTGCTCCCAGTTGTACCGGGCTCCTGCTTCAAGGGTGAGGGTCTCCGCGAACTGCCAGCTGAAGCCCCCGTAAAAGGCAAAGCTGTACGTCTCCTGTTGATACTTTTGGTTCGACTCGAACGGGCCCTGAAAGAATGTCGATTGTGATTCGAGTTGCTCGATCAAGGTATAGCCGCCGATTTCCCAGGTCAGAGGGTGTTCCTCAAGTTCACCTTCAAGCTGGACCCCTTGGCTGAACTGCCAAGCATTGTCATTCGTGATGCTCTCGAAGATCACCTCCGAGGTGAAGTCATCATCTTGTTCGCGGAACCGGTTGTAGCCGTCGTAGGCAGTGACAGTTGTGAGCGTGAGGTCGTTGATTGGGATCATGCCCTCGAGAGAGCCCCCCCACGTATTCAGTCGGGTCTGACCCACGCGATTGTAATCGCCGCGGTCAGGTTGGGGATCCAGGTTCCGTGCGAGGTCAGACTGAAGGGTAGGTATGGTCGAGGCCACACAGCCCGTCCCCCCCGCGAGTTTGCATTCATTGAACAGTTGAGTTTGCAACTGGTCGATGTCGGGGTCTTTGTATCCACCAGCCGTAATGCCGTAACCGAACCCGGGGTTTGTTCCGATCGCTTGTCCCAGTGTCGATAACTGGTCGATTTGTCCTCCCCGCGCAATGAGGAGCCATTCCGAGTCGTTACTGTCTGGAAGGAAGCGAAAGATGCTGCGCGCAGCCCAGTCCCCGACGTCATTGACGGTGGTCGGAAGCCCGCCTGGGACGCTCGAAAGCTGGAAGAAAAGCGGCCCGTTTGGTGGGGGGTTCCCGGGAATGAAATCGGGGTTCGGAATGGAGATGCTCGGTTGCTCTCCACAAAACTTAATATTGTTGAACTGCTTCGCGTTCGCCTCGCGATAGGCTAACGGGAGCAGGCCCCCACAGCCATTCTGTCCCCAGCCGTCGCGCTGGTTGAAGTTGAAGGAGACACGTGCGGAGAGTGTGTCCTCAAGAATAGGGGCTTCGATGGCGCCCTCCAGGCTGACCGCGTTGTAATTACCATAGGACGCCAACAGGAATCCACGTGATTGACCATCGCCGGCTGGCTTCACCGACGTCACTTTGATGGCTCCGCCGGAGGCGTTGCGTCCTGCACCTGAACCTTGGGGCCCCCGGAGCACCTCCACGTAACCGATATCGAATAGCTGACCGAGTTGCAGGGCGGGCAAGTTCATGGCCACACTGTCCTGATAGATCGCGATGGCGCCTCCGGCATTGGCGTTAAAGTCGCTGAGTCCGACTCCACGAATAAAGAATGTGGGGGACGTCGATCCCGCTTTTCGGATTTCTAGATTTGGTGTGAACGTCGCCAAATCCGAAAGATCACCGGCGCCGATGGCCTCGACGAGGTCGGCGTCGAAGCGTGTGGCGGATTCGGTCGCGGAAGTAAGCGGATTGGACGAAGTCTGGCCGGTGACGCGGACTTCCTCCACGTCAGACCAGAGATCCTCTGACTCCATGTCTTCTGGCATGGTCTCGTAGTCGTCCAGCGGCACCGAGTCGATGGATTCCTGTGCAACGGCGGGGTTCGCTATCGAGAGAGTCACCAGAAGTGCGAGGCTAAGCCAGATCGAGCGTTGAGTGCTGGCGGAGCATAGGCCTCTTAGGCTCGATGGATAAAAGAGTTTGGCGGGAGCGAGCGATCGCATCATCGGAGTCTGCGACCGCCGATTGCACGCCACACTACTTTGAATGATGTCGTCATTCTTTTAAACTCCATTTAAAGAGAGCGAACCCTCCGTAATTCCATTTCGGACGCAGAAGCTCTTTCGGCCGAGCGACCGTGCCCTCGACTCGCCCCATGCTTTACATGTCATATGACATGCTCTAACATCCGCGGTCTCATGTCAACCGTCGGATCTAAACCATGGGTGAGCGAATGTAAGGAGTAGATCCTTCGCTCGGCCTTGATGATCTCACATTGTGTGACCTGTATATCTTTTTTGGATGCACCACGCTGCGTTTTGAATTGGGCGAACATCTCGTAAAAAATTACCCGAAGGAAGACCCATGGATTTCGATGACTGCTTACATCCGAATAGGCTTTGGGAATTTCGGCCGATGAGATTCATTCTCAACGCGGTGGCACTGGCGGGCATCATCTTTTTCTCGGGTCCCTCCGCTGCCGACCCGGAGCTTGGCGAGGGGTCTCAAAGATGGGTGCCGTCTTTTGCACTTAAGTCGGGCTTGCTGATGAGCAGTGCGAGTGGCGAAGTCGCGAGCACCGGTCGACCGAGCGCGAGCGGCACTGAAGATCTCATCTCGCCATGGATCGGCGGTTCCCTGGAGCTTATGACGCCCGCATGGGAATCACTCGGCGGGCGGACTCGTTTTTTCGTTCATGGAGGTCTCTCCGGGAACGTTGGACTTGAACGTGATTTGGCCAAAGAAGGCGCTCCGGGCGAGTTCAAGGTCCCGACGATTCCTCAGTTTGGAAGTCCGGACTTGGTGCGGGGTCAGGGAAGCGTGACCAGCGTGAAGCCCACGGGCTTTCAAGCCTCGGCGGGCATCGGCCTTTCGTTCACCATCGACACCGATTGGCGTCCTATTCGAATTAAACCCTCGCTGGAATACCTAGTCGAAGAGGTTGAAGTTTCAGGAGTGGTTCATCGAGCCACGAGCTTGGATCCCTCTATTCCCACCTTCAACCTCTACGCGGTCTCCGGAGCTGAACGGCGTTTCTTTCATAGCCTCGGTCCGGGTCTAGAGGTCGAGGCGGACATTTTTAGGAAGGGGCCGATGTTGCTGGCTCTGATGGGCTCCGGCGGCGCCTACCGCCTTCTCGGTGACAGCGATGTGGAATTCTCGTCCACGGACCCGACGGGCGTCGAAAGCGCAACATGGGGGTACACGAAAGACCCTTGGACCTACCGGTTCGATGTGGGGGTGCGTTTTCGGTGGGTGCCGGACGGGGACTGATCTAGCTCGTGACGTTCGACACTTCACCCATCTTTTCGCCTTGAGCGCGCTGGCGGGCGATCTCCGCATGAAGTTCGTCTGCCGTCGTCCCGCCACGCAAGATTGCGCTTCCAACGATAAATACGGGCGTGCCCGTCACGTCCAGCGCCTCCGCGAGAAGTCGCACTCTCTCGAGGTACTGAATGACCTGGGGGTCGCGCATATCGGCTCGCAGCTTCTCGACATTGAGACCGACTTCGGCTGCTGTCGCATAGATCGAATCTATGTCTGGATGGGTATTCGTTGTCATGAGAGCGGCGTGGAAGGCTTCGAAATGGCCCTGCCGCTGAGCGGCAATGGCCGCTCGAGCGGCCATGATCGAGTGACTCCCGAAGGTCGGAAGCTGGGCATAGACGATGCGGACATTCGAGTCGGTTGATCTCACCTGCTCGAGCCCTGAATGGCTGGCGATGCAAGGCGCACAGCGATAATCGTAGAATTCGATGATCGTCACTTCCGCGCTTGTCTCACCGGAGGATGGCGTCAGAGGTGAATTCAACAGGTCGGTTTGATCTTCGATGACGGATCTGCGGTAGGAAGCGGCGAGTTTTTTCGTGCGATTCGAACGAGCTCGTTCAATCGCGTTCGCGATTTCGGGGTCATCGAGGATGAGCTCCGGATGCCCGAGGAGGAACTCTCGCACCTGTTCGTGCGTGATGTTCTCGGTGGAGACAGGGCCGGTCTCGCCTTCTGTGCATGCTGCAACAGTCAAACCCATCGCAATGGCGAGGAAAACGCGTGCTATTTCGCACATGTTCCGCAAGAACCGACCGTTGAAGGCGTTTTCTCGGCCGCCGCCTCTAGAGTTCAGCAAGCCTACTCGGCTTCGCCTGCAACACGAAGGAGTGCGGCGAACTCAATCCGGTGACGATTCGAAGGGAACCGTCTTCCTGCCAATCGGCACCCGGTGGGGTGGTCCCGCTACTTTGATTGACCTCGCCTACCCCCTCGCCATCTTTGATCAGCGAGTAGGTCTTCGTCGGATCCAGCTGACGGACCGTGAACGACGTGGATTCGCTCTTCACCGGCCCCGGCGTCAAGGTCACGATTAGGGCTTCTTTCTCGGGATCGTAAACGGCTTGCGTCACATTGGCCTCAAGATACTCGACGTCCGTGATGTAGGGCTCCGCGAAGTGCGATTTCTCCCAGGGACGGTTGTAGATCTCCCAGAGTCCGTCCTTGGGGTTGATGCGCGCAAAGCCCACCAGGACGTTCCCCGTCACCGGGCCCACGTTCTGGATATATCCCAGCCAGTCACGATTGAAGTTCCACGTGTAATCCGGACTATTTGGATAGTAGTAGCCTCCGTCCCTCCAGGTTGGTTCGAAGTGCTCATCCGCGTAGTCGGTCATGGCCTGAACCGTCTCTGTATCACCGACCTCGGAAGCCAGGAGAGCAAACCAACCGAAGTCGAAGGACGCCGTCCAGCCCATGTTCTCGAAGGGCCAACCTCGGAGCATATCAGGCATGTAACGCTCAACCTGATAAGGATAGATGCTCTCGATGTATTCCTTGTCCCACGCATGCTGGGCGTGTCCATTCCAGCCGTCGCCCCACGCGTAGGTGCCCGGCACCACCTCGTCCTGCTTAACCTTCAGGAAATACATCGTGGTGTGTGTTTCGGGGCTGACATAGCCACGGTGCTCCATCGTCTTCTTGAACTCTCGCCGAACCTCCGGTGAAAGCTGGGTACCGTGTTTGAAGTCGTAGTGCATCAACCCGAGAATCGGATGCTGGTTGCACTCGGCATAGACGGCATTCCGCTCACACTCGATCCCCCTGAAGCGATCCTCTACAAATTGCTCGTGAATGACCTTGGCGAGCCGATTGTGATCGTATTCCATCACGATCGGATCTTCACCGTATGCGACCGGTGCAAAGCGAAACGTAAGCGACCCCGGCTCGTCGTAGCGGTCATCGTCAAAAAGCACCGCATGAAGCCCCAACATCTGCAGAAGGTGACCGCTGTACATGATGTTCTTCTTGATGTTGGGATCGATCCAGCCGTACCAATCATCCTCCGAGTAGTTGACCATCCTCTCTCCACCGCTGTTGGTTTCAGTGCGGTCGGTCAGGTCGAATTTGCTCGTATGCGCCCAATAGTCCCACACGTCCTTATAGATCATTCTTTTAACCAACTGGGCGGAGGCCTCTTGGTAGAGATCGCGGTGAGCAGGGGTGTAGTGGTAGTGAGCGCTGGCCAGTGCATACGCGGCAAAGGCGATTTGAAACTGATAAGCATGGAAGCTCATGTAATAGACGGGGTCCGTTTCACCCATAAGCGAAAAGTCACCGTCGAGTTGATTGGCCAGATTGATCATGTGACGAACATGACCCATCTGCATGGTCGAAAGCGATGGGTAGTTCGCAGGGTTCGCATCAGCGGCCAGCCCTGTAGTGGGCATGACGAGAAGTGTTGCACCGATCCAAGCTGTTATAAAACGAGACCGAAGAGTCATTTCGGTTCTCCTTTTCCCTAAATATTAAACAGTTAAATGATAGTATGATATTGTCCGAAAGCGAATAGACAAAACCCGTGAGATAAAGCGAGGGAAATTCATGGATATTCGGGCCGCCGTGGTGCGTGAAAAGTCCGGCAAGTTTCTCATCGAGGATCTGGAACTGGAAGCCCCTCGGAGCGACGAGCTCATTGTCCGTGTGGTGGGTGTTGGAGTCTGCCATACGGATCTGGTATGTCGGGATCAACACTTCCCTGTGCCTTTGCCGTGCGTCTTCGGCCACGAGTGCTCGGGAATTGTTGAAAGTGTTGGGAGTTCGGTCACCAAGTTGAAGCCCGGCGATCCAGTCGTACTCAGTTATCTGTCCTGTGGGAACTGCGAACCCTGCCTTGAGGGCAATCCCGGCTACTGCCTCGATCTCTATGCCTGCAACTTCACCGCTGCGCGATCGGATGCCTCTACGACGCTGTGTAAGAGCGACGAAGTCATTCATGGCAACTTCTTCAATCAGTCTTCCTTCGCAACGTACGCCCTGGCCAGCGAGAGGAACACGGTGAAAGTGCCCGAAGATGTGCCGTTGGAGCTTCTAGGGCCTCTCGGTTGTGGGATTCAGACGGGTGCGGGCGCGGTCATGAACTCGCTCAACCCACGACCGGGTACGAGCATCGCGATCTTCGGCTGTGGTTCGGTTGGACTCGCTGCAGTGCTGGGGGCCAATGTGGCTGGTTGTGGTGCGGTGATCGCCGTCGATCCGAATCCCTTGCGCCTCGAACTGGCGCGCGAACTGGGTGCGACGCATACGATCGACCCGACCCAGGGCAATCCGGTAGAGGCGATTCAGCAGATTAGATCGAACGGTGTTCACTATTCACTCGAGTGTACGGGAAAGCCCGAGGTCCTTCGGCAGGCCGTGGATTCACTCACCTTGACGGGCGTCTGCGGTCTGATTGGCGTTTCTCCGGCAGGGACTGAGTGCCCCATCGACATGAACGGCATTCTGTTTGGTCGAAGCCTACGCGGCATCATCGAAGGAGACAGTGTCCCGGATGTTTTTATCCCCAGGCTGATCGACCTGTACAAACAGGGTCGTTTTCCCTTCGACAAACTCATCACTTGCTACGAGTTTGAGGATATTAATCAGGCGGTTGAGGACACGGAGGAGGGAAAGGCAATCAAGGCGGTGCTGCGTATGTGAGGAACTCGCCTTACTCCTGCCTCCAAAGAACTGGATCACGCGATCTCAGTGGAAAGATCGTGTTCAGTCTCCACTCCGGGCGCTTGTGAGACTGTCGACGTAGGCAAAAACCAACTCGCCTTCTGACTCGAGGGAGTCCTTCACTCTCTTGTCCCAGTGTAAAAAGAGGATGCTGGATTCAAGCAGCGTTACGAGCGCGCGTGCATGTGTGCGCGGATTCGGGACGTCAGACTCGACTAGGGTTCTCTCAAGGACGTCTAGGTACTGTCCGTAGATTTCGCCCATCAATTCGTCCATGATGGGTTCGACTTGGGCCATGGCCCAGAGTTGTGGGAAAAGGGTCTCTGAATTGAGCTCAGCCCCAGCCTCGTCTTTTAGGATCGCTTTTACGAGGGCCCTGAGCTGAGGCCAAGTTTCGCCATCCCGGGCATGGCTCTGTGCATAGTTCTCTTGGTTAGCCAGGCTGATCGGGTTTTGGCGACTGAGCTCCGTATCTCCAAAGTATTTTGTCATGATGTATTCGGCGATGCCTTTGAGCAGGTCTCCCCAGAGTGGAAAATGATATTGAAGAGCTCCGAGCTTGAGCCCGCTCTTTCGAGCGACTGCTCTCATGCTGAGCTTTCCGTATCCCTCGTTCGCGACGATTTTGATGGCTTCCCCGATGATTTGCTCTTTACGCTCGTTCATGGTCTCCTCGATCTAATCGCCGGATAGGATCACTCGCGAGAGGCTAGGGCATACCGGTCAACATACAAACCCCAGTTTTTTTGCGAGTTCGTGAACTTATGAGTTTTGCGCCAATCAGGCCAGAGTTATTGCATTTCTTACTCGTGTATCGTGTTAGTCTCGGCTCATAAAGATTGAGCCAGAAAGGAGCACTCATGCCCGGCCCGCTTGCGGGAGTCAAAGTGATCGATTTTTCAGCCGTGATCTCCGGACCTCTTTCCTCCATGATTTTGGCGGATCAGGGGGCCGACGTGATCAAGGTGGAGGCGCCAGGTCGGCCCGATCTGTTGCGCAAGGAGTGGTATCAGCGTGGCGGTTTGACGTCGATGTTTGCCAATTGCAATCGAGGCAAGCGTAGTATTGCGATCGACCTCCAAAGCGAACAAGGTCTGGGCGTGGCTTATGCGCTCTGTGAAAAGGCCGATGTGGTTTTTGAGAATTTTCGACCGGGCGTGATGGAGCGTTTAAAGGTGGGGCCGGAGGATCTGCATGCACGCAATCCGGGTCTCATCTACTGTCGCATCAGCGGCTATGGTCAGACGGGACCATGGTCGGGAAAGCGCGCCTACGATCCGGTGACTCAGGCGACTACGGGTTACGTGGCCATTCAGAGCAATCCGGAAGCACCGATTCCCGATCTCGTGCGAAACGCACTGATTGACAAGGCTACCGCTTACTCCGCTGCTCAGGCGGTGACGGCCGCGCTTTTCGCGCGCGAGAAGGGTGAGGAGGGACAGACGATCTCCCTGTCTCTGCTGGATACGGGGCTGGCTTTTTTCTGGCCGGACGGGATGATGAAAAACACGATGCTCGGAGACGGTGTTCGAGAAGGTCCGGCTCTCTATGATCGCTATCGATTGACCGAGACTCAGGATGGCCACATCGTTATGTGGGCGGGGGCCGACAACGAGTGGCACGCGGTTTTCCGTTGCCTCGGCCTGCCTGAACTCTGTGACGATGAACGCTATGCGACGGGTCATGGACGCATGGAGAACGGCGAATCTTTGGGTGCGCTGCTTTATCAGGAATTTCGCAAATGGACCACGGCTGAAATTGTGCAGCGCATGGAGGCAGAGCACGTGCCGGGGGGGGCGGTTCTGCCACTCGAGGAAGTACCCGAAAACGTACAGGTCCAGCACAATCAAACAATATATGAAGTCGAGCATCCGACGGCGGGCAGGATGAGGCAATGTCGGCCCGCCGCTATTTTCTCGCGAACCCAGGCTGAAATCGGTTCGGTTGCTCCTCTTTTCGGCGAACAGACCGATGAAGTGCTGGCTGAGGTTGGCTTCGCCTCGGATGAGATCGCCGCGATGAAGAAGTCGGGTGTGATTGCCTAAACCCATTCTAAGGGTCGCGGGCCCGTGCAGTCCTCGTTGAGAAAGGCAGACAGGCCGGCGATGATGGATACGGAGCAATGGATCTCAGTGAGTGGATTCTGACAATGGGGTCAGGCGAAGCTGCGCAAATGGAGGGCCCTACCAAATGGCGATAACGCGACTCTATGCTCCTGAGGGCTGGACTTTCTTCGCATGGGTAGCGGGCTTTACGTTCCTAGTCATACTGATGCTCTCCATGAGCGTTGATCTCGGAACTGGACCTGGGGTCGTCGCGATGATCCGAAATTCGGTGAGGCTCTCTGCCCCGTGGCTCTTTCTGGCCTTTGCCGCTTCTTCGCTGGTGACGTTGTTTCCCAGCCCTGCCACGCGTTGGCTAATGCGAAACAGGCGGATGCTCGGCCTTTCGTTTGCCGCGGCGATGGGGTGGCAGTTGTTTTTCATCTTCTGGATGTTGATGGGGCATTGGAACTTCTATCTTGATGTCATTCACCCTTTGGGAGGATTGTTTACCCGACTCTTTGCATACGGGGTTCTGATTTCTCTTACTGTGACCTCTTTCTCGTGGCCTCGGCGAAGGATGGGTCCTCGCGCTTGGCGCCTCCTTCATAAAATCGGCATCTACATTCTGTGGCTTGCCGTCTGGGGAACCTATGCGGCAGATCTTTTTTTGATGGAGAACCCGCCGCTGGTCAACTATGTATTCGCGTTGGTGGGCCTGGTGGCTTGGGGGCTTCGTGTGACGGCGTATCTTAGACAACGTCAGGTTTTCGAAAGACTCGCCGCTTTCAGTCATGGGAATGCGCGCTCTTAATTCCGCCGCGACGCGTCGTTAACGTCTTTAAGCAGGGATCAAAACGGAGGGAGGAGAGGCGGCGACCGGGCCTGAATGAAGCGAAGGCCTAGCGAATTTCCTTCACGGCTCTGGCCGCAGCATCGATAGCTGAATGCAGATAGGCGTTCGCTTCGGAATCACTGTTGGCGATGCTGATGTTTCCGATGGCCTTTCTGCCCTTTTCGTGAGGCGCTTCGCCTTCCTCCCATTCGGGGTCGTAGAGTTCCATGTACTCATACGCGTAGCCATGGGGCCAGCGATTGACTGTGATGGCTTCGACGTCTCTTTCGCTGTCGAAGCCGGCCTTTCCGAACATGGCATTGAGTTGACTCTTGATTTCCGACTCGTATTCGGAAAAGGGAGTGCGGTAGATCCGATGACGTCCGAGCAGGAGAAGTTCGCGGCCCGTTTGGCTTCCATTATTGCGAGGGGAAGGGGCGTGGGCCATCCAAAGCACGCCGGGCTCACCTTCTTTGGGTTTCCCGTTGTAGGAACCGAGAGAGACCGGGGGGGCTGTGGCCACCGCCGCGTAGAAACTGCCGGGGCAGATGAAGCCGCTGGAATTCTGATCGAGGATAGGCCTAACGTCCTTGATCAACACGTTGGCCATAACAAGGGGCACCTTGACCCCGTAGTTGAGACTCTCTTTCTGGTCGTCGCCTACTTCAGGTACGATGTAGGGGATCATCTTGTTGTAGCCCGCAAAGATGCATTTCTTTGCACGAACCATGTAGGCGCGCCCATCTTCGACATACGAGACCTCGACCTGATCGTCGACGTTGGTGAGATTGACGACAGTGCTGTTCAGGCGGATTCGAACCGATGCCCCGGCCTGGTCGAGTCGGCTGTAGTCGAATCGAGCCTCCATGATGTCGTCCATGGTATTCCCGGGAGCGACGTCGGGGTTGAGCTTGCGGACCAAGAGCCTGGCGATGGAAGCGTTCCCGTCTGCGAACAAAGGGCTTCGGTACCCGCTGGCCAGAGAGCTGATGATCTTGTTCGCGATTTGCCCCGTGTAGCCGATGCTTCTGAGTCCGGGGCTACCGCCCATCAACGCTTCGCTGACAGAGACGTTTTCGATGCCGAGGCCCCAGATGAGTTGGTTGAGTGGATTGAACAGGCCGGCAGTAGCCAGGTCGAGGCCCGCGCGTTCTGTAAGGAATGTTTCGTAGGAGGTTGTTTCAATGTATTCCTTGGTTTCAAGGAGTGACAGATCCCCAAGCAGGTCTTTCTCTCCCCCGATGAGTTGGCTCAGCCTCTTCTGCTGCAAAGGGGGAAGTCCGAGCTTCTTGACGTTCTCTTCGTAATCGCCCCGGGCCCACCATGTATTCTGCCACTTGGCTGTGACGATCTTGTTCCTACCGTATTGCTGGGCATTCAGGAAGTAGCTGGAGTTCGTGTCGGGTTGCGCGAGCATGAATTCCTGTTCACGTGCGTCATCGAGTTTCTCGAGATCAACCCCGAGATCCGACATCACGCTGCTGACCGTTTCGCTGAATTCGTCTTGTTCAAGATTGAGGCTACCGCCCACTCCGAGCAGCATCTGGCCGCCGGATTCGAATTCATTGCGTTTCGCATGCCCGCCGAAATCGTCATGGTTTTCAAGAATCAGGATCCGGGCATCCGGACCGGCTTCCTTCTGATAAAGGTAGGCCGCGGTGAGGCCGCTGATGCCCGCCCCGACGATGACAAGATCGTATTCCTCTTTGAGCGGCGTGTACTCGGTGGGTTTCTGTCCTCCCCAAGCCAGGGCATGGGCGACTTCGAAAGAGCCCTTGTGGCTCCCCCGCATACCGGTCAACGAAGGAGGGTAGTAGTCGGAGGGGCGGCCAGCGGGGATGGATCCGGAAGGACCTTCATCCAGAGCGAGAAGGTCTCGGGAGGAAAGTGTGGCTCCAGTCGCGAGGGTGGCCGCTGCGCCATTCAGGAAATCTCTTCGCGTGATATTTTTCTTCATGCGCGCACACTCTCTCTATTAGATTGATTTCCCCGGACTTTGCGTTTTGCGGACTTCGGCTCGGGTTATGCCGTCTGGGTCTGGGCAACGGCCTCGAGCTTCAGTTCGGCGATGGCTTGCTCTCGCATTTCGATCTTCCGGACCTTCCCGGTAACCGTCATAGGAAATTCCGACACGAACCGGATGTATTGAGGAACTTTAAAATGGGCAATCTTCCCATCACAGAAGGCCTTGACCTCGTCTTCACTTAGAGTGGCTCCCGACTCGAGTTGGATCCAGGCCATGATGACTTCGCCAAAGCGTTCGTCGGGCACCCCAATCACCTGGGCATCGACAACATCGGGATGGGTGTAGAGGAACTCTTCGATCTCTCTTGGGTAGATGTTCTCGCCCCCTCGAATGATCATGTCCTTGAGGCGGCCCACGATGTTCACGTAGCCCTCTTCGTCCATGGTGGCGAGGTCGCCCGAATGCATCCAGCCTGATTCGTCGATGGCTTGTGCGGTCTTTTCGACATCCTCCCAGTAGCCGAGCATGACGTGGAATCCGCGGGTGCAGTATTCGCCTTCCTGCCCGCGTTGCATGGTTTCGCCGGTGGTGGGATCGACGATCTTGGCCTCGGCATGGGGCAGCACCCGGCCCACGGTTGTAACCCGGTGCTCCATGGAATCTGTGGCAGCGGTTTGTGTCGATACAGGTGAGGTTTCCGTCATGCCGTACGCAATCGTGACTTCAGACATATTCATCACGTCGATCACCTTTCGCATGACCTCGACTGGACACGGGGATCCCGCCATGATTCCAGTTCGGAGTGATGAAAGGTCGAACTCCCCGATATTGGGCAGGCCGAGTTCTGCGATAAACATGGTGGGCACGCCATAAAGAGACGTGCACCCTTCACTCTGAACAGATTTCAGGACGGCTTCGGGGTCAAAGGTTGGAGAGGGAATCACCATGGTTGATCCCGTGGCTGAGCAGGCCAGGTTCCCCATCACCATGCCGAAGCAGTGGTAGAAGGGGACGGGAATACAGACGCGATCGGCCACCGTATGCATGCATGCTTCTGCGACCAGGAGCGCATCATTGAGGATATTGCGGTGACTGAGAGTGGCCCCTTTCGGGAAACCCGTTGTCCCCGAGGTGTATTGGATATTGATAGGGTCGGTGTTGGATAGGGAACGTCCCCGTTCGATGAGCACTTCTTCGCTAACGGAGCTTCCACCTTTTATTAGATTACTCCAGTCCGAAGTATCGAAGTAGACGACCTGCTGTAGCTTCGGAGTATTGGGTCTGACCGCCTCGATCATTTCTTTGTATTTCGAGGTGAGATATTCAGTTCGCGTGACGAGAAGTCGACAACCCGATTGATTCAGTGCGTATTCGAGTTCGGAACTCCGGTAGGCTGGGTTCACATTGACTTGGATGGCGCCGATCTTGGCCGTTGCAAACTGGATGTAGATCCACTCGGCGTAATTTGGGCTCCACATGCCGACCCGATCGCCCGCCTCGATTCCCAAGGCGATGAGGCCTTTGGCCACTTGGTCTACGGTCTTATTAAACTCGCTCCAGGTCTGGCGGATGGACTGGTGCGGGACAACGAGTGCTTCGTGATCGCCGTAGCGAGCGACGGTGGCCTCTAGGTTGGCTCCGATGGTTTGTTCGAGGAGGGCCGGTGTGTTGGCTCCTTGATCAATCGCGTTACTCATAATTTCACCTTCACGACGGCTCGATCGCTTTCGCTTTACTCCCTTGGAGGGGTCGAGTCGTATTTCTGTGCGGTTGTTTTCCGTGGCCACGGTCTGGACAGCCCATCGGCGCGGAGGTTGGGCGTACCCAGGCGCTCTGCCTTTCTTCGAGAGGTCGGCAGGACGCCTGGGATCTTTATTTGCCGCAAGGGCGAGTCATTTATTTCTTGACCGTGATGGTCTGACTGTTCGTGTATTCAGAAAGTCCCTCGAGTGAGTTCTCGACTCCCATGCCAGACTGTTTGTGGCCGCCGAAGGGAATATTAGGAGCAAATTGATGCATTTCATTGATCCAGATGGTCCCGGTCTCAAGCCGTTCGGCCACTGATCTTGCTCGTTTGAGATCCTTGCCCCAGACCGATCCAGCTAGGCCGTACTCACTGTCGTTGGCTCGCTTGACGACATCGTCTTCGTCCTTCCACTTGAGAAGCGGGAGGACTGGACCGAAGGGCTCTTCCTTGACGATACGCGAGTCATCGGCCGGATTGTCGACCAGCGTCACGGGGATGAAATATCCGGGCCCGTCATCGACTTCTCCCCCAAGCGGAATGGAGGCTCCTGATCGCTTGGTGTCGGCCAGAAGATCGCGGATCTTGTCGTACTGGGGTTTATTTTGAATCGGACCGAGAAGGGTGTCGGCCTCGGCTCCGTTTCCGACCTTCACGTTTTTGGCATATTCGATCAATTCACTCAGAACTTCATCGTAGACGTCTTCGTGAACGTAGAGTCGCTTGGCGGCAACACAGAACTGCGCGCTGTTGGCGAAGGCTCCCCAGAAGAGCGGCTCGGCCACTTCCTTCGCATCCACGTCGGGCAGAACGATGGCGGCATCGTTGCCTCCGCACTCCAGCGTGACTCGCTTCATATGCTCGGAAGCGCTCCGCATGACGGCTTTACCCGTTTCGGTGGATCCAGTAAAGGAGATCTTGGCAATTTCAGGATGTGATGTCATCCATTTGCCGAGTTCATCACCTCCAGAAATGACGTTCAGCACGCCGGCTGGGAACACCTTTCGCGCGAGCTCGCCAAGTTTCAGTGTGCAGAGTGGGGTAAAGGGAGACGGCTTGAGGACCATCGTGTTACCGGCCAGCAAGGCGGGCGCAATCTTCCAGACGGCGAGGAGAATGGGGAAATTCCATGGCGTAATCCCTCCGACGACACCTAGGGCAGTGCGGCGCACGAAGACCGTATGTTCTTCATTGTCTTCGATGATCTCTTCCGGCAGAGCCTGCTCCGAGATCCCGGCGCACCAAGCTGCGGAGCCACCGACTTCGAATTCGGCCCCGTCTCGGCCCTTCCCCTGCTCGGTGGTCAGCAGTGCCATGAGTTCTTCGCCATGGGCTTCAATGGCTTTTCCGAATGCGCGGATCATCTCCTGTCGCTCCGAGACCGGTCGGCGGCTCCATTCAGGAAAGGCGTTTCGGGCCGCCGTGACCGCTTCTTCAAGATGGTCGCGAGTGGCGTCTGGAAAAGTCGCAATCGCCTCTTCTGTGGCCGGGTTGATGGCTTCCAACTCAACGTGGGAGGAAACCGATTTGCCGTCGATGGTCATCGTGAAATCATTGTTGAAAGTGGTCATGCGATTCTTCTCCATGAAATAATTTGGGTTAAGGGGTAGAAATTATTTTCGCTGTCTAAGCGGAGCCTTTGTCCTGGATTGTGGCCGGACTCCGAAATAGGAAGAAGGCGGCAATGGTGGCCACGAGGAGCATTGCGGCGGCTGCCATCAATGAGTCGCTGATCTGGGGGCGACCGATTGAACCCGCGAGAATGAAGGCAACGAGCACATTGTAGATCACGCCAAACAAACCCAAGACAATGCCAATGATCTTGGCGCTCAAAGGCCCTCGGGTCATGGGGATGCAAACGAGCAGGGCGAATACGCTGTAGAGCCAAAATCCGAGGAAGTCAAACGAGGTGTAGAGCGAGTATGGGACTGTGACGTTCAGGAGCGGCAGGAGCCCCTGGGCCATTTCGTATCCCGTCGATTGCGTGGCAATGGCTTCAGAGAGCATGGGGATGGTCCAGACGGCTATGAACTTAGGAATCAAGAAGGCCATCGTGGCGAAGGCGATCAGGATGGCAGACAGCAACGCGCGCAACGGATTCCAGCGTGCGATGTACCAGGCCATGGCCGCGAGCATCGCGGAGAGGGCGAGCATAGAGGCGATCTGATTGGTCCATGAAAGGATGAAGAGGCCGGAATTCGCATTCAGCCAGTCCACACGATCAGCCAATGTGGCTTCGTATGCGTTCGGAACATCGAGAGGCAAGAAGACGCTGATCAGGGTCGTTGCGACTATGAGGACCGCTGACCAGAAGCCGGCTTGCTGGATCTGTTCATCAAGTTTTTTCAAGAGGTCTCGATTCAGGTTGGGGTTTGTCGGCGGCCAATACTGATGAGGGGATGGGTGCCCATCCGTCTGTCGGCTTCATTTAAAGGGTACAATAATTTGGATCGTTACAGCAAGACTCGGGAGCTCTTCATCAAGCCGGTTCGAACTCCATCGTGTTGTCCATTCTGACTTTTTCGCCTTCTCTGGCCTCAACTGATTTCCTCGACGGCGCGGGCTCCAGAGTCGATGGCAGCCTGAACAGAGGCACTGGCATGGGAATCCGAGTTAGCGATGCTGATGCGCCCAACGGGCTGCCGGCCCAATTCATGCGGTGCTTGACCCTCTTCCCAATCGGGGTCGAAGAGCTGCAGGTAGGCATAGCTGTAGCCATGAGACCAGCGGTTGACCGTGATGGCGCTGATATCGCGGTTCGCATCGAACCCATTGCTTCCGAACATGGATGTCAGCTGATTCTTGACGCCGCTCTCGTACTCCTCGAAGGGCATTCGGTATAGGCTGTGGCGTCCAAGGCGGTATATGTCGCGTGCCGTCTGCCCTTTTTGTCGTCGGGGTGCGGGTGCGTGAGACATCCATAGAACCAGGGGTTCGCTCCCTTGGCCGCTTTGCGTGTAGTTTCCCAGATTGACGGGAGGCGCTTTGGTGACCACCGAGTAGAAACTTCCAGGGCAGTGGTACTGGGCCGGTCCCGCCGCATTGACTGAGGCCCCGCTTCGAAGCAGGACGTTGGTCATGACCAGGGGGACCTTGACGCCGTATTTCAGGTTCTGCTTCTGTTCCTCAGGCATCTCCGGGCAGAGGTGGGGGATGAGTCCGTTGTAACAGGCGAGGATGGCGTTCTTGGCTCGGACTTTGTACGCCTCGCCGTTCTGGACGTAGGCAACTTCGACAGCCTGATCTTCGTTCTTGACGTTGACCGCCGTGCTGTTGAGCCGGATGCGAACCGGGGTGCCCTCTTGATCGAGCTGGCTGTAGTCGAAGGGCGCATCGATGACATCTTCCATCGAGTTCCCCGGAGCGACACTGGGAATCAACCTCCGCACCATCATGCGTGTAATGGACGCGTTGCCGTCGGGGAAGAGGGGAAGTCGTATGTACTCTTTAGCGCGTCCGAGCAGGTAGTTTCCCATTTTGCCCAGGGTTCCCACGCTCCGCATGCCCGGATAGCCCAGGAGGAGGGCTTCGCCTACGGAGGATGAGTCCGTCCCAAACCCCATGAAGATCTTATGGTACGGGTCGAAGAGTTGGATGGTTTCGTTTGAGAGGCCGGCCTTCTGACGGAGGAATTCTTCGTAGGGAGTACTTTCGATATACTGCTTTGTCTCCATGATGGAGAGATGCTCAAGCAAGTCTGTTTTGCCCTCGGCCACGGCAATCAGACGCTCCTGTTGTTCTGAGGGGAGGCCCAGGGCGTTCACGAGCGGTCGGCACTGTGAGCCTCCCCGCCAGGCGTTGGCCCAGTCTCCATGAACGATCCGGTTCTGTCCGTAGGTGTCCTGGTTCAGGAAATAGCCAGCTTGCGCATCGACATCCGAGAGCAGGTAACCGGGCTCGCGAGCGGCATCAAGGCGTTCGAGATCGAGGCCGACTTCCCCAAGCACGCGTTCCGCTGTGTCGCTGAAGGACAGAGTTTCGAGATTCACACTGCCTCCGACCCCAAGAAGCGTGCGTCCTCCGGCCTCGAATTCGTTGCGTTTCGCGTGCCCTCCAAAGTCATCGTGGTTGTCGAGGATCAGGATCTTCTTGTCGGTTCCGGCCTGCTGCTGATAGAGGTAGGCTGCGCTGAGTCCGCTGATTCCGCCTCCCACGATGATCAGGTCGTAGGTTTCCTGGAGCGGGGTGTAGTGGGCCGGTTTTTCTCCCCGCCAAGCCAGGGAATGGGCGACCTCGTATGAGCCTTCATGGCTGCCCCGCAATCCCGTACGGGCGGGCGGGTAGTCGCCCGCGGAGGGAAGATTGCTTGCTGGCTTCTTGCTGCCCATGGCCAGGAGGTCCTTGGGGCCAAGGGTCGCTCCTGCCGCGACGGTGACGGCCGCGCCGTTCAAGAAGTCTCGTCGTGTGATCATGAAAATACCCGCTTTCCGAAGAGAATTCCTTCAGGATCGGTCAATGTAGACGTTAGGGACGCGGTGGGTTGGGCCAACGGGGTCTGTTTGCAGGTGGTCCCTTTTTGCCCATCCGCTTTGATCGGGTGAAACGCCCA
This sequence comes from Deltaproteobacteria bacterium, assembly GCA_002691205.1. Lineage (GTDB taxonomy): Bacteria > Myxococcota_A > UBA9160 > UBA9160 > UBA4427 > MED660. Next base: position 24,772 of record NZHD01000039.1, read on the forward strand.
TCCGGCTCTTGATCACTTCGGCGACCAGGGCGGGTTCTTCTTGTGGAAGGAAGTGGCCTGCATCGATATGCACCGATTCGGCCTTAAGAGCTTCAATCTGCGCTTGGTGAGACTCCTCGGGGAATGGGCTTTGGAGGCCTCGCAGCAGGGTGCAGTGCGTACCCGCAGCAGGAATCTCGGCCAGTCTTTGCTCGAGCCCGTCCGCTCTCATGTTCCATAAGGCGGCGGCGTGGTAACCCGCTTCCGTTTCTGCTGAGCAGCTGAGCTCAAATTGTCCGTCTTCTCTTTTTGAAAGGCCCCATTGAGCAAAGGCCCGGAGAGATTCAAGTGTGAAGCGGTCAAAAGGCCTCTTCTGGCGATAGTGTGAAATGAGTTCTTGTCTGTTCAGCCAGACGCTCCGGCGTTTGGCTGCGTTCTCATAAAGCCCTCGAACTCTTCGGTTTAATATCTCTGGTTCCATCGGGGCGGCTGCCCCTTCGCAGATCATCAGCCCTTCGAAGAAGCCTGGCCGCTTGATGGCCGCACGTAGGAGCGCCCCGCCTCCCAGGGAGTGGCCAAAACCGTAAGCGGACTGGACGCCGAGGGCGTCCAGCATGGACAGCGCATCACTCGCGAGAGTCTCGTAACTGAACTCAGATTTTTTTATGGGCGGTGAGGATCCGCCGTGCCCGCGGAGGTCCACCGCGATGGGTCGACAAAAGTGGCGGATACGCAGGGCGAGAGGTTGGAATGCGCCTGAGCAGAGACCGCCCGCGTGCAGCATGAGGAGCACGGGATTTCGGCCGCCCCAATCCAGCGCGGAGATGGTTTTCCCTCCTCGGTGGAGGAGGTGGATCTCGGGCTCCATGGGTCCTGAAGCTCGCTTTAAACCCACTCTCCAACGGATCGATCTCGCGATGTCCGAAGTTTCGTATTTTAGCCCTGTGCTCATGACTTTTTACCGAACTATATAAAGAAGGACGATGCAGCCGCTGTCCGCGATGAGCCGGGTGCGTCCTCTCAAATCCGTTCTCTTTTCTCAGTCATTTCGCTTTGCTGCGACGCGGTTGACTTGAGGCAATACATCCTACAGCATGTCAATTGACATGTAAAATGGTATTTAGGAGAGCGTTATGTCGATTCGAATCACCCGTCGTGATTTCATGAACGGCGTTGCGATTGGAGCGGCCAGCACAGGTCTCCTTTCGCCGTGGAGTCTGTGGGCCGCCCATGGGCCGGGAGCGCTCGACTTTCCAGTGGCCGGAGCGTATCCACCTTCCCTGACGGGAGAGAGGGGCAGTCATCCCGGATCGTACGAGGTCGCTCATGCTCTGGCCTGGAGAGGACAGAAGCCCGACCACTATGAATCCCTGGACGAACACTACGATCTCGTTGTGGTGGGCGCTGGGATCAGTGGGTTGGCGGCCGCTTGGTTCTATGCCAAGCGAATGGGGCCTGATGCGCGGATTCTTATCCTAGATAACCACGATGATTTCGGCGGCCACGCTAAGCGAAATGAATTCCACCATGAAGGACGCATGCTCATCAGTCTGGGCGGAGCCCAGAATTTGGAGAATCCTTCAAGTTACAGCGAAGCCGCGAGCGACTTGATCCGGGATCTCGGGATTGACCTCGACGAGGTAAGCCAGGGAATGACCGAGCCTCATGGCCTGTCGGACCTGACCGCAGATAACGGAATCTCGATGGCCGGCCCAGACGGGCACGTCACTGTGGGCGGAAATTGGACCTACTTCATGCATGGCAAAGGAGAGTACAAGGAAGCGGTTCGTGCTTTGCCTCTTTCGAGTGATCAGCAGGAGAAGTTGATCGCCTTCCTCGGAGGGGATCATGATTTCTTGGATGACCTTTCTCTTTTTGAGAAGTACGACTACGCCAAGACGCACTCCTACAATCAGTTCTTGACCGAGCGCGTTGATCTCGGGCCGGAAGCCATCGCCTTGTTGAATGCGCAGATTCAGATCTACGGCGGTATGACCGGGTGGAACGTAAGCGTTCTGGAAGCCCTTCAAACCGGAGCTCCTGGTTTAAAAGGCATGGGCTGGCTGGGAGAAGTAGCCGACTCATTGGCGTTGAGTCTGCTTCCCAATTTGATGGAGATTTATCAGTTTGCCGATGGCAATGCGACGGTAGCCAGGTTGATGGTTCTCAAGATGATTCCCTCGGTGGCGCCTCAGAGTAAGGGTTTTGAAGATGTGGCCGTCAGTCGTTTTGATTACGAAGCACTCGATGGAGAGGACCAAAGTACGCGGATTAGACTGAACAGCACTGTGGTCGGAGTTCGGGAAGATGGCCAGGGGAAGGTCGAGGTCGACTACGTGAGTCGGGATAAGCCTCTTCGGGTCAGTGCCGATCACGTCATTCTCGCTTGTTACAACGGTTTGATTCCACATGTGTGCCCGGAACTCCCAGAGACACAGAAGGAAGCCCTTCGATATGGCGTCAAGATTCCTTTTGTCTACGCCAATGTTCTTCTCGATAACGGTCATGCCGTCGCAAAATGGGGTTTGACTCGAACGACGTGTCCCGGCGAGACGTTCCAGATGTTCTCGACAGCTCCTCCCAATGCGTGTGGTGGCTTTGAGCCGCCTCGCGGGCCGGATGATCCCGTTGTGTTGTTTATGATGTCGAGTCCCACTCCCGCCCAGCCGGGTGTACCGGCTCGGGATTTATTCCGACGCGGTCGTCGCGCCGTCTATACGACCTCTTTTGAATCCTATGAGGAGAAGATTCGTTCCCAACTTCAAGGCGTTTTGGGCAAGTACGGCTTCGATCACGAGCGTGACATTCGGGCCATCTCGCTGAACCGGATCCCCCATGGCTATAGTTACGCCTATCTGTCTCTGGAAGATCCAGACTGGGATGAGGGGCAAGCGCCTCACGAAATCGGGAGGGCCCAATTCGGGCGGATCTCCATTGCTAATTCGGATTCGGAAGCCATGCCGAACATGAATGCCGCGATTGATGCCGCGTGGCGGGCCGTCGGAGAGCAGGCGTCGTAGGTTTTCGAGTAGGTCCTTCTTTAGATTAGGGAGCGTGATTGCTTGGATATTATCTATGGCGAGAAGCATATTCGACATGCGGGGCGTGTGGAACTCTACGATGGTGATCTCGTGCCGTGCTTTGAGAAGCCGGAGCGGGCCCAACTGGTTCTTGACCAGGTCAGGGCTCGATCTCTTGGGGACGTGCTTTCTCCTGAGGCCCATGGCCTTGAGCCGTTGCGCCGCGTCCATTCTCAGTCCTATCTAGACTTTCTGCGAACGGCCTGGTCGGATTGGCGTGTTGTGCACGGCGACACGGATGCACTTCCCATCAATTGGCCTGTTCGAAGTCTGTCGCAGCGTGTGCCGGACTCCATCGATGGACGAATGGGTTTCTACTCCATGGATGCCGCAACGCCGATCACCGAAGGAACATGGGAGGCCGCCACGGAAGCAGCGGATTCGACCTTGACGGCGCTGGACCGGATTCAATCCGGGCGGGGCGGGGCTTTTGCTCTCGTGCGTCCTCCGGGCCATCACGCGGCCGGTGATTTCTGCGGTGGCTATTGTTACCTCAATAACGCGGCCATCGCGGCGCAGTCCTTTATCGATCAGATCGGTGACCGAGTAGCCATTCTCGACGTAGACTATCACCACGGGAATGGTACCCAGTCCATCTTCTATGACCGGTCGGATGTTTTCTTCCAGTCCATTCATGGTGATCCGAATCAGGAATTTCCCTATTTCCTTGGGTTTGCTGATGAATGCGGCTCGGGCGAGGGGAGGGGCTTGAACCGGAACTTTCCATTGGCATGGGGGACTACGGCTGAATTTTGGTTCGAAGCCGTAGACGAAGCCTTGCGTGGAATCACCGAGTACCAGCCAGGGCTCGTCGTGGTTTCATTGGGTGTGGACGCCTATAAGGGCGATCCGATTTCCCACTTCCTACTGGAGAGCACGGACTACAGCCGACTGGGCGAGCGCATTGCGCGGCTGGGACTGCCTGTGCTCTTTGTTCTGGAAGGGGGGTACGCGGTGGAAGAGATCGGTGTCAACGTCGTGAACACCTTGGGGGCCTACGATGCTGCCGCTGGTTGAATCTGCGAGTTGGGTCAGCTTGATTCCGGCGGTCTCGGTACTCGTGATCGCACTGATGACCCAGCGGACCTTTGAAGCCCTGTTGGGCGGAACTCTAGTTGGATGGATGCTGATCAGCGGAACGGACTTCTTCAACGCTTTTGCGGATTCAATGCTGAAGGTGATGCAGAATGAGACAGTGGGTTGGATCATTCTGGTCGTGGGGCTCTTTGGTTCTTTTATCGGTCTCTTGGTCCGCTCCGGGGGGACGAAGGCCTTCGGGGAAGCCGTCTCATCTCGTGTGAGGAGCAGTTCGGGCGCGCTCTTGGCGACTTGGTTTATGGGTCTCGTTATTTTTCTCGATGACTATTTGAATGCCTTGGCGGTAGGGGGCGCCATGCAGCGGGTAACGGACCGGTACGGTGTGTCGCGGGAGAAGCTGGCCTACGTGGTGGACTCCACGGCGGCGCCGATCTGTGTTCTGGCTCCCTTGAGCACTTGGGCGTTCTTTGTCGCGGGGCTGCTGGAAGGGGTTGAAGCGGCTCCTGTGGGCGAGGGAATGAGCGTCTATATCAGCGCCATTCCCTACATCCTTTACGCCTGGGTGGCTGTTCTGCTTGTGCCTCTTGTGGCGCTGGGGCTGATTCCCAACCTCGGTCCCATGCGGCGCGCTGAGGCGCGGGCCGCAAGCGGGACTCTTGCGCCGCCCGAGTCAAGTTCTTGGGAAGAGACTTTCCCCCAGGACGAAATCCCGAATTCACCCCGCGTGGTCAATTTTATTCTTCCTCTTTTGGTTTTGATCGCAGCGACCTGGATTCTGGAAGACGCTCTCAGAGGAGTGATGATCGGCGTGGTCTTTACTGTGGTGAGCTTGTCTGCGCAGCGCGTTCTGAACCCCAAGGAGATTTCGGAAGCCTTCTTCAAAGGTTTCCAGTCTATGGTGTATCCGCTGGCCCTTGTGGTGATGGCGTTTGGCCTGCGGCAGGTCAACGAGGAACTGGGTCTCACGGAATTCGTGATCGAGAGTCTCAAGCCCTTCATGGTCAGTGCCTTTCTCCCCGCCGTAGTTTTTCTGGCCCTCTCGGTCATCACGTTTTCGACGGGCTCTTTCTGGGGCGTCTATGCCGTGAGTCTTCCCATTGTCGTTCCGCTTGCCTCTTCGATGAACGTGCCAATGCCTCTGGTTCTCGGGGCTGTGATTTCGGCCGGGGCTTTTGGTTCTCATGCGTGTTTCTATGGGGATGCATCGGTGCTCGCTGCATCGAGTAGCGGCTGTAACCTCCTGGCTCATGTGAAGACCCAGATTCCGTATGCGATTTTGGCAGCGGCCGTTTCCGCTTTGGGCTTTCTGGCTTTGGGCATCTGGGCCTGAGCCACCGCCTCCTGGGTGGCCCTCCTGCGTGGAATGGCCATGCTGGTGATTCTTCTGCCACCAAGTGGAAAAGAGCAGGGCGAGCATTGCTGCTTTCCACTACAATGAGGTAGATCTTTTAGGAAAAAGGGCAAACGTTGGCGAAAACTGAATTAGATAAGGTTGGCAATCGTTCTGGGATCGGCTCAAGACCCTCTGTGCGAGTTCCGAAGACAGCCGAATTGGTGGCCGGACACATCCGGCGTCAGATTGTGCGCGGCGAATTGAAGCCGAATGATCCCTTGCCGTCCGAGGCAGATTTGATGGTGGAGTTCGGTGTATCTCGGCCGACGCTGCGAGAAGCCTTTCGCATTCTTGAAGTCGAGTCCCTGATCTTCGTGACACGGGGCTCTCGTGGTGGAGCCAGGGTCCACGCTCCAGATGTTCGCGTGGCCGCACGCTATGCGGGCCTGCTGCTGCAATACGCTGGGACGACTGTGGAGGACGTGCAGGCTGCGCGTTTGTTGATCGAACCTCCGGTGGTGGGTCGTTTGGCCCGATCCTGCGGTGCTCAAGACATTCGAGCGCTACGGAGCCATTTGGAGCTGCAAAAGGACGCTCAGAATGATGGGCCCGCTTTTGGGGAACTTTCTACCCGCTTCCATGAACTGCTCGTTGAGCTAAGCGGGAGCCAGACGCTGACTCTTGTCGTGGGCATGCTCCACGACATCATCGAGTCCCATGCGGAGCTGGCCCTGTCTCGGGGTCGTCATACGGTTCCCATGGTTCGTGCTTTTCGATCCCACGAAAAGCTCGTGGACCTGATCGAGGCCAGAGATGCCGAGGGGGCTGAGGCGCATTGGCGCAAGCACATTGGCACCGCGAATCGCGGGATGCTCAAGGCGGTCGGACGTAAGACTGTCGTCGATCTTTTTGATTGAGATTCCGTCTCAGGTCTCGGTGAGAGGCCTGACCTCGGCGAATTTAATCCCCATCAAATTCTGAGCGGGGGGAGTGATCTCTTTCTCAAGCCGGCTCTGCCTTTCAGACGAATCAGGCGGCTAGATGGGCCCAGGCGGAAGGCAGGGAGACATCTCTGTTCGGCTTCAGGGGCGGTGAATTAAGGGCGACTATGGGCTTCCAGTTCATATCCCGCATGGTCTGACCCACATGGGTCATGTTGAGCATGTCGTGGCTGTAGCAGAAGAGACCGTCGCCGGCGTAGTACAAGATGGAAAGGCCAGAGACCAACCAGGGCGTTCCGTTCTCGCGATGTCCCAGAATCTGATCCCACTGACTGACCAGACGTGCTCCCTGGGCCATCGTCCAGTTCTCCGGCGTTGACCAGCCGTATCCGGTGAGCCCAGTCATCGAGACTTCGAAGAAGTTTCGGATTCCCTCACGGCTTTCGATTCGTCCCCAGGCAGGATCGATGTAGGCGGCATCTTCGGTGAAGTAGTCGGCGAGTGCCGACCATGACTCTTGGCCCTTGTCGATCTCATCACGTGTGGCGACGTAAAGGTCATACGCGTGGAGCGCCTCTTCGGCAATCAGGTCTGTCATGTCTCGTTCCTCCAATTCAGGATGCCCAGAGCGATTAGGCCCCAGTTTTTTAAGCTATACCGTAAGTGGTCGAAGGTGTAAGGTCGCTTTTTGAATTTCGTGTCATAGCCGCAAACTGTTTTCCGGCAATTTTGAACGCAATCAGAGAGGATCACATGAAACAACAAATCGAAGATCTCGCTGCAGTCAGAGACGTCATTCATCTCTACATCCGCGGAAGCGAAGGGGACGTCGAGCTTCTTCGCTCGATTTTTCACCCGGATGCGCTGATGAGTGGCTACTTTCAAGGCCATCTCGGGATGGGTTCGCCCGAGCCGTTCTTTGAGGAAGTTGCGGGCATGGATTCCTCTCAAAACGATTCCGCCTACCGTGCGGAAATTGAGTCTATCGATGTCACGGGAAATGTGGCCACCGCGAAACTTGTGGAAACGGGTTTTTTGGGAACAAATTTTATCGATTTTTTCCATCTGATTCGCATCGATGCGGATTGGAAGATCATCAGCAAAACCTATCATCAGGAAGATTAGGGTCATTCAGCGCTTGAAGCTGAAGCTTCGAGTCAACTTCTGATCTGCCGATGGACGTTCTTAGAGCCCTGTGTAGAGGGCGACAGCGCATCGCAGAGAATCGCGATAACGTGGAACGGTCCGATGCACCTTGTTTCGGGCTAAAAAGGAGAAAACAAAATGGCCTTCTCTGGCAAAGTGGCATTGATCACGGGCGGTGGCAGTGGGATGGGACGACTTGCGGCTCGGAACCTTGCGTCGCAGGGAAAGCAAGTGGCCGCACTGGACGTTGACGTGGATGGATTAAAAGAAACGGCGGACGGCTACGACGGAATCTTAACCCTCCCCACCGACGTGACTGATCCGGTTTCTGTTCAGCAAGCCGTTGAGCGCTGTGAGCAAGAACTGGGTCCAATTGACCGGGTCTATAATGCAGCAGCCATCATGCCCACAGGTCGACTTATGGATCAAGATCTCGCAGTGATTCAAAAAATTATGGACATTAATTACGGGGGTGTCGTCAATGTGGCGAAGTTTACGCTTCCGGGAATGATCGAAAGAGGGCGCGGCGATTTTATCAATTTTGCATCAATGGCTGGCTGGCTTCCTGTTATTTACCTAGGTGCTTACAACGCCTCTAAGTTTGCAGTGGTTGCCTTTGCTGAGGTGCTTTATCACGAGAATCAAAACAGCGGGGTCCGTTTTGCATGTGTATGTCCTCCGCCTGTCGCGACGCCGCTTCTTCAGCAGGCGGAAGACAACGTTTGGCCGAAGACGTTTGATTCGGCGCCTCCCATCGAGCCCCAGGATGTACTCGACGCCATCGAGGTGACTTTGGAGAAGAACAGCCTATGGGTCTTTCCGGGTCGAGGGACAAAAACCAGTTGGCGTTTCCGCCGCTGGTTTCCTGGTCGACTGTGGAAGATGGTTCATAAACTCGAAGGGGTTTAGCGACCGCATCGGTTGACTTCGTCCGAGCTTCAGCCCGAATAGGCCTTTTTAGACGAGGCGATTAGACGATGCGACTGTCTTTCTTCCCCCAATAGCGATCTCGAAGCAAGCGCTTGTAGAGCTTGCCCGTTGGGTGCCGTGGGAGTTCCTCTTCAAAATCCACGGAACGCGGGCATTTAATACTGGCGATTTGTTCTCGGCAGAACGCGATCAATTCTTGGCCGAGTTCGTCGCTGGCTTGACTGCTGTCCATGAGCTGGACCACGGCTTTGACCTCTTCGCCAAAGTCTTCGTTGGGGACGCCAATCACGGCTGCGTCGGCCACCTTCGGGTGTGTGATGAGAATGTTTTCAGTTTCTTGAGGGTAGATATTTACGCCTCCCGAAATGATCATGTGCGACTTACGATCGGTGAGATAAAGGAACCCGTCTTCGTCGAGATAGCCAATGTCGCCCAACGTCGAGTAGCCTTGAGGACTTAAACTGTCGGCCGTTTTTTCGGGCGAGTTGTGATACTCGAATTTCACGTCGCTCTCAAAGTAAATAGTCCCTGCTTCACCGGTGGGGACTTCTTTAAATTCATCGGTCAGAATATGAGCGATGGCGGTGAGGGGGCGTCCCACGGATCCCTTGTGCTCAAGCCACTCGTTGGAATCAAGTGCGCAAAACCCGTTACTTTCGCTCCCGGCGTAGTATTCATAAATGACGGGTCCCCACCATTCAATCATGGCTTCTTTTACAGGAATGGGGCAGGGAGCCGCTGCATGGATGGCGGCCTTTAGGCTTGATACATCGAAGTGCGCGCGGTCTTCTTCGGGAAGCTTAAGCATGCGAACGAACATGGTGGGAACCCACTGGCTGTGGGTGACTTTGTGTTTTTCGATGAGAGCCAATGATTGTATGGCATCGAATTGTTCCATCACAATGATAGTTACGCCTAGGCGCTGGCAAGCGAGAGTCCACGTGAGAGGTGCAGCGTGATAGAGCGGTGCGGGAGAGAGATAAATCGAATCTTCGTTGACGCCGTAGAGCAGCTTAAGGGCTTCGACCATGGGGGTGGAGGAGTCGATGGGGTTCTCGGATAGAGGATGCTTAACGCCTTTTGGTCGGCCTGTGGTGCCCGATGAGTAGACCATGGCGGCACCCTCTGACTGTTCATCGAGAGGCGTCTTGGAGTGCTGGGCGATGGCCTCCTCCCAGGACGCATACTGATCGGTTGTTCCCTCAATCATGTACCGCGCAAGGAGGTTCGGGCAGAGGTTGGCGAGGCTTTCGGCAATGTCTCGCTTCGCCTGGGATGTGATGAAGACGCGAGCCTCGCAGTCGTCGACTATATATTCGACTTCGGGAGGAGTCAGTCTTGAGCTAACAGTGGTGAAGTACAGACCGCTGCGCTGGGCCGCCCAGCAGATCACAAAAAACTCTTCGTGATTTTCGAGACAGAGAGCGATGTGGTCCCCGCGTCGCAGGCCCAAAGAGTAGAAAAGCTGAGCGGCTTGGTTAGATCGTTCATCAAGCTCGCGATAGGTGAGACTTCGGCCACTCCCGGCCATGAGGCAAGCAATTTTTTCGGGATTCGATTGGGCATGAATGGAGGGATGCATGTGGCTCCTTGTGATCTCAACAGAGTTTCGCGATCGATGCTATGTCTGAGGCTGTTTCCTAAACGAGTGGCCGTCCGAGAGGCGTCCCGCTCAGCGAGGTGTCGTCCCCGCATTTACGTACGCTCGCGATGGTACGATACGCCTCATGTCGGCGTCAACGGGATTTGGATTCCAAGGCTTAGCCCCATCGGTATCAGCGGATTGATGGCCTGGCGGCAGTGAAAGAGGGCAAGCTGGCTCGGGGCTTTTTTGTCTCTGTCGCCGGCCTCCCTCGCCGTCTTCGCAGGTCAAGAGAGACGACCCCGGGCCGAGGGAGTATTTTAGGGTCAGTCGGGTTGTGTGGAGGAGTTTGAGTACAGGGCGCCGTGTTCAAGGTCGGGGAGCACATATCGGGCAAAGAGGTCGGCTTCACCCATGTGTGTGTAGCCTGAGAGGATAAAAGCGTTGATGCCTATGTCTCGATAGGCATGGATCTTTGCGAGTACTTGCTCAGGGTTTCCGACGATAGCTGCTCCGGCACCGCTGCGAGCCCGCCCCACACCCGTCCACAGGTTTTCTTCGACGAAACCATCTTTGGAGGCGGATTCTCTCAGTTCGTTTTGACGGGCCACTCCAACCGAGGCGGTATCAAGAGATCTTTTGCGAATTTTTTCACCCTCTTCAGGGTCGAGCTTTGAGAGCAATCGGACTGCCGCGGAGCGCGCCTCATCTTCTGTTTCCCGCACAATAACATGGGCTCTGAGTCCATATTTGAGTTCTCGGTGATAACGAGAAGCCCGTTCGCGCATTTCTTCTACGGTGGAGGAGACTCCGGCGATTGTGTCGGGCCAGGTCAGGAAAACATCCGCATGCTCGGCGGCCGTTTCTTTTGCGTCGGGGCTGAATCCACCAAAATAAAAGGGAGGAGAGTGTCCCGAAACGGTTCGAACTCGAGGAGGGTCGAGGCTGAGTTGAACGAAGTCACCCTGGAAATCCACCGGCTGTCCGTTGAGAAGAGCACGAAGAACAAGCATCCATTCTCGAGTTCGTTGATATCGCGGGCCGGATTCAAGCGGCGCTCCCGGAAGATCACTTGAAATAATATTAATTAGGAGCCGGCCGTTTGCCATCTGGTCGATGGTCGCCAGCTGACGAGCGAGTTGAGGCAACCACATTTCACCCATGCGCACAGCGAGCAAAAGTTGAATTTTTTCCGTTTGAGTGGCCACAGCCGCCGCAAAGGAAGTGGCGTCGATGCCGAGTTCATATCCCGAGGGCAAAAGAACGTTGTCAAAACCAAGACGATCGGCGGACTTTACGATTTCCGAGCAGTGGGACCACGAACTCTTTAGGTCTGGATTCGGAACACCCAAGAACTCGTAATCGTCGTCGCACAGCGCTGCAAACCATGCGACCTCTAGGCTGTCTTTTTTGTTCATGGCAGGGGTTGGCCTTCGCTGGCCACAATGATTTCGTACACATCGGTCCGGTCTAAGCTCACCGATAATGCAGCGACAGCTTCACTGAGGCGCTTGGGTGTTTGAGTGCCGAGGAGAACGACGGGTCGGGCGGGATGAGCCAGCACGAAAGCGATGGCCACAGCGGTCCGGTCTGTTTGTTCGCGTTGGGCCAGTCCATCGAGTGTGGTGAGCAGTTCAGGACGGAGTCCTTCTCCAGTCAGGAGTCGACCTCCCAGCAGGGGGCTCCACGCGAGAGGAACAAGTCGGTCGCGCATGGCTCGGTCAAAAGTGCCATCACGCAGAGGCTCAAGGTGTCCCACAGAGAATTGGGGCTGAGTACTCACGATCGGTTGTTGAAGATATGAAGCGAGAGCCTCATGTTGATCAACGGTGAAGTTAGAAACGCCGACGTGTTTGATTTTGCCTTCGCCATGCAGATCATCGAGAACACCAGCGAGGTCCGCCGGATGTGTATAGAGGTCTGGCCGGTGAATCTGCCAGAGATCAATGCGATCGGTTTGAAGGCGAGCGAGAGAAGCTTCGACGGCTTGCCTTATATATTCTGGACTCGAGTCGTAGGGGACTGGGGGCCGGATTCCCCCTTTGCTGGCCAGAAACATTCGATCTCGAAGAGACGGAGTCGCGCTGAGCACGGCTCCCAGATGTTCTTCACATTGACCAAACCGGACTCCTCCGTGATCGAGGCCGTAGACATCGGCCGTATCGATTAAGTTGAGACCCGTATCGAGTGCCGTTTCGATGAGGAGCGTGTTGGCCCGAAGGTCGGTGGAAACCATTCGCCAAGTGCCCAAGGCCAGGGGGCCAATGGGGATGGCGTCTGGGCCCAGCAAACGGGGCTCAGAGTGGACGAGTTGATTCGGTGGATTCTTGATTTTCGCCATAGAGGTCGAGATTAGCTCAGTTGCGGCTCGGCCACCGAGAGCATCTCACAGCGGCTCAAGGGTCCGATCTGCCCGGGCGGTCTCGGATGTTGGATTGCGTTATATTCGGCTCCTAAAATTTAAACCCATTCTGAGGAGAAGATGATGCCCGAAGCCTTTATTATTGATGCCTGCCGAACGCCCCGCGGAATCGGGAAGCGAGGCAAAGGGGCTTTGTCTCACCTCCATCCACAGCATTTGGGGTCAACGGTTCTCCGTGCCCTCCAACAACGCAACGATCTCGATACCGCCGATGTGGATGACATCGTCTGGGGGACGAGTTCTCAAGTCAGCGAGCAGTCGGGCGACTTGGGCCGTATGGCTGCCCTTGATGCGGGTTATCACACAAAGGCGAGCGGCGTCACGCTGGATCGTTTCTGTGGTTCTGGCATTACGAGCACGAATATTGCCGCGAACGCAGTGATGGCGGGAATGGAAGATCTTGTGATATCGGGCGGGACAGAGATGATGTCTCTTCCTAAAAAAGGGATGCTTCCTATGGGTGCGAACAATATGCATCTCCAGGAACTGCATCCGCAGCCTCATCAGGGAGTGTGCGCGGATGCCATCGCCACTCTGGAGGGGATTTCGCGTGAAGCTCTGGATGCTCACGCGGCAGAGTCTCAGCGCCGAGCGGCAGTGGCCATCGAAGAAGGACGCTTTGATAAAAGTGTGGTTCCGGTTCACAACCTCGACGGCACGCTCGCGTTAGACAAAGAAGAATTTCCGCGTCCGGGGACCACGGCTGAATCGCTGGCCTCCCTGCAGCCGAGCTTTCCGAAGATTGCGGATTACCGTCATGAGGAAGGGGCGCCTACCTATCGAGAGCTGATGAAGCAAAAATATCCTGATCTCGATATCGTCCATGTTCACCACGCTGGAAATTCTTCGGGTGTGGTGGACGGTGCCGCGGCGATTTTGATTGCGAGTGCGGAATATGCAAATTCAAACGGCCTGACGCCGCGTGCGCGAGTTGTGGCAACGGCGAATATGGGCGACGACCCGACACTGATGTTGAACGCTCCGGTTCCAGCAGCCCGCAAGGTCCTTGCGAGAGCAGGTCTCACGATAGACGACATTGATCTTTTTGAAGTCAATGAAGCGTTTGCCACGGTTTCAGAAAAGTTTATGCGTGATCTTAAACTCGATCGTGAAAAAGTGAATGTGAATGGGGGCGCGATGGCGCTGGGACATCCCATTGGTGCGACGGGGGCAATCTTGATCGGGACTGCGCTTGATGAACTCGAGCGCAGAGATCAGAAGCGGGCCTTGATCACCATGTGCGCCGGTGGCGGTATGGCGCCAGCGATTATCATCGAGCGCGTCTGAAATCTCTTTCTGTAGATTGTATTTGTGATTGAGGGGGGAGGTCGAAAGGCATCTTCTTTGTGGCTGAGGGCAATAGATGTCTGGGAGTGAGGCGAAGTTTGGGGTTGGGCAAACAATTTGCCATAAACGCTTTGGTTATCGGGGCGTCGTGGTGGACGTGGATGCTCAATTCTCAGGCAGTGAGGAGTGGTACACACAGGTGGCCCGCTCCTCTCCACCCAAAGATAAGCCTTGGTATCATGTCCTTCCTCATGAAGCGAAGCACACCACCTATGTGGCTGAGAGAAATTTAGAAGAAGATCTCTCTGGAAAACCCATTGACCACCCTTTGCTCGATCGATTTTTTGACGTCTTCTCGAAAGGTCAATACCGTACCGAACGCGCCATCCACTGAATTAAGATTTGGCGTGGAGGTGTTCTTTGAGTCTCTTTGACATCTTGCCGGTTTCGAGATAACGCACGAGAGCCAACTGGGATCGTCCGTCCCGGATCTTTTGAAAGACTTCTTTCTTTTTTCCATGACGCAAAACAATCACGGGTGTTTTCTTACAGACCTTCAAGCATCGTGATCGCTTGACTTCGATATGATCTTCCGCCAGTTCCGCCAGCTTTTTATTCGCCTTGGCGTACTTTCGGCAATGCTTGCCGTTGCAGATGTCGAGCCGTTCTTTCATGTTAAATCGCGAAGTCTCGGAGCATTTTTCGCAATTCCATCACATGAAGCTCTTCTTGCCCGATCATCGTCCGTGCATATTCCTCAAGATAGATGCTGGCGCCTTCGACGGTTTCAAGGAGGTCTTTGTACAAGTCGAGTGATCGGACCTCGTGATCCAGGCTCTCTTCGAGAATCGCATGAATCTCATGGTTATGAGTTTCGTCGATTTGAGCGATTCGCTGCTCCGGGTGCTGGTCGAGTCCGGTGATGATCTCACCTGCCTTTTGCGCATGCAGGAGTGACTCCGAGGCTTGACCCTGCATGAATTCGACAATGGGGATCCGGTAAGGGCCTGCCACCATGAGGGAGTAGTGGGTGTATCGCACGACACCGGCCAATTCGTACTCCATAATATTGTTCAAAATCTGACAGGTCTTTGTGACGTTGAGTTCATCCATGAGCAGGGCCTTTCTCGGCGCGTGACTTAAAGAAGTCTTTCGGTTCATAATGTTTCGGTAAAAGGGACTCTGAGAATAGGGAGTGGGTCCAGGGTGCGCGAGGGGAGACTTTTCTTCTCTGGGCTCGACCGTCTAGGGGGCGGCCAGAGCTTCGCTGGCCGATTTGATTTGAGATCAGAGTGGTGATTTTAGGCCATGGGGGTCGCCGAGAATCAGGGATCCGAGGCCATTTTTTCGCTTTTTGACGTTTTTGAGTATTTTGGCTCCAGTGTGGAGAGCTAAATCGAGATCTTTTTGCAGGGTTGGTCTTTGGGGTGTTCGAGCCCAGGCTTTTCGTTTTGTTTGATTACAATTTTTTTTTGGGGAAGATGAAATGAAAAGGATGTGGATCGGTGGGCAGTTCAGTGATTCCGTTTCGGGGCGTGTTCGAGAGGTGCGTGATCCCGCGAATGGCGAGGTTCTTGACGGGGTCCCCGAGGCTGTGGAGCAAGACGTCGACGCAGCGGTTTCGGCGGCCGCAGGTGCCTTTGCGGGGTGGTCAAGAGCCACGGCCAACGACCGAGCCGGCTTGCTGCATGAGGTAGCGAACCGTATGCGTGAGCATCAAAAAGCCCTCATGGAGATTTTGACTCGAGAGCAAGGGAAACCGCTCTCGGAGAATGAAGAGGAAATTGAGTGGTCTGCGAATACCTTCGATTATTATGCGGAACTCGGTCGTCACGAAGTGGGGCAGGTTCTGCCCCCAGGCGATGCCAGTCAATTTAATTTCACCTTGAAAGAACCCTACGGTGTCGTGGCGTGTATCACCCCCTGGAATTACCCGATCATGTTGTTGGCCTGGAAAATTGCTCCGGCGCTGGCGGCGGGCAATACGTGCGTCATCAAGCCTTCTGAGCTCACGCCGCTGGCGAGCTTATATTTGGTGGAGCATTGCCTTTCGCATCTGCCGCCCGGAGTCGTCAATATGATTACAGGAACGGGCGCTGAGGCCGGCGACCCACTGATCCGTCATCCGGGCGTGGACGTCATCGCTTTCACGGGGAGCCTCGGGACCGGGCAGCACATCGCATCGGTGGCGGCTCCCCAGATGAAGCGGCTTCATTTGGAGCTCGGCGGAAAGGACCCCATGGTGATCGCTGAGGACGCAGAGCCTGAGAAAGCGGCGCGTGCGCTGGCTTACTCCGCTTTGCTGAATTGCGGTCAGGTTTGTACTTCTACGGAGCGGGTTTACATTCCAAGTTCACGCGCCTCTGAGTTGAAGGATGCGCTTGTGGAGCACGTACGCTCGCTTCGTTTGGGACACGGCTTAGACGCCGGAACAGACATTGGCCCCATGATTGGGGAGCGCTTTCGCGACAAGGTGGAGGCGCAGATTGACGAAGCGCGTTCTCTAGGCGCTCAAGTCCTTACGGGAGGGCGGCGACCGGAAAGGTTGAGTCAGGGAGCTTTCTACGAACCAACTGTTTTAAGCGGTGTAGACCATTCCATGAGGATCATGACCGAGGAAACATTCGGGCCGACAATTCCGCTCATGGTCTACGACTCCTTCGACGAAGCGATTGAACTGGCCAACGATTCGCCATTTGGACTGGGCGCCAGCCTTTTGAGCAGTGATCCGCATCGCGTGAAGCGCTTCTTTCAAACCGTGAGAGCAGGCACCATTTGGATCAACGACCCGCTTACAGACAATTACGCGGGTCCCTTTGGTGGAATGAGGCTTTCGGGCGGAGCCCGAGAACTAGGTCAGGAAGGTTTCGATGCCTTCCGTACCACAAAGCATGTCCACTGGGATTTTAGTACGGAGCCCAAGGACTTCTGGTACCCCTACGATTGATGGGCCAGCAGAGTTGTGCTCGGGATCGTCGGCTGACCTAGTAGGCGGCCTCAAGCGCTTGAGCGAGATCTTCTTTGAGATCCTCAACATCCTCGATGCCCACGGAGAGTCGCACCAGAGTATCTGACAGGCCCAGTTCTTCGCGTACTTTTTGCGGGACCGAGGCATGCGTCATAATGGCGGGATGCTCGATGAGTGATTCAACGCCACCGAGAGATTCGGCCAAGGCAAAGATCCGAACGCTTTCAAGAAATCGTCGTGCGTTTTCGAGGTTCCCGTTCATTTCGAACGTCACGATGCCCCCTCCACCCCGAGTTTGAGTGAGAGCTAGTTGATGCTGTGGGTGGGACTTTAAAAATGGGTATCGAGTTCTCTGAATACGCGGGTGCGTTTCTAAGAAGCGTGCGATTTCAAGAGCGTTACTGCAGTGCCGTTCCATCCGGACCGCTAAGGTTTTTATGCCTCGGTGACACAGATAACAGTCCATGGGACCGGGTATGGAACCCACCGAATTCTGTAAAAAGCGCAGGGATTCGGCCAACTCCGGCACGGAAGTCACCACCGCCCCGCCCACGGTATCCGAGTGCCCGTTGAGGTACTTGGTGGTGGAGTGCACTACGAGATCGGCGCCCAGGGCCAGCGGGTTTTGCAGATAGGGGCTGAGAAAGGTGTTGTCTACCACCACCCACATGTTTCGAGCATGGGCACGTCGGCTGAGGTCGGCGATGTCGGCCATTTTTAGCATGGGGTTGGTGGGGCTTTCGATCCAGAGAAGACGTGATTCGGGTCGGCAAGCCGCCTCGAAGGCGCCTGGCACCGTGAGGTCTGTAAAACTAAAGGAAAGCCCCTGCCGAGCAAAAACCTTCTCAAAAACACGGCGGGTCCCGCCGTAGACGTCGTCAAAGCTCACCACGTGATCACCCGCATCGAGGAGCTGAATAATGGAGGCCGTGGCCGCTGAACCAGACCCATAGGCGATTCCGTCCGTGCCACCTTCGAGTTCGGCCATGGCCGCTTCAAGCGCGTCTCGAGTGGGATTCCGAGTTCGGGCATAGACAAAGCCAGTGTGGACGCCTGGGCTTTCCTGCGCGTAGGTGCTTGTCAAAAAGACGGGCGGGTTCAGGGCGCCCGTACCCGGGTCACCGGAGAAGCCAGCATGTACGGAGCGGGTGTTTAGACGTTGTGAATTCTTTTTGTTCTCAGTCACGTTCCATCTCATGGCCTCAAAGGCGATTTCAGTCAAGAATATTCGAAGTCGTCGAAAGATCAAAAGATAGACGAGGTTCCTTGCAGAGTCAGCGAATAGGGTTCCTAGATCGCGAGATCGCTCAAGAACACCGTCATGGCTCTCTTGCTATTTATGTGCATGTGATGCATGTCGCCTATAGAGCTCTTTTTTATCAGGGGAGTGACTTTGACAGAAGTATCCGGCGCTGTATTTGAAGCCACTAACTCTTCATGTCGATGGTTGTCTGGATACGTCTTTTTCGGAGACAGGCGCGGGGGATATAGCGAAGCGTGTACTTTGAGTTGTTCTGCTATAGGCTGTTAGATGAATCCAGTGATCGACTAGATTGAGTTATTGAACTGAGAAGGAGATGTTTTGAAGATCAAAAAGGGCATGACGAAGTGGATGCTGGTGACGCTCGTGGCTTTCTTCTTTGGTGTGGGATGTGGAGACGGCAGTAGTGGGGGTAGCGGGGGCTTTGGAAACGTGAAGGTTTCTCTGGTCGACGGAGCTGCGTGTGGGCGAGCGGTGGTGGGTCAGCAGGTGAGCCTTTGTAATCAGGTGGACGCAGTTCAAGGTCAATGCGCTCCGAACGTCATCATCGCCCAAGGCGAAACACTGGTCGATGGATCTGTGACGCTCACCGATGTCTCACGCGAGGGCGCTCTCTGCGCGAGTGTCGAGGGGTATGGCGGCGGAGTTTGCTCGGCTTCTTCCATGATCTCGATTCCGATCTGCTCTCTTCCTTAAGTCTGAGGGGCCGGCGCTGCCCATCGAGGTAGGTTTTCGAATAAGAACTCAAGATTGCGTTTGAACTCGTCGGCCCCTTCAAAGGGTGCGCCCGTCACGATGCCGTCGACTCCGGCCTCCTGCATGAGTTCGAATCGCTCGCTGAGGTCTTGGGCGGACTTGGGGTCAAAGTCAACGCCGACAATCACTTCGGGCCTTGGGCGCCCGGCTTCCTCGGCCATTTCGCGAAGCAGTGCACACGTGGGAGCGAGTTCTTTGGCCGCGACCGTATCGGGTCGGTCGATAAACCAGGGGAGCATGGGCATCCAGCCATCTCCGTACTTGATGGTGCGGCGAAGCGCATGATCCCCGGCGCCGCCGATATAGAGGGGTGGCTTTTGGGGCCGCGGTAGGAAGATGAAGTCCTGGCCGTTGGCCGTCATGATGTCGTCTTCGAAACACTGGTGAATGAACTGGAGAGTTTCATCCATTCTACGGCCTCGCTCCGAGCGGGGAACGCCGAGCACCTCGAAGTCCAAAGGTTTCCAGCCGACCCCCGCGCCGATGAGTAGCCGTCCGCCCGAGAGGTCTTGAAGGGTGGCCAATGTCTTGGCGGTAAGGAGCGGGGGGCGATAGGGCAAAATTAAGGCCGACATGCCGAGTCCCACACGCTTCGTTTGTCCTGCGAGCCAGGCCAAAGTACTGAGTGAATCGAGACAGCGCCCGGTCTCGGGGCTCTCTTCGGGAGTCACGGCGATTCGGTCGGGGAGCCACACGTCAGAAAATCCGGCGTCTTCAACAGCGCGTGCGCATTCAAGAAGGGTGGCGGGACGGGATTGCGGGCCTGTGCTCGCAATGCCAAGACCGATTCGCATGTATTTCTCCTCTTGAGACTGCTCTTGATTGAGGTTTCCCGGTTACCCTTCGCCGCTTGCCATTTCGCGGGTGACGCGTTCGGTGTCCTCGGCGGGCATGTGTAGAAAAGCTTGATCACGCAACCAAGCTGCAAAGGGGCTGTGGAGTTGTGTGAGTCGGCTCATTCTTCGACCTTTGACGACGACATCCTCGGTTCGCTTTTTTCTTGAGTCTTCGAAGATCGCCAGGGCATCGCCGACTCGGTGGTTCTCGGTGAGAGCTTCGACGAGTACGCTTGCGTCCTCGATGGCCATGTTGGCGCCCATGGCCGCAAAGGGGGTAGTGGCGTGAGCGGCGTCGCCCAGCAGCGCTACCCGCCCGCGATGCCAGGTGGGAATGGCGGAGATGTCGGCGTAGGTATGATGCACAATATCGGCCTCCACCGTGGCCTCAATGGCTCGTGTGATGAGGTCTCCCCAATCTGCGTACGCGGCGAGAAGCTGTGTTTTGGTCTGCCTCTCGGCATCTTTTTTCGCCTTCCAGGTGAGATACCAACGAGCGAGCCCAGGGCTCACTTCCGAGATCCCCGCTTTTCCGCCACGGCCCCAGATGTCGATGTGTGTGTTTTTCGGCAGAGCTGTTTCTGGAATTTCACAGAGCGCCGAGCATCCGAGATAACCGCTTTCGTGCAACGGGGTGGGGCCGGCGATGACTTCTCTGAGCGCGGAGTGAATTCCGTCGGCTCCGATGACCAGGTCGGCTTCGATTCGCTCTGCATTTTCAAGTTCAAGAAAAGCGCGATCGTTCTCCGTTTCTGCATGAGTACACGCAAGGCCTCTTCGGACGGTGCCTTCGGGCAGCTGGTCTTCGATCTTTTGAAGCAAATCTGCCCGTCTGACTTCGTAGCTTTCAGACCCCAGCGAGCGCGAAACTTCACCGACGGGCATTTTTGAGATGATGCGTCCGCTTTGGTTTCGGATCTCGGTGTATTCAATCGAGGCGCCAACTTCTTCCATTTGATCTGGGCCGAAGCCGAAGTCGGCCAATCGACGTACTGAATAGGACCAGAGCGTAAAGCCTGTATTGTGTTTTTGCGGGGTGGAGTATTTCTCAAAGACCGAAACCCGAATGCCCGCGCGGTACAGCCCCAGGGCCAGAGCTAAGCCACCCACGCCCGCGCCTGCGATAGCGACATGATCAATTTTCTCCATGTGTCATTTTCTCCTCAAGGTTTCGAAAGGGGGCCACATTGAGTGATCTGGAGTCGAGACTGAGCAAGCAACTTCAGCAGTATAGGATGCGGAGATTTTCCGTCGATAGAATGTATACAACCAGATGCGGTAGCATCCATCAGGCCATACCGGAGAGGCTCACAGGAAAGTGTCCATCGAGATCATACGCAAAGCATGGATAGGGTTGGGAGACCAACGCCGAGCGGCTGAGTTTCGCGATGCCAGCCCCGCGGTCTCCACCAATCGGGTCTACCGCATTGTCTTAGAAGACGATACCTGTGTTTTTGCAAAACTGGTCACGTACGGGTCGGCCGTTCATTTTCGACAAGACCACCAAAGAATCAGCCGTTGGATCGCTGAGCTTGAGGGATCTCGGTTTTCGAACTTTCTAGCTCCGGTTCTTCAAAAATCGGGTGAGCCCTATATCTATTGCGATGGGCCAAACTGGGTCGTTTTTTATGGAGAAGTCCGCATCGCCGAAACTTTGCCTCGGCGTTTAGATGAAAACGACATTCGGGGGCTCGCTCATGAGATGGCCGATTTTCATGGAGTTAGTGCGGAGTGCACACCGGGTCTCGATCCGACCTGGAAGACTTTGGGCTCAGATGTTGCGGCCTTGTTTGATCGCGTGGCGGCTCCAGAGTGGCGTGAGGGCAACGGTTTTACAAGAGGCCAAGTGGCGTTGATTCAGCGCCATTGTGAGACGTTTTTTCGCAACGCTGAACGCTTGGGCTATCACCGATTTAAAAAAATCCCATTGCTCGTGGACTGGAACATCACCAACTTTTCAGTCGAGCGAGAGCACGGCCAGATTCGATTTTTTTCGCGGTGGGACTACGACTGGTTTCGGATTGAGCCTCGAACGCTCGATTTTTATTTTATGAGTCGAGTGGTGCGTGATGAGGGAGATACTTCACGGTTTTCGTATACCCCCGAAATTTTCCTCGAGCCACGGTTTCAACTTTTTTTAAAAGCCTATCATGAGAAGAACCCCATCGAGGCGGATGAACTCCTTTTTTTGAAAGAGGTGTATCGGTTTTTTGTGCTCGTTTATGTCCTGCATCTCGGCGAGCACTTCTTTCAGTATGGCTTGTGTAAGCGCTTGCAGTACGAGGCCGTCGAGATCTATCTCCCCGCCGCCGACGCCATCGATTTGAGAGATCTCGTAGGCGGGCTCAGCTAAGAATAGAACTCGTAAAAAAAGTAGGCTCGATTTCGAGCTTCTTTACGAGTTCTGTTAATCGCGAGGCTTGGGTGTGACCGCTTAGAACCAAGAGCGTGTCTAAGCCAAAGTCACGGCCGCCTTTGATATCGGTTTGAAGAGTGTCGCCCACCATGAGGATGTCACTGCGGCGGAGGCCGGGGTGATCGAGAGCGGCCTTCTCAAAAGCTTTTGAAAACATGAGTTCTCCCGGCTTTCCACATCGCACAAAATTCGTGTCGAGAATTTTTTCGAGCAAGCCGGCGAGGCTTCCAATGGCCACGGCTTCAAGTCCGCCTTGGGTGGGGTAGGCCAAGTCACCGTTGGCCACGACCACAGGCAGGGCTTTGGCTCGTAAGAGATTGAGAGAACGGTTAAGCCCATCCATCCAATCGAATCCCTCGTCATCGAGTAAGGCGATCGCGGCCAGCTTTGTTTGATCGGTGCAGGCCTCAATGGAGATGGGCGTGAGGCCCGCACTGCGTATGTAGGCCGATGACTTCTCACTGCCCAGGTAGGCGATTTGGCCTGAATCGATCTGTTGAGCGAGATGCTCGCTGGCCAAGAGGCCAGAAGAGAGAATGCGGTCAGCGGCAATCATTTGACGGCCTTCGGCATCCACGTAGACCTTGGCGAGTTCTTCAGTGGATCGAGAGGCATCGTTCGTGAGGACATAGAGGTCTTTTCCGCGAGACCGAAGCCGGTCGATGACATCAAGCGCGCCTGGGATGAGCCCCTCTCCATCTCGCAATACGCCAAAGGCATCGAGGAAGAGGACCGGATAAGAATCAGAGAGTTCATCAAACGACTGCTCAAGCATGAAGCGGAGTCTAGCTAAAAACACCGATCCCAGAGGTTGATGGTTCTGGAAGGGTGAGAGACGATCTGATCT
The DNA here is from genome assembly GCA_002691205.1 of Deltaproteobacteria bacterium. GTDB lineage: Bacteria > Myxococcota_A > UBA9160 > UBA9160 > UBA4427 > MED660. Next base: position 47,594 of record NZHD01000039.1, read on the forward strand.
GAATCCATTGGGCCGCGGGCGAGGTTATTGAGGGTTTTGGGCCTGCTCCAAGAGCGACTTGCCCCACGTGTCCAGCGTTTCGTTTGTGGCGACCAAGTGTTGCCCCGATCCGATGAGGTCTCGATAGCTGCGCTGGATCGGGCTTGAGAGATTGAGTGCGCCGGCGCCCGCGTACGGAAAAAGCCGAGTGCAGGCTTGAATAGATGTTTCGGTTGCCCAACTCACGGCGGCCTCGGCTCGAGCGAGGGCATGAGGGGAGAGGGGGCCCTTATTTTTTTGGACGAGATCAAAGGCACGATCCAGTTCATCTTTGAGGTAAGCCCGTGCGGCGCGAAGGGCGGAGTCAGTGCGTCCGAGCTCTTGTTGAAAGGCCCCTCGATCACTGACAGGAGTCGGGTCGAGGACTCGCTTCTTGGTGAGAGACAGTCGGGTGATTTCTTCGACCATCCGTCGAGCCACGCCGAGGGTGAAGCCAAAGTTCTCGCCTCCGACGTAGATTCGATAGCCGAGTTGGGTGTACTGGGGGCCTCCGCGAAGCTGGACAAAAGGCGAGCAGCTGAAGGCCTCGGGGACGAAGACGTCGTCAACGAGGACATCGACGCTGCCTGTCCCTTGAAGGGCTGCGACGTTCCAGTCGTCGTGCAACTCCACTTGATCGGTGGGGATGAGAACACCCACGGCCCCTGCTGGATCAGGGCAAATGGTCGATAGGAAAACTGCATCGGCACAAGCGATCCCGCTGGCGTAGGCCCATTTTCCACTGACTCGGTAGCCGCCTTCCACTTTTTCACTTCGACCCGTGGGAGCCGAAACAGCGGAAACAAGTGGACACGCATTAAGACTAAAAAGTTTTTCGACGCCTTCCTCGGGCAGGTTGGCGCAAAGAAGACCGAGTACGCCGCTTTGATTGAAAGCAATCCAGCCGGCCGTAGGATTTAGGTAGGAGATACGTGCAAAGAAATCGATTTGCTCAGACGGACTGATCTCGCACCCGCCGACCACCGTGGGCACTTTAGACATGGGGATCCGAGCTTTACGCATGAGCTCACCTAGAGCCTGAGTGGGGCGTCGGGCGATTTCTGAGGCACGCGCCTCGGCTTCAAACTGAGGAGCGAGTTGATCTAGCGCGTCATAAATTTGGTTTACAGACTCCAGGGGAGGGAGCGATAGAGCTTGACCGATTGACATTTGATCTCCTTGCTCTCTAGCCTTCTGTCTTTGAGTAGGTGGAGCCGAATCTGTGATCGATGTTCTTTTCTATGTAAAGTTTTACGGCCTCGCGTAAAGCTTTCCGTTCTTTCGCTTTCACTTCGGTGACTTCGAACATAAATTCCTCGAAGGCCACCCAGCCGAGTTGCATGGCGGCATTGGCCGCGACCGCTGCCTTGATGGCCAAAGGGTCTTCTTGGGGATTCTCCTCTTGCAGGGATTGAAGAACCCGCTTGGGGATCGAAATGTTTTCATGTGTTTCGATCCGAGCTAAATCCATGTGTCCGTCCATGATCGAGTGGCAGAGGGCGCGCCAGTACTGGGTGTCTTCGGCGAGGGAGAGGGGAGGGGGAATGAGGCGATTCCCCGCTCGCGCTTGCGCCTGGTCGTAGTGGCTCTGGGCTAGGTGCCGCATGGCGGCCGCTAGCAGTCCGGATTTTCCGCCGAAGTAGTGGTGGATTTGACCATGGTTTACACCGGCTCGATCCGCGATGTCGCGTACAGAGAGGGTGCGCGGGCCGACCTCGGCCAACAGGCTGCAGGCGGCTTCGATGAGAGCCATTTGAACGGCCTCACTGCCGCGGGCTTTTGTTTTGCTCTTTAGGGAGGCGCTCACAAATTTATTGTCCTTGGGTTTCGAGGGTTCAGATTGAGTCGAAATCGCCCGGGCGGCTTCCCGAGGAGAGAGGGCGTGAGAGAAAAATGAAGCCAGTACGCCCGCTCGTGGAGGGCGTGCTGGACGCGGCTCCCATTCTAGGCTAGACAAGTGTCTAGAAAAAATCAAGACTCAACCAATCAGAAGGGGTCCGTCTATGGCATTGCATCGTTTGCTGGGAATCGACATTGGTGTTCCCGAACCCGAGGTTCTAGACGACTTTTATCAGGAGATCGGATTTGTCGGAGGCCCGCGCAAGTGGGGGCCCGAGGGCATGCCCAATCAAATTGTGATTGAGGAGGCCCCCTATCGGCAACTGCTTGAAATGCGCGTAGCCTGTGAGAGCGAAGCCGACCTGCATGCCATCACAAAAAATCTCGATGCCCTTGGCCTCCATTCGAGCCTCAAAGATGGAAGGCTTCGGATTAAAGACCCCGTTAACAAGTGGGACGTGGTGGTGGAGCCTCATGAGGTTTCCGATGTTCCAGAACAGCCGGCGCGCTTGATGAATCGCCCCGGCCATCGCGAGCGCATCGGAGCGCGGCCGGGTGTGATGACAGAACCCGTTCAAAGACCACCGCGTCGCCTGGGCCATGTGGTGATTGGCACAAGCGACATTCTGGCCACTCATGCTCTTTACGTCAAAGGCCTTGGGTTTAAGATTTCGGATATTGTGGGCGGGTTAGGTTTCTTTACAAGGTGCTCCTCGGATCATCATAATTTTCTGATGACACCGGGTCCCGTTCCGTATCTGAACCACTATGCGATTGAGCACGACGATATTGACGCCGTGATGGCTGCGGCCTCTCGTTACAGTCGTGCCCACGAGGGCGTGCAGATCGCCGGACCGGGTCGACATATGATTGGTGGAAATGTTTTCTGGTACCTACGTGACCCGAGCGGAACCTTCTTTGAGCAGTTTGCCGATATGGATCAGATCGTGGATGACGCCGCCTGGGAAATTCGCGAAGACTGGCCGATGGATGATTCGTGGTCGCTTTGGGGTGAAAAGGATCAACCCGAAGTGTTCTTTCGCCCCGACGATATGGACGCCGTCATTGAAGGTTTTCATAAGCAACACGGCTGAGATGCGTCCTCCAAAGTTCGCTCTCCCAGGCGAGATGCGTCTAAACGCCGCCTAGGGACGACACTGTCGAGACGGCCCATTTCATCTATGAAATGTGTTTTGCCGTGAGATATCATGAGTTGGGCAGAGAAGTTTCTCCTTTGGCCCGCCTCTTTGTTTCGTAAAGAGAATCGTTTTGTGTCTACAATCGTCCCACTGAGTTTGACGGAATTCTTCGCAGCTAAAAGGGAAGCAGGATCGAGGCGAAATGTGTTGATGCTGGACGAAGATGATTTCCTCTGCTTTTCAAATTGTGAGTTTCATAAAGCTCGCTTTGAATTGCGTAGAGATGGAGTCAAGGTGGATGTTTCTTCAAAGACCCTTGATTTGCTGGCTCTTCTGATTGAAAACAAAGATAAGCTGATTTCACGAGAGGAACTCTTTGAGACTCTTTGGCCTGGGACGGTGGTCAACGAAGGTTCGCTCTCCAACGCGATTTACGAGGCGCGATCTGCAGTGGGGGACGACGCTCAGCGTCAGGAGATTATTCAGACGGTGAGAGGCCGCGGCTTTCGATTCGTCGCTGATTTACATATGCGGCCGAAGAGAGAGGCTGAGCCCGAAGAGGAATGGGTGGCCCCCTCAAGGCCGGCTCGCAAAAAGAGACGGGTTACCCTTTTGATTCAACTCCTTCTCATTGGGCAACTGCCCGATGTGGTTCTGGCGTATGTAAACTGGCTTTATAATTCAACGCATACCATTCCGGATTCGATCCGCCCCGAGTTTGACCTTGTCGTGATGTTTTACAATCCAGTTACTTTTTCCCTAGGGACCATCGGGATTTTGACTTTGTCCCGAAGGCCAGTGAGGGCCTTGATGCGTTGGCAAGAGGGGCGGGGTCCAGCCTCTTTGATGGATCGACAACGAACTTTGTTGCTGGGACATAGTGTGGCGTTGCTGGGGCTGTCTCTCTGGGTGCTTGCCGGAGTGATGTATCCGGTATTGCTTCAGGCGATGACTGGGGTCATTCAGTCGGAGGGGACCTTGCAGTTTCTGGCTTCCCTTGTCCTTTGTGGTCTGGCCGTCACCGCCTATCCTTTTTTTCTTCTGACGTGGTACTCGCTTCGTGAGATCTACCCGCCTTTGGTTTCGACACAGGCGGAAGCCGTCGCCGACGAAGTGACGATCCTGCGTTTGCGGACTCTCGCAGGGGGATACCTTCTAGCCGCCGGCGGAATCCCGCTTTTCACCGTGACCCTTCTTTCGTTTTCAGGATCAGGCGAAAGGTGGCTGCTGGGGCTGGCGAGTGTCGTGGGTTTGGTGGGTTTAGCCTTTTCGATTCTCATGCACCGTAAGCTTCTACAACGCCTTGAGGATCTCTCATACAGGGCGAATGTCACTCGGGAGTCGAACTGAGTCGTTGAACCAAAGAGACTCTATAGCCTCTTATTTTTCGCGCTCGATCCCAAAGCGACTCACGTAGTCATCCCAAATGTCGGCGAGGCCTTCGTAGCTCCAGCCAAAATCTTCTGGCACATAGCGGTGACGACCAAATTCATCCTGAGGCTTTTCCCGCATCCAGGCCTGGATACGGCGGGTGTGTAAGTCGCTTGGCTCTTCATCAAACTGCGCATATATTTTTGTGACGGCCGCGACGGGGTCGCGCATGAGTTCGGTGTACTGAACATGGGCGCACCACGGGTCTTCACCTCGAGCTCGGTCGTCGTACGCCATTCCTTGCGCGACTCCATGTCGGAGTTTTCCGAGCCAGTCTTCTCCCACAGATACGGGATCGGTTTTTTGAGTAAAAATACCTTGAAGGGTGCAGTTTAGACTGGCCACAGAAGTCGTGACGGGGCCCGGGTCGCGATGCGCCCAGATGAGACGAGCGTCTGGGTAGAAAGAGAGCAGCGTGTCAATGCACCAGAGATGGTTGGGGGTTTTCAGAACCCAACTCTCGGTGGGGATCCCCGTTTGCAGGGCCTGAAGCCCTTTTTTGTGCTGAGCATAGGCGGGCGCCATATCGCAATTTTGAAGCCACTTTCCATAGCTGGGGACAAAGCCTTGGGTTTCCATGCCTAGGCATCGGATGTCCAGCATCATGAGGGGGCTGCACTCCTCGGCCAACATGGCTCCCATAGGGTGCATGGCTTGAAAAGCTGGATTGAGCTTATGGAGCTGACGGGTTTGTTCCGTGAATTGGGCGATGCGGACGTCCTCACGGGCGGTGGCGAGTGTGGGCGGGGGAACTACGGCACGGCCTTCCCATTGCAAGAGGGGTCGCACCATAGGATCAAGCGCAAGAAGCATAGAGAGCAGGCTGGTGCCGGTCCGCGGGAGTCCAAGAATCACCCAAGGGCGTTTGATTTGTTCACGCTCGGCTTCAGGGTGAACTAGCGTCCAAGCGTGCAGACGCAGTCGGGTGCTGAGTTGCGAGACCAGCATTTTACGGAGAACCACTCGCCCGAATGTAGAGAGATGGGCTTCGGACTCAAGGGCTTGAACGTATCGTTCAAGGGGCTCTCGGTAGCTGTCGCCGCCAAAGTTGGAAGAGCCGGCCTCTTGAACCGCAGCCTTGACGAGATGATCGGGATCAAGGGAAGGTTTAAGTCCCATGCTTTGCGCCGCCGAGCCCGCCGCATTGAGTGAACGCAAGAGAGGGGAGGTTATTTTTCCGTCGCGGTATGTATACGTGCGGCTCATTTTTTAAGATTCCCGAAATGGGTTAGCTTGACTTTTGACGAACGCGAAATTCTTCGTGGTCTCGCTGGGCTGAGGCCCAGCTATTTCAGCTGAATGATGGTTCGTCCCATGGTTTTTCGATTCGAGAGATCATCCAGGGCTTCCGGGAGATCTTCAAATTGGGCGACGCGTCCAATCGTGGGTTTAATTTTTTTCTCGATGACCCCTTCGCTGATTTTTCGCATGATCTCATCTCCCCGTTGGCTCGGAATGAAATTCCAACCGGGTCCGCGTTTGATCATGGGAGCCATGGCCTCTCCGATATAAGCGAGCATGACCCCGCAAATACTAAAGTTTCCGGCGGAGACACTGCGGGGGACGATCAGCTTCTGGTCCACAAAGCTTTTATCTGAGGCGAATCCCATGATGAGGTAGCGGCCGTCATAGGCGATGCTCCGCATGGACTTTTGCATGAATCGCTCGCCGATGTTGTCGAAGATGACGTTGACTCCGCGCCCTTCGGTTTCATCGAGGATCACTTCCGAGAAATCTGTTTCTTCGTAGTTGATGAGAACGTCGGCTCCGAGTTCGCGGCAAAAATCAAGTTTGGCTTGAGAGCTGGCCGTCGCGAAGACTCGGGCGCCTGCATTCTTGGCCAGCTGAACTGCGGCTGAACCGGCTCCCCCAGCGGCGGCATGGATGAGTACGCTCTCGCCGGCTTGCAGTTTGGCTCGGTCATGAAGACCAAGCCAAGCGAGATGGAAAGGAAAATACAGGGCCGCCGCGTCGGGGAGGGGGATCTCATGGGGCATCGCAAACGCGCCGATGATTGGGCAGATCGCGTATTCGGCGAAGCCGCCAAAGGCATTCTGGGGCAAGGCCACGATACGTCGCCCCTGCCAATCTTCTGTTCCGTCCCCGCACGCATCCACTATGCCCATGACTTCCATCCCGGGCGTGCATGGGAGTTCCGGTCGCACCATCATGTTCAGGCCGGTGACCCTCTCCATGTCGTTGAGGTTGAGCGGAATCGCATGAACCTCGACTCGGACCTGTCCAGGCCCCGGCTCGGGTATGGGCACTTCGTCGATTTGAAGAACCTCTTTGGGTTGCCCGTATTCGTGAACACGCCAGGCTCGCATGGTTTTTGAGCTTGTCACTCTAATCTCCCTGTTTTTTTTGAGATTGACTTAGCGGTGCTCTAGACCGAAGCGCTCGATGTAGGAGCGAAACTCGGATCTCACCGTTTTAGGGTCGACCCCAAATTCTTCGGGCGTGTAGGTGTGCTCTCCATGCTTGCCCTTTGGGTTGTTCTCAATGAAATCTCGCATGTGGGCTGTGCCTTCTTGACTCATGGGGAGGTCGAAGGTCTCGTAAATGTTTTGAACTACGGAAAATGGATCGCCTACGAAATCTGAAAAGTGCATGTCATAAAAAAGTGCGTTCGGATAGTCGCCGTCTTCGCGTACCTTGAAGCCGTGTTCAAGAGCTTTTCGCAGGCGAGCCGTCCAGTCATGGGCGATTTCGACTCGGTCAACGGTGTCGCTGCCCATCGTGCGTACAAGAGAGGTGAGGCTGGCATAGGAGGTCATGGACTCAACGGGGTCTCGGTGGGTGAAGACAATTCGAGCATCCGGGTACTTGGCCAGAAGATGTTCTAGGCCCCACATGTGGGCTCCGGTTTTGAGAACCCACCGATCCCCTTGGTGATGCGACTGAAGATGTTGAAGTTGATGTTTGTGAAAATCATACACGTGACTCCAGTCGGCCTCCTGATCAACCCAGTCTTGATAGGAAGGGACCCGAAACTGGCAATGAAAAAGTGGAGTGCACATGGTTTCGCCCATCATGGTGACGCATTCTTGCGTAAGGAGGGCGCCCATGGGATGCATGGCCTTAAAGCCCGGGATCATGGCATCGATATCCGGAAAGGTCGCAGCACAGGCTTCAATGCGCGGGTCGGTATGAAAAGAGGCCGTTTCGGGAGGCGGCGAGGGAAACATCACTTCCCAGGTCATCGGGGCCCGGTTGGCGGGATCCTGGGCCAAGATATCATGCAAGATGGTTGTCCCCGTACGAGGCATCCCGATGATAAAAACGGGTTTACTGATTTTCTGTTCTTCGATCTCTGGAAATCGCTTTCGGTCGTTAACGTACTGAAGTCGATTCACGGTATGACCGAGAATGCGTTCTCGTGCGATGATGAGACCAATCGCATTCAGGTTGGCCTCGTTGGATAGAGAGGAAAGGAACCGCTGAAGCGGTTCAACAAACGGCCCTGGCCCGAGATCGTCAAGTCCGCCAGCGCGACTCTCCGCTTCTTTGAGCAACCCGTTGAGATCAAGGTCTGGGGCTGCTTCACTCATGACTTCTCCTATCCGTTTGTTTTACTTTGGCCTTTGGCCGACTCAAGTTGTCGACGAACGAACTCAACATGCAGACGGAGAGAGTACAATTCTTCAGCGTAGGAGGTAGGCGTTTCAACTTTAGAAACTTCCGCCTCAATGCGGTCAACTTCTGCCAGTCGCAGTGCGATTTCGTCGTCGCCGAGTACATCTGTTTCCATGGTTTCAGCGAGACGAAGCTCTCGATACCAGCGATAGATGCGAGAGCGCACTCGCCAACGGTAGGTGGGCGGGAAAACTCGGATCAGGGGAAGGAGGAGCGCGATGAGAGGAATCAGCATGACCTTGAGTCGGTCCACTTGAGTGGCCGCCCAAAAGGGCATGTAGCGCTGCAGAAAGGGTGGTCCGTATTTAAAGTATCGTTCTGCATCGGGGTCTAGGGGAAGGTCGACCCAGCGTTGGCTTGGAAATCGACCGGGCTCAGAAAAAAGGTCTCCCTGTCCATGAATGCGCGTGGCGGCTTGCAGTAGAAGATCGA
>NZHD01000040.1 GCA_002691205.1 Deltaproteobacteria bacterium
ACTACATTTGGAACAATCAAAACAACTACGGCGGCTGGGCGTGTTATCTCGGTCAAGAGCCGGGGCAAGCCGAAGTTCCGCCTTATTCGGTTCCTGCGCGTCGCCCCTCGCTCGCCGACCTCCCGCCGGCCTGGATCGGGATCGGAACGGCTGACCTCTTCCTCGATGAAAGTGTTGAGTACGCCAATCGGTTGAAGGAAGAGGGCGTCGACTGCGACCTCGTCCTGGCCAAAGGCGGCGTTCACGCTTTCCATGGAGTCCATCCGGAAGCCGAGATCAGCGTTCCCTTCTGGGCCTCACTGCTTGCGTTTGCCCGTCGAACCTTGACTCTTGCCTGAAGACTGGCGAAGCCTCCACCTAAGGAACAACCGCCTGAGTCCGAAAGAACCTCCGGCGAGGGCCGCCAGTGAGTCGCTCAATCCCGCCGTTTGGGGTCTTCTCCCAGGCCTTATGTGTGTAGAGTCGAGAGAATAGGGCATTCAATCCGGGTTCTCGGACAACGTTCGAGCATGGGCTTTATCGAGAAGGTCTAAACGGTTAGCGCTCGTCTCTGAGCAACTTTTCGGTAATCGATAAGATCGTGTCAGCCTGTTCAAATAAATAGGATTTGTCGATTCTCTCGATGCCGCCGTACTCGAGATTGATGTAATACCAGGGGTAAATGACTCCGGCGATGGTGGGGAGGTCTCGTCCGATGACCTGGGTGTCACAATAGGGCGGTCGAAAGCCAACGGCCGAGCCAGCCATAGGAGGGGACTCCCCGTGAGCAATAGTGACCGGCAGGTGGTTGGACGTCTCCATGATGACGGTGCCGTCAAACAGCGCCGCGTCGGAGGGGTCGGATGTGTAATATCCGTAGGGTCCGCCCGCGTCTTGCTCAGGCACGCCCAAATGCTCAAAGTTCAGGGCCGTTTGCACGTTGGACATGAGGTCGCTGTTCGCGTTGCAAAAGCCCCAGGTTCCCGCGTACGGCACGTCGTAGGCGGACATGTGACCGGTCACACCTACGAAGAGAAGCGAGTACTCGAATTCGACCCCGGAGCGGGCGAGATCAGCGAAATACTTCGCCATGGCGAGCTTGGCCGCGATCCCATTCTCCTCGACCGCGTTCTGTCCATCCGTATGGGTACCGAGGAGAATGTACTGGTCGGATATCTTCCCGGGGAGGACGCCCCACACATGCTTCGTGGTGTCCTCGTCATATGTGCCGTCAAGGGTCAAGGTGGCCTGGTTTCGCTCGTTGGTCGCGGCCGACACCGATGCGCAGCTATCTTGGTCCAGAATGAGAGTGGGGATGGAATTCTCCCAATTATCTTTCTGCACCGGTCCAACCATCGTGCTCTCAAAATCTTGATAGTCACGGTCGATACGGTCAAGCGGCTGGTTGAGGCAGCAAATTAAACCTTTCACGTTCTCGTCGACATCCGCGAAGACGACGGGCTTGCTGTCCGGAGCGGTCGCCACATCTTGATAACCGATTTGACAGCCTTCAATGCCGAGATCCGTCGTGAACTTCGCGTAGTCAACGACGATTCGTTCCTCGTCGGCGACGGTTGAATCAGTCGCGTAGGCCAGTGGCAGGGTGAGGCCTTCTTCGCCCGTGAAGTTTGAGCGCACGAAGGGGTACGCGACGGTGACCTCCTCGCTCCCTCTTTCAGTGTGGAGGACGAGGGTCGACTTTTCAGCGTTCCAGCGCGGAAAGTTCATGATCTGTTGAGAGACCTCGAAGCCCGAGTCTTCAAGAGTCTCTTCGATGTAGTTAAGAAACTCTTTGTGACCGGGAGAGCCTGTGAGCCGGGGACCGAAATTAACCATCGTTTGAACTTCGCAGTAGTAGTCGTCCGCGGTGGGGCGGCCGTCGAGTGCCGGGCATGTCCCTGCTCCGGAAGGTTCAGGGCTCTGGCCGTCACCGCATTGAATTGCGAGTGCCGAGAAAAAAACGACGGCTGCAACAGAGATGGGATTTGAGATCAGATTTGTTTTCATGGAGTTACGGTAACTGACAAGCATCAGCCCTGCATAGGCATCCAGAGCCTTTTGGCTCTAACCGGGCCATATGGAGCACAGGCAAAGAGGCTGATCGAGGTCCCCTGAGAACGGGAACCTCAGTCTGGATCGAAGGAGGAGGGCGTCCCTTCGAAGAGTACGGCCGGACTTCGGTACTCGTAGTAACCGAGAGGACCCGCGGCGAGATCGTCGTCGTAATGCGAGTAAAGGTCGTAGCCCATGAGCTGACGCACTCGCTCTGGCCAATCGCGAGCTTGCTCAAGGCTCGTGTGTAAGAAGTGGTTCTCCTGGGAGCGCAACCAGCCTAAGACATACGAAGTGCAGACGGCACGTCGCCTTTCCCCACTGGTGTTAGCTCCGCCGCCATGCAACGTCTTTCCGGAGACAAGGATGGCGCTCCCTGCTGTCATGATGGCGTGGGCGATCTCTTCTGGCTTGGCCACTCTCTCCGGATCATTCCAGCGATGACTGCCCGGCACTACTTGAGTCGCGCCATTGGTCGCCGAAAAGTCGGTGGCCGCGAGCAGGACATTAAATTGAAGCAAACGATCAGGGGCCCAATGATGAACAGGCCAGATTACGTCGTCCACGTGTAGATCCTGGGCGGTTTCTCCGCCGTGAATTTCGATGATCTCGCTTGAGTTGAGACGATACTGACCACAATTCGGCGCGAGAAAATGGTCCATTACGCCGAGCAGACGCTCATCTGTCATAAGTTCGATGTAGTTGTTCGACTTGCTGATGAGTCCGTTAAGCCTGACTGTTTGGCGGCCGAGAAACTCTATCGATTCCGGGTCTCCATAATCGTAGGGGGCGTAGTCGTCGATGGAGGTTTGCACCGATGAGTTGAATTCCGCAAGCCAGGAAGGACTCACCATATCCTCGACGATCACCGTACCGTCTCTTTCCACGACCTCAATGATCTCGGGCACGCTGCAGTTTGAAGGGAGATGGGTTACTTCGGCCATGAGATCCTCTCCTGTTTAAGTCAGCCAGATCAACGGGGGCTTGAAAGCTCATACTACACCTTTCGTCCGGCCCTGGGCACATCCGGATCATGGCCTACCCGGTGATCAGTTGGGGTTAGGAAGTGGAGCTCCGATGTGTGGGGCTTGGACAGGCGCCGCGAGACCAATAAACACAACCACTTCATTCCCGCCCGGGTTGACCTGAGCGGGAATGATTTTCCAGTTATTCGATAACCAGACGTTGCCAGAAGGATCGATGGAAACATTCGTGTTGCGAAGCAAACCGTCGAACTGATACCCATCCTCGGGCGAGATCGCTTGGCCGATAGAAAAGCCGGGCGGGCAGTTTTCCGGTTTTGCCCCACATAAGTGAGTGACTCTTTGTCCCTCGAAGTTGGCAACCCAGACATTGTCCTTGCCGTCTACATTGATTCCCCACGGCAAGCGGATGCCTCCCCCTTGAAAAGATGAATATTGGACCTCGGTTGCGTCTACCTCCAGTAATGTCACAGAGGGTTTCGGAGTTTCAGGATCAAAGGAGCCCGGGAATTCATAGTCGGGCGAGAGACCTTCTGTGATGGAGTAGATCGTGTTGTAGAGAGAGTCATCCGAAGTGCCCGATGTGGCCGGAGCCGAGCAAGGCAAAGGGATGAGACCTGAATTGGCGACCCAAATATTGCCGGCGCTGTCGCTTGCGATTCCGATGGGGTAGGAGAGGCCTGCGGCTGTGGCTTCACTGTCCGTCAAGCTGTAGACCACTTCGCCATCTTGATTGAATTCATAAACGGATCCATTGTTCTGGTCCGTGTTCGAGCAGTCTCGGCCGCTGCCCGGATTCCCAGAGATGTCGCTGGTCACGCAGTCGTTGCTCGTCGCCCATACGTGTTCGTCTGGATCAAGGGTGAGATCGAACGGGTTATGAAGGATGACGTTTTCGAACTCATCGGTGGCTGTGAACAGATCGATGTCTTCCGGGTTGCCGCGATTGAAGCGTGTGATCGAATCGCCACCGCAATTGGCCACCCAGATGTTGCCGGATGAATCCGAATAGGTGCCCTGGGGCATATCGATGGTTCCATCGCCGTCCCATCCGCCCAGTTCGTCGGAAGATGGATCAGAAAGATCCGTTGACGGAGAAAGCGCCACTCCCGAATTCGCATTGAACTGGGAAACACTCATGGCCCTTTCATCGTTGAGATTCTCGGAACACTGGGAACCTTGAAACCCAAAATTCCCCACCCAAATGTGGTCAGATGGATCCAGGGTAATCCCGAAGCCGACGCCGTAGACACCCCCGCCAAAATAGGGAGATCGGTTTGAAGGGTCCGTGAAATAGTCTTGCCCCGTTGGCGTGAGTTTGAAGACAGACTTTCCCCCGCAGACAGGATCGGTGTCATCGGCCCCATAGGTGTAGTTGTTTGCAATCCAGGCGTTGCCGTCCTCATCAAAAATGACGTTCCCTGGAGCGTTTAAACCCTCGATTTGACTTACGTAGCGAAGAGCCAGTGTCCAGGCGCCTAGACTCGCCAGTTCGTCAATCTGCAGAGTTGGCCGATAGGTCGGATCGATGAGTGTTGAAAGAGGCAATGCGATCGCCTGCACATTTAAACTGGGGTGGTGGGCAATGTTGAGGAGGGCCTGGAGTGTGTCCTGCGCTTGCTCTTCGGAACTGACGTAAGCTGAGTTCGCGTTGGCGAAGAGGGTTTCGCAGGCGCTTTGCCGCTCGACACAGAGGCTTAGTAGATTCGCCAGTGAATTGAAGGTTTTTTCGGTTCTCGTGGTGTCCCCGTTCGGATAGACGTGCAGTCGGTTTGTCGTCTGGCCGGTCAGCGGGTTGACGAAAACGCCCGCGGTGTCGACTGCGTTTTGAAGTCCCGGAGAGGAACCGTTGAGCACGCCCTGGTCAAGGAACTGGGCGGTTGAAAACGCCATAGCGACTGTGGTTCTTTCATTGATTACGGATGGGTCTATGGCTTGCTCGGGTCTCATGACGCTAGAGAGGAGGACGGGATTCGGTGTGCCTTGGAACCCTCCTTCTTGGGGCTGGCCTGAGGCCGTGGCGTAAAGGATGACTCCGTCATCGAGGACGGCTCTGTACTCAAATGATGCGATTCCATTTGAGTCTGAAACTGCGCGGCCCAATTCGATCATGGGTAGGCCGGCCCCCGTTTTGAACAAGGTCACCTCAAACTCGGGCAGGGCTTCCCCCCCGCCCATGACGCTTACCTGAAACCAGGCTTTTAAGTCTTCTTCGGGCGACGAAGCCGTTTCTGATGAGCATCCACTGACTACGATCCCGAGGGCGCAGGAAAGTATGACCCGCCAGGCATACGGGGGGCGGGCTCCCTTAGAATGAATGGATGCGAACTTCATTTAAACTCTCCCACTTCCTTGGACCTCCCGTGTCGAGAGATTACTACACAATGTTTTGTGTATGATCAAACCATATGTCCGCCATTAGGCGCACCTAACCCGTTCCGCTGTCGCGGCGCGTTTCCCTCTGACTCCTCTTGCAGGGAACACCGCGCGGGGCGGACTCGTAGAGCGGCCCCACCACGGCGCATTCATCCGGGCGGATGCTTCAATCGAGCCTGTTCTCTTTGCCAAGAGTCGGCGACTGAACTGACTCCAGCGCGCCATTTTGCGGCCATCGAGAAACCAGAGCCTGAGCAGTGCCAGGCCGGGCGTGGGCGTCACCGCTGAAAGGGCCGGTTTGCTCTCCCGAAAGGCGAGATCAGGGCCCATCCCGTAGGAAACAAGTTAAGGCAGACCTTTTTGGTAGCGGGGGCCGGATTCGAACCGACGACCTCCGGGTTATGAGCCCGACGAGCTACCAGACTGCTCTACCCCGCACCAGAAGGATCCCATGTGTACAAAGGCCGCAGGCTGCTGTCAACGGTGGGGCAAGTTTAGGCAAAATACGTGCAAGTCACCGAAAGTGTGAGCCTTTTTGTGTTTTGGGGCCACTCTATGACATCGCTTCGATTCGTAAAAAAGGAGATTGCAGGCCATGTTGCAAAGAATCATGAAAGAAAAGGCAGGTTTTTGGGGTTTGATCGCGGTGGCGATTGCGCTTCTGCTGAGTTCGCCGGCTTTCGCGGGTGTGGTGTACAGCTGGACTACAGATGAGGGCACGCTCTCTTTTACGGATGAAAAAGACAAAGTCCCGGCCCACTACCAAGCAGGGGTCAAGACTCAGTCTCTTAAAGCCCTGCGGAGCTACCCCCGTTTGACCATCGAAAACCGCACCGCCGCCATCGCCCCGTCGGCCCCCTCGCAAGAGCAAGGACAGGTTCGCTTGGTTCAACCCGAAAGGAACCCAGGCTTGTCTGTGCTGGTGGGTGGAACCCGCTTTGGAGCCAATGCGACGGTGGTTCCGGTGGGCCGTTCGGAGGAGGGGGAGGCCCCGACGATTATTGAGACACGACGGGTGAAGGCCCGGAACAGCATGGCGACTCGTCATGAGACCGTGATCAGCCAAGGGGGTCGTATTCTGTCGATTCAACGGGATGAACTGAGTCAGATTGACAGCACGGGCTTGGTGCCCCCGGTTCTTTCCGGACGCTGAACCCATCGAAGCGAGCCCTTTGAAGTCTGAGGCTAGGCGGCTGCGGAGCTGAATGTGCCGGTGTGCACGTTTCTTCGAAGGTCGATGAAGTGACCGAGCGTTCGCATCTCGGCGGGGTGGATGGATACGAACTCGACTCCGAAGCCGTTTTGGCCAGATGCGTTTTCGCTGTGTTCCCAGACCACTTCGCCGGTGGCCGAAATCGAGCAGCCCATTTCAGGCAGCGGGATATCGAGTAGAAGCTGTGCATGAAGGGGAATGGGATGCTCCGACTCCATGTAGAGGCCACCGCGTGAAATATTTTGGGCCTGCCCTCTGGTTCGGATCGGCCCGGTTTGAATCTCGATGGGGAGTTCGACGGGCACACGGGGCAAGCTGCGTTCGAGTCCACTTGAGAGAAAACGCTTGGCGACCTGAATGATCTCGGTGCGAGCCAGAAAAGATGAAACCACCGCGTCTGCCCCGGATTGAATCTCCAATTCATGTGCCGACATCGAGGCCCCCTCGGCCATGAGGACCACGGGCATGTGTTGCCATGCAGGGGTGGCTTTGACGGTTCGACACAAAGCGGTTCCGCTCACGCCTTTCATCTTCGCAGTGGCAATGATGAGGTCATAGGGGTGCGTCGAGATTTTTCGCAGGGCCTCTTGTACGGTGGCTGCATATTGGACCTCGGCGGTGCGGGTCAGAAAGAGGGTGAGGAGGCTGTGTACGCCGGGTCGAACACCGACAATTAAGATCGTTTTTTCGTTCAGCATTTTACGCTCGATGAAGCCAATGAAAGGGAAAAGAAAGAGAACGTGAGGCCCTCTGTGGGCTCGTTCAGTGAAAAATAAAAGTTCGGACGCCGACGCCGTAGTTTATTTTTCAGCCAGTCGGCCGAGGTCCTTAAAGTGGGAAACCACTTTCCAACTGTTGGAGCGCCCCGATCGAGTCCACTCCTGGGTCTCGTGAATCTTGACCTCGAAAGGCGTGTAGAGGGAATAGCCTCGATAGGTCACGTCGATCACGGCTCGGTCCAAGGTTTCGGGGTCTTCGAATTCCCATGTGTCAGCCTTCCAGTCCGTAAAACGCACCTCATCGAATTCAGGCATCTGGCGAATGAAGCCGTTTCGGTCGGCGGGTTCAACATAGGTGGCGGCTTCTTCAAACTGAGACCAACGGACGAGGTCCGTATAATGCGTATGCTGTTTTTCGAGGCTGGCTTGTCGATCCATGGGGTCGTTGGGGCGAATTTCACCAAACGCACAGGCGAAGAGGCCACTTAAGAGCACCATGAGAGTCAGCTCCAGGGCTCGTGAGCGGTTCAATGAGTGGATCATGTCAACTCTCCTGTTTCTAAAGGGCCCTCTGAAGACCCCGTCTTCGGCATCCGCGGCGCGTTCCTCGGCCCGCTCTCTATTTATCGGTCGAAAGGCTTCGGACCTGAGCTTCTCGGTGATATTCTCTACCCACGGGGTGAGATCTGGTTTTTTCTCTTTTGGGCCCGTCCACTCACGAACTCGGAGGTTCGCACGTGCTGCTTGGAATCGATCTTGGGGGCACGAAGGTCGCTTATGCGTTGGCGCGTTCCGACGGTGAGATTTTAGCCCGCAGCCGGACCGCAACGCCTCAGAGCGGGGACCCCGAAGCCGATGTTGAGGCCATCGTCGCCACTGCTCGCAAGCTTTGTGAAGACAACGGGGTGAGAGCTCTTGAAAGAGTGGGCTTGTCGGCGCCGGGACCTTTGGATCGTTCGACGGGACGGATCCTTGGGCCTCCTAATTTGTCGGGTTGGACAGATGTTCCCATTGTTGCGTGGTTGGAGTCGGGTTTGGGGTGCCCGGTGCGTTTGGAAAATGACGCGAATGCAGGGGCGCTGGCTGAGTGGCGCGCGGGGGCCGGACGGGGTTCGAAGGAGATGATCTATTTGACCATGTCGACGGGAGTGGGGGGAGGGCTCATTCTGGACGGCAAGCTCTATCGAGGGCATGGCGGTGGGGCGGGTGAGGTGGGTCATGTGCCGGTGGAGTGGCCCGGAGTTCTGTGCGCCTGTGGTCTTCGGGGGTGCCTTGAAGCGTATGTCGGGGGTGGGGCGTGGTCGGCTCACTTGAGGGCTAGTGGTGCGCCAGACGGGCGCACCGCCAGACTCGCTGGGGGAATTCAACGAGTTCTCCCCGAGCATCTGCTCGAGGCTGCCCGCGAAGACGACCCGTGGGCCGTTCAGGAAATGACGCGATTTAACGCCTATCTGGCGCGAGGTCTGGTTCAGTTGGCGTTTCTGCTGGCGCCGGAACGAATCGTTCTTGGGACCATCGCCGCCGCGGCAGGGGATCGTTTGTGTCTGGATCCTCTGCGTGAAGAGTTGGCGCGTTCCGTGTGGCCCCAACAAGTGCGCGGGCTTTCGATTGTGGCGAGCGAGTTGGGCTTAGATCTCGCCCATCAAAGTTCCATCGCGGTGGCTTTAGGCGAGTCGGACCGTCGCTGAGGGGGAGCCCGTCTTTTTCTGAGGGATCCGCAGTGCCCTTAGTCGGCTTTGGCTTCCAGCCTCTCATCGTATTCGGCGCGGAAGGACGCAAATTGGTTTTTCTCGATGGCGTCTCGGGCCAGGGACAAGAGATGCTGGTAGAAACGCAAGTTGTGCAGGGCGGCGAGGCGAGCACCCAGGGCTTCGTTGCACCGAATTAAATGGCGGAGATACGCGCGGCTATACGAGCCGCATGTGAGGCAGTCGCAGTTTGGGTCCACTGGATTTGAATCCGAGGCGAAGCGAGCATTTTTAATGTGCAGGATGCCCTGGGAAGTAAAGAGAAGACCATGGCGTCCGTTTCGGGTGGGTACCACGCAGTCAAAAAAGTCCACGCCTTCTGCGATCCCGTCCAAAAGGTCCACCGGGCGCCCCAACCCCATCAGGTACCGAGGGGAAAGGTCAGGCAGGCTCTCTCGCGCGGCCGCCACCGCTTCACATCTTTGAATTCGCGTCTCGCCGAGTCCGAGTCCGCCGTGCGCGTAGCCGTCGAAGCCCAGTTCGGTGAGCCCTCTTGCGGATCGTTGGCGGAGTTGGACGTCGGTTCCGCCTTGGACGATGCCAAAGACGGCTTGTTGAGGGCGCTTGCGCGCTCGAGTGGATCGCTCGGCCCATCTTAGGGTTCGCTCGGTGGCTCTTTCGATGTCTCCATGGGCATGGGACTCGGGGGTCGGCGCCACGCATTCGTCGAGCACCATGGCGATGTCGCTGCCCAGGGCTTCTTGAATGGCGATGACGCTTTCCGGAGTCAGGGTTCTTCGAGCCCCATCGAGGGTGGAGCTGAAGGTCACGCCCTCCTCGTCGAGTTTCATCCGGTGAGCGAGGGAGGAGACTTGGTAGCCGCCGCTGTCGGTGAGCCAAGGGCCCTTCCATCCCGTAAAGCCCTGCAAGCCTCCGAGTTCTTCGACAATTTGTTCGCCAGGCCTTTCGTGGAGGTGGTAGGTGTTGGCCAGCAAGATTTCGGCGTTAATCGCCTTGAGTTCATGGGCGGCGAGGCCCCGGACTGCCCCGTAGGTGGCCACGGGCATGAAGGCCGGAGTGGTGACCGTTCCGTGCGGCGTCTTGAGTGATCCGGTTCGTGCGGCGCCATCGGTGGCCGCAATTTTCATTTCAAAACCCTGGGCTTGCAAGAGAACTCCTCAAAAAAGAATTAAGTTTTATTTCGTAAGCGGACAGCGTTTTTAGACGATCAGCATGGCGTCCCCGTAGGAGTAAAATCGGTACCCGCTTTGAACCGCGTGCCGGTAGGCGGCCATGACCGGGGCTTGGCCCGCAAAAGCCGCCACGAGAAGCAAAAGGGACGAGCGGGGCAGATGAAAGTTGGTCATCAGGCCATCCACCACCCGAAAACGATCGCCGGGTCGAATGAAGAGGTCCGTTTGGCCTTCGCCGGGCCGGACGCCGCCCGCATCCGTCGCCCGGGCTTCGAGGACCCGGGTGGTGGTGGTGCCGACGGCGATGACGCGACCTCCCTTCGCACGGGTGCGCTCGATGGCCTCTGCGGTGTCCTCGGGCAATTGATAGTGCTCGCTGTGGAGGGTGCCCAGGCGAAGGCTCTCTTCGCTGAGAGGCCGAAATGTTCCTGCGCCCACATGGAGGATGACCTCCGCGTAGCCAATGTCGGCCGAAGCCAAAGTTTCGAGTAGCGGGCGAGTCAGATGAAGTCCGGCTGTGGGCGCGGCAATGGCGCCCGGGGCTCGGGCATAGACGGTTTGGTAGCGCTCAAGATCTTCAGCACGTTGCTCGGGCCCGTTTTCTGTGGGCCTGGCCTTTTGGATATAAGGGGGCAGAGGCGCCTCGCCCATGGAGAGGGGATCCTGGGCGCCGGCGAATAAAAGCGTGGCCTCGCCGTCTGTGTGAAGGGCAATGAGTTCGGCCTCCAACGATGCCTCTTCGTGGGTAAACGTAAACTTCAAGCCGACTCGAAGTCGGCCGCCGCTGCGAATCAGAGCGCGGTAGGTTCGCGGTTGGCCCGATGGGTCGGCGCCCATGAGGAGGGCTTCGGCACGGCCTCCACTGGCTTTTTGTCCGAGCAGGCGAGCGGACAGAACCTGGGTGGCGTTGACCACCAGTAGGTCTCCGGGAGAGAGGAGTTCGGGGAGTTCATGTACACGGTGCTCGCCCGAGATGGCCCCCGAAGATCGGTCGAGCCTGAGCAAGCGTGAGGCGTCACGGCTCTTCAGCGGGTGTTGCGCGATCTGCTCCTCAGGCAGTTCGAACGCATACTCGTCGAGGTCCAGAGGCGCGCTCACGGGGTTTCGTTCGAAGCCGGCGGTGGGGGGCGAGGGACCGCCTCTGCCTCTGCGGCGTCGATAAGTGCCGTCAAGAGAGAGGGGTGCTCGACGAGGGAGTCATACGAGAAAAGCACAAGGCCTCGGGCGCCGGCTTGTTCAGCAATCTCGATTTGCGTGAGGGCGCCAGCGGGACGACGCGCAAAGAGCCAGACGCCAAGTCCAGGCCAGATTCTCTCCGAGTAGGCGGAGCGGGCGAAGTGTTCGATTTGATAGCGCAGCAGCCGATCATCGAGGGTGTAGGTCATGGGGAGGGCAAGGTCGATATAGCCTTCTTCGAGCCAAAACATCCAATCCTGAGCCAGGCTGAGGTAAGCACGATCCACGTAGGAGTTGACCGCTGCCGAGAGAATCAAACGGGGCTGCAGGGCCCGCGTGGCTTCGCCGATGTCCCGGACCAGCTGGGTGACCTGATCTCGCCGCCAGTCGTCCCAGGCGTTTTGATTGATGAGGCCGTCTGGGCTGGGTCGATTCGGGCCTCGAAAGGGACCCGCGAGTCCGGTTTCTTTTTGAAAGCGGTCTTGGCTTTTGGGTCCGTAGCCGAAGTCGAGCCCCACGCCGAAGCGAGAGCCCGGAATGAAGGGCAGTACCCCCGGATGACGGATGTAGTCTAAATGGAGGCCGTCGAGAGTCGGGTATCTCTGAATGAGTTCTTCGAAAGTGGCTGTGAGTCGCTGGGCTACGCCAGGGGCAGCGGCATCGAGGTAGAGACCTCGCGTCCCCATGCGGTAGAACTGGCGATCCGGGGCGGGCACCTCCATGTCGGGATAGTCCAAAAGGGATCGGCCGCGCGTATCCACAAGGATGGCATCGGGGCCCAGGTCTTCGAATATCTTTGTGTCTCGTCGGCCGGAGAGGGAGAGCACGTTGACCCATCCGTGGACGCGAATGCCATTTTGGTGGGCCTCTGAAATCAGTTGGGCGAGCGGGTCGACGCCCTCCGCATGTCCGGCTTGAAGAAAGGGGGTGGGGTCGGCGATGTCCGAGGGGTACCAGGATCGACCCCCTCGGTAGACCTGTACAAAAAGGTCCGTCGCCCCAAGGCGACGAGCGGTGGAAAGGAGAGGTGCGATGCGGCTCGCGTCTTCAAGGACTTGCTGCGAGCCTTCGGCCAAAACCCAAAGTCCGATGGGGCGGGAAGCGTGTCTTTTTTCAAGCTTTGCAGGAAGGGCCTGTGCGTCCGTGGCGGTCTCTTCGTTTGCGGAGAGATCCCGGGCTTCTTGGGTTTTAACCGGCGCTGGGGCGACGATTTCGTGCGGCGTGGGCGCATCATGGGCACCGCAGGCCACGAGCCCTCCAAAAATTCCCATGAGAAGCCCGACTCTCAGCCCGGCGGATGCGAGCCAACGCCTCGGAGCCGTTTTTTGCGTGTCGAGGAAAAGATGTGTCGTCAAAGTGTGCGAAAACTAACCGAGCCGGACAGGCACCACAAACAAAGCTGAAAACTTTGCTTGGTTCGCCGGGCGAGATCCCGCACAATGGGGTCAGGGGTGCGTGAGAGATGAAACGGGTCAGTGATGAAAGCAGTCAGGGTCCTCAAATACGGGTGACGTTCATGGCGCTTGGGCTCGGCGTGCTCTGGCTGTTTGGGGCGTCTGGAGGGTGGGCTTCCGAGGCCCTTCAGGGCACAGGGGCGGAGAGAGTCCCCGGTGTCGACCGAACGCCTCTCGACCCAGAAGAAGCGAGATTGCTCGGGCGCCAGGCTCTTCTTCAGAACCCAGGGGCTCTACTGGCCGCGGCGGTTGCGGCCGCCCATCAAGGCGACCGGGGTCGCGCGATTTTATGGGCCCAAGAGGTCATGGATCGGTTTTCTTTTGTGGCGGATTACGCCGCGGTTTTGCAAGTGGAGTGGATGCTTGAGGAGGGGCGTCTGACCGAGGCTGTGGCCGTGGCCCGGAGAGCTCTCGCGCAAAATCCCGAAACGCCTTTGGCGGCCGAATTTTACGAAGAGATCGGAGAAACCCTTTGGCAACTCGACCAACCCGAGGCCGCGCGAGCCGCATGGCAAAGTGCTCTCAATGAAAGCGCCCAGGAGTCGGTCCGGGCGCGGGTCGCTTTGCGCTTGGCGAAGGCGCAAGAGAAAGCGGGGTTGGATGAGGCTGCGCGAGGGACCTATACGCTGATCTGGGCGGCCTATCCCGTAACGCCCGAAGCCGAGATCGCGGCCGCTGAGCTTGATAGGATTTCCGAAAAGCGGGGGCGTCCGGTCTTAAAAGGCAAGGACTGGCGTCGCCGAGGAGATCGTTTGTATCGAAAGCGATACAACGAAGAGGCTTTGGCGGCCTATGATCGCGCGCGCGTCTTGGGGGTGTCGGCGAGCGCGGCTCGGTCCATGGCGGGCCAGCGGGCTCGTTTGTTGTTTCGCTTGCGCCGTTATCCGGAAGCGGTGGAGGCTTTTGGAGCTCTGCCGCGACGCGACGACGTGCCCATATGGTATGCCCGTTCCCTGGCCCGAGCCGATCGAGTCCCCGAGGCGATTGAAGCGTTTGAAATTTTAGCCGACGAAGGCCCGTCTCGATTAGCGCCGAGGGCGCGTTTTTTAGGGGCGACGCTGCTTGAAGGGAGAGATTTTAATGAGCGAGCGCAAAGCCAATACAAAAAATTAGCCGACAGCTCTCAGGCCTCTCCTTTTACGGATGCGGCGCTCTGGCGTTTAGGCTGGATCGCTTATCAGGGGGAGCAAAATGAAGAGGCCCTTCGATATTTTGATCGCCTGATTGAGCGGAAACGTCTTGATCCACAGGGGCAGTTGCGGGCCCGTTACTGGCGAGCGAGGACTCGGAGTCGCATGGATCCGGAGGCCGCGGCCGTCGACTTTAGAGCCATCGCGCAGGAGTTTCCGTTTACGTATTACGGCTGGCGAGCACAAGGTCGGGCTGGCGCGGGCTTGATTTCTTCGCCCTCGCCCAGGGGCAAAGAAATCCAAGAGGAGGGCGGTCGACTGGATCCGGTGGCCCTTGAGCGGGTTCGCGTCCTCATCGAGGCGGGACTCAATCACGAGGCTAGGCAAGAGATCGGTCGACTTGCGGCTCAGGCACGGACCCTCAGTGATCGCTTAAGTGTGGCTCATCTCGCCACGGACGCGGGCGACGATCATCGGGCTCAACGGTTAGCGGTGGACGCCTATTCGGTGCGTTTGGCGCGGGGGCCGGTCAAGAGACTGGAGGACCTTTGGTGGTATGCGTGGCCCACGGCGTTTTCAGCCGAAGTGAGCGATGCCACGGTCTCGGAAGCAAGCGTCGAACCGGCTCTGGTGTATTCGATTATGCGAGAGGAAAGCGGTTACAGACCCGAGGTGATTTCACCGGTGGGCGCGCGTGGGCTCCTTCAAATCATGAAACCCACAGGAGAGGTCTTGGCTCGCCAAGAAGGTCTTGAGTCCTTCGATCCAGATGATCTATTTATTCCGAGAACAAATATTCGACTTGGATCGAGGTATTTAACGGATCTCTCTGAGGAATTTAACGGGCACTTGTCGGCGGCCATCGCCAGCTACAATGCAGGCCCGGAAGCCGTGCGGGAGTGGGCCCCGGAGACAATCTCCGTGAAGGATGAAGACGATGAATGGGTCGAATCGATTCCATACGAACAGACCCGCGGCTATGTCAAGCGTGTGTTGCGGAGTCTGCACGTGTACCGAAGCCTGTATTAATGGGGCGACAGATCGAATCGAATTGCCCGTGACCGGTATGGAGGGACTTTTCTTTGAATAACTCGGCTCCGGTTTGGGTGAGCGAGAGGGCGGATCCCCAATTCGATGTGGTGGGCCTGGGGGAGAACTCGCTGGATCGTACTGTGGCTCTCGAAGAGTTCCCCACGCCCGGGTCGAAATGGCCCTTAGCTGAGATGGGGCAGCAAGCTGGCGGGCAGGTCGCGAGTGCTCTTTTGGGTTGCGCGCGTCTCGGCTTGCAGGGGGCTTATCTGGGCGTCATCGGCGATGATGCCGCCGGCCAGGGGGCTGTCGCGCCACTGCGTGCGGAAGGTCTTAATTTGAGCGGAGTCACGGTTTGCCAGGGGGCGCATACGCGCTCGGCTTTAATTCTCGTTCGGCAATCGGATGGCGAGCGCAGCGTTCTTGAGGAACGCGACCCGGCTCTCATCTATGAGACAGGAGAAGAGGCCACTCGTTTGATTGAGCGGAGTCGCCTCCTTCTTCTCGACGCTACGGATCTAGAAGCTTCGCTCTGGGCTGCGGACGTAGCGGAGCGAAATGGGGTGCCCATCGTGTTGGATTTAGATCACGTTTTTCCAGGCGTCGAGGCGCTTCTTGAGCGG
>NZHD01000041.1 GCA_002691205.1 Deltaproteobacteria bacterium
AAATGTCGATTAGGCGTCCGATCGATTCGAAAGCTGAAAGGGTCTTCGAAAATCTCCTCATCTCGATTTGCAGACCCGTAAAAAAGCGCCACGCTGTCGCCCGCCTTGATGACTTTATCGCGAAGCGGGAAATCAACGGTGGCAGTCCGAGCAAAATGAATAATCGGTGAGGTCCACCGAACAATCTCTTCAATCGAAGGCTTCAGTAGATTAGGGTCTTGTTGGAGACGCCGAAGCTCACCTTGATTCTCAATAAAGGCCAGCATCCCCCCTGTCGTGGCATTTCGCGTGGTCTCGTTCCCAGCAACCACGATAATGAGACACCACGCCATGATATCCAAAAATTCCAATTTCTTGCCTTCGATCTCCATCTGTGTAAAAAGGGAGACAAGGTCGTCGGCCGGCGCTTTCTTCTTTTCCTCAACCAGATCAGTGAAATAAGCAAAAAGCTCTATGATTGCATTTTGCGCAGTCTGAGCCGCATCCTCTCCTTCCTTCTGATAGTCAGGATCAGCCGCTCCAATAATTCGATTGGTCCAATCGAAAAGCAGGGGCCAGTCGGGCTTGGGCAAGCCCAACATCCAGGCGATCACGGCAATGGGCAAAGGAGCAGAGACTGACTCGACGAAATCGCATTCCCCCTCGCGCCCCTGAGCCATCAGTCCCTCGACAATTTCCTTTCCGATGGACTCTATGTCTTCATGGTAGTGTTTCATAGCTCTCGGCGTGAAACGCTTGGCAATGAGTTTTCGAAAAGTCCCATGCTTCGGAGGGTCAAGCTGAATGAGAGTGGGCGGAAACATGTCGTTGTTCCCTTGCTCGGGCTCATGAGACATCACGAGCCTCGGCCCGCTCTGAAACTCGTTGGGCATTTTTCCGATTAAGGCAATATCCGCGTGCTTTGTAACGGACCAAAAAGGAACCCCTTCGCCATTCTCCCACCACCGAACCGGATCGTTGGCCCGGAGCCAAGCCCAGCTATCATGGGGATAACCTTTTTCGGCATAGTCTTGAGGATGAACGAGATTAAATGAATCAATTTCCGACGCGGCACTCAATGGAACCCCTCCTTAAATCAACGTGAGACCATAGTGTAGCGTCTCACATGCGACTGTAAGCACCCGTGCCGGGCGGTTCGATGGGATCTTTACAAAATTTTAACAGTGCCAAGGAGAATTGAATGACTGAAGAGTCTGACCTTTATTTCAGGCAAGTGGCCGTGGGCGAAATGGCCAATCTCGCTTATTTGGTAGGCAGCCGGAGTCAGGGCGAAGCCCTCATTGTCGACCCTGCATGGAGCGTCGATGCTCTCCTAGACCAAGCCGAGGCGGACGACATGCGGGTGACCGGAGCACTTGTGACCCATTACCACCAAGACCACATCGGCGGGAGCCTCTTCGGCTCGGAGATCGAGGGAATTTCTCGCTTCCTCGATCGTAATTCCGCCCCCATTCACGTGCATAAGCAGGAGGCTGAAGGGGTCGCTAAGGTCGCCGAGATTCCCAGAAGTGAATTAACCGAGCATGATGGAGGCGATACCCTCGAGATCGGTGGAGTCTGTATCCGCCTCCTCCATACCCCGGGTCACACCCCTGGGTCACAATGCTTCCTCGTCGAAGAATCGGGGCAGCCAAGTCACCTTGTCTCTGGAGACACGCTCTTTCTCGGCAGTTGCGGACGCGTCGACCTGCCCGGGAGCGACCCGGAAAAAATGTACGAAAGTTTGAGCGGGACCCTTAAGCGTTTGCCCGATGAGACGCTCCTCTTTCCAGGCCATCTCTATTCAGCTGAGGCGCAATCCACTATGGGCGAACAGAAAGCCACAAATCCTTTCTTGCGGGTTTCATCCCTCGATCTTTTCCTCCAATTCATGGGCGCCTGACCGACGCCCGTTTCGATCTACGGATCTTCGGGATCCCAAAAAGTAAATCGATCCACTAGCCTCTGGTCGCCCAGCTCGGCGCACAGACTTTCAAGCAGGGTGCGTTTTGCCCCCCTCCATAAAAGATCGGCCAGATTTTCTTGGATGGGAACATCACGCCTCAGAATCGCGAGCTTCTTGTACAGAAGGGCCTCCTCGCGCTGGGCCTCAAGCTGAGCCGAGAGCCCCTTCGCACCTCGAACCGCGACGGTCCACTCCTGGGGATCACTCGGGATGGACTCAATATTCCCGTACTCCGCCAAAACTCGAGAGGAAGACTTGGCTCCCCAGCGTGGAATCCCAGGAATGCCATCGGCAGTATCTCCCATGAGACCCAGAAGATCTGGAATCGAGCCGGGCTGAACACCCCATTTATCCACGACTCCATTCTGATCGATCACCCGATCGCGCATCCGATCCCAAATGACCACCCGGTCGCCCTCTATGCATTGCGCGAGATCCTTGTCCGGTGAGCAGATCAGAACTTGATCAACCGAGTCTTCCCGCGAACATCGCGCCGCAGCGGTGGCCAGGGCATCATCGGCCTCGAACTCAACCATGGGCCAGACCACCAGCCCAAGTGCTTCGGCCACCTTTTCTGCCAAGGGAAACTGGCTCCAAAGATCCGGATCAATTCCCTCGCCTGTTTTATAACCTGTAAAAAGGTCATTCCTGAACGATTCGATGACGTGGTCGAAAGCAATCGCAACATGTGTGGTGCCAGGTTCACGCAACAGGGCCGCCAGGGACCTCAGAAGACCGCGGGCCGCACCCACCTCTTGGCCAGTCTCGCTCGTTGCCGAAGGCACCCCGTAGTATGCGCGGAAAAGCTCATAGGTCCCATCGATCAGGTGAACTTGCATATCAACTCCTTGGAAGCTTTACGAGGCTGTCTTATGTTGGTTCTAAATCAGATCTATCGCCAGACTGGGCGATCAGAAGGGAGAACTCAAATCGTGTCCACGATTCGCCTTTACCACAACCCCAAGTGCAGCAAATCAAGAGGAGCCCTTGATCTCCTTCGTCAAAGAGAGGCCAAAGTCGAGGTTATTGAATACCTAAAAACACCGGCCGACCGGCCCCAACTTGAAGAAATTCTTAAAAAAACACAAGAAGCCCCCTCGGCCCTTCTTAGAATCGACAAAAACTTTCGCAATCTGGGGCTAGACGCAGACCATTATTCATCCCGAGAAAGCATTATCTCGCTTCTCCTAGAGCATCCCAGCCTGATGCAGCGCCCAATCGCCGTCACGGACACCCAAGGCGTAATCGCTCGCCCCTCGGAGCGCGTCCTTGAGCTTTTAGACTGAGTGCAGACTGCTCCTGACTCGCTATGGTATGAAGCATGGTGACAATTGGTATGAATTACAGTGTACTTCAGGGCAAAGAAGAGGTCTTTGAAGGGGCGTGCGATAAAGTCCTCACGGTGATGGGTGATGCCGAAGGACACGATGATTCTCAAATTTTTCGTCGGATCGATCATCGCGACCCTGCTGAGTACTTGATTGTTTCTCGGTGGACCGATGAAGAAGCTTTCAATTCGTTCATCGCTTCCGAGGCCTTCAAAAAAGTCACGAGTTGGGGGCTTAAGAACGTGCTCGCCGGCCGGCCAAGTCACACCACCTATCGAGAAGAATAAACGGGCTGCAGGACGCCAGTTCGGCCTGAAGCAACCTGTGATTCACAAACCCGATTGACTAACAGGCCTGACTGCTTAGGCACCCCTTCAATTGAGTTCTTCTCAACTCGTCACTCGACCAGGCAAGAGGCAAGCTGGATGGAATCCGCCTGCCAGCGCGCCTCTTTGATATAGTTTCCAGAAACCGACTTGAGGTCATGATGACGGAAAACCATTACCCGATCTTTGATGCAGACAACCATTATTACGAAGCAACAGATGCCTTTACGCGTTACATGGAGCCGGCCCTCGCTCAAAGGGGCGTTCAATGGGCTGAAATCGATGGGCGACAGCGCCACCTTGTGGGCGGAAAAATCGCACACGCAGTCACGAACCCTACGTTTAATCCCATCGCCAAGCCGGGTGCTCTCTACTCGTACTTGAGAGGGGAGGGCGACGGGCGCTCTGCGCTTGAACTCCTTCGGGACCGGGAACCTCTCCGAGCGGAATATATTAATCGTGATGCGCGCCTCAAAACTATGGATCAACAGGGGCTTAAAGCGACCTGGCTCTTTCCCACTCTCGGAGTCCTTTATGAAGAACTTCTAAAGCACGACACTGAGGCTTTGGTCGCAACTGTGCACGCTTTCAATCGCTGGCTCGACGAAGATTGGGGGTTTGCCTATCAAAACCGAATCTTTGCCGCACCGTACATCACCCTCTCGGATTTAGACTCAGCGATTCGCGAGCTCGAGTGGGTCCTTGAACGAGGAGCCCGCATCATTTGCCTTCGTCCGGCTGCCATCTTTTCGGGGAGCCTATCTCGCTCGCCTTCAGATTCCTATTTCGACCCCTTTTGGGCACGTGTTGCTGAGGCCGGAGTCACAACCATCGTCCATGCTGGAGACAGTGGCTACTCGCTGCAGGGCTATGCTGCGGATGGCTTCAGTGCCAGCTTCTCAGGGAATCAAGGAGGATATAAACCCACGGTACGCATCTGGGGTTTTGAGAGGGCCGCACAAGACTTTCTGGCCACCCTGGTATTTGACCGACTCTTCGAGCGTTTCCCACGCCTTCGAGTTGCTTCAGTTGAAAACGGATCCGAATTCCTTCCCGATCTATTTCGCAAACTTCGTTCTTTGTCCAAGAAATCAAAAGGATACTTTAAGAACGACCCTACAGAGACCTTCAAAAAGCACGTCTGGATCAATCCATTCTGGGAAGACGATCTTCACGAGATTCTCTCTTTCATGGGGCCCGACAGAGTTATTTTCGGATCAGACTGGCCTCACATTGAAGGCCTAGCCAACCCTCTGGACTACGTATCAGAGCTAGAAGGCCTAAATGAAGCCACGCAACGTTGTGTCATGCACGACAACGCAGCAAGCCTCACCGCAGATGCAGCCTGAATATCGAAAAACGTCTTCTCATCAAGAAAAGAGAGACTGAGTACTCAAGATCGATCCATGAAAGGAAACGACGCCCCGTGAAAACGATGGATAAGCAAACCGGTCATGGATGGTGGCCGTACCTACTTCCTTACTTCGCCTTCCTCGCTGCCGTCGAACTATCAAGCAGAATGTCAGGAACCGGTGCGGCCGTCATGCTCTTCATCAAGCCCGCGCTGCCCTTGATGGTCATCGGTTATTTTTGGAGCAAGGGCGCCTATCCTGAACTCAGAAGGGGCGGCCTTAGCCTCGGAGGAGCCAGTCAAGACATCTTAGTGGGAATAGGCCTCGCTGCGCTCTGGATGCTCCCTTTCATTGGAATTGCCGCCATACGGCCGGAGAGTTCAAGCCCTTTCGATCCAAACCAATGGGGTTCAGAGTGGGCCTTCGGCGTTCTCGCTCTTCGAATGTTTGGATACGCCATTGTGACTCCGCTCTTTGAGGAAGTCTTTATTCGAAGCTTCGTCATGCGCTATTCGGAGGTCTATATGAGCCGCGGTGACTTCCGCGATGTCCCGCTAGCCCACTATACGATGACAAGTTTCATCGCAACCATCGTCGTGTTTACGATTGGCCACGTGCCCTGGGAATGGTGGGTGGCCGTGCCGTGGGTCGCTCTCACGAATTTATGGTTTTACTACAGGAAGAACCTCTGGGCTCTCATTCTGGTCCACGGCGTCACAAACGCCACGATCCTCATTGTAGCGATCATTGGAGAGGGATGGTTCACCGATGGGGCAGGTCAAGCGATCAGCTTATGGTTCTTTGTCTAAGACAGCTAGGTTCAAGCAGCCCCACGATGTCCGAGGCGGATACATCGAGTGAGTTCGGTGAGTTGAACGAGAGACTCGTAAACCGAGTTGGCCTCATCTTCACGACAGGCCAAACACATCTTCTGAACAATGCGAGCAAAGTCGGGATAGCCCAATTGTTCAGCCTCATCTCCAAGCAAAGAGGCCTTCTCGCTGAGCGCATCGAAGGCTCCCGCACACTCAGCATCCTGTAGATGATCAATCTGCTCCGCAAGACGCCTGACAAAGAGGTCAATCTGATCATCTAGACCAGGGTTTTCTTCATAAACTGAACGGATGGCTTTTCTTCTAATCTCCACAATCTTTTTATCGGGTCGAGACAGACTCAACTAAACAAAATTGAAACGTTCTGGTGGCTCTCAGCGCGCCTCAGGCGCAAAAACCGGCAATTGAATCGTCTCACCTGACTTCGTTTTCAGTGTGAGTATGAATTTACGATCACTGTTGAATGAAGCCAGCTCACGAGCTTCATCCGTGGCCGGATACACCACAGAGATTCGCAGAGTGCCCCCGCTAAAATCGAGCCTCTCATACTCGGCCGCATCAGAACCCACGGCTTCAACCTTGATCGTCCCCTCGATAATGTCGAGTTCGAACCCCTTCTTGCGCTTCAAAGTCTGCCGGAAGTCCCTACGTGCCGTCTCCGGGTGAGGCCGACCGGGCAAGCGCGCTTTCACGCCGCCCAAAAGGTTAGGCTGGGCTTTCCCACGCAAATCTATACACCGGGTAGCTTCACCGGGGTGGAGGTCTACAAAACGAAGCTTCAGACCGGCTGGCCTTCCGGGAATTAAATTCGGCTCGATGACAATTCGACGAACCCCACGACGCAAAGTGCCCTCGAATTCACAATTGATCGGCGATCTCCAGCTGCCACTCGCCCAAGACACCACAAGGTCGGAAAGGTCGGGGCCTTGCTGTGCGGCCGCCGGTCTCGTCCAAACTAAAAAAAACAACAAAAACAAGGCAACTGAGCTGAAGATTCTTCTCAAGGTAAGAAAACCACCATTCGTTAGAAATACGCTCTACGGTTCCGCATTGCTTTCAAATTTTAAGGCGCCGAAAGACAATATCGGGGATGACCCGAATCAAGAGCATAATGAGACGCCAAAATTTGGGCGAATAGACAACGCCATGATTCCGAGACACCCCTTGCAACGCGTGGACAGCCACCGTCTCAGGCCGGGCCACCGCAAAAAGCCCGGGCAACCCCCAAGTCATCCGCGTATCCACAAAGCCAGGCTTCACGTTTACCACACGTATCCCTTGCTCAAAAACTCGACTACGAAAGCCACTCAAATATAGACTAAGCGCTCCCTTGCTTGAGCCATAAAGCGCGTTGCTGGGACGTCCTCGATCTCCAGCCACCGAAGTCAGAGTGCAAAAAAAACAGTACTCCCCAACGCTCAGATAGGGTTTAAAGACTTCGATGAGGTTGACTGTTGAAATGTAATTGACCCTAATGGTTGCTTCACGAAGCTCCGTATCCGTTTCCGCCGATACTTCATCAGGCATGAAACCATGACAAAAGACCACTCCGTGAAGAGCCAACTTAGAATTTCGCGTCAAATCTTCCTCTAAACGGGCCGCCGCATCCATTGCGAGCGCATCATATAGACAGACCTCCACTTGGACGCCAAAACGAATACGAGTATCAGTCGCAACGCTTTCGAGTTCAGCCTCGGAGCGCCCGGCCAGAATCAGAGAATGCCCCTTGATCGCAAGCTCTTTTACAAAAGCTCTGCCCATCGCCGAGGTCGCACCTGTCACCAGCACACGCTTCTCCACGACTTACTCCGTAAGGCCTATGC
This sequence comes from Deltaproteobacteria bacterium, assembly GCA_002691205.1. GTDB lineage: Bacteria > Myxococcota_A > UBA9160 > UBA9160 > UBA4427 > MED660. Next base: position 7,608 of record NZHD01000041.1, read on the forward strand.
GACGGGAGAGCGAAGACGAGAAACGGCCATTCGGATCCACCTCAGCTTTAACTTCAAGGAAATCCTCGTAAGCCGGATACATGGTGCGAAAGGCTGAGGGGGTCAATGAGCTGTCTTTGGCCAGATACGTTCGACCGCCGTAATGAATCACCAGGCGGTCAAGTTCCCTCAGGAAGGCGAAGATTGAATCATGTCGATTCGGAAAATCTAACGCCAAAGAAGTTCCCTCGAATGGGAAAGACAGAAGCCCGCCACTCTCTGGCCCAGTACTTTTCAGCACACCCAAGAAAGAAGCCCAACCTGATTCAGCAACCCTCTCGAGGATCTCTCTCAAGCCTTGACTTGAGGACTCTAAGGGAAGAACAAGCTGGTACTGCAGAACCCCCTTTTGTCCATACACTCTATTCCAGTTAGAGATTGCATCAAGAGGGTAGAAATAGCTCTCAAAATCTCGGAGTGCTTCAGTCCTGCGCGGCCACCAGTAAAAGCATGAGTTAAAAGCTTTCATGTTCCCACTATTTAGAAAAAAACTAGGCATGGAGAAGGGGACAGTCAGGGGAAGCTTTCGCCGAATCGAATAGGGTGATTCACGTTCAAAGCTAGGCAGCTCCGACGGCGAAGCTGGGTTCGCCCGCAACAGAAGTGCGCGTCCCAGCGACTTCTTGCGAGCCAAGCAATCAATCCATGCCACCGAATAATCATAGTCCCGGTCGCGCAAAATAATCTCGTCGAGAGTCTCTTGGAGATCAGTCGTACGTATGGTCTGTGTTTTCAAGTAACTCGAGTCAACACGGCGAAGCTTTAATCGCACGTCGACCACAGCCCCTGTCAACCCCATGCCTCCCAACGTCGCCCAGAAAAGGCGGGAATTTTCAGAACGAGAGCAAGATACAAGTTCTCCTTCGCCCGTCAGCACATGAAAGCCAAGGACCTGGCCACTAATGGTGCCGTCCCGATGATGATTCTTACCGTGAACATCCGCGGCGATCGCTCCGCCGAGACTGATATTTTTGCTTCCCGGAGTCACCGCAGGAAAGAAACCCTGAGGCAGAAACACGTCTATAATTTCGGCCAATGTTACAGAAGCTTCGCAGTGCAAAAGGCCCGTCTCTGGATCAAATGACAAGATCCGATTCAAGCGCTCATGCAAAATCACGCCGCGTCCTGAATTCAGAGAAGCGTCGCCATAGCTTCGCCCCATACCTCGAGAAATCAGGCTCTCAGAAGGGGCAACGCGGATGAGTTCACGAATCTCCTCTACGGATTCAGGCCGATAGGCGTCGCATTTCTCAACGGGAAATCTTCCCCACCCAGACAAATCCAAACTGCGAGAACGGATCACACTCAATGGAGGCTCGCCATGAAAGCGCTCAAAAGCATAATCACCCCGCACACGTAGCTGGACCGGTCGCGTATTGCAAAGAGCACTGGGTCACCGGGCAAGTCACCGCGTTGGGCCAACATCCAAATTCGAGAAATCCAAAAAAACATCACGGGAACCATAAACCAGAGCAAGACGGGAGTGGGGTACAGAGCCGCCACGCCATCACTGCTCACATATAGGCAGAGTACAAGAACCGACAACAATCCACAGCCAACCCCCAAAATTTCAACGGCCGAAATGTCTTCATATCGATAGGCCCGGCGGTCGTCTTCGAACTCGCCCATCTGAGAGAGTAAACGAAGTTCAGAGTAACGCTTAACCAAAGCCAAGCTCAAAAAAAGAAAGCCCGAAAAAACCAGCAACCAAGGCGAAACCGTTACATCGCCCGCCACCCCGCCAGTCAAAATCCTGTGGCCATACAGTCCTGCCAAAAGAAGGGCATCGAGCAAAAGAAGTTTCTTGAAATAGAGAGAGTAACTCATAGTCAATCCCAGATAGACCATAAGCATCGCTGTCGTGGCAAGGTCAAGAAAGAGCACGGAAAAGACTAAGAAGAACACACAGCCAAGCATCCAGAGAGTAAAGCCGGAGGCAACCGAAATGCTCCCTGACGCCAGAGGGCGAGTCCGTTTATCAGGGTGTTGGCGATCGCTTTTCAGATCCATCAAGTCGTTGAGCACATAGCCAACCGAAGCGACGCAACAAAACGCAATAAACGCCAGGACGGTGGAGAGCACACGAGGTGCATCAAATACTTCATGTGCGAGTAAAAGTGGAGCAAAAACAAGGACGTTCTTGGCCCACTGATGGGGACGTAAAGCGCGCAAGAGCTGAGCCGCCCCTCCTGGTCGAGGCTCCTCCAAAAGATGCACTGCGGTGGAACCCGAAAGAGAACTCATCAGCTTTGAATCAGAGTGAACGAGAGTCGCTAGGTCAGCTGCTTTCCAGATGGGAACATCAGCCTCACAATCCCCGACATACTCAAAAGACTCTCCCGCAACCAACTCTCGAATCGCAGCCAGCTTCCGTTCTCCTTTCAAATTCAGATCCTCATCGCTTCCTAGGACTCCATCGAAGTGACCCAAATAATCAGAAATGGCGCGGACCCAAACATAAGGGCTGGCACTCGCCAGAATCACGGATCGGCCCTGGAGATGTGCGAGTTTGATGCGCTCCAAAACAGACTCCCGGAAGGGCAAACTCTCCGGCGAAATTTGAACACATTCAGTCATTCGCTGCTTAAACGAAGCTCTTCCTGAAAGAAGCCAAAAAGGGACAAGAAGCAGTCGGATAGGCGACGATCTCAAGAGCTCCGCCATTGCCTCCCAGAGCAAGTCGGAATTCAGAAGGGTCCCATCCAAGTCGACAAAAAGCCAACGTGGCTCTTCCTTTACCCTAGGCCGAGTCACGGATTCTGTCTGATTCTCTAACACTCTTCACCTTATCTGTACAATGAGACGCGACCCAAATCGAGGCAATCATGCGAACCGACCCTTGTCCTGAAGAATAGAGTATGACAGTGCTCTCTCAAGCAACAGCCATACTCGAAAGTAATGAGATGAATTCCCTAAAAAGCCCGAGG
>NZHD01000042.1 GCA_002691205.1 Deltaproteobacteria bacterium
AAACTATATAATCTCGCTGTGCGGGAGGAGCTTTAGAATGCATCGGCTTCAAAAAAAATTCTCAAATCTTATTTTCGGGGTATCTAAACTCAAGCCCGCAAGAAATTGTTTTATCACTTGCGCCGGAAAAGTTGATGGAGTGGGAGCCCAAGCTCAAGCTGTTTTATCCACAATGCTTTTTGCGCGAGGCCTAGGAATACAGTACGCCCATACTCCCTTCTCTCAAATTGCGCACAACGATGAAGGCGATGAGCGGTGGGAAGCTAAGTGGGAGGACTTTTTTCATTTCGGAGCTGGAGAAATCCTGCGCGATGATGTGGAAAATACGGATATCGAAGTCATCCACTCTGAATTTCTTTATCGGGTTTACCCACGAGCGCGCACACTATGGGTGGTCCCTCATGCTCATGCATATGCAGATGCGCATGCTTATCTATACAAAAATTTATTAGAGGCTCTCCGGTTCAAAATGCAACTCCGCTCGGTGGAAATGAAGAGTCACCGTTGGCAGGACCGATTAACAATTGCTCTGCATCTTCGCCGAGGGGATGTCGCGAGCGACGAGCCAGGCCGCTTTACGGCCAATGCACATGCGTTAGCGCTGCTGGAGAATGTAGTCGAGCTTTTAAAGTCTGAGGGCCTAGATTTCGGCGTCAACCTGTACTCCGAGGGAGTGCTCCAAGATTTTGAGGATTTTTTATCACCCCACGTCAGATGCTATATCGGGGGGTCAGTCTTTGAAACTCTTCATAATATGATCGATGCGGATGTGCTCATTATGGCGAAGAGTAGTCTGAGCTATACGGCTGGCATTCTCTCGGGCAATGTCAGTTTGTATGAGAAATTTTGGCATACGCCTTTGCCCAACTGGATTCAGGTGGGCGAGCAAGGAAGCTTCGATGAGGCGATGCTCGTCGAAGAGATTCGCCGCCTATCGGAGGAAAGTGGTTAGGAGAACTTCCCGTCGTAGTTTGAAAGGAATTGCATATCTCAAGAGCCTGAGACTAAAGGTCAAAGGAGCCGGTGGAGGACTGCGAACTCGCCCCCGCGTCGGTCAAAACAATATACGCTTCATGAAGATCGCTCGTCGCTTAGGGTTTGGCCGCTGTAACGCAGTCTTCGATCCAGGAGTACGTGGAAGCAATCCCGTCGCGAAGCGGTTGGGTTGGCTTCCATCCGAGCTTCTCTGAGATCAATTGATTATCTGAATTTCGTCCCCGTACACCAAGAGGGCCCTCGATATGACGTATCGATAGCTTCTTGTCGGCGACATCCATGGCCAACTCAGCGAGCGCGTTGATCGTGACCATCTCGTCTGATCCAATGTTGACTGGACCCACGAAATCGGATTGCATCAGACGGCGAACGCCCTCAAGACATTCATCGATGTAGAGAAAGGAGCGGGTTTGTTTTCCGTCTCCCCAGATTTCGATCTCGCCACCCTCTTCGGCCTCTGCGACCTTTCTGCACATAGCAGCGGGCGCCTTTTCACGTCCTCCGCACCATGTGCCCATGGGCCCGAAAATATTATGGAAGCGTGCGATACGAACTTCCATCCCGTGGTTGCGGTGGTGACTGAGAAAAAGCCTTTCGCTGAAGAGCTTCTCCCAGCCGTATTCGCTGTCGGGGTTAGCGGGGTACGCGGATTCCTCAGCGCAGTTTGGGTTGTCAGGGTCTAGCTGATTGTGTTCGGGGTAAATGCAAGCGGAAGACGAGTAGAACAAGCGACCTACTCCTTCGACTTTACATCGTTCAACAACATTTAAGTTGATGAGGCCCGAGTTGTGCATAATCTCGGCGTCGTTGTCGCCCGAGAAAATAAAACCCGCTCCGCCCATGTCTGCGGCGAGCTGGTACACCTCGTCAAATTTTTGGTCGATGGCTTCTCGGCAAAGGGCTTGGTCTCGCAGGTCGCCAACAATGAATTCATCGGCTTCGCTCTTTGAAAAATCAGGTTGTTTCAGGTCAACGCCCCTGACCCAGTACCCTTCCTTTTTAAGACGAGATACAAGGTGACTGCCGATGAAACCCCCTGCACCAAGAACAAGTGCTTTTCGATTGCGATCCGACTGAGCCAATTTCTTCCACCCTCTCTGAATTAAATCAATTTCACAGTAGGGTGGTAGCTTACGCCATTTTAGCTCCGGTATAGAATGGCCGGAGGCATGGCGGGGGCTGCGCGGTCTCCCTGCGCCTTCCCCCCTAGGGGAGGGGGGGAGGGAGAGTCGTGACAAGGGCGGTTCTCTTTGGTCTGGGTGGTTTAGAAGCCGACTCTCCTCCAAATACGTTCAGCCGTTCAAAAAAGTGGTTCGAATCAAGGATTTTGTGGCCATGTTTGTGTGCTCAAACAACGCGGATCTCACCAGGCCTAGGCTCAGGTGACACAGAATTTTTCGCTCGCAAAGGTCTTCATAGAGGCGTCTTGGGGTCGTGAACTGTAGCTTTATCGGTCAACTGAAGTGGGGAGTCTTTCGATTTTGCTTTTTCTTTTAGGGTTGTTGCTGGGCCTTCTCATTGGCGGGTGTGGATTCTTTCTTTGGGTGAATCGACGGACGGGAAACCTCTACACCGAATGGGAAGGTTATCGGCTGGGTGATCTCTTGAAATCCAGGAGTGCTCGTGAAAGTTGGCGTCACGGAGAGCGTTTTCACCGAAAGAGATTCCCACAATCGCTTGTCGTTGAATATCTCAAGGAGACGAAAGAGCTTAGTGATTTTGATGTTCTGCATAAGATCATCCAAGGCCGGATTCTGGATGGTGAAGGAACCTGCGTTGTCCACTTGCGCGTAGGCGACATTGTCGAGAGATCCAAGTTGACGGACGCACAAAGGGAAGCAGAAGGCGTCACTTGCGACCAAGGACACATATACGCTCATCCTCTTGAATGGTATCGCCAGAAAATTGCCTTATTGAAAGAGCGTAAAATTAATCGGGTGATCCTCGTCAGCGGAAGTCATGTTCGCTACCGAGCTTATCCTAAGAGCAATGCTTACATCGAGTCGGTTTCAAACCTTTTTCAGAGTGAAGGGTTTGAGGTGGAGCTGCGTTTGGCGGGCAATCCCGATGAGGATATCATTTTTATGAGTACGGCGAGCCATTTCATCAAAAGTGGTGGTGGGTTTAGCAAGATGGCTGAAAAGTTGGTTTTGATGAATGGCGGTGAGTCCATTTAAGTTTGACGGATTGGCACGAGGGAACCGACTCCGATCTCGCGGCTCCATCCAATGAGATCATTTTTCTTGCCTGCCCGTGTTCAAAAAGATGGAACCGCTAAACCCTTACGGCTCAGAAAAGCTTGAGAGCGAGTTTCGGGATTCTCAGGCGTTCACGGCACCGCCTTGTTTCAGTGAACCTTAAGTAGATTTGAAACGTGCCGGAGTGGCTTCTCGTGGAGTAGTCACTCGTCGTTGCACTGGCATTGGGTGTCGCTCGGGCTGAATGATGATCTTAGACTGCAGAAAAAGTCGCTTTTGCCTTATACTCAGAAAGTGGAACACTTAACGCTCCAAGGGGATTTATAGAAATGTATGGCCTGATTCACAGAGCCATTCGAGACTGTGTCAAGGCATCTCATGGTGAAGCTGTTTGGTCGGAAATCGCGCAGAGAGCGGCTGTCGACGAATCGGTTTTTGTCAGCATGGAAGGTTATCCAGACGAAGTTACGATCGGTTTGCTTGTCGTAGCCAGCGAAGAGTTAGAAGAAGATCTTTCGGTTCTTCTTCATGAGTTTGGTCGATACTGGGTTCTTCATACTGCGCGGCTTGAATACGGTCCTCTCTTTGAGTTTGCAGGAACAGACCTCCTTTCGTTCCTCAGCAACCTGAACGCCATGCATGAACAGGTGGCTATTTCTTTTTCAAATCTACAGCAGCCCTTTTTCGCTTTAGAGGAAAAGCAGGACGGCTGTTTGCTGCTTCACTATGAAAGCGTTCGAGATGGACTCGCTCCTTTTGTGATCGGCCTGATCGACGGATTGAGCGAGCACTTTGAGACGCCTGTCGAAGTGACTTTGGTGGAAGAAAAATCAAAGGGCTCAGATCACGATATCTTTGAGCTACGAATCGTCGCGTGATTACGACCTCTGCATTTAAACAGCTTTTTCCATTTGGGATTTGTCTGGACGACGATCTGCGAATTGTTCACCTTGGTCGCACCTTGGAGAAAAGGCTCAAGGCGGTTCCGTTAAACCATTTTCAAGAGGTTTTTGAGCTGTTCCGACTCCAGGGGCCCGTCGATGCGAATCTTTTAAATTTAATTGCAGGGAGACCCGTCCAGTTTAAAGAGCGAAATTCGTCGCTGGTGCTAGTCGGAGCTTTTTCGGTCATCGAGAATGGTTTTCTTTTTCTTGGGACGCCGAAACTTGAGAGCGTCACCGACTTGGCTCCTCTTGGGCTTCAAATTAACGACTTTTCGGCCCACGATGGCGTGATGAACTCCCTCTTTCAGCTTCAAAAGGTTGAAGTGGCTGCCAAAGAGTCTATTGAGAGCGCTCAAAACCTTTCGAATCAGCAACAGGTTTATCGCCAGATTGTAGAACAATCAAATGATCTGATTTTTGCAATTAATTCGAAAGGGTGCGTCAGCGTAGTAAATCCCAGTGCAAGTGCATTATTGGGGATTCAAGTTGACAAGACTGATGCCAGTGAATTTCTTTCTTTTGAAAATAAACGTATATGGGACGCAGCCGCTTTGTCATTGAAGGGGGGGGCGAGCTCCGCTTGGGTGGAGTTAGCGCTTCAGGGAATTCATGGAGATGAGGTTTTGGCCGAGGGGCACCTTGTTCTAAGCGTCGCGACAGAGGATGAGGAGTCTGTTCTTTGTTTTTTACGCGACGTAAGCGCTCGCAGGAAAGCGGAACGTGATCTGCTCGCCAGTGATGAAAAGCTCCGAGAGGCTCAAAAAATGGAGGCCGTGGGGCGTCTGGCCGGGGGGATCGCTCACGATTTTAATAATCTCTTGGGTGTAATTTCAGGAGCAGCCAGCCTTATTCAAAGCGATCTTGACGTAGTCGATGAACGCTACTCGGATATTGGGCTCATTCTTTCTACGGCGGAGCAAGGCGCCGCTCTGGCGCGGCAAATTTTACAGTTCAGTCGACGCAGTCCTGCTGCGAAGGGGCAAACAGAGCTGGTTTCCCAGACAGACTCTCTTTTCCGCCTCCTGCGTAACGTGGTGGGAGTCAATGTTGAGATCATGATTGATTCCAAGATCGATTCAATCGTCGTGGATATCGCGCCAATTCAGTATGAGCAGATTCTTCTCAATTTGGCGGTGAACGCCGGCTATGCGATGCCGGAAGGGGGCACCCTTGAAATTGAACTTAGTCAAAGTGCGGACCCAGGTTACGGATGTTTCAAGGTAAAAGATTCGGGATTTGGGATGGAACCGCATGTGCTTCAGCGTATTTTTGAGCCTTTTTTCACGACGAAGCCCTTGAATACTGGTTCCGGGCTTGGCTTGAGCGTGGTTTACGGAATTGTGGAAGAGGCACAGGGAGAAATTTCTGCTTCAAGCGAGCCCGGGGTAGGGACAATTTTTACCGTCACTCTTCCGATTAGCCAAGAGAAGAAAACCGAGGGCGTCTCTCACAGTGCATCCTTGTTAAAAGTAAAAAGGGTAAAGGGATCCGGTCGAGCGATCGTTTTAGAGGACCTGCCCGAGCTAGGGCGCTTGACGACGCGAGCTCTTGAGCGTCTCGGTCTTCAGGTGGAATGTTTCGAAAGCTTAAGTATGGCGAGAGCAGGATTTGCAGCCTTCGAAGGTGTGCCCGATATCTTTATCACTGACGTGGCTTTGCCTGATGGAAACGGACTGGACTTAGTAGAAGAGTTGGCGTCGGGGGATCGCGTAAGGAATGTGATTATTACTACGGGTAACGCTGATTTCGATCGGATCAACAGTCTGATATCAAAGTACGGCTGGAAAATTTTAATGAAGCCGTTTCGGATTCAGCAGCTTCAGGAGTTGGTGGAATCTTTTTTAAATGAAGAGGTCGCTCCATGAAGCCTCTTCTGCGATGTGAATTTGAACCTTATTGAGACTGCGGCCGTGTGGCGATTGTTCTTTTCTGGCCATGAGCGACTGGGGTCGAGTTTTTCGATTTTTTTTTGGCTTTGGATTAATCGCTCTCGCTCTGCGAAAGCGAGTCATGCGCATCCAGTCAGTTGAGCCGGCTCACCAATCTTAAGAAAATGGATGTTTCTTGTATCTAAGCAGGTAAAGCCACGCGTCTTGACTCGGGAAATTCACATACAACTTGAGAGAGTGATGTTTTTTGTGTCGGGCGGTCTGAATGGTTCCTAAATTTCGCGGAATGCCGCACGGGTCTTAAGTTGTTAGCTAAGCTGACGCTTGTCTAGCTTGATTGGGGTAGATCTCGGAAGTTCGAATAGGAGCGAAGGTTAGAAATGGTCTCGGCACAAGTTCCCAGGCGACCTGGCGGTTTGAGGGCTATCGACGTTTTTGGGCGAGGACTCAGTCGTATAGGCTGGGGGGGGTTCCGTCTCGATGCGGAGTCTCTGATCGAATCAGCGTGTAAAGAAGCTCGCCTGAGTGACCTGGGTGATGAGTCATTTATGCCTGCTTTTAAGATTTTGACGGAGTCTCTGCAATCAGAGGCTCGCTTGTCTCCCTTCGGTCGATATTTCGCCAAGCGACAGTTCGTTGAGGTTTTGATGCACCGCCTGCGCATGACCGACTATCGAAAAGGGCACCCGGAAGTGAGTCAGCAAGTTATTCGCCGGCCCTTGTTGGTGCTGGGCCTCCCTCGAACGGGCACGACCCTTCTCTATGAACTCTTGGCCCAAGACCCTGTTCATCGCGCGCCGCTGTCTTGGGAGCTGGATGACCCATGCCCTGCGTCTGAAAGGCCACTTGCGGCGGATCACCCCCGAGTGGTGCGGTGTGAAAAACGCATGTCGGCACTGCGTTCCATGGCGCCTGGTTTTCAGGCGATTCATCCAATCGGGGCTCTGCTTCCTCAAGAATGCCTTGTCGCCACCGCTTATGCTCTTCACAGTGTTCGTTTTGAACTCTGCTTTGACATTCCGACATACCAACGCTGGCTTACTCAGCAAGATATGGGATTCGCATATCAAACACACTTCGAGATACTGCAGCACTTGCAGTCTCGACAGAAAACCGAACGCTGGGTCCTTAAGTCTCCGGGCCACCTTGGAACATTCGATGCAATTCTAAATCAATATCCGGATGCCATGATGGTTCAGACACATCGAGATCCCCAGAAAGTGATACCGTCCCTGGCCAGCCTTTATGCCAATATGCGCTCTATTGCGACGGAGGATCTTCAGATTGAACGAATCGGCCGCCAGGTACTCGAGACTTGGTCATGTTATCTAGAAGATGGAATTCGCAAACGCATTGAAAGGCCGAATAAAGCGCATCATATTCTGGACATTCAATTTGAAGAGTTGGTTCGTAATCCAATTGACACGGTCAAGAGTGTTTATCGTTACTTTGATTTGACTTTGACTTCAGAAACGCTCGAACGAATGAGAGCCTATCTGGTCACTCACGTGCGGCATCGGCACGGGGTGCATCGTTATGAGATGGAAACATTTGGTTTGGAGCCGGGTGAAATCGAGAGTGCATTCAAGCATTACTGCGACCACTTCGATATTAGGCCTGAAGAGGGACCCCCTACATAAGGTTCATCCAGAGGCTTCTCGCTCAAGGGTGTTTTCGCCTTCTTCGAAGGACTGCGACTCAGCCGCCATACATACGCATCAAGATGCGTTCACGAAGGGTGTCCGGCAAAAGTCCCATGAAACCGCGCTGCAAACGAGCATGGCGAGGGGCGAAATATCGAGCTTTGGGCCTTGTTGCAAGGGCGGCTTTTTCGATTGTTTTCGCGACGTCATCGGGCTGAAGGGCCCTCTCGAGTTGCTTGAGTGCAAAATGGTCGAGGCTAAACATGAGAGAGCGGTACGGGTTGTTCTCGTCTTGTCGTAGCGTTTCGCCTCTCTCGCGCGCAGAGTCGATGGCTTCTGTCGCCACAAAGCCCGGGATAATCACTGACAACTGGATGTTCCATGGTGCTAATTCAAGCCGAAGGCACTGTGTCGCAGCTTCGATGCCGGCTTTTGTGGCGGCGTAGGGAACGGCGAGAGGAGCCGCAACGCTGCCTGCCATGGACCCCAGATTGATGATCCGACCGCTTCCTTGTTCTCTCATGACAGGTGTGATCTTCGAGATCAGCTGAAGGTGAGAGAGAAGGTTGACACTGAAGATATCTAAGAGTTCATCTGATTTGATCTGTTCGGTGGCCGAGGCTGGACTGTAGCCTGCATTGTTGACGAGCAGATCGACCCGTCCCCACGTTTTCAGGGTTAAATCAATGAGTTCCTGTGTTTGTTCCTCGCGTGCGAGATCGATCTGCGCCGGAAGAGCCTGTGCTCCTTCTTGGGCTAATTCTTTAGAGAGCTTTTCAAGGCGTTCTATTCGACGCGCTGCGGCGACGACTTTGTATCCCGCTCGAGCGAGGCGACGTGTAGTCGCTTCACCGATCCCAGAGGAGGCGCCAGTTACGATGGCGACACCCAGACTGTTGATATCACTCATGGCAGAAGTATCGCGAGATCTATGGCACGCGTCCACTTGGAAATACTCCGACCGTCGGACTCCTCAGGCGTTTGAGTCTGAGTGATGGGTCATTTTGATCTAAAAGGGTTCAAAACGACCCAGCTGATCCTAGCTCCATAGGATTGATCCTGTCGGACCCAACCGGTCTTTGGGTCAGGCATCTCCTGTTGATGCAAAAGCGCGTCTCTATACCTTTCCTGGGTCTCATCCAATTGCCTCAAAGCATGGCAAATAGACAGGACACGACCAGGCCTGCGATAAAGGGCAAGAGAGGAAACTTCAGATGCATAGGTCGCCACTCGTCGGAACATGGCAATTGAAGCGTTTTGAGTTGCGAATGGCCCATGGTGAGATTTCTTACCCTTACGGCGAAGACGTGACTGGACTTTTGATGTACGACGAAACCGGTCATATGTCTGCAATTTTTGGAAGCGCAAAGCGTCAGGTGAGCTCAGAGGTTGATTTAGCGAAGGCTGGAGCCAACCTGAGCTACGACGCTTTCATGTCGTACTGCGGCCCTTATGAAGTGTCAGGTGAAAAGATTGTTCATCACGTCAGGATGAGCTCGCTGGAAGCATGGACAGGAACCGTCCAGGAACGTCGATTTAGAATCGAGAACGAGACGCTGAACCTCGAGACTTTGCCTTTGGTCGTGGGAGAGGGAAGTCCGATTGGGCGATTGACTTGGCAGCGATTGACCGTGGGTGACTCCTTGTTTTGAGTTGATTATCAGTGCTGAAGGCGCGGATCATCTTGGTTGTGTCTCGATGTCGGAAATTTTCACGACACTAAATTGCGCCTCCATGGGTATCTCGGCGAGCAACGTTCGGAAGACGATGTGGGCATTTGAGTATCCCTGAGTACAGATCCAGTTTTCAACTCCAGGGTTTTCAGCGCTTGCATAGATTTCGAAGGCATTCTCTTCGTTCTTTTTGATCTGCAGGTTGTTGATTCCGATTGTGTCATACCGGAAATCGGCGGATTCCAGGTAGCGAGTCATAATTTGGCAGGACCAGTATCGGCACGGCACATCGATTCCTGATATGCGAATGGCTTCATCGGGTTGGATCTGAAACCAGGCTCCGAGATAATCGATTCCAGGGCCGGGAAGGTTGTTGGCGATGAGTCTTGGGTCAATCATTTGAGCGAGTTCTTGAGGGCTGTGCTCGCTGTTCTGGTCGGTCTCGTGGATCAAGACCCCATCGTCAATTCGAGTCATTGCCGTCTTTTTTCCATCTTTTTCACTTTCGTGAACGATCAGGTTGAGGCCGGCGAAAATAGAAAGGCCAATCGAAACATCGGTGGCATCTTCCACAAAGTCGAGTACGCGCTGTAGTCCGGCTTCTAGATCCCGCTCGCCGTATACATGGGGAGGAGGGACATCTGAAACACACTCGATGTTCATGATTGCCGAGCGATATCGTCCTGCATCCACCGCGAGAACCGTTTCGGGAAAGTATTCGCGGGAAAAGAGAATAGGGCGCGCGCCTTCAAGGCGTAACCAGTTAACCGCATGAGCGGGTTTTTCAGCAGAAATATGGAACTTAGCGACTTGTTCCCCGAAAACATTTTCGAAAACCATATCGTGATCGAAAAGGCCGTCGACGATTTTATAAGCTCCGTTTTCGTCGTAAGCGTAGACGGTGAGCGAGAAGAAGATGTCATCCCCTCGCCGGACGTAGACCTCATACTCGAGATCCTCATCGAGCTTGGCTTCATGGTATAAGGTGTCTGGTCCGTCACCTTTGAATTTCCGGATCGGTGTCATCATGCGCGCAAGGGTGGGGCGCTTTCGGTCAATATCCATTTCTAGCTGATGGGCAGCTGAGAGAAGCCTGACGAGGTAGCGGTAACCTTCGGCTCGTTCGCGTGGATTTCGTGCGCCTGTGGGACCTACAATTTTGTGACCGACTCGTTCGAGCTCTTGAGTGAAACGATTCCATGCCGATTGAGAAAGAGAGACTTCATTTTTGGAGTCCTCGGGATGAGGGTCATTGGCGGTGGGGTTCAGCCTCAGTGCCGAAGAAGAGTCAGGGGTTGAAGCCGACAGACTGTCACGCTGAATCATTGCCACCCACGCTTGAACCGACGCCATCCTGTCTTGATGAGATTGCGAGCGAGGGTCGAAAAAGCCGAGTAAAAGAGTGGCATCGAAGGCCAGCATGAGTCCATGGGCGAGGAGCTTAGGGTCACGGTCTTCTGGAATTAACTCAGAGACAGTCTCTGCCAACGAGCCTGCAAAACGATGGTTGAGATCGAGGAGTGTTTCTACAACGATTTCTCGCAAATCCGGCGACTCAAGAGCCCAACGGACGCAGGCTGTGATTTCACTGCCGTGTTGTTCAGCAAACATTTTGGAGCTGGCAATTTGTTGATCGAGACGCTTTATCGGGTCGGTGTCAGAATCCGGATGGATGAGAGACTCTCGAAAAGGCGCCAGCATTCGAGTGAAGGCCTCTCGGAAAACACTGGCCTTGTCGCTAAAGTGCCAGAATACGGTGGCGCGGCCGACCCCTGCTTTATTGGCGATATCCCTCACCGTGGTGGCTTCGTATCCGTCTGCGATAAACAGATCCGTCGCGGCTGCGAGAATTCTTTCTTGAGTATCTGCTTTGTCGCGACCGTTGTTTCCGCCCATGAATGTCCCCTTGATCTCTCTTTTTATTTTGAGTCCCGGATGATGCCGTAACCAGATGAAAGCCGCCGCAACAAGTGAATCCGAAAAGGCCCAGCTGATCAAAATACGATGGAATTTTGATCAAAATTGCAAAAACATCCCGGTCAACGCACATGGAAGCGATTGAAGGAATCGGGATAGAGGCCGGTTTTGGTTGACTTGTCTAGTTCTCGCTAGACCTTCACGATCTGAGATCAAGAGGAGCTTGGCTGACAATTTTCTTACAGATGTCCATGCACGGCTTAAAGCTGACTCGAGCGTGCATGCGTTGCGCGAGTGCTGTTGTGGCCGGCCAGCGGCCCGCGTCGGTGGGCCCCGCGACCAACTCTAATTGAAAGAGCTGGCATGCAAGTGAAACATCAGCAATTGAAGCTGTCTCCCCGGCGAGGTGGCCACTTTCTCCTATTTGAGTCTCAAGATAGTCGAGGAGTCGCGGCAACTTTTCCTGATACGTCTTTTGAGCAGTTTCGACATCAGGTTCTTTGCCTTGGAATCGGGCGAACTGGATAGGTCTAAAAATTCCAAGGCCGACGGCTGCGGCCAGTTCCGAATCGCAGTCCTCCTCAAGCCACACCGCGCGGGCGTGTTCGTACGGATCACTTGGATAAAATGACGGTCTGGGAAATTTCTGTTCGAGGTAGACGCAAATCGCAGAAGAGTCTGGAATCGTTCCCAAGGCGCCCTCTTTTCCGATCTCTGTGTCACGCAAGACGGGTATTTTGCGAGCTGGACTGATCTCCTTGAACCAATCCGGCATGGGCATGATATTGACGCTTTCAAGTTCGAATTCGACTCCTTTCTCTCGTAAAAGAATGTCTGCTTTTCGAACGAACGGCGAAAGGGGGGCTCCGTAAAGGATGAGGCTCATGAGTCTTGATCTCCTGAATGAATTTTGATGTTATCGGTTTCGTGCGGGATTCTATTCTGACTTTCTAAAGTTCCGCCACTTTGCAGCCAACTCAAGTTTGAGAGTTTTGATCGCGAAGAGGGGCAATCCGAGTGGGTATTTTTTGAATTTTCTAAGGAGCAGTCGCCTTAGGTGTGCTTGGCCACTGAAATTTGATTCACGTTGACCGTGCCCGGTGTGTAGTCCAAGCGCTGGGACATCGATTACGTCAAGATCTACTTCCAAGCTGAGTGTTTTTTTCGTCGGGGGAAGGCATATCGTCTGGTCACAGGCTTGATATTTAATCGTAATTTCTATTTTGGAATTAGGAGTGTCTAAAGGACGTGTTTCGCTTGCAAGTTCGCCCACTGCATAAAAGGGGATGACAATATCGAAGGTTCCGCTCCACACGAAGAGGTGCAGGCCCATGCTTTCGATCCACATTTTGTTTGACGGCGGGTAAACGGGTTTCTCTACGACGAGGCCCGGCGCGGCTGAAATCGAGACCGTGGTGGGGATCATTCCATCAGGCACGGGCTCTCCGTACATGTGCATCTCACCTTGGAGTTCGCAGCGCAGGATGATTTGTCTGCGTATTCCCTGTCGAATCGTTCCTTTCCCGCCATGTATGGAGGCCGAGATTCGAACCTCAGGGTCTTCGGTCGTGACTCTTGGCTCATTTTCGGAGAGGAGAACATGACCGAGTGCGGCATCGATGAGCATCTCGGGGCTGTCTCGTTTTTTATAACTGTCGTGAAAGAATTTCGCGATCACAATTCCATTCTCGTCAGTGACATAGACACCGGGGTAGGGCAGTCCCTCAAGCAACGCGTCCTCTGGACCTACCTGATCATTTAAGATGCCATACCTGCGAATGATTTTTGAGTCGATATCGGAGAGAAGTCGATAGGGAATTTTTTGCTTTTGGCTGAACTCGGAGAGAACTTGTTGATCGTCGTAGGAGATGGCAAAGAGTTCAATTCCGGCCGATTGGAATTTTTCAAACGCATCGCGCAACTCACCGAGTTGCGTCCAACAAGGGGGTCACCAAACAGCAGAGCGGTAAAAAACAACGACAGACTTCGATGATCCACGGGATTTGTTGTAGTTGACTGAATTGCCATGGGCATCGGGGAGTGTGAAGTCGGGAAGGGGTTCACCGATTTCGGGACCCGTGGGGTGATTCTTAGGGAGTCCCGTACGTCCGGGGTGACCCAATGGGGCCGGGGCATCGAAGCCGTGCTCGTCGCGTTCTACCGTCATGGATTCTCCCTTCTGAATTGAGGGAATCATATTTATCGGCATAGTGAATGTCAATAGAGTTGACTGCCATTTGAGAAGAGAGTTC
>NZHD01000043.1 GCA_002691205.1 Deltaproteobacteria bacterium
ATCTGGTGACCCATAGTCCGGACAACGAAGCCTGCGACAATGGTTTGTATTGTGATGGTGTCGAGGTGTGTGACCCGGTGCTTGATTGTCAGTCGGGGGTGGCTCCTTCGATTGAAGACGGGGTGGGGTGCACGGTGGGTGCGTGCGATGAAGTGAGTGATGTGGTGACCCATAGTCCGGACAACGGAGCCTGCGACAATGGTTTGTATTGTGATGGTGTCGAGGTGTGTGACCCGGTGCTTGATTGTCAATCTGGGGTGGCTCCTTCCACCGAGGACGGGGTGGGGTGCACGGTGGATACATGCGATGAGGTGAATGACCTCGTGATGCATACGGCCGACGACGGGGCTTGCAGTAACGGTTTGTATTGCGACGGCCTAGAGGTGTGCGACCCGATGCTTGATTGTCAGTCGGGCTCGGCCGTTTTGGCCGATGATGGAGTTCCTTGCACGATCGATAGCTGTGACGAGTCGGCGGGTGGGGTGCTTCATGTGCCGGACGATGCGTCGTGCGACGATTTGGATCCTTGTACGGCTGATCTGTGTGATGCCCTGCTGGGATGTCAAAATGAAGTCATCGCAGGCTGTATCGCCGAGGTGCCGCTAAGCGATGGTCTGTCTCGATTGTTGTTAATCGCTCTCTTATTGCTGACGGGGGGCGCTGGGCTTTGGTCTCGCTGGGGACGGGTTCACGTTTCATAAATAGACGTGTGTCGGACGAGCGCTTTGGGCCTTTTTTGACCTAAGGAGCCTACGTGGAGACTGGATCAGTCCTAGTGTAATATTGAGGCGCGAAGGTGATGGAGGAAGCCTGTGAGTAAGGTCCTCATTCCCTTCGCCTGTGCTTTCTTGGCCGGCTCTTTCCGAGTAGACGAATGAACGAGGCCGGAAAAGAAGCTCTGGTCGATCTCAGAGGGGTAAGACGTCCACCGGACGGGCTCATTTTTTAAAGGCATGACAGAAGAAGGATTTCTTATGCGGGCCGATTGGCGGAAGGCGTTGACTGAAGAAGAAATTCAATCTCTTTATCTGATGAATGATTGGAAAGGGGTCTGGGGTCTTTTTTTTAATTGGGCCGTGATTTTCTCAGCCTTCGCTCTAGTGGCGCTGTGGCCCAATATTATTACGGTGGTGGTCTCGATTTTTTTGATTGGGGGGCGGCAGTTAGGTCTTGCCATCTTTATGCATGATGCCGCTCATCATGCCTTTTTGAGTCGTCGGAAATGGAACGATGGAGTCGCCAATTGGTGGGCCGCCTATCCAATCTGGAGCGATCTCGAACCCTATCGGCCTTATCACCTTCAGCACCATGCTCATACCTGGCAAGAAAAGGATCCGGATCGTTCATTGGCCATGCCTTTTCCCATTACACCAGCGAGTTTTCGCCGAAAGGTCTGGCGAGATCTCTCGGGTCAGACTGGGTGGAAACGCGCTGTTGCAATTTGGAGACGTGATTTGGGGCAGAGTCAAGGGAATTCAAGGCATCGCAACGGCGCCGGGTTCTTTAGATTGAGAGGCGTTTTGGTCACGAATGCGATTCTAATCGGCCTTCTTGCCGGCTTGGGCCATCCTGCTCTTTATCTTCTTTGGGTCGTCGCTTGGTTCACGAGCTACAGCCTCGCTATGCGAATTCGTTCTATTGCAGAGCATTCGATGCCCACCGACGTGGAGTCTGATCTAAAAAACACGCGAACCATGCAGGCTTGTTGGTGGGAGAGGCTGTTTCTGGCTCCCAATCATGTCAATTTTCATCTTGAGCATCATCTGCTGATGCGTGTTCCTCATTACAATCTTAAACGCATGCACGAAATGTTAAAGGCGCGGGGAGTGCTTCATGATGCACTTGTGTGTGAAGGTTATTTGACGTTGTTGAAAAGGGCGTGTTCCAAACCGGAACTTGAGTCGAATTCGGCATAAGGATTAACGAGGTGAGCGTCGAGCCACCAGAAGATTGACCTCCTGCGTGAGTACGGGTGTATCCGTGGAGTCGACGAGGGTGTCACGCAAACGAATGATCCCTCGGTCTGTTTTACTTTTGGATGGACGTGCTTCGATGCATTCGGTGTCGTACCTCAGAGTTTGCCCTGCTCGGGCAGGGTGAGGGAACCGAACGGCATCTTTGCCAAGCATCGCAAGCACGGCGATGGCAGAGCCATGGTCGAAAAAGAGTCGGGTGCAGATGGCAAAAAGATGCAGTGAAGAGGCGGTGAGTCCGCCGTAGATCGACTGACGTGCGGCCTCTTCATCGGTATGAAAAGTCTGAGGGTCCCATTTTTGAGCAAATTCAATAATCTCTTCGGATTCAAGAGGCCAGTGTCCAATGGTCTGCTTCCAGCCAATTGGAAGATCATCGAAATACGTACTGTCCACGGGTAGTTCCTCTCGATTTTAGATCCCGGAAGGGAATTCTGATTGCCATCAATGGTCCATCATAGTCGCCATGACGTATCTCGCGATACGTTTGGCCAAAATTAAAGAAGAAGGGCCCTTACTTCTGAGCTGCGGTTTCAGTGGTTCGTAAGGGCTTGTGTTGCATACTGTTTGAGACGGTCCACTCCTAAACGCATTCGGAGTCGCAATGAAAATGGAGACGATCCAGGATGATGTTTGAATTTGAAGAGTTGTTGAATGAAGCCACGGAACGTTCAGGTGGGTTGAGTGACTTCGGCCCCGATGACTTCAGATTTCCCATGCAGCGGTTATTAACAGCTCTTGAGCAAGAAGCCGAACTCAATGAGATGGGAAAATTGAATCAACGTGAGCGTCTTCTCGGCCTTTTAGTAGCCCGACTGAGAACCGAAGAATACATTCGTCGTTATCCTGAAATTCTAGAGGAGCGCGTGGGGCCATCCTTTTCCATTATTGGCCTGGGCCGTACAGGGACCACCATGCTTCATCGAATGCTTTCGAGCGATGACCGCCTTTTTTCGCTGAGGTGGTATGAATCTAGAAATCCGGCCCCCTTGCCGGGAGACGATGAGGGAGACGGAGTCGATTCAAGGATCAAGGAAGCCGAAGCTGAAGTGGAGGCCATGCTCGAGGCCTCGCCGGACCTCATTGCCGCTCATCCGATGGATGCGCATGCACCCGATGAAGAAATTATGTTACTTGAGCACGCTTTTATGAGCGGGAACCCGGAGGCATTTTGTAGTGTGCCTCGGTACGCCCGACAACTTGAGGATGCGGACGCTCGACCGGGTTACGCCTACCTGGATCGGTTACTTCGGTTTTTGCAATGGCAAAAAAAGCGCGCTGGGCAGGATGCGGATCGCTGGGTTCTGAAGACTCCGCATCATATCGGTTTTGTGGATGTTCTTTTTGAGACGTTTCCAGATTCAAAGGTGATCTTGACTCATCGAGACCCTGTTCAGACAATTCCGTCTATGTGTAGCTTGATTCATTCAATTCGTGTGTTGAATAGCGATCGTGTAGACGCAATCGAAATCGGCCATCAGTGGTCGAGCCGTCTCGTCCGAATGATGGATCGCTGCATGGATATCCATGAGAAGTATCCGGAGCGGTTTATGAATATTCAGTATCGTGATCTCATTGCTGACCCCATGACGAGTGCCCGTCAGATCTATGACTTTGTGGATATGGAATGGACGTCCGAAGCGGAGTCTGGGATGCGAAAGTGGGCCGTCGAGCATGCCCGGGAGAAAAGACCCGTCCATAGTTATACGCTTGAGCAGTACGGCTTCACGGAAGAAAGTCTTCGTCGAGACTTTGCTCGTTACTATGAGTGCTTTATTGACCCGATGCTTTAAGAGCGGATTGCGTGAACGTGTAGAATGAAGCCGTCTTCATCGATTCGCTCAAGTCGGTGGGGCTGGCTGAACTGAATCGATGAAGTTTTCGCCCTTCCGTGAAGGTCTAGATCTCGGGAACGTTCTCGCCTCTGTTTCTCGCTTGGTGCCGATCGCGCAAGAGTTCTCCCGCTTGAATGAGAATATCGCGGCTGGGTCCATCGCTGGTGAGCGACTCGATTTCATCCAGTTCACTCTCACTGAAGCCCGCTTCGACGCGTTCTGCCCTTGCGAGTTTGCGCTCTCCTCCGAAGGAGAAGGATCGATCTGTCTCGCGTTGGAAATCGCGGGCTCTCTTGGCTCGATCGGGGTCATCCTTTGTTAGTTTTTTGACCCATTCGCTTCCGAAACGAACATGCGTGAGCTCATCGGCTAGAACGTAGTCGACCGCCTGAGCAATAATGTCATCGCCCACCCGCTGGCCGTAGTCGATCAAGGACCGGAACACATCGCACGCGAGTCCCTCGAGACATCGATTGACGCCCGCGAGTCTGAGTACGGCATCTTCGTTGCAGGAAGCCGCAAATAAGAAGGTGGTTTCCGCAAATTCGCCGACCTCGCCCCCGACATGGTGGATGAGTTTTTCGTAGATTTGTACGTGTCGCGCCTCATCCCAACACTGTCGAGCCATATTCATTTTGAGTTCCCAGTCTCCTTCCGGGAAATCCCAGAGGGTGCGACCGGCTGCTTCAAGGGCTTGGAGTTCACCGACAAAAATGCCGTGGAGCTGCATTCGCAACTGGAGAGGACTCCGGTCCTCTTTAGATTGCGTTCCGCCAGAGAGCGTTAAGAACTGAAATCCCGGCCCCACTTCGTCATAGACTTCTTCAAGGACCGTGCCGGCTACGCGTTTCTTGATCTTGGGAGCAACGGCCTCGAAGAGTCGAACGATGCCTTTTACGTCACTTGGCATTGAGCCCAGTACTTGGTTTTGGGAGCCATTGCGTTTGAAGCGGCTATCTCGTGCGAGTTCGTCATGGTCCATGAAGCGCTTCATTTTTTCTCCCTCGATGATTGCGCCCGAGAGTATACACCGCTCCCCAGCATCAGCTCTCCTGTGATGGAGATCGAATGGAAGGGTCCCTCTAGATCCCTTCAGGTCTGCTTTAGATTCTAGAGGTGGTAAAATCTTTGATTCCTTCGAGATTTCCCCCTGAGAGGCTTTGGAGTTCGCCCTGCGTCAAAGCCTATATTCATTATGATTCGGAGCGAGCATTTTTCGAAAGATTCGACCTGATCTGATGAGGCTCGAGGCTAAAGAGTCTTGGAAGCAACGAGAGGGGTTGAGAAGATTTTAGTCGTTTACGCAAGGAGAAATAGGAATGCCAAGTGAGGCACACGATCAGATCGTCTCGATGCTTCGAAGCCAGGGGGGAGTGGGTCTGGGCGAAGGCGACATAGATATCGTTGCAATGCGCGTTCAGATCGAGGAAATGTTTAGCCAGGCGCCGACCCCGCCGGAAACTCAATGTCATCCAGTCGATGCAGGCGGAGTCTCCGCGGAGTGGATTGACGGCCCCAACATCGATGAAGACCGGGTTCTTCTTTATTTTCACGGAGGAGGCTATGCCATGGGTTCGATTTCGACTCATCGATCCATGGTGGCCCGGATCGCAGCCGAAGCCGGCGTGCGAGCCCTTTTGATTGACTACAGGCTAGCCCCCGAGCATCCCTTCCCAGCCGCGTTGGAAGACGCTTTGGCGGCTTATCGTTTTTTGCTGGACGAGGGGTACAAAGGAAATCGGATCGCCGTAGGGGGTGACTCCGCCGGAGGAGGTCTAACCTTGGCCTGCTTGTTGGCTTTGCGTGATGCGGATGACCCTATGCCGGAAGCCGCGATTGTTCTTTCACCTTGGGTGGATCTTGAGGGTCTGGGTGATTCGATGATCCACAAAGCGGCAGCGGACCCTATGGTTCAGCGTGAAAGTTTACTGAAAATGGCGGACCTTTATCTGGACGGAGAATCTCCTCGTCATCCTCTCGCAGCGCCGATTCACGCAGATCTCGCTGGCTGCCCGCCGCTGTATATCCAGGCGGGAACCGCGGAGACGCTTCTCGACGATTCGACGAGAATCGCGGACCTAGCGCGCGCCGCCGGTGTTCATGTTGAAATGGATCTGTATGAAGATTTAGTTCACGTCTTTCAGAGCTTTGCGCCACAAGTGCCCGAGTCGGTTGAAGCCATTGAAAAACTAGGTGCCTTTTTAAGGCGGCAGCTGTGATCGTGTATAGGTGTATTATGGAAGTTAAGTACTGATGAAAAGAAAAGCGTAGGCCATTCGAAAGCCGTATTCTGAGCCATTCAGGCAACGGTGTATCCGAGATGGCAATGGAGCGAATGGCATGGAGTACCACAGTGCGAGAACGGCCGAAGAGGCCATTGAGCTTTTGACCGAGACGGGCATGGACACTCGTGCACTGGCGGGTGGAACAGATCTTTTGGCACAGATCCGATCGGGCCGTGTTCGCCCGCAGCGCGTTGTAGATCTGAAGAAAATTCCGGAATTTCACAGTATCGAAGAGAGTGAGTCCGGTTTTCAGATCGGAGCATCGGTGTCTGGGGCCGAGATCGGAGAGCACCCTTCGCTACGAGCCCATTGGCCTGGCCTGGTAGAGGCGGCAGAGTTGATTGGCTCGACTCAGATTCAGGGTCGCGCCAGTTTGGGGGGCAATGTTTGCAACGCATCGCCCGCGGCGGATACGGTTCCCGCCTTGATAGCCGCTTCGGCGATTTGCAGTGTGATTGGTCCGGGCGGTCGCCGTGAGGTGCCCGTCGAGGAAATCGTGACGGGGCCAGGGCAAACGAGCCTTAAGCTGGGCGAGATCGTTGCCCACTTTCGATTAAGCCGCCGTCTGAAAAATTCAGGGGATGCTTATCTTCGTTTGATTCCTCGCAGTGAGATGGATATTGCTGTGGTTGGGGCCGGGGTGGCCCTGACACTTGATGAAGACGACCTCTGTGTGGCGTGTCGAGTCGGGCTCGGCGCCGTAGCGCCGACGGCCCTGCTGGTTTCTGAAGCCTCAAATGCTCTTTTAGGACGAGCGGTGAATGACGCTTCATTGGCTGATCTAGAGGAGGCGGCCCGGGCCGCCGCGCGGCCCATTGATGATAAGCGAGGGACACGGGACTATCGAATACGAGTAGCGGGCGTTCTCGCTCGTCGCGCAGCTACGCTTGCGATGAAGCGTGCGAGAGGTTTAGACAAATGAGACATATACGTGCCACTGTGGACGGCGAGGCGACTGAGTTCCTGTGTGACGAGGGCAGTACACTTCTGGATGCGCTGCGCGATAGCCTTCAGAAGACGGGAACAAAAGAAGGCTGTGGAACAGGAGACTGTGGGGCTTGCAGCGTAATTTTCGATGGTCGCCTGGTTTGTGCATGCTTGGTTCTGGCGGCCGAGGCCGAAGGGGCCACGGTGGAGACAGTCGAAGGGATTTCGAAGGAAGGTGTGCTGCATCCTTTACAGCGCCACTTTCTTGAAGATGCAGCGCTTCAATGTGGAATTTGCACTCCTGGGTTTTTGGTCGCAGCCAAGAATTTACTCGAGCGAAATGTAGACCCATCCGAAGAAGAGGTCCGTTTTTGGTTGGCGGGTAATCTGTGCCGGTGTACGGGCTATGACAAAATTATTCGCGCTGTTTTAAATACGGCGGCGGAACTTCGAGGGGAATCTTCATGAGTGCAGCCACGGGGGAGCAGAAATTTCGTTGGGTGGGGACCCGTCCGGTTCGGCCGGATGGCCATGACAAAGTAACGGGCCGGGCTCGATATGGAGCTGACTTTAGTCTGCCTGGGATGCTCTGCGGGCGGGTACTGCGCAGTCCCCACGCCCACGCCCGAATCCTCAAAATTGATACCGCAGAGGCCTTGGCGCTTGAGGGCGTGCATGCTGTGCTCACCGGTGATGATTTGCCCGATCTGACATCGAGTGAAGAGTCGTCTTCTCTATCGGCGGCCTCTCGAAATATTATGGCCCGGGACAAAGTTCTTTATCACGGTCACGCTGTTGCGGCTGTGGCTGCGAGCACGCCTGAGGTGGCTCGCGAAGCATTGGCTTTGATTCGTGTTGAGTACGAAGTTTTGGAATCAGTTCTTGGGATTGAAGAAGCGCTTGCAGACGGTGCTCCTCTTTTGGATGAAGAATTGAGAACAAAAGGAGAAGAAGACCCGAAGCCTTCGAACGTGGCCGCTAAGGTGATGTTTTCAAATGGCGACATCGAAGTGGGGTTCGCGCTGGCAGACGAAATCGTTGAGCGGGAGTTCACCACTCAGGCGGTTCATCAGGGATACATCGAACCCCATGCATGTCTCGCCCAGATGGGTGAGGATGGGAAAGCCACGCTTTGGGTGAGTTCTCAAGGGCAGTTTGCCATCCGCTCCATGACGGCTGGAATCCTGGGCGTTGAATTGTCACACCTACGGGTGATCCCGGCTGAGATTGGCGGGGGGGTTGGGGGCAAGACGACGGTTTATCTTGAGCCGTTGGCGGTGGCGTTATCTCGAAAGTCTGGACGTCCGGTCAAGATGGTGATGTCGCGTGAAGAAGTTTTCAGAGGTTCGGGGCCTGCTTTAGGGACTCGGATTAAGGTGAAGTTGGGCGCGACCCGGGAGGGTCGATTGGTCGCCGCGCAGGCCTTGCTCCATTATGAGGCGGGCGGGTTTCCAGGGTCTTCTGTGCAGGCTGGCGCCATGACGATTTTTAGTTCTTACGCCTTGGAGCATCTTGAGATCACTGGGTATGACGTGGTGGTGAATAAGCCTAAAGGGGCGGCTTATCGTGCTCCAGGGGCTCCCATGGCGGCTTTCGCAACCGAGAGTCTCATGGATGAGTTGGCGACGCGTCTGGAAATCGATCCCGTGGATTTCCGTCTACGAAACGCGGCCAAAGAGGGTGTTCAGTCGGCTTTCGGTCCTCGTTTTCGAAGGATTGGCTTAGTCGAAACACTCGAGGCCATTCAGGCACATCCTCATTACAGGGCTCCCTTAAAGCCCAATCAGGGCCGAGGAGTCGCTGTTGGGTTTTGGTTTAACGCGGGGCTGCAGTCCAGCGCAAGCGTCAATGTGAATGAGGATGGAACGGTGTCGGTGGTCTCTGGAAGTCCGGACATCGGCGGCTCTCGGGCTTCATTGGCGATCATGGCTGCCGAAGAGCTTGGAATTGAATACGAGGCCGTCGATGTGACGGTGGCGGATACAGCCTCAGTCGGGTTTAACGACGTCACTGGGGGCAGTCGAGTGACGTTTGCGACTGGAATGGCCGTGATTGAATCAGCGCGCGAGGTCATCCAGCAGTTGCGTGAAAGGGCGGCTTCGATCTGGGATGTGGAGGTGGATCAAGTGGTTTGGCAGGAGGGACGAGCCTGTGTGCCTGATTCGAAGGAGATCGAGTCACTCGACTTGAAAGCCATCGCCGATCAAGCCGGAGAGACGGGCGGTCCGATTACGGGGCGTCATTCTCTCTCTGCCAGAGGCGTGGGCATGGGCTTTGGGGCGCACATCTGTGATGTTCAGGTCGACCCCGAGACGGGCCGGGTGGAAGTCGTGCGGTACACGGCGGTCCAAGATGCGGGTCGAGCCATTCACCCGAGCTACGTGGAAGGGCAGATGCAGGGCGGCGTCGCTCAGGGCATTGGGTGGGCTCTCAACGAAGAGTATATCTACAATGCCGATGGAGAACTTCAAAACCCAGGCTTCTTGGACTACCGAATTCCGGTGGCCTCCGATCTTCCGATGATTGACACAGTGATCGTAGAAGTTCCGAATGACGGACACCCTTATGGAGTCAGGGGTGTGGGCGAAGTACCTATCGTGGCGCCTCTTCCGGCCGTGGCGAACGCCGTCTGCGCAGCCACGGGCGTTCGATTCACGGATCTCCCTCTTTCTCCTCCTCGGGTTTTGAAAGGGATTGAGGACGCGGAGACGGTTTCCTAGGCGACCCTGTTTATCGGTCCTCGAATGAGTGGAATCAAATTGGGACGGAAGCGCCTCACCGTTCCAGAAGGAGAGAAAACTGGCTCATGTCACGCTGCCGAGATCCCTTTCCGAAAAGGTTGAGGGTGAGCTGGAGCTTGAAGTCGATGCCCGAAACGTACGGGCATTGATCAGGGCGTTGGATCTTCGATTCCCCGGAATCGGGGAGATTCTGTCCGGTCAAACCGCTGTGGCGATTGACGGTGAAATCTTGAGTGAGGCGGGGATAGAGCCGCTTTCGGCGCAAAGTGAAGTTCATTTTCTTCCGCGAGTCGGCGGCGGCTAGGCGCGACGACCAGCCAGACCCTAAGTGACCCTGATTTTTTGAGGGTTTTAGGCAGGGGACCAGAATCGTTCGAAAGAGAGTTTGAGATCCTCTAGGCCGATTTTTAGCCCGACTCTGCGGTTGATTGTTTTTTCTGGAGTGCGGGCTGACTCGTTTCGATCTATGGTGGGCAGCATGGGCTTTAAAACCAACGGAAAAATCTACGCAATTTTTGACACCGAGCAGAAAACGGAACGCTTTCGAAAGCGAGACTTTGTGCTTGAAATCTCGGATGGAGGTCGCTTCGACCAATACGTGAGCTTCCAGGTCACGGGGGATCGCTGTGAGAGCCTAGACGGGTTTTCGAAAGGCGATGAAGTCGATGTTGAGTTCAGTTTGCGAGGGCGAGAGTGGACTAGTCCCAGCGGAGACGTTCGCTACTTCAATAGTCTCGACGTTTGGACCATTCAGGCAGCTTCGCAATCCGCTGAAGGGGGTTTTTCCAATGAAGAGCCTCCGATGCCGGACGAGCCGCCTCGTTTTGGAGAAGAGCCTCCGTTTTAGGCGCTCCTTTTTCCAGAGGTCTCGTCCTTTGGCCGCATGGAGCTTGACCCAGGGGCATGAAAAGGCTTCTTTGGACCGAGTTTAGGGGGTCAGTACTGTCCCCCGCGGGTAAAATATGGCCTAGGTGTCATCTCTCGGGTGTCTTCCCGTTGACCCTGCCGGATGTGATCGCTACCTATCCCCGCTCTCTTGATTAGGAAAGGTGGGTGCAAGCATGGCACGCCGCTGTGATCTTACAGGCAAAGAAGTTCAATTTGGACACAATGTGTCCCATTCAAAGCGTGCGACCAATCGACGCTTCGAACCCAATATTCAGACAGTGCGTCTCAAATCCGAGACGCTGGATCGTTTTGTGCGTCTACGCATAGCTGCGCGAACGATTCGGACGGTTCAAAAAAAAGGCGGCCTTGACGGTTTCCTGCTTGGAACGGACGACCGGAAGCTGATGCCAGTTGGCTTGAAGCTCAAGGCAAAAATTAAGAAGAAGCTTTCGGGTGGTCGGAAGGCTGCAGAGTCGGTTTCGGTCTGAATTCGTTTGGGGTGGGTCTTCGGATTCACCGGAAGATGAAGTTTCAGCCGAGAGTCTTTCTGTGACGAGACCG
>NZHD01000044.1 GCA_002691205.1 Deltaproteobacteria bacterium
ATCAGTCCGGCAGGCCTGGGTACGCAGG
Organism: Deltaproteobacteria bacterium; assembly: GCA_002691205.1. GTDB lineage: Bacteria > Myxococcota_A > UBA9160 > UBA9160 > UBA4427 > MED660. Next base: position 29 of record NZHD01000044.1, read on the forward strand.
CTGCAGCCATGCTTTTCTTCTGGTCGGGTTACGGGGAAGAGCCGGCCATTGTCGCCTTCGGCCTTGTGCTTCCGGTGGCTCTGACTCTGATTCGGGTTCTGCTCGGGTTGCCCTATCTGAGTCAATTTCGTCGGATCCAATCTTCCTAGTCTAGGAGTGAGTGCATCCCGCCGGGCCCCGCGAGAAGAGGCAGTTCGAGGGTAGATACGACTCCGGGAGAGGCTTTGCATACAGCGGGAATGGCGTTCACGACCCGCATCCCCGTGGCGAGACAGCCGCCTAGATTCCCATCCCCCGAGTGCTCATCAGAAAAAACCGTCTCTTGACGTATATTTGGGCTGCCTTTGATCGTGACCCGGTTTGCGTGAGCGACATGGAGTTGTGGTCGAGGCCAATCTGGGGCCGCGTCCTCATAAACGCGATGAATATGATCAACAATAATACGAGGCTCTCCGTTGACGATTCCCTGGAGCTCGATCTGTTGCGCTGCCGCTTCGCCGGCCTCTAAGTGCCCCATGGCAAAATCTAAGGACATGGGCGCGGGCCAACGGCGATAGCGCTCAACCGTGTCTTCGATCTCAACCTCAAGGGCCTCAGCCATCATATAAAGAGGGCCTCCCCAAATTGCGGTCATCAGCCCAGGAGACTCCAGAAGGGCAGGCTGGTCCACCGACGTCATGAGGCCGAGGGCCTGTAGACTGGGTTGATCGGGGTAGGTTCCAGCATCGATGAACTCGATGGTATGAACAGAATCGACTCGCGCCGCTAAGCCCAATAGAGTCAAAGGAAAGAGATCGTTGCCGAAGCCGGGATCCACTCCGCCACTAAAAAAAGAAGAGCCGCCTTGCTGACAGGCTTCGTCGATCCGATGTCGCAACTGGGGGTCCACTCGGCTCGGATTCTGGAAAACGCCCATGCTCGTATCCACCACATTTTTTCCGCTACGGAGGGCTCTTGTTAAATTCTCCATATTGGTCTCAGCGTGAATCGCACTGGGTCCAAAGTAGGCGACAGCGTCCGCCTCTACCGCGAGGACGGCCGCGCTATCCCGTGTGGCCCGGATTCCCGTCCTAGGGAGACCTAGGAGTTCTCCCAGATCCTTTCCCTCTTTTTCCGGGGAGTGGACAATGACTCCGACGATTTCAAAGTGAGGATGGGCGATGAGGTTCTTCAGAACAGCGCTTCCGACAAACCCGGTTCCCCAGATAATGATTCGATACTTCATGTTCAGCCCTGACCTGTGAGAGCGCAGATGGTGCCATCCGTGCGATTTTTGAGTCTATGGTGTGGGTGATGGATCTCGGGTCCTCGTGCGGTCCAAAAGAGGACAGGTGGCGCCCTGACACAAGCGTACAGAATCCATAATTCACGTCACCCTGGCTCAAGGTACTTTCTCGGAAAGCACAAAGGGACGGCATTCGGTTTTCTCTTGATTTTGTATAGTTTGACAGTGTTTCTTAAAGCAGTGTTGATCTTGCACACGAATTGTGGCTAAAGGAGATGGCATGGGTTCCAACGATTCCAGCTTACTAATTCAGGGAGGAACGGTCGTCGACGGTACGGGCTCTCCTCCTTATGAAGCCGATGTCCGAGTGCAGGACGGCTTGATCGTGGAGATAGGCGCAGATCTTCCAAACGCCGACAATGAGAGAAGCTTTGATGCTTCGGGATGCTATGTCACTCCGGGTCTCATTGAGAGCCACACGCACTTCGATGGCACCATGTGGTGGCAGCCAGACCTGGAGCCGCTGCCGGGCTGTGGTGTGACCACCGTCATTATGGGAAATTGCGGGTTTGCCATCGCGCCGGTTCACGAAGATCCCGAAGTTCGCGCTCAGGTGGTTAAAATCTTTTCGTTTTTCGAAGACATCCCAGAGCAGCCCTTCTTCGAGAACGTCCCATGGAACTGGCGAAAGTGGTCTGAATACCAGGCCTCGATGGAGTCCAACGTTGAGGTTCCAGCGAATTATGGTGGCTTTGTGGGCCACATAGCTTTGCGCTTGGCGGTACTCGGGATGGAGGCCTGGGACCGAGCTGCGACGGAGGAAGAGATACAGCAGATGGGGCACCTTCTAGAGGATGCGCTGTCCGCGGGCGCTTTAGGTCTCTCCACCAACCTCATGGATCATGATGGGCAGGATAGGCCGGTACCGTCGCTGAAAGCCGATGATGCCGAGTTTGTCGCGTTCTTTAAAGTGCTTGCTGAATATCCCAACGCCACTGTGCAAGTGGTTGTGGATAGTTTGATGCGAATGACGGCTCATTCAGCCGTGGAGCGTCTAGCGGGCCTGAGTGAAGGTCTTCCCATTCGCTTGCAATGGGCGGGTGTCCCCACTCTCAAATGGCAAAAGGATTATGGAATCCAACAACCCCTGGCCGACCTCCACTCAAGGCTGGTCGAAGAGGGGAGAGACTTTTGGACAGGCTATGCCCATGTGCCCATTACGGTGACCGCAAGCTTCAATCAGTCACTCCTCTTTGCACAATCGAATGAGTATGTATGGCATGAGGTGATCACTGCAGAAACTCCAGAGGCCAAGATGGCTTTGCTTCGTGACCCGGACTGGCGTGCCCGAGCCAGGCATTCGTGGGATCATGATTCGCTGGAGACTGCTTTTTTCCGAAATCCTGACCCCATGCAACTGGATAACTCCGCGAATGGAGTGGGGCCCGAGGGAGTGAGTCTAGGAGAGTACGCCGCACAGCTCGGAGTCCATGCCTCAGATGCGCTGGCCGAATGGATTATCTTGAATGGCGTGGACTCCACAGTCACCATGCCTCCCTGGGGGCAAGATGAAGAGATGGTCGTACAGTTGACCCGAGACCCCTTTGCGGTGGGGAATATCAACGACTCAGGAGCCCACGGTCAACTTTTTTGCGGAGCGGGGGACAACCTCATGCTCTACACCCACTACGTACGAGACGCCGGAATTTTGAAGATCGAAGAGGCGGTCTATTCGCAAACAGGAAAGCTCGCCCGCCACTTTGGCTTCACGGATAGGGGTGAGATTGCTGTGGGCAAGAGAGCGGATCTGACCGTTTTTAATCTGGATGAGATTGAACGTCGTCCGAAATACAAAACATACGACGTGCCGGACGGGCGGGGCGGGCACACTTGGCGTTGGACGCGTGATCCTGCGCCCGTGCGCCTCACTACGGTCAACGGGGTGGCTACTTTCGAGGAGGGAACCTCTACCGGAGCTCGTCCGGGCCAAATGGTCCGGCCGGAGGAGAAGGGCATCGGTGAAGCGTAGCTGAACCCTCAGCCTAAAAGCGTTAAACCTGTCTGAACTCTGCGATCTACAGCAATAGGCCTCTCGCCGGGCGCTGTGAATTTCTCGGTCAATCCTTGAAGGCCTCAGCCTTGACGACTTTAACGATAGGCATGGGGACTTCTTGATTTTCGCTATCAAGCCAGCGTAAGGTCATGAAGCCGAAGTCGTGTCCGCTTGTATCAAGCCAGTTTGGATGCCCCAAGTCCTCGTGGCTAATTAAAAACTCCACTGACCCGTCAGGGGAATACTCCACATTTTCAAGCGTTCTCGATGTCGGTCTATGAAGATAGTCTCCGATTTCATGCCATCGGTTCTCAAGCGTAAAATTCCAATAGCGTGTGTTGGGCGGGTCCACCGTCACAACCACCGCTTCATCAGCGGCAATTTGGTAGCTACCCAGCATGTAGAGGTTGTCCGCGCCGCTAATCGCGCCTCCCAGGTTTTCAGAGGTCGCTCGTATAAAGCTATTCTGCTCTTCAAGTAAAGAAGGCAGAACGGTTCGATGTAGAGTCGATAACTTTAGAAAAGCATAAGTTGCGCCGATGATCGAATTCGCGATCTCTTCGTCGCTTGGAGGGGCAAAAGCTGGCTTCTCTCCGATAATTTCGATGCGCAAAGTCGGCAGAACTTCCAATTCCCGATTGGCGATATATTCCCTAACAAGAATTCCTGACGCATCCTTTGGGATTTGAATCCAGTCGCCACTCAGTTCTGGTTTTTTCTGCGAAAGGATAAAGGCGAAGTCTCCATTTTCGGACAGCGTCAGTGTCTGACCACTGACATATCCGATTTGCCGACGGGGAGTCATCCCCTGACCTGCATTGATTGTGAACCCGAGATACCGAACGGTCCCTACGTTTCCACTTACCAAGTAGTCATATTGTCCATCAATCTGCGCGAACTCGTATTCCGCGTCGGGGTTGTCACCGCCTACTTTTCGAACCAGGGTATCCATTCTCTGAAAATGCGGCTGCCTCGGATTTGTATCCGCGGCGACTTCAGTGCTCATGGAAATCACTCGCAGGAGCCATCGCATGCCTTCGTTCGCTTCCTGCTGGGTCCGTGCGTCGGCCAGCACCATGTCTCGCGTATTCGAGATGAGTTCTTCCATCTCTAGGAAAGCTTGATGGGACTTGGATCCACTGTAGTCATCCGATTGAGTACCGGTCAAAGTAACAAGCGTCGCGATCAACCCCGCCCCTCTGGGCAAGCTGAGGCCAACGTAAATACCCAACCCAAGGGCAAGCATGACGACAAGGACACGCTTCAGCATTCGATATCTCCTGTGATGGACCTTGAGGAACGCCGTGAATCCACTACCCAAGAGCTTGAAGTCCTTGGATGGAAGCCACGGGCAAGTGTATACCAATAAGAAAAAATCGCTTATGCATCAGGGAACTCTCGAGTAGCTAAAAGGTTTCACCCGGTTCCCAGCGAAGTGAGCGACTGCATCCACTCTTAGTCGATCTGGCCTCCGCAGAGCACTTCATTCGCATGCATCGTATCCATGTACTCTTTCCACTCAACAATCTGACCGTCACGAATACGCATTAAGAAATGATAAACGTTGTTGTATCTCTGGCCGCTGACGTGAATGCCATCCGACTCGGCTTCGATGGACACTCGGTCGTCTTCGGCCGTTAAGGAATGAATGGTGAACTGCAATCCTTCGGGAAATACATCGAGAACAGAAGCCGAGGCCTGGGCAATTTCAGATTTACTAAATTTTCCTGAAATCGGCATGCTTCCCAGTGTCCAGGCGAAACCGTCATGGGCATAGGCGGCTTGAATGGCGTCACTGTCGCCTTCGCTAATCGCACGAATAAAAGCACGTGCTATTTTTTTATTCTCGTCCAAGCTCATCGTAATCTCCGTTTAAGCATTTCTTAAGATGTTTCATTTCCCAGGACGGGGGCGGGCATTGCCTCTCGAAGGAGAGGGGATGAAGGCGAGTGTATCGGCTGAGCCCAGGGACGAAAAGGAATTTTTAGGACTTGAGACAATGATCGAACTTTATATTGATGCAGACGCGTGTCCCGTTAAGGAAGAAATCTACCAAGTCGCGAGTCGGTACGGGATCTATGTCTGGGTGGTCGCAAACAGTCGAATATCGATTCCCAGAGAGGGAGGAGTCGAGATGATCGTCGTGGCCGATGGCCCCGATGTGGCCGACGATTGGATTGCCGAGCACATCCAAAAGAACGATATCGCAGTGACCGGCGACATCCCGCTTGCGGCGCGGTGTCTTGAAAAAGGGGCCCATGTGATCGGAACTCACGGTCAGGCCTTTGATCAGGAGAGCATAGGTCTAGCCTTGGCACATCGTGAATTGAATCAGCAATTGCGCGAATCGGGATCCCTGATGGGGGGGCCAGCACCTCTTTCTCAACGGGACCGTTCGCGCTTCTTGTCTGGATTGGACAGTGCGGTTCAGAAGAGCCTGCGAGCGTCAGATGGCCAAGCCTGAGACCCAATGGATAGAAAGCTCACGGGGTTCTTGGTCGCGAGGATCTCAAGCATTTCCGGCTTGTCCAGATCGCAGACCGCGCACTTGGACCGCCGCCGTAGGTTCGTTCCAGAAGATTCGCCCCTCCTCGTGAGTACACACCGCACGTAGATATTCAATAACGTCTTTCTGAACGGCGTCGGTCAGTTCTGAAAACTCAACCTGCAGAGCGAAGGACAAGATTTCGTTGAGGCTCTCCATATGTTTCGCTTGAAAGGGCAGAGTGAGGTCAAAGCCCGACGGTATATATTCATACTCCAACTCATAGCCGCTTTTTCGTAAAGAGTTGATCAGCTCGTGGCTTGAAAAACCTTGATTCGGTCCGGAGGGATCATCCCGCGCAAACAGAGGGTCGAAGAGTCGAAAGAGGTTATAGATGCCAATGGGAGACTGCAAAAAAGCGAGAGCGACCCCATCCTCAGAAAGCTGATCCACGGCCTTTCCAATACATCCGGCCGCATCGGTCAGCCAATACGCGCTATGAGAGAAGAGGGCTAGATCAAATGGGCCTTGAACGGGGTGATCCAGCGAATAGGCATTCTGGTCCACCTCACCTGTGATTTTGAGACGATCTATGGCCTCAGCCAGGGCCACCGCATGCACTTCAATGGGTTCGATGCCTACATACCGGCTAGGTCGGATCTGAACAGCATGCATCCAATCTTCAAGAACCATTCCGGTGCCAGCGCCCACATCAAGCATCGTAAAGCCATCCTTAAGTCGCGTGTGGGCGAGTCTCTGGAGGTATGTGTTCATGGCGCCATACTCCGTCGAGTGCTCCACGAGAACAGAAAAGGTTTCGGCATAGCGGCTCGGGCTCAATGTTCGTGCTGGGATCACGGTCGAATACCTTTCCGATGAGACATAAACCAAGGAGAGGGCAGCTTAGCGAGATCCAATGAGTCTCTCATCCCTGCCTTCGAATCGGATTTGAGGAAGAGAAGACCCGAGCGAGAATCATGTACAGGTGGCCGTCAATTCGAAGATCTCGCGTTCGCACGGAATAGGCCACAAATAGGCTACAGTTTCCCTATGCCACTAAGTGACGAGCAGCTAAACCACTACCGAGATCAAGGGTTTGTGAACGCAGGACAGCTGTTTAAGCATGACGAACTGACTCGAATGGCTGTTGAATTTGATCGGCTTGTGAACTTTGACGAGCAGGTGCTTGGCAATAAGGAAGACGGCGTCTTTCCGTACCGCGCCATGCTTAATTTTCGAAGTCCTGATCTCGCGGACTTCATCCTTCACCCGGCATTCGTCGAGGTGGCTCGCCAAATCTTAGGCGAAGATATTCGCTTCTGGTGGGATCAAGGAATCAACAAGGCTCCCGGTTCGGGGAGCCCCATCGCATGGCATCAGGACAATGGTTACCAAGACGGAAGAACTCAAGAGTTCCTGACATGCTGGCTCGCTTTAGATGCCTCTTCGATCAAAAACGGAGGCCTCGAAGTCATCCCCGGTTCGGCGGCTAAAGGGGCTCGCGAGCATGAGTGGCAAGGGGTCCACGCCGTGATTCCGGAACCACTTCTGCCCGAAGGCGTTCCAACGCCGCTGGACGCGAGGGCCGGTGACCTTTTATTCTTCTCGTCCCGCTTAGTTCACCGAACAGGCGGAAATTCAAGTCGGGCCGATCAGCGTAGGGCTTGGGTGGTGCAGTACTGTCGCGCAGATCACGTCAACGAGATCACCGGTGAATCCTATGACAATCGGCCCTGGGTCCTAAGGGACGGGGAGTATGCGAAAACGTTGACTTCCGAGCGCCCATTTGATTTGGGCCGCGAGCGGCCCTAGGCCCTTGCTCGGGCTGAGTTTCGCCCCGTCAAACTTGAGCCGGTGCTTCGTTATCCTTCGTGGCGGTGGACTTCGAAAAGGTTTCCACCGGCGGCAGGCTGGGTGAGAAAATCGACCAAATCGCGATGGGAAACTCAATAAAAAGAGTCAGGCTCGCAAGGACTGCGATGGCGCCACGGGCCACCCTGGAAGCCTGCATGGGCCCATCGAGGGGCCCGTAGGCACACACCAGCGCAAGGCCCGTCACGGCAAACCCGCTGATCGACATGATTAGAAATTGACGTCTCGTATTGTTTTTAGAGTCAAAACTAAAGAGGTAGACGGACTGCAAGCTTTTGGGAGCGAAGACTTGGCTCCCAGTACCCAGGGCGCCCAGGAGATGGCCCCACTCGTGGACCAAAAATACGCAAACGCCAAAACCGACCCCCAGAATTAGGCCTACGAAGTCGCTGAGCAGTCCCTTGCCCAAGGAGAGGTCAGCGAAGGCCCACCACAGAGCGGCCACTAAGAGTAGAATGAGCAGATCACGAGCTAGGAATCGAGAGAAGCTTTGCATAGGCAGAGGGTAGCAAATGAGTAAGGTAGAAGAACCGAAAGCAACCCAACGGGCCCAAATGATCCAGGGGGCGTCGTCTTTCTCGTTCGTCACGATGGCAGCGCTTTTAATGTTCGTCGGCGGCTGCACTTCCGAGGGCGAAAGAAAGGCGGCCGATCACGTCTTCACTCATGGAAAAATCTACACTGTAGACTCCCAGGGCAGCGTGGCCCAAGCCTTAGCGACTCGAGGTCATGAAATACTTTATGTGGGGACGAATGAAGGGGTTGAGGATTTTCTCGGAGCGAACACCGAGATCTGGAACTTAGAGGGCCGATTGGTTCTGCCTGGACTGCACGACACACACATTCATCCAGAAGGAATTGTGGAGCCCGAGGTCTGTGATCTGGAGAGCGAAGCGCGCAGCCTCACAACGCTCGTTACTTTTTTAAAGGATTGCCTAGACCGGTATCCCATCGAGAAAGGCGATTGGTTTATCGTGCCCCAATGGGCCTTCTCATTGGGGAATCAACCGAGCTCTCAGTACCCGACGATTCGCACAGCGTTGGATGCCGTCTCGACTGAACACAAAATCATTTTGATGGGAAATGATGGCCATCATGCCGCCGTAAATAGCGCCACTCTTTCCGAGGCTAGAAATGCAAAGAAAAACAAGGTCGGACTCAGCGCGAACACACTTCAGTCGGACTTTGTCGAATACACCGAACTCATAGGAGTGGATGAATCCGGAGAGCCTAATGGGGCCGTGAGCGAGAGCGCCATCGCTCTCTTTGGCGCCACTAACCTCTGGACCCCTGTGCCCATCAGCGAGACCATCGAAGGCGTAGCCGAGATCCTCGCGAGTCGGGGAATTACATCAATCATTGACGCCATGGCGTCAAGAGAGAATCTGGACGCCTACAAGAGCCTGGAATCAAGCGGAAAAATGACTTTTCGCGTTAGGGCTGCTCAGTTCGAAGGATATTATGTTCCGAAATCTGAACGTCCGGGATTGAAGGAGATCCCCGAACAGTTGGCCACTTGGAGAAAACAACGAAAGGAATTCTCAGGGAGTCGTTTGATCAAAGCCGACTCGGTAAAAGTCTTCGCGGACGGTGTCCTTGAAGGGAACCCGCTCGCTCAACCTCCCACTTTGCCTAACGCAGCTTCATTAAAGCCCTTCAAGCAACCCGTGTTTAGGTTTGATGAGGCCACCCAAGCTGTTGAAGTGGTGAGTTACGTGGATCCTCAGAGCCAGGCTTGTCAGAGCCTTGAACCTCATATGAAGGCCTCCTATTCAAGCGCGGACCTCGCTCATTTTATCGAGCAATACGGGCATCATCCCAGTCAATGTGTGGAAAGTCGAGGTGTCCTCGAATTCGATGAAGACTATTTAAAGACGTACATCGCAGCTTTATACAGGGAAGGCTTCTCCATTCATGTCCATACCATTGGCGATCGAGCCGTTCGGGTCGCGGTGGATTCATTGGAAGCCGCTCGAGTCGAATATGGAGAAAGCTCGGTGCCGCATGGGTTGGCCCACGCCCAACTCATTCATCCCACAGACCAGAAACGAATCGGCGAGATGGGCTTATTTGTCGTCTTCACCCATGGCTGGTCGAGCCCAGAACGCGAATACATGATGACCGTAGTGCCTTTTATCGATCAAATCTCGAGCGAGACGAAAACGCTCTACCGCGAGAACAACTACTACATGCAGAACGCGTACCCAGCCCGATCTATTCAAACCTACGGCGGAGTCGTCCTCGCAGGCAGCGATGCCCCTGTGGAGATGCGAGATCCCGCCCCGTTTTTACACATGGAACAAGCGATCACAAGGGGATTGGAAGGGTCGCCCGACACGCCGCCTCTCAATACCAGTGAAAGTCTAGATATCGAGTCCATCATCGAGGCGTATACCATAAACGGGGCCATCGCTATGAGTCACTCCGAGGAGTTGGGGTCCATCGAAGTGGGGAAAACAGCCGACTTCATCGTTCTTGATCAAGATGTCATAAACCTAGCGAAGACGGAGCGGACCCAGCAGATCAGCGAAACCCAGGTTCTTTTGACGGTCTTCGATGGCGAAGTGGTTTTTAACCGCGGAATTAAGCCCACTCAACATTAGTTCCCAGACGCATAAGTTTTGGGATGAAGACATCCGCTCCCGGTGGCCAAGAGGCGCAGAGCCTGGCCCGCCATCCGGCCCATCGCTCATCGACTGGGGTACCCGTTTCCTCTTTAGCTCTGGGAAAAACGCATCTTGAACGCATGAATCACTTCATCGGCATTACGAAGAGAAGATTCCGCAGAGCCGACCAAGGTGGATCCGTGAAAAGTCCCCGGATAGTTGTGGAGCTCAACCGGGATGCCCGCTTGCAGCAGGCGTAATGCGTAGAGAATCCCTTCATCCCGCAAAGGATCAAATTCCATCGTGGACACGTATGCGGGCGGCAGCCCTGAGAGATCCTCGGCCCGAGCGGGGGCCGCGTACGCAGAAACTTCACCTGAATGGTCCGGCCCGAGATAATGCCGCCAACTCCACTCCGCGCTCGGACGGTTCCAGAGGGGCGTGTCTGTAAACTGCTGCATGGAGGGCGTCTCGAGCCGGTCATCGAGCTCCGGGATTTCAAGCATTTGGAAACAAAGCTTGGGCCCACCTCGATCGCGAGCCATCAAAGCGCACGCGGCGGCGAGGCCTCCGCCTGCACTCTGACCTGCGATGGCGAGACGCTCCAAGTCGATGCCAAGAGCCTGGGCATGGTCGGCGATCCAACACAACACTCGGTAGCAGTCCTCAAGTCCTGCCGGGAAAGGATCCTCTGGAGCTAAGCGATAGTCGGTAGAAATCACCACTGAATCGGTTTCTGCGCACACGCGCTCGCACCAGGGATCCATCTCATCTTTAGAGCCAAGCATGAACCCACCCCCGTGGATCTCGAATACACATGATCTCGCCACCTTTGCGCTGCGGGTGGGGGTATAAATGCGAAATTCGATCTCAGGGCTTTCGGTGATGGCCTCAAGCGATCGAGTTTCAGTGCGCACATCAGAGCGAGAAGACGGCGAGGCCGACAGAGACAGACTCCCTTGACGGAGCGCCTGGATACTTTCCACGCTGGAGAAATCAAAACTTTTAGGAAGAAGATTCAGCAACTCCTTCAAGTCCTGGTTGTATTTGTACTGGGCCATCAAGATTCCTTTTATCGAGCGTAATAGAGGTCGCCCCGAGACTCTGGGCCGAGAGGCCGAAAGGGGCCCGCAAGGCTCAGCCAACGCGTGCACCAGAGAGGTCCCCCGGCCCCCTGTGATGACTCAGCTATTCAAGTACGTCCTGGGGCTCACAGGACACGGGCGCGCTGACCGGGTTGCATCGCGCTACAGCCCCGTCAGGGAGGATGACTTGGTAGTCGGTGAACTCGTTCGTGGCTTCTTGGTAATCTGTACTGACCCACTGGGCACCGCTGCCCAGGGCCGCATCGCGTCGTGCCGTGTTATTAAGGTCGGCCTCGACGTTTTCGGAATCGGCCCGCGTTCTCACCATATAATTCAAGGCCACCAGTTCCGAGATGCTCGGACTCTCAACAAATGGGTCATTCCTTTTGACAAAACCCACGTCCGCGCGCTCGGGATCAGAGGGGTCGGAACTCGTGAAGATCAGCGCGCCGTCAAGATTTCCGTCGTAGTAGTTCGCGTATTCGGTACTCAGGGCGCCCTCATTATCTAGTGTGAACATCACCCTTCCTCGCGAATCCGCAAGCGTGGGCCACCCTTCCGCCGCAATACCGTCTTGTAGCCGGGGGTACCCGGCCCGGACTTCATTGGGCATGATGATTTGCTGGTCCGCAAAAACCGTGCGAATGAGGTCTTCTACTTCAAGCAAATGTTCGAGGTCCCACGGTGTAGGTTCGGTGAATACCGCTAAGCCCGGTGGAGGCGGGACAGGCAGGGAATTAAACAAGCTCAGAAGTTCCGGGTCGAAAGCGTCCTGTTTTAGTTCAAGCAGGACCATGATCGGAAGATGATTCGACTGGCTAGACAAGCGGTCCTCCACCGTTTGAAGGCAGTCCTCAAGCAAAAAACAAGTGGTTCGGAAATCAATATCTTGAACGTGAAACACTTTAAAGCCGGGCGCTTGCATTGCGCCCTCGGGATCGAAGGGGGGCCCGCTCACTCCAAAATCGAGGGCTGGGTTTCCTGGGTAGGTGGCATGAAGAAAGTCCAACAATAATGGGCCGAAAGGGTCTGCGAAGCGCCCCCCTTCATCGTCAATCCAAATATCGAGCTCAATGTGGCGAACTCTCTCATTTGCAAACTGTTCAGCCAAGGGCGAGTGGCCGTAGACCAACCCGCGAGGGTCAGGCAGGTCAGTTGCAGCCAAGGACGACAAGCCCACGATTCCTCTTTGAAGAGACGCAGACGGTTGAATCTTATAGCTATTGTGGGACCCCACCACCTGAATATGATTCAGGCGAACGCAGGGGTCTGCGTTGCACTCACGCACCTCATCGGTGGCCGAGCATTCAGCCCCCCCGTTTGAAGCCGAGGTGAGGATCCCTCGAGAACGTGCCTGCTCGCCTCCATCGCAAAGCTCCGAGCAGGTCGACCATTCACTCCACTCACTCAGAGTGCAGTCCTGAGGCGCCTGCGTTCCATCGCTGCACCCCATCGCCGAAAAGGCGACGAGCGCGAAAACGTACAGAAACAAACTGCTTCTTTGATCTTGATGGGCCATCCGCGCATACTCCTCAAAAGGTTCCTCAGGTCATGGGTATCGCGTGACCTCTCTCGGCTTGAGGGGCTACGCCTGTCCCTCATGAGAGTATCCCAGCCTGATCGGCACTTCACCCAAGTGGCTTTGCGTCTAGATTGGGTGCAGTGGTCGTTAGAGGTCCCTCTGACTTCGAGGAGAGCTTCTTGCGAAATCTTTTTGGCCGGGCGATGTCTCCTCGATATTCGGAAGAGGCGCAGCGGCTTTAATAAATCCGGACGAATCGAGATCAATCGACGTCCACGTCCGCCACAGGCAAATAGTCGTATAGATCATCGGTATGGTGTTGTTGCCTCTCTTCGTTGGCCGATCTTAAAAGCTGTACGATCTCGGAGAAGATCTCTTCGACATCTTCCCTTGAGCCCGTGGGGTCTGTGCCTTCAAGCCAATTGAGACGGGCAAAGTTGATGGCCTTCGCGGTGCCGGCTCGATCGAAGGCCGCCCCCGTTCGGTCCAGGTCTTCATGGACCAGGTAAAGCCACATTCGTGCCGTGTTGGTCAAGAGCCTCTTTTGAAGGAGATATCGCGGATCGTTCGGAGAAAACATGGGACGCTGAAACTCACTGTGTTTGTAGACCAGAAAGGGTCGAATGCTGGCCCATTTTCCATGACCCGCCACGCCGGGTCCGGCCATCTTGTCCCAGCCCTTCGCATTGGCCTTTTCTGCAGACATCTTGGCCATAATAAACGCATAATGCCCCCCCCAATGTCCTTGATGCAATGGATAGAAATAGTCACCCGAAACCGTCTCAAAGGAGGGATCGGAGGTCAGCAACGGCGGGTCCACCATCCAGCCCGCCCAGAACCAAGCCCGTTCCAGGATGCGAGACTGGAGGGTCCGCTTTTGTAAGTTCGTTTCATTGGGAATAAACTCGGGGAGGAACATGCACCCATGGGGCGCGTCGCAGTTAAGCGGATGTTGCCGAATTAAATCCCCCACACGCCAGAACGGTTGTCGATCTATCGCTGTCGTCCGGTTTGAGATGAGGTCGGGGTAGAGTTGGTCGATGCCTCGGTCCGGGTACCGAAGCGTCCGCTGACGCAGCATATGTCCCACGACCTGAACCGCTTGATATTTAGTTTGCATCCATTCAAAAGCTCGTTTTTCCGACTCCGAGGCCACGTGCTCTTCGCTGCCCGTGGCTGCGCCAATCTGATCATAAAAAGTCCAGAAGGCCACATCCGTAGGGTTCTGGGCGTAGGTGTCGAAGTCCCGATAAAAGTCAGACTCATGGTCAGGTCGAATGGCCATATTTGGAAGCCATTCAGCCACACTGCCGACCTGGCCGGAAAGCCCAGAGCCGTCGAGGGGGTCTTGACCCATATGACTGAGACCATGGAACTCATCTTCGCTCCAGCGATCCAAGCGCACGCCGATCCGAAGACGATGCAAGTCCAATTCGAGGAGTTGCTGTTCCGCCTGAAGGGCCTTTTCCCTGGAATCGATCCGGTCTGTCACCAATAACAAGCCCACCTCATCCCTCAGATACTCAAGGAACGCGAGATCTCGATCCTGGGGCGTCAAGCCGGGCAAAGGCGAAAAGCCCGGCTGGAGGGGCCGAAACCGAGCGGGGTGAAGCAATCGCCTAAGTTCATGGCTCTGACGTTGCGCGTGTATGAGTCGAACGATGGCTTCAGCCTGAGTCTCGCTCACATGCTCAAGGGCTCTCCGGCGAATGTCTTCGTCCGAATAGCCAATCACCGCCAGATCAAAAGCATCGGGAACATGGCACGTTGCGCAGGCTCCATGCACGCCACTGGCCCGAAAAGCTTCAAGCCCATTTTGATGAATGCTTGGCAGTTCTGAGGGCGGAAAGAATAAAGAATCTTCGTTGTACGCAGGACCGCAGCGCGGATCCTGTTCAGGGCTCCCGCAAACGACCTCGTCCGGAAAAAAGACCGGGGAAGGAGAGGCCACGGAGCGGTCCACTTCGATCACTGAAAAATCATAGGGAATTTCGAGCCACGATTGAGTTCCTTCGGTCGTCGCAGCATCGGTAAAGACCTGGGGGCCCCCCGTGAAGTGCGGATTAGAAAGCTCAAGTTCTACCGTGCCCGCTCTCAGATCACGAAAAACACCGGTGGATTCAAGCAATGGGAAGTCGTCTGAGCCATAAGGGTCAAGCCCGCGCTGAGCATGGGCCGGCCCCGCGGTGTAGCGTTCTTCACGGTCAATGACGCCATCGCCCTCAAAGTCATATTTTATGCGGGCCTGAACATAAGCCACCCCCGTCCGCCAGCCATCGACCCAAATTTGAAACGCACTGGCTTGTTCGATTTCGTCATAGTCGGCGGTGAGGCCCGTCACTCGGTACACCAGGGATTCGGGGCCTGCGGGAATCATCTCAAAGGCGCCTAAATCACCCGGCGAAAAGCTCAGCCCCGCCATGGGCGAGTCAGCGCTTGAAGCGACTAGGAAGAGGGTATCGCTCTCAAAAGCAAACCTCTCCACCAAATCGACGTCAGGCTCAGGATTTGATGTTGAGGGCGAATCATGGTTCACAGAAGAGAGATCCTCCCCGGGGTCGGCCAGTTCCAGGGGGTCAGTTCCCCCGGCGACTGGCGGAGTGGTGACGGGGGGTAGGGGGGGGACATCTTCGCTGGGTGCGGAAGGAGGTGGCGTCGGATTAAAATCACCGTCGGATTCTGAAATGGGAAGAGGCGGGCCTGGGCCCTGGGGATCATCCCCACCGCTGTAAATGTGAGAACTCCAATCCGTATCGTACTGACCCGGTGGCTGATCGAGCCCCACCACCCATCGGTAATCGACTTGCTCGCCCCCAGCCAAGCCGGGGAGTTCAAAACGAAGGAGGCCCTGGGATGGATCCAATCTTTGAGACAAAAAAGTAGGCCCTGTTTTGATGTGTACTTCGGCCCAAGGATGACCCTCCACCTCAAAGGCGAGTCCTCCGGCTTCGGTCTCGATGACACGAGGCACACGCTGACGTCTCACCTCGCTGTTCATTCCGGAGAAGACGACTTCCTGCCATTCCGTCCACCTCTGCCCGTCCACTCCAAGCAAAAATCTGAAGCGAATGAGGTCGCCCGGACGAAGGCCAAAAACTAAATATTCATGGCCCGAGTCGTATGTTTGCATCCGATGGTGCCGCGAGGTGTGTGGGGATTCCACTTGTAAGTCGGCCCAGTCTGTTCCCTGCACAAAGAAGCGAGCCACCCCTTTATCCAATTCTGTAAGGCCCATCTCAAGGGATTCTGAAATCGAAGACGAGCCAAGCGAATCTTGAACACGTGTTGTGGGGGAGGGCGCCGCTTGCAAACGTAGGAAGGAGATCACTTCGCCCATAGGCCCTGCCCAATTTATTTTCTCAAAAAGGCCACCTTCGCACAGTTGTCCGTTGAGTCGAAAGGATTCGGGGACCGGGCGATGTCCTTGATTCGAGAAGGCCACCGTGACCTCATGAGGTTCTCCCCTGTTGAGAAAAGTGCCGTCAAACCCGCTCAGAGTCTTACGCTTTCCATCCGAGTCCCAACGAGCCCCGGTGACGATGGGGCTCTGTAGCTGATTGGGTGCCTCGTATTCCAGCACCCATGAGTCCAGCGAGTCGCTTTGGTTCTGGGTCAAAGAAATTCCGGCCCGAAAGCCGCCCCCCCAATCGTCGAGGACTTCGTACTCCACTTTACAGTTGGGCGAGATCACATCACAGCCAAGTCCTAAAAGCATGGATCCCACAGCCGCTAACACGACTCCATTTTCTTGAAGCCTTTTTTGAACTTTTTGAATCCCCATGTGTCCCCCATTCGTACACGTCGAAACCCGATCAATCCACTTGACCGGTGCGTCCACGGTATGGGATGCATGGAAGGAATTCTGTGCGAAAGGTCACCCTCGGCGCTGCGCATAGATTGCCCAAGCAGGACTCACAAGAATCATGTCGGGGAAATCCAAGCGCAAGAGAGTGACGCTCACCGTCGTAAAATTTCCGATGAGAGACGGTTGCTCGTTACCCTGACCCGCTTGTGTCCTATTGCCAGGAAGCGCTCGAGCCCGTTTGCAAATAGAGAGCCGGCTACGCACACTCAAGTTCACCCGTGGCTGACTATTTCAGTGAGGACGATCGCCACACACGGTCACGCGCTCAACGACTCTGCGTGCGGGCCAGTAATCGGACACGGCGTAATGCTGCACAGCACGATTGTCCCAAAATGCGATTGAATTTTTTTTCCAATGAAATCGACACTGGTATTCCGGAATACGAGCCTGGGCAAATAATTTCTTCAACAGACTCTGACTTTCTGTGTCCGATACGCCCTTGATATATTGCGTGAAGGCACCATTCACATAAATGCTCTTCAGGCCGGTCTCGGGATGCGTACGCACCACGGGATGTTCGGGATTCGGGAACCGCTCGTTGAACTTAGAAATCTCTTCTTCCGAAGCCCCTCTTTTTCTAAGCGCCTTTCGAAAGTTTGCGAAATCATGAACCGCTACTTTGCCTTCAATCTGCTCCTTCAAACTCTCATCCAGTCCGTTGTAGGCCGCATTCATGTCAGCAAACAGGGTGTCTCCGCCCACGCCGGGGGCTTCTAGAGCGCGCAGTACGGAGCCCAGCGACGGACGTTCTCGCCACGTGACATCGGAATGCCACACGTTTTCACTCCCGCGGCTTTCCCGGTCGTGTGTAATGACCAGTACTTCCGGATATCCCTCTTTTTTCGGGGCAAAGGGATGGACTTCAAGCTCGCCGAAGAGTCTTGCAAAACGGAGATGATCCTCTGTTGTGATCGCCTGATCGCGAAAGAAGATCACTTTCCAATCAAGAAGAGCCGATTGAATTTTTTTCGTTTCCTGAGAATTCAAGGGTTTTCCCAGATCGACCCCGCTGATCTCTGCACCTACGCTCGGTGTGAGAGGTCGAATTTTAATATTTTCCATTTCGGTATCTCCATCTCGGCGATTCACTGGATAGGGTACGTCGGTTTTCAGAAGTCACAATAAAGATTTCTGAAGTAAGAGCTGAGTCGAGGCTCACGAATGCCGAAACCGCCTGTATTCCATGTCGAGGAATCAAGATTCACTCCTTAAAAACAGGTATAGAGACAAGCACCTTGTGAGCTTATAGGAGCCACTGTACGTTTGTCTCCATGCAGACTCGACGGTTAGGCCGAACAAATCATGAGAGCAGTGTAGCGATCCTGGGAGGGGCGGTTTTTTACAAAGACACCCCCGAGACCGCGGAAGAAAAGTTTCAGCAGGCGATTGCGAGTGGAATCAATCACATCGACATTGCTCCGGGCTACGGCCAGGCTGAGCGGGCTCTCGGACCTCACATTAAGCCTATGCGAGACCAATTGTTTATCGCGGGAAAGACGGCTGAAGTTACGGCTGATAAGGCCTGGCCCCGTCTTGAAAAAACACTTCACAGACTCTGCGTGTCCAAGCTTGATCTCTATCAGATTCATGGCGTGACGAGCGAGGACGTCGTGGATGAACGTGATGAGACTTTCCGAATGATCATCGAGGCGCGTGATCAGGGCCTCACGCGATACGTCGGTGTTACGGGGCATGACCTTGGGGCACCCAGAGCTCATTTAAAAGCATTGCTTCGCTACGATTTAGATACCGTGATGTTTCCAGTCTACCCAAAGGTATGGGCCAACCCCGAGTACCGAAGGGACGCGGAGGCTTTAATCGCTGAATGTAAAAAACGAGACGTGGGTGTGATGGCCATCAAGGCCGTGGCGCGACGTCCTTGGGGCGATCGCGAGGTGGACACTTCAAGCTGGTATGAACCTTTCAGAGATGAAGCAAATGTGGCGCGAGGGGTTCATTTCGCGCTTTCAACACCGGGGGTACACGCCTTTTGCACGTCCAGCAGCGCAGATGTTTTTCCGTTGGCCATAGGTGCAGCTGAGAACCTTAGGCCTCTCTCCGAGGCGGAGCGAGAGAGAGCAATGGAGGACATGGAATCAGAAGGAGATATTTTCCCTCTCCGTGAGCACGCCGTGGGATTTATAAGGCGACCCTAGATCCTCTCAAGAACGAGGGTTGGTCCCTTTGGGGGAGCAGGGCTTCACATTCTTGAGTCAAGGGGCTCTGCAGGTGTAAAAAGGATGAACCCTTTCCCGCTCAGGCGCGTATCTCCTGTAAAGCGCCTGGATTCAGGACTGGGAGAGCTGTCTTCTCGTCTCATTCAAGGTTTAAAGGAGAGCGATGAGCGATCTAACCCCATGTCGTTTTTGTGCTGAGAGGATTCAAACTGAAGCCCTGCGCTGCCCTTACTGCGCGAGCTGGACTCGCGCTTTAGGAACCAGGGGAACAGGAGGCCTTTATCGGGCCCAGCCCAATCGACGACTGGCCGGTGTCTGCGCGGCCTTGGCGTCTTTTCTCGAGGTTAGCCCAACCTTGATCAGGGCAGCTTTTGTCCTGGGAGCCCTGTTCCATGGCGTGGCCTTCTGGCTTTATGGCCTTCTTTGGTTCGTTCTTCCAGGGCGTGTTGGGGGGCTATCGGGTCTAGGACGCTTCGTTGAAGGCATAGCTCAGGTCTTCGGAAGATCTGCACCCGGTCTGGGCACCCTGGGTCTTGCGGCCAAGCCAGAGCCAACCCAAAGGCGAGGTGAATGCCCTCCGACGAACACCTGATGAAGAAGGTCGTTAAGGGCGACGGAGAAGCGCTCTCCGTTTTAATGAAGCGGTACTCAAATCGACTTTATGGATACTTGTTCAGGTCAACGCGGTCTCAGCAAGATGCGGAAGACCTCTTGCAAGACACCTGGATCCGAGTGGCTACAAAGGCCAAAAGCTTTGACCCGCACCGCTCCTTCCGACCTTGGGTGTTCGGAATTGCGAGTAATTTGGTTCGAGACCTATTCCGCAGGCGTGAGCGACAAAACCGGACGCTCTCGGACGCGGCCATACACAGCAAATTAGCTCAGCCTGAGCCAGATCTTGAACACCGTGAAGCAGAAATCCTGGACCACGTAAAAGACCTGCCCGAAAGAATGCGACAGATTGTTTTATTGCGCTTTTTCGAGGGGCTCTCCATTGCCGAGGTGGCGGAAAGCTTGGGAGTCGCCCAGGGCACGGTGAAAAGTCGGCTGCATACAGCCGTGGTACGGCTCAGAAAGACATATAGGAAGTCGCCGAGATGACTTGCCAAACGATTCAACATGAACTTGAAGGCCCGTCGCTTGACGCTCTTTCGGAACGAACCGTCCAACATCTAAAAGTATGCACAGACTGCTCGGCGCATCATCAGATGATCTTGAAATTAACGAGAGAGGCCCCGCACCGTGCCGCTTTTATTTTGGATCCAAATGTGATGGATCGGATCGAGAGGCAAGCCCAACGAGCTCTCCAGGTGGGGCACACGCAGGAGCACCCCGTCCCTCTTTCCACTTTTTCACTCCCTTTGGTTCTCGCTGTGCTGGCGTTTCCTTTGACCGTGCTTCAGGCGTGGGGCTGGCTTCGCGGCATGGCTTTTTTAAGTGATGGGCTTCTGCCCGATGCCGTTTTTTTTAGCATCGCCTTTTTATATGTCACCTCGACAGGGATGGCGCTCGGTTGTCTTTACTTTTTGATTCCCATCGCGATCGCTTATGCCCGCCAACACAGAACGGAGACATTTTGACTGAAAACTTGCTGACGACTTCAAAGAAGTGCCCTTGGTGTGCCGAAAGTATTCGAGTGGAAGCCATTAAATGTCGCTATTGCGGCAGCCGAGTTGATGCCGACGTTCGTTTTAAGGGACTTACAGAGCAGTGGGTTAGGCCCAAATCGGGACGTTCTCTGGCTGGAGTATGCGCAGGCCTCGCGGAGCAGTTTGAGGTTTCAGTGACTCTCCTCCGCTTGGCCTTCGTTCTTGGAACCGTCTTTTCGGGAGGCTTCTTTTTGCTGATCTACGTCATCCTCTGGCTCATCATGCCGACAGAATCCGATTGGACCCCATAGATGAGGGAGCGGCTCTCAACTCGTCCTAGCTATCGGGTCTCTCATGAATCACGCTTCTTCAGAAAGAGGTGATAGATCCCCAGCAGGACCAAGAAGAATGGAATTTGCAGGCCTGACAGGATAATAATCGGGACGCTCGCCTCTAAGCTTTGTAAGGCTTGGACGGAAACATAAAGACCTAATACTGAGTTCTTTACGAAGAGTTCAAGGGCTAGGGTGGTGGTTTGACGCCACGTCAATCGCGCCAAACGGCCGCAGGCCAATCCTAGAATCAGTGCGCCAGTCGTTAACAGAAATGTCGGCCAAAAAGCGGAAGCGAACTGCGAAGCAGCAGGCATCAGATCGTTTTGCCCATCGATCCAGAGCGCGATGATCAGAACCAAAGCACCCAGTCGAGTGAACCAAAGTTCCTTCTCGACCAGTTCGGGTTTCCAGTGTCGAGCGAGCATCCCAAGGGCTACTGGAAGCAACGTAAAGGCCGCCAGATCAAGCGCAGTGTCGATCAGGGGGAGGGCGATCTCATCCGAAGATCCGCCGAGGAGTTGGAGACCGGCCTGAATCCAGAATGGAATGGTAAAGATGGTCACCGCCGTGGCGAGGCAACTGAGGGTGATCGAAAGCGGTGTATCTAAGCGACCTAGGTGGGTCACCATGTTGGACAGCACTCCCCCGGGGAGTGCGGCTGCGATCATGACCCCCGCCGCCAACCAAGGGTCAGGCCTGAAAACCAAGACGAGAGCCAGCCCCAAGAGAGGCATCACCAGAAGCTGCAGGGCCATGCCGAGGAGAGAGGGTCGAGGTTGGACAAAAAGGCGTCTAAAGTCTTCAGGACTGAGGGTGAGCCCCATCCCGAACATAAGAACGCACATGCTGGCCGGCGCAACGAAATGATGAATAAAGGCCGAGGGATCCATGCCGAATGAGTCGCTTTCTACCCGAAAGGGTGGCGTTTTAAATCCTGATGAGGGGATCGCCTATCTCACTCAAGCGTGGGAACCCGTGAACCGAACAGTGTAGAGCCTTTTTAGCCAGACTGGGGGAAGATGAGTCAACGGGCTGAACAGGGTAAGTCTAGATTGGATGAGCCTAAGGAGATCTTATGATCGAGCCGTCAGAGCGAATTCTGGCCAGCCCCTCAAGGTTTTACGTAAAGGTGGATCAGGCACTCACAGTGGGGCCATGTGATGGGCTCTCTGAGGAGGCCCATTCCGCCGATGTTGTTGCATTCAACCCCGAAGGTGATCTCCCTCCTCTTTTTGTCTTAAGGAGTTGGACGGATGAGCTTCCTCGGTTTCAAAAAATGGCCGCCGACTTGGGACCTAGACAGCCCCTGTTTACGGTTCGCCCACCTCGAGGCGAGTCAGCGAAGGCGTTCCCGCGTCGAACAGAGTCCTGGGTCGCTTACTATCTGGAGCATCTGGATACGCTCGGCTATCAAGGCCCTTGGTGCCTGGGGGGGTGGTCGTTTGGAGGAACCCTCGCCGTGAGTGTGGCGGAGGCTCTAAGAGAGCGGGGCGAGACCGTACAAGTGGTTCTTTTAATGGACTGCGGTTATCCGCGGAGGCCCGGAGAAGTACTCACTCCGGACACCAAGCTTGGTTACCTACATCGTATGGCGAAAGGAGCTCACGAGTTCTTCGACGTCCCTGTCGAAGACCGAAGAAACTACCTCAGGAAAAAAATAAATGGATTTTCGACTCGGCTTCTAAGAACACTGAAGGGTCGAAATAAGAAATGGCTCAAAGAGCGAAGAAAGAAAATGAGCTTCCTTCACCGTGCGGTGCAGATCGCTTACCTTAACTTCGAACCGTCGTACTCATACTCCCCCGTCTTTCTTATGCGGACGGAGGAGAGCGTGACTCGTATGAAGGACATGAGCTTAGGATGGCACCGTCACCACAGGGGTGTTTTTTTGTCGAAGTCAGTTCCAGGCGGGCATGATTCTATGTGGGAAGCGCCCAACAGTGAAGCCGTCAGTCTATTGACGAAAGAAGCCCTCGCTTGGAGCAAGAGTCAGATTGCCCTGAAAGCTTCCAATGAATCGGAAGAGGCCTAGAAGCGGTAGACAATTCCGGCGCTGATCGACACGTAATAAAGATGACTAATCGTGTCGAGGTCCACTTCAATTTCAGACGGATCAATGTCATTTGTATTGAGAACGCCCGTGGCCTCAATGTTAAAAACCCAATGCTTACTTAGGTATGTGTCAAGCCCGAGCCCGACACGACCAGCAAAGCCAGTGCTGGATTGACTGTGACCGTCGCCATCAATGTTCCAAATAGCCACACCGGCGCCTAGAAGCAGATAGGGCTGGATTCTCCAAGTGGGAATGATCAGTTTAAGGTTTCCGGTGACCGTATTTGGTTTGAAGTCGCCGATTTCAAAGCCTTGAGACTCAAGCTTCATGGCGTGGAGCCATTCATACTCCGCTTCAAAGGCCAACCAACTTAGAGCTCGATACCCGATACGCGCGTTGACCCCGCCCGAATCCCCAAGCTTAAAGTCATCATCGAGACCAAAAGCATCGCTGATTTCGTTCTGAAAAAGACTGATACCGTAAACGCCATTGACGCCCACGTAGGCGCCAGGCCGGTCAAAGTCGTCCGCATGGGCGGAAGAACTGCTCAACGTCATAAGCAGCACGACACTCAGAAAGTGGACAGAAGACCTTTTCAAGATTGAACGCATATCAATTCTCCCAGACTGCAATCAAAAACACTCTCCGAGTATCGGCGGACCGCAGCCTGGACTGTAGGGCCCCTCGAGGGAATCTTTGGGATTCTAGGGCCTCTTGATGGGATCTGACCGACTTAAGGTCCGGTCTGCTGCCCTAACAGCGAGATTTCATCCGGGGCCCGGGGCCTGTACAGTGTGGATGCCGAATCTGTTTGCCAAAAAAAGGGGACATCATGAATCCAGCCGAAGAGTTCGACACAGGCGCCCGCTTGGCGCTTCCGCCCATCGATCAGATCGGCTTTGTCGTCAGAAGCCTGGAAGAAGCGTCTGTTCAATACGAGCCCCTCTTCGGCCCATTTACGCGAATCGACGGATCTGTGACGTCCGCCACTTATCGGGGGAGAGAGGCCGACGTCAAACTCGATATTCTCTTTGGGCATTCGGGCGAAATTGAAATTGAGTTTATTCAATGGCGATCTGGGCAAAGTCCACATCGAGAGTTCATTGAGGCTGGACGGGAAGGGATGCACCATCTTCGCTATCGGGTTGATGATGTGGATCATTGGATCGAAAAACTAAATCTTCAGGGGTACCGGACCATCTGGTATAAAGTTTTCTCGCCGGATATCACCTTTGCCTATCTAGAACGGGAAAGTGACCCTCTCCTCATCGAATTGCTGAAGATGCCCCAATCCTGAGAACTAGGTATGCTCGCCGCTCGACCCGGCCGATGGTCTGTGTCATCGGCCTGTGGTTTGGTGTTCTCTGAACCTATTTTTTCCCAGATGGACCGAGTCTACGTTTCTTTTGATGCCAAACTTTGACCCCGCTGAAATTTACGAATACGCGACTCGAGGCATTCTCGCACTCGCTCTCTTTGTTTTTGGTCTACTTTGGCTCATCAACGCGCCCTATGGTCGCCACCTGCGATCGGGCTGGGGGCCTACGCTTCCGGCTCGCCTGGGCTGGATCGTGATGGAAATCCCATCGCCTATTTTTATGGCCATCGCATACACGTATGGGGAGCACTCCCTCCAAGCCTTCCCATTGTTTTTTCTTTGCATTTTTCAATTGCATTATGTTCACAGGGCCATTATTTACCCCTTGCTCGCACGTGGAAATCATCGTCGGATTGCGCTCTTTACCGTCGTCCTCGCCCTCGTCTTTAATACCGTAAATGGAGCGCTCTGCGGATGGGCGGTTTCGCAAGTCTGTGAATACGACACGAGTTGGCTTTGGGACCCGCGCTTCCTTTTGGGGACCCTCATCTTTGCATTCGGCGCCGGGCTAAATCTTCACTCCGACCAGATTCTGCGGAACCTGAGAAAGCCAGGGGAAACCGGGTATAAGATTCCCATCGGGGGGTTCTATCGATGGGTTTCCTCTCCAAACTATCTGGGAGAAATCGTCGAGTGGTTCGGATTTGCACTCGCGACCTGGAGCATGGCGGGACTTGCGTTCGCGGTCTTTACCTTGGCTAATCTTGCGCCTCGCGCGCGTGCAAACCAAATCTGGTACCACGAGCATTTTAAAGAGTATCCAAAAGAACGTCGAACTCTTATTCCGTTCATCTATTGACCGCTTGGATCGTGCATGGCCATAAATCGAGCAGAGGCTCGAAGGGAAGGTGACTTTCAATGCATCAAGCCTTTTTTAAAAGGACCTGTGTTCTGTTGCTCCTCGGCTCTCTAGGTTGCGGGATTGAGCCCACGACCACGCCTTGGTCCCCGCCTCCTGGAGCCGCTCAAGCTCAAACCCTCGCACCTCGAGAGCCCTGTACTTCTCGCGTGGACGTGAAGCAGCCCTTCTTTGGGGATCTTCATATTCATACAGGCATCTCCATGGACGCCTACTCCCTGGGTACGCTGACTTCCCCTGATGATGCTTATCGTTACGCCACGGGAGAGCCCATCGAAGTCTATTCTGGAGATCCAGCCCTAGGGATGCGAACCGCTCAAATCGAGAGACCCATCGACTTCGCGGCGGTGACCGATCATGCCGAATGGATGGCCGAAGTTTCGCTCTGCACAACGCCTGATTCCGCCACATACAACAGCACCGGATGCCAGATCTATCGCGGTGAAGATGAGGCTTGGCTGACACGTATTTTGGGCATGACGGGCTTTCGTGCCCGAATTGGTGGACTCATTGGCCTATCGGGTCGCCGATCCGATGTTTGTGGCGAGGACGACGAAATTTGTCGCGCTGAGTTGGGCGCTGTCTGGCGGGCCAACCAGGCCTCGGCCGAGCGCTTTTATGACCGAACCAGCGACTGTGAGTTCACTACCTTTCACGCTTGGGAATACAGTCACTCCCCTTATTCCACGAAGCTGCATCGCAATGTCATTCTTCGTAACGAGATCGTGCCGGAATTACCCGTCTCCTCGCTTGAAACACCGAGGGAAATCGATCTCCGCCATCAACTGGTCGATCTATGCAATGACAACGACTCAGGCTGCGAGGCCATCGCAATCCCCCACAATCCGAATTTATCCAACGGACAGATGTTTGCTATCGAATATGCAGACCTTCCATTGGAAGAACAACGGAAAGAGGCTGCGCTGCGAGCGCGACTTGAGCCCGTCGTGGAGATGATGCAGATCAAGGGAGAGAGCGAATGTCGCAATGGCCTCTTTCAAGTCGTGGGTGAACCGGATGAACTCTGTAACTTTGAAAAGGTAAGAGATCTCGGAAATCAACCCTTTGAGGATTGCGAGGAGGGGTCCGGAAAGGGCGCACAAGCGGGCCGTGGCTGTACTTCAAGGACTGATTTTGTTCGCTACGCGTTGCTGGAAGGGATGAGTGAACAGGATCGGATCGGCGTTAACCCCTACGCGTTCGGATTTATTGGCAGCACCGACAATCACATGTCGACACCCGGAGCCGTGAGTGAGCGGGATGTGCCCTATAAATTCGGCGAGACGCCCGAAGACCTTCTCACAGTAGGAGAGCAGACGAGGGCCCCGGCCTTTTGGAACCCCGGCGGATTGGCCGGAGTCTGGGCCGAAGAGAATTCGCGGGACGCTATTTTTGACGCCCTAAAGCGGCGAGAGAGCTTTGCCACAAGCGGCCCTAGGATCGTTCCTCGTTTTTTTGCGGGGTGGGAACTCGATGAGGACATGTGTAGGTCAGAGGATTTCGCGAAATCAGGCTACTCAAAGGGCGTTCCTATGGGCGCGCGGCTCCCCGTGAAGCCGAGCGGAACCGCCGCGCCTCGCTTTGCCGTTTCGGCTCTGGCGGATCCGGGGACAGTGGAACACCCGGCTGGGAAACTCCAACGGATTCAGATCATCAAAGGCTGGGTGGACCCCGCAGGCTTATTTCATCAAAAAGTGTATGAGGTGGCCGGGGACGCGAACAACGGCGCAAGCGTCGACATGAAAAATTGCGCTCCTCGAGGTCCCGGAGCGGCTTCTCTTTGCTCGGTCTGGGAAGACCCAGCGTTTAATGTCGAACAGGATGCCGTGTATTATGCACGGGTGATTGAAAACCCAAGCTGCCGCTGGTCGGCCAGGCTCTGTCTCTCGCTTCCGGAGGATGAACGTCCTGATGGATGCAGCCCAGATAAACTTCCTCAAACCATCCAGGAACGTGCTTGGACTTCTCCCATTTGGTACGCAACGGGCAAGGAAACCTAATTTTCACTCTCGGTGGTCTGGCTCCTTTTGTCCGGAGTCACACGCAGAACTGCGCAGCATCTTTATGATCGAAGCCACCAAGAGCAGATAAACGAAAATCAATGGAATCGAGGCGACCACTGCGGCTGTCTGTAATTCTTTGAGTCCGCCCAAGAAAAGTAAGGACAGGGGAAGGATGCCCAGCGCAACGGCCCAGAAGACGCGATGCCATCGAGCCGGGTCCTGACCTTCGCCCAGTGAACGCGTGGCGCCGGCCGCCAGGGTGTAAGACGCGGAGTCGTAAGTGGTGGCGACAAAGATTAAACCGATCACCGCGAGGTAGATTAACCAGAAAGACCCCATGGGCAGACGCTCTACAATTCCAGCGAGAGCCACTGAAGGACTTTGCTCTGTCGCTTCACTGATAAACGGGTAGAGACCCTCTATTTCAAGAAAGAGCGCATAATTCCCAAGGACGACAAAGAAGAGAGCACAGCCCAGGCTTCCCCAGCCCAACATGCCAAAAATCACCGATCGAAGAGTTCGGCCCTCCGAAATCTTACAGACGAACATGCCCACGAAGGGGCCCAACGCCAGCCACCAGGCCCAGTAAAAAACGGTCCAACTCTCTACAAAAGAAGCGCTTTGCAATGGATCTGTCCAGGTCAGCATCTTGGGAAAGTTCTGAATAACGGTCCCCACCGACGCGACCGACATTTCAAGAATGAACTGAGTCGGCCCGGCTCCCAGAACAAACGCAATAAAAATCAGCGCCAATACAGCATTCACATTACTTAGAGTTTTAATTCCGGAATCAAGTCCTCGGTAGACGCTCAATGCGATCAGCGCTGTGGCAATGAAGATCACGACGCTCTGCATAAAGAACCCGTCCTCTAGACCGGTGAGCCGAGTGATCGCAGAGGCCACGACAGAAGTGCCCAGCCCTAAGCCAGTTGCGGCACTGCCAATTAAACCCACAATAAAGATGAGGTCGACGATCCGACCGACAGGTTTTTGCAGGTGCCGCCCCAGGACAGGTTCACACGCCGCGCTCAATCGCAGGATTGGAACTTTGCGACGATAGTACGAGAGGCTCAAGGCGACAGTAGGAAGACAGTAAAAGGCCCATCCTACCGGCCCCCAATGGAAGATCCCGTAACTACTGGCCCACAGAATCGCATCGACTGACGCAGGCTCTACGCCGAATGGGGGGGCCGTATAATAAAAGACCCATTCCGCGGCTCCCCAATACAAGAGAGAAGCGCCCATGCCCGCACAGAACAACATGGCCGCCCAACTGAAGTTCGAGTAGCGGGGCCTCGAGTTTCCCAGCCTAAGAGTACCGAAACGACTAAACCCAATCACGAGAAGGAAAACTAAAACGAGGTTGGCCAGAAGAACATACAAAACACCCAATTCGTCAGTGAGATAAGCAAAGAGCCCCCCGATGAGATGCTTAGACTTCTCGGGAACAAGAACAATGGGCAGAATCGCGCCCAGAAGAATTGAACTACTTAAGACAAAGAGGCCCCAGTCGATTTCACTCTTGGAGTTATTTTTAAGCATTGACGAAGGATGGAGAATCTAGACCCGAGAATCAAATAGGCACCGAGTTGCGTGGGTTTGTGCTCTTGCGGCCCAAAAAACCACTCAAGAGAGTCAAGACCCGGCCCGACGCGGCGAACGCAAGGGGCCTGTTGGACAAAAGCTCGCCCCTCGAGAAAAACGGACTAAGCTATATTCCTAGGAGGAATTGAATGAGACGAGGGTTATTCGGGTATGTCACTGTGATGGTAGGGGCAGCTTTGCTTCTGGCTCTAGGAAACTCTATCGCCCCGGCCAGCGAAGGTGCCGCCCGGGATCAGCACAAGGCCGTTTTTGGAATTTTACCTCCGGACATGGCCACCCCTGAGCGGCCCATGACCCCGGAACGAGTGACCCTCGGACGTTTCCTCTACTTCGACCCTCGGCTTTCAAAAAATCAAGACATCTCTTGTAACTCATGTCACCGATTGGACCAGGCTGGAGTGGATGGGGAGCCGACCTCGCCGGGTCACAAAGGACAGCTCGGCGGCCGGAACTCTCCCACCGTGATGAATGCGGGGTTGCATTTGGCGCAGTTTTGGGACGGACGGGCCGCTGACCTTGAGGAGCAGGCTAAGGGACCGATTCTGAACCCCGTGGAAATGGCGATGCCGTCAGAGGACCACGTGGTCACAGTGCTCGAATCGATTCCCGGGTATCCCCCCTTGTTCGCCGCCGCGTTCCCGGACGATCCAAAACCGGTCAGCTACGAAAATATGGCCTTGGCCATTGGAGCCTTTGAACGCGGATTAGTGACGCCATCTCCGTTTGACCTCTATCTAGCCGGAGACGACGAAGCCCTTTCTCCAGAAGCCGCGCAGGGGCTCGATCAATTCTACGCCCTAGGCTGTCCCACGTGTCACAACGGAGTCGGGGTCGGCGGCGGAATCTATCGCCAACTCGGACAGGCTCACCCCTATGAAACGGCGGACGTAGGTCGTTTTGAAGTTACGGGCAAAGAGATCGATCGCAAGGTCTTTAAGGTTCCCTCTTTACGCAATGTCACAGCCACCGGCCCCTGGTTTCATGATGGCAGCATCCAGAGCCTTGATGAAGCCGTACGCCTCATGGCTTGGCACCAGTTGGGCTTAGAAACCACGGCGGAAGACCGAGCGCAACTCATTGTTTTCCTTGAAGCGCTTCAAGGTGAACCGGATCCAGCGTACGTCGCCGAACCAAAACAGCTTGAGTCCGGCCCGAACACGCCAGGCCCCGATCCAAGCTAGATAAGCTCCTGTCTGACCCTGGCCTTAAAGAGCGAGAGGCATGGAGAGGACAGGGGGGAGGCTCAGTTGACGCCCTCGGGAGTGTGGTTCAACTGCAGTTCGACTGTTCGTTGATGCGCGCCTCAATGCAGCCAGGCAGGTCATCGGCCGTGAGGGTTTCGGGAGCCAAAATGCAGGCTACGTAGTTTTCCGTCGCCGTCGCCGTACACGAAACACACTCGGGGGAGAAACCCGTCGGGAAGTTATCTCGCATGCAATCGTTGAAGCCGGATCCGCCCAACGGATGAAGAGCGGTACAAGCAGCGATCTCAAAATCCAGTTCGATTAAAAAGAGCGCTCCAAGGTTATTGCATTCATTCGATCCAGTGGGGGTTACGAGGGCATTATTACAAAGGTAGTTTGGATTCCCATTCTCCAGGGTGGTCAAAGTTTCAGCGCAGCCCGCACTACTCGAGGGAGAATCCCATGAACTCGCTTGAATGAGCCGATTTTCACTGCTCTCTGCACAAACGGCACCACACGTCAGGCTTGACGAGCCGGCTCCTCCGGAGTCCGATGAAGAGCAGGCGAGGCTTACTAACCCCCCCACCACACACCCCAGGACGACGAATCCAAGTCTTCTATTTCGCATGACGACCCCCTTTTGCTCGTTGGGTACCCGAACGGAACGGAGAGCCTCATGTGTTCCCCGGTCTCGAGATACCGTGATGACGTGACACCGCACGGGCTGAATCGTAACAAAACGAGGCCTAATGCCCACCGCTCTGACACCGGGTCATCTTTTAAAATTGAAGCCGGCACAAGATGAAACGGCCCTGGAGAGGTTTCAAAAAAGACCCCAATCTCAGGCGTTTACGGGTCGTTGACTTCTCGCGTAAGAGGCCGCTTGTGCGCCGCCCGGGCCTCCATGGAAGCTGGGTCTTGCCGACACCGTCAAAACCGTCACCATGCACTCTACAGAAAACCAAGGGCACTCAAGGCGATGGAGCTCTGAGGGCGTATAAACACAGGAGTCAGAAATAATGGGTGAAGCATATATTGTCGGCGCAGCACGGAGTCCGCTTGGACGGCGCAAAGGGGAACTCGCCGGAATGCACCCCGTTGATCTCCTCGGCGCAGTGCAAAAAGGCCTGCTTGACCGAGTCGACGTTGAGCAATCTGACGTGGACCAGGTGATTGGCGGGTGTGTCTCTCAGATCGGAGAGCAGAGCTTCAATGTTGCGAGAACGGCATGGCTCGGGGCCGGGCTTCCCATCGAAGTGCCCGCAACGACCATCGATAGTCAATGTGGATCCAGCCAGCAGGCGAGCACATTGGCTTCGGGCCTCGTTTCCTCCGGGCTTGAGGATTTGGTGGTCTCGTGTGGTGTTGAATGTATGACGCGTGTTCCGCTGGGCTCAAATTCAAAGCATCAGGGCAGGCCCATCTCCGAGCACTACTTGGAGGTGATCGGCGGCTTCAGTTCTCAATTTGACGGCGCGGAAATGATTGCTCAGGATTGGGACATCACGCGAGACGACACAGATGCTTTCGGACTGCGGAGCCAAGAGCTCGCCAGAAAAGCATGGGATGCAGGAAATTTCGAGCAAGAGGTGATCCCCATTCAAGCCCCTGTCCTCGATGACGAAGGGAACGCCACGGACGAGATGCGAATCGTTACACGTGACGGTGGCCTTCGAGATACGAGCCTGGAGGGTCTTGGAAACCTAAAGCCCGTCATCGAGGGGGGCGTGCATACGGCCGGTACTTCTTCTCAGGTGACCGATGGCGCCTCAGCGGTCATGCTCGCCTCGGAAGCGGCAGTCAAACGTCTTAATTTGAAGCCAAGGGCCCGAATCGTGTACTCGACGATTGTTGGCTGCGATCCGATTAAAGTGCTTGAGGGCCCCATTCCGGCCACGGAGAAGTTGCTGGCGCGTACGGGGCTCTCCATCGATCAAATCGATACCTTTGAAGTCAATGAGGCCTTCGCGAGTATTGTTCTCTCTTGGCAGAAGGCCTCTGGAGCCGACCCAGCTCGAGTCAACCCAAACGGGGGAGCCATCGCGCTCGGACATCCAACCGGAGCCACAGGGGATCGGCTCATCACAACCGCGCTCCATACACTTGAGCGAACGGGAGGTCGCTACGGGCTGATCGCTATGTGCTGTGGTGGCGGCCTCGGTACCGGTACAATCATCGAGCGTCTCGATTGAGACGTTCGTTCGACCTTGAACGAGTAACTGACTCGATCGAATCAGAGCCGACTTGATTTAGAGAGCCCGGAAGCATCGCAACACCAGGCGATGCTTCCGGGATTTGTCTTCGGGGGAAATCCATTGGACATTCGTAATAAGGTGGCTGTGGTTACGGGAGGCGCGAGTGGAATCGGGGAGGCCGTCCTTCATCGTTTTCATGCAGAGGGAGCTCGTCACCTCGTCGTGGTGGATCGGGATGAAGCGGGCGCCCGACGCGTCGCCGAAGCTGTGAACGGGACGGCAGTCGCTCTCGACGTCAGCGACGAGAGCGCGATTCAGACCTTAGTTGCCACCGTGGAGGCCGAGCAGGGTGGCATCGATCTTTTCTTTTCGAACGCCGGGTACGTCACGATCGGAGGGCTCGAGGCTCCCGTCGACGATTTGCAAAAGATGTGGGAAGTCCACGTCCTGGCTCATATCTATGCTGCACGCGCTGTGCTTCCTGGGATGATTCAGAGGGGGGAAGGTTGCCTCTTGAGCACCGCCTCCGCGGCTGGGCTTCTCTCTCAGTTTGGGTCTCTACACTATGCGGTTACGAAGCACGCTGCGGTGGCTCTCGCCGAATGGATCTCGGTGACCCACGGACACCAAGGCATCCAAGTCTCGGTTCTATGTCCTCAAGCCGTGGCCACGAACATCGGGGCCAACAGTCCCGACCGAGACAAGATTGGCGTGGATGGAGAAGAATCCGGGGGGGTGGCCGGACAAGATGGAGTCTTACAAGCCGAGGATGCGGCCGAGGTGGTCATGTCCGCTCTAGCGGATGGTCGTTTTCACATCCTGACTCACCCGGAGGTGGGGGAGTATGTACGACGCAAGGGTGAGGACGTGGATCGATGGATAGGGGGCATGCAACGGTGGCAAGGAAGTCTGTTTCCGCCTGAGACTCATCCTGCCAATTGGCTCGTCGCGGAAGACAACGGAAGATCCCAAAAGTAAGAGGTCCGGCTTCACGCTTCATTTGCTTCTTGTACTCAACACAGTCAGAAAAAGGAAAACGATGTCTATTCAAAGTGACTTATTTGATCTAACTGGCAAAGTGGCCGTGGTGACGGGCTCCTCAAAAGGGATCGGACGTTCCATCGCTTTTGAACTCGCCAAACACGGTGCGCGCGTGGTGATCTCAAGCCGAAAGATTGAACCTTGCGAACAAGTCGCTGCCGAGATTAATCTCGAGTGTGCTGATGGAGCCGGTGAAGCCATTGCGATCCCCGCCAATATCGGACGCAAGGAAGACCTTGAGAACTTAGTCTCAAGCACTCATGACCGATGGGGGCAAATCGACATCTTGGTGTGCAACGCAGCCATCAATCCTTTCTTTGGTCCCTCAAAGGATATTTCTGACGAAGCCTTTGATAAAATTATGTCATCCAACGTGAAGTCAAACCATTGGCTCTGCCACATGGTCCTGCCCGAGATGGTCCAGCGAAAAGAGGGGGCCATCGTGATCGTTTCGAGCATCGGGGGGCTCCGCGCCAGCACCGTCATCGGGGCTTACAATATTTCCAAAGCGGCCGACTTTGCCTTGGTGCGAAATCTGGCTGCCGAGTATGGGCCTCACAACATTCGGGTGAACGCCATTGCGCCGGGACTCATCCGAACCGACTTCGCGCGTGCGCTTTGGGAAGATCCAAAAATTCTAAAGCACGCGACCAGTTCGGTCCCTCTGCGCCGGATCGGCGAACCCGATGAACTCGCGGGCATTGCCGTCTTCCTCACGTCGAAAGCGGGCAGCTTTACAACGGGACAAAACTTCGTCATCGACGGGGGACAAACCGTCGTCTGATGCACACCCTTAGAGTCCAGCGGAAGGCCTGCGATTCTACTCGAGATGTGGAAATAAACGCCTAGCGTCAAATACGGAAGGGCACTCAGGAGTCAACATGAAGGAAGATTTGGCCGGTGAAGTTCGAACCGACGAGAAATTCGATGAGGCTGTGCTGGCCGCTTACCTCAAAGAGCATGTTCCTGCTCTTGTGGGCGAGTTGCGGGTCCAGCAATTTCATGGCGGAAGTGCCAACCTCACGTATTCGCTGAGCTTCGATGGAACCGAATGCGTCCTTAGAAGACCCCCGCTCGGACCCGTTGCTCCAAAGTCTCACGATATGCGCCGAGAGTTTGCGGGACTATCGGCTCTGGCTCCTGTCTATCCTCATTCTCCGCGTCCCATTCACCTTTGCGAGGACGAGAGTGTAATTGGTGCAGTGTTCTTTTTGATGGAGCGGCGAAACGGTCTCGTAATCCGAAAGGAGTGGCCCGAAGATTTGCCCGATTCGCCAGAACTTCGGAAGAGGATGAGCGCATCGCTGATCGACGCACTGGCTGATCTCCATTCCGTGGACACGGAGCGTCCAGAGATTGCCGCTCTGGGGAAGGCCGAAGGTTTTGTAAGCCGGCAAATCAACGGCTGGGCAGGGCGATGGGGAAAAGCCAAGACACGTGAATTGCCTCTTATGGATCGTCTCAACGAGTGGCTTTTGGAGCACATTCCGGCCTCTAAATATACATCGGTCCTCCACAACGACTACAAGCTCGATAATACGATTTACGACTTATCTGACCCGGGACGATTGGCGGGGGTGTTTGATTGGGACATGGTGACTGTAGGTGACCCCTTGATCGACTTAGGGACACTCCTTGGATACTGGCCTCAAGAGAGTGACATGGGCCCGCGTGGAGCCACCGGCACCGCGGTCACAACACTCCCGGGGTTCATGACACGTGAAGAATTGACAGAACGCTATTCCGAAAGAACTGGGTTCGACGTGGAGGGCCTGCCTTTCTACGAGATTTTTGCGTTATTTAAGACCGCTGTCGTTATCGAGCAGATTTATGTCCGATGGGTTAGAGGACAGACGAAAGACAGTCGCTTTGAGGCTCTCGGACAGCTCACACCCATGTTTGCCCAAGCCGCTTGGGAATTGGTGCAAGAGCTCCCGGCGAACCGTTAAGGCCCGATCCCATGCAAGCTCAAATCAAGGAGAGCGTGTTCGTGCTTTGTCCCACTTCATAGGGGCTGCGCATGGAGGACGGCCCGCTACTGTAAGAATTTCGGGCAACGGGGCCCGCTTCGCTAAGTCTTAATCCCACAAGCCGGTGGCAAGAGAAACTCATGAGGTCGGTTCCGTGCTTCGAATCATTTCCTTAGACCAGGTCAAAGATAGGCCGGTGGGCGGTAAAGCAGCCGGACTGGCCAAGCTCATTGCACTTGGACTGAATGTTCCTGAAGGCTTTGTCATCTTGGGGGCGTCCCCAGGCGAGGCAACGACGCAGCTCGAGGAGGCTTGGCTCGCACTCGGGGGCGGCCCGGTTGCGGTCCGCTCTTCAGCGCTCGATGAAGATGGAACCGAGACTTCCTTCGCCGGGCAGTACGACACCTTTCTAAATGTCAACGGAGCCGCCGATCTGCATCGAGCCGTGGAGGCTTGTCTGGAGTCAGCAAATGCCACGACCGCCACGGTCTACCGCGACCGTCACGCTCATCAAACAGAGGAAGAGGGCGGCTCCATGTGCGTGGTTGTACAAAAAATGGTGGAGGCACGCGCGGCCGGGGTGTGTTTTTCCGTGGATCCCGTGTCATCCAGAACGGACCTCTTGGTCGTTGACGCCGTCAACGGTCTTGGAGAAAGCCTCGTCTCGGGTTCCGCCTCACCTGACCATCATGTTTTAAATCGGACAACGGGCCAGTGGCTGCCCCCGGAACTCGCCGGAACGACACCTGTACTTGCCGCAACCGAGTGGAGTGCCATTGCGCAGGGGGCCCTTGAGGCCGAAGAGAAATTGAACGAACCCCTTGACCTCGAGTGGGCCATCGATCAGAAGGGGACCCTTTTTTGGCTTCAAGCTCGACCGGTCACCGCTCTCGGTCGAGACCCCCGAGAACTGGATACGGGGCTGCCCGTGTCGGGGGACGTTTTGACTCGCTGCAACGTGGGGGAAATGATGCCAGGGGCCGTCTCGCCTTTGACTTTTTCAACCTGTGCACGTGGAATTGAAATGGGCTGGCAGGACAATGCGATCCAACTGGGAGTTCAAACCGAGCGAATCCAACGCTCAAGCTATATCGTGATGTTTCTTGGACATCTTTTTATCAATCTCTCTGAAGGAGCTCGCTTCTCAGCCTCTGTTACGGGGGCTCCGGCCGATCAGCAGTCACTCGCGATCTGCGGTCGAGTTGTCCCCGAGGTACTCAGTCCGCCCTCGGCGCCTTGGTCCGAAAGATTGCCGCGGATCGCACGGCAGCTCAAGCAAACATTTGGGGTCAATCGCAATCTTAAAGAAATGAACCGGCTCGCGTCGCAAAGTATCGCCCAAGGAGCCAACTCGAAGGCCACGTGGGAGACCATCGACCTCGCCCTCGAGAACCTTTATGAAGCGTACGCGCTTCACCTTCAGGTCTCGACTGGAGCTGGAGCACTGGCGCCTATTTTTTTGAGTATTTTGGCAGGCAACGGAGAGCCCTCCCAGGAGGACCATGCCACCCTGGCGGGGTTTTTAGCCGGAGCGGAGGATGTCGAAAGCGCGGATATCGTGGCCGGCCTAGAGCGGGTTGCGGACTTGATTGCGAGTGACGAAAGAGGATCCTCTGACTTCATAGAAAGAGACGAAAAGAGTCGAACCCAGTGGCTGCTTGGCTCCCAGTCAGGAGAGGCCGGAGTCGCCTTTAGAGCTTACCTCGCAACACATGGCCACCGAAGCGTGCGGGAACTCGATGTACGCCAGCCTGAGTGGAGAGAGGAACCCCTTCCGGTTGTTCAATCGTTGAGCCATCAAGTCCTTCGACGAGCGTCGGGGGGGCCGCTTCAGTCGGTCCCTCAAAGATCTGCGCCTCCAGCCGTGGCCCGAGAGCTCAATGGACGAGAACGATTCGTTTCTTTTTTCGTACCTCTGGCACATCGAGCCGTGCGCAATCGCGAAAAAGCTAAATCGCTTTTGGTCGCCACGACCGTTCAATTCAAGCGGGCCTATCGAGCCTTGGGAGACCAACTCGTGAATGAAGGGAGGCTCCCCGACCGAGATGCCATTTTCTTTCTTCTGCACGACGAGATCGGTGATCTCGTCGACGGAGCTTCACTGGCCGAAGTCGCTGTGGAACGTCGGAAAGCTTTGGCCTACCACGAAACCCTCGATTTCGCGGACATACAAGTGGGTATCCCTGAGCCAGAGCCTCGATCTCAGACCTTTACGTCTGCTGATCCCAATCGCGTGGTGGGTAAACCGGTCAGCCGTGGTTCGGTGGAGGGCAAAGCGCGTGTCGTGGAATCCCTTGAAGAGGCTCAATCCATCCAGGCGGGCGAAATCCTTGTCGCTCGGATTACGGATGTGGGTTGGACTCCCTTTTTTGGAGTCATCGCGGGTCTCGTGACAGACCTAGGCAGTGCGGTTTCGCATGGCGCCGTCGTCGCGCGAGAGTACGGGCTCCCAGCGGTCTTAAACACTCGGATAGGCACGCGTGCGGTGGCCACGGGAGATCTTATCCGTGTAGACGGAGATCGAGGCATCGTTGAAATTCTTCAGCGCAAAGACTCAAGCTCCCCAGAATGAGACTCTTTCCTGGAGAATCGAGCCCCTTGGTGCAAGGCTGATGAAGGGCACCCTAAGGCAGCCCAGGAAGCCTTGACGCACCGAGCGCGTAAGGTGCATACTTCTTATCCTCGGAACCCTCCGAGACTTCAAAGACGGGATTTTCCTTGGGTGCACTAGGCATATCATTTCTGGTGGCAACCGCTCTGATCTTGCTTTTTCGGCGAATCGGACAGCCTGCGATTGTGGCTTGCATCGTAGGAGGACTGCTTTTACAGACGGTGGCCACATCGATGCCCCCGTTCCACATGGACACCCTCCATGACCTTCAACTCCTAGGTATTGTACTCCTTCTCGTTCTTGCGGGGATGCAGGTGGAGGTGGATCGTGCGCTGCAGAATTGGCGCATGTTCTTAGTGGCCTTCGGACAAGTGAGTCTCGGTGCGCTGTTGGGTGGCCTTTTTGGCTTGTTGGCCAGTTCTCAGGGCTGGATTACAACCGACGGTCACTCGGGGTTAGCGGTCTTCGCGCTTTGCTTGGCCCTTTCTTCAACGGCCATTGTCGTCGAGAATCTCCAGGCCAAGGGCGCCACGAGCACGCCCTACGGTCAAGCGATTCTTATTTTAATGCTGTTCCAAGATATCGTGGCCGTCTTGGCCCTCTCATTAATCGGTCTTCCCGGCGAGGGAGGCCTTGAAAAGACCAAAACGGCCCCCCTCGACCTCGGTCTCCAATTCTTTGTATTTGCAGGCGTGGCCATTCTGTTGGGTCGAACGGTGATGATCCGAATCATAGAGCGCGTCCGTTACGACGCTGGACTGCTCTTGATCTTCGTTCTCGGCTGGGCGGGCGGGCTAGCCGGACTGGCCATTCAGACTGGCTTTTCTCCCACTGTGGCTGGCTTTTTGGCGGGCGTGGCGCTTTCATTCACTCCGCACCGCGCGAGTATCGAACTTCGTATCGAGCCCCTAAAAGTCTTCGGAATCACAATTTACTTCATCTTTATGGGCACCACTCTTCCGCTAGGCGAACTGGACTCAGGACTCATTCTGCCTATTGCCATGGCCACTTTCTTAATCGTGGCTGTGCGTCCACTCACGAGTCTATGGCTGGCCCAGTTAGGGGGAATGTCGTCCCGGGAATCCTCCCATTTTGGCCTCGCCATCGGTCAAGGCTCTGAATTCGCCATGATTCTCAGCGCTGGAGCCTATCATGCCAAGATTTTAGATGAGTCAGGCTTTCTCGTGATCGTTATGGCGAGTGTGATTAGCATGGTGATCTCGTCATGGGTTCAACTTTTCTTTCGCAAGCGAGGAGGAACCTCTACCGGCGAGGTGACAAGCGTGGATGAAGTAGCGTCCGTGACTTGAAGCTTGAGCGATGGACCCTCAAGACCGAAGGGATTTATGGGGATCTTCTTAGGATGAGGCAGAGTCTACGGATCCCTTCCGGCCTCTCGGTACGACTTCATGTCCAGGAGACTTAGGTTCGTCATCCACCATCTGAGAGGGAAAACCTGGCGCCAAGACCCGCTCTCCCGTGGCCTCCTCAAGACGGCGAATCACGTCTGAAGACCAAGTACGAGCCCCAAATCTTTGTGCTGCATCCTGAAAGATTCGGATGAGAAGTGGCGAAATTTCAAGAGGCAACTCGGCCTGGTCGGCGAGTGACTGGAATAACGAGATATCTTTTAATACAAGGTCCATGGTGAAGTTAATGTCTCGACTCCCATTGAGGATGACCTGACTCTCGGTTTCGTGAACAAAAGAATTGCCCGAAGAAATTCGAATGGCCTCGTAGGCGGTGGACAAGTCCATCCCCGCTTGTTGACTCGTGACCAAAGCCTCTGAGAGCGCGACTAAATTCGCTGTGGCCAAATAGTTCGTGACCACTTTGAGGATAGACGCGGACCCTAGACCGCCGGTGTGAAGAATCTCGTGCCCCATCTCGGAGAGGACCGGTAGAAGCATCTCAAAAACGGGTCGCTCACAGCCGGCGAAAATTGCAATATTTCCCGTTGCGGCGCGATGACATCCTCCAGAGACTGGGCAATCCGCAGGCCAGGCGCCCAGCTTTCGAACTTTTTCACCGAGACGACGAATCTCACTTGAATCGGTGGTACTCATTTCCGCCCAGATCTTGCCGGGCGAGAATCCGAAGAGGGCTCCATGGGCGCCCTCCATGACCTCCGCACTTGCGGCGGGATTAGGGAGGCAGGTGATGAGGAGGTCAACACGCTCGGCGACGGCCCTCGGAGTCTCTCCCTTTCGGGCCCCCGCAGCCAGAAGCGGAGCCTCAGATTCGGGGTCTAAATCCAGAATCGTCACATCTAAGCCTGAGCGGAGAAGGCTTCCAGCCAGTTTGGCTCCGACATTGCCAAGTCCAATAAACCCCACCCGGGAGGGCTGCTCCATCTTTTCTCCTCTGCTTCAATGTGTTCACGCCAGCTGGCAAGCAGAGGTCAAACTAAGTGACTCCGAGAAGGAGTGCCAATATGGAGAGGTGCCGTGAAGGCATTTGAGGGCTGACAAATAACACAGAGCATCACCCACGAGTCTTGGGTCCTGAGAAAGCAAAGACTTCCTGCTGAGCTACTTTGTTGACCTACCTAGGAGGGAAACCCAGCGTGTATCAAGCCATCATTACAGGAACGGGTCTGTGGACGCCGGACGACGGCATCACAAATGCTGAACTCGTTGAGTCTCTGACCACGGCTGTAGACGCGTGGAATAAAAGTCACGCCGACGAGATTGCACGCGGAGAATTGGATGAACGCGACCGTCCCAACGAACGTTTCATCGTCAGGGCCTCAGGCGTGGAACATCGATACGTCATCGAGAAGACCGGGATTCTAGACCCCAAAAGGCTTCGTCCCCATCTCCCTACGAGAAATGAAGATGAAGACTCGTTGCAATGTGAGGTCTCTCTCAAGGCGATTCATCAAGCTCTTCAAGAGGCGGGCCGCGAACCCACCGACGTGGATGCCATCATCGTGGGATGCTCAAATTTGCAAAGACCGTACCCCGCGGTCGCCGTCGAAATCCAAAATGCGCTTGGAGCCCAGGGCTGGGCCTATGACATGAACGTGGCCTGTTCATCGGCTACGTTTGCTCTTCAGTCGGCCGTGGATGCCATCCGAACAGGCTCCGCGAAATGCGCCATTGTGGTGAGTCCCGAGATCACGTCTGGACACAACAACTTCGAACTCCGGGACTACCACTTTATCTTCGGAGATGCCTGCACCGCCATGGTGATTGAGGCCGAAGAGCCCGGCAAGACCGGCTGGCGAGTCATGGGAACTCGTCTTCAGACCAAGTTTTCGAATAATATTCGGAACGATTTCGGCTTCCTTAACCGATCAGAAGACACGCCCCGAGACCCTCTGGAACTCGTTTTTAGACAGCGGGGACGCAAGGTCTTCAAGGACGTTTGTCCCATGGTGGCGGCTCAGATCAAGTCCCATCTGGAGGACGAAGGCTATCAGCCCACTGCTCTTGCTCGCCTGTGGCTTCACCAAGCCAACCTAGGGATGAATCAACTCATCTCTAAGACAGTCCTAGGAAGGGTGCCGGAGATCCATGAGGCTCCGGTCATCCTGGATGAGTATGCCAATACAAGCAGTGCTGGTTCAGTGATCGCTTTTCATAAATTCAAAGACGACCTCCCGTCAGGGGCCATGGGTATGCTTTGCTCCTTTGGGGCCGGCTACTCCATCGGGAGTGTGATTTTACAGCGTTCCTAGTTCGCTTTCGACTGACCGCCAAACAAGGAGCCGACCATGCAAGACCCTGGAACCGACTTTGATGGCCTTGAACACCTTAAAGTGAGTGCCAATGGGATTGATTTCCATGTCGCCCAGATGGGCTCTGGAGATCGCCTCGCTCTATGCCTGCACGGGTTCCCTGAAAATTGGATCTCCTGGCGTTTTCAGATGCCTTTTCTGGCTGAGAAGGGCTGGCGGGTCTGGGCACCGGACCTTCGCGGGTATGGCGAAACCAGCAAACCCTCAGGAATCCAAGAATATGCCCTGGAGACGCTTTTGGAAGATGTGGGCGCGCTCATTGACGCCTCTTCGGCCCGGGAGGTTATGCTCATCGCGCACGACTGGGGCGCGATTATCGCCTGGCTTTTTGCGACCCGAAAAGTACGTCCTCTTGACCGGTTAGTCATCATGAATGTTCCCCATCCGGGGGCCGCGAGCTCAGGAGGCCCGTCTCTCAAACAACTCTTGGCCTCTTGGTACATTTTCTTTTTTCAGATCCCTGGACTTCCCGAATGGATTCTCAGTCGAGACGAAGCGAAGGCTGTTGGGCGCGCTCTCTCTGATACGTGTTGCCACCCTGAGCGATTTCCAGATGAAATTATCCGTCTCTACCGTGAAGCGGCCCTGCGGCCTGGCGCGCTCACCGGTATGGTGAACTACTACAGAGCCCTGGTCCGCGGCGGAGGCATGCGAAGACAAGCTCGGTTGGGCTATCCCGCCATCGAGACCCCGTCTCTCTTTCTGTGGGGAGAGCAAGATGTCGCGCTCACGAAAGAAACAACGTACGGAACGGAAGACTTTGTAACGTCCCTGACTCTTCGCTATTTGCCCAATGCCTCCCATTGGGTGCAACAAGATCAACCCGAGGTCGTGAATCCCATGCTTGAGGCGTGGCTTGAGGGAGACATTGTCCCTGAGGCATCGGAGATCGAGAACAAACTCCGCTCATAACAAAGGGAGCTACTCGCCAAGGCACCTAGGCGCGTGTCCCTCTTATACAGCCACGGTCAGTATCAGAAGTGCCAGGGGAAACGCTTATAATCGGGGTCTCTCTTCTCGAGGAAGGCGTCCCGTCCCTCCTCGGCCTCGTCGGTCGAGTAGGCTAGGCGAGTCGCCTCGCCGGCGAAGACTTGCTGCCCCATGAGGCCGTCGTCAATCAAATTCATTGAAAATTTAGCCATTCGCTGAGCCGTCGGACTTTTCTTATTGATCTCGGCCGCCCAAGCGAGAGCTTCTTTCTCAAGATCTTCGTGTGGCACAACAAGGTTCACCATGCCCATTTGATGGGCCTCTTCGGCTGTATAGCTGCGTCCCATAAAAAAGATTTCACGCGCAAATTTCTGTCCCACCTGACGAGCCAAATACGCCGAACCAAAACCACCATCAAAACTAGCTACATCGGTGTCCGTCTGTTTAAAGACGGCATGTTCGCGACTCGCCAACGTTAAATCGCACGTCACATGTAGGCTGTGCCCACCCCCCACTGCGAAGCCAGGCACCACGGCAATAACGACCTTAGGCATACAGCGAATGAGCCGCTGTACCTCAAGGATATGAAGCCGCCCCGTCCGTGCGGGATCGATGGAATCCGAGTCTTCGCCTTCGGCATAGCGGTAGCCATCACGACCTCGGATTCTCTGGTCTCCGCCAGAACAGAAAGCCCAGACGCCATCCTTTGGAGAAGGGCCGTTGCCCGTGAGCAGAATACATCCGACATCGGTGCTCATTCGAGCATGATCGAGGGCTCGATACAGTTCGTCTACGGTCTGGGGTCGGAAGGCGTTCCGAATGGCGGGCCGATTGAAGGCGATGCGGACCGTTCCCTGATTCTTGGCCCGGTGATAGGTAATGTCCCCAAACGAGAATCCGGGCACCTCGTTCCATTGGGTTGCGTCAAATACAGGTTCGGTCATCGCTAGAACTCCTTACTTTTTTCACTTTGTGATCTTCGATACTAGCGAGATTGGGTGCACCGAGTACCCCGAGATGAAGGAGAGCAGGATTTCGGACTCGATCCATTAAAGAAGCCTTGGTTTTGTTAGACTTAGGTCGTTTAGACAAATGAAGTGTAAGACGCCATCGTCCTCCGTCGCAATTAAGGAGCCGTGTCATCAGATTCCCCTTCTCGAGGGCCTGTTCGCTGCGTAAATCAAACAGCAGC
Organism: Deltaproteobacteria bacterium; assembly: GCA_002691205.1. GTDB lineage: Bacteria > Myxococcota_A > UBA9160 > UBA9160 > UBA4427 > MED660. The sequence goes on from NZHD01000044.1 coordinate 43,606, forward strand.
ACGATTTTTCTGGCCTGCCTATGCCTCGGCCTGTGTTTGGCACAGCCTTCTTCTTCCGATGATGCTCACAAGGTGAAGGTGGGTGACGCCCTGGCTGAGCTGGAGCACGACTACGTGGGCATAGCTCGATGTAAGTCTTGTCATGGTAAGGCTCTCATGGGGGACCAGGTTGCCGTCTGGAAGCAGGGGCCTCACCACGACGCCTTCACGACCTTGAAGTCTGAGGAATCACAGGCGATTGCGCTGCGAGACGGCATCAAAGGGCCTGCTCAAGAGGCTCCTGAATGTCTCGCCTGCCACGTCACCGCATTTCACGTGAATCCCGACCGGATTAGCCGACCCCTGAAAGCGTCAGATGGGGTGCAATGCGAAAGCTGCCACGGTCCCGGCCGAAGCTATCGAAAGAAGTCCATTATGGCGGACACAAAGAAGGCGCGGGCGAATGGCCTATGGGACCCCTCTGCCGCGTCTGGGATTTGTGAACGATGCCATAACTCCCTGAGCCCCACGTACGACCCCGCACGTTTCACTCTCAAAGACGGAACCCAGGCTGGCTTCGACTACGATCAGGCCGCTTCCTACATCACTCATCCGATCCCACCAGACGTTAAAGGCCGGTACATCGAATTAGATAAAGCCCGCAAGAAACGCGAAAAGCAAGCGCGAGGGCAGTAGAACTTATGAGCTCGGCTAAAAAGTCTAGTCGCTGCCTTCAAGGTCAAACGAGAACTGAAAAGTCACCGTATGAACCGTCTCGTTCAGGTCAATCGGGTCTAGTTGTACTGAATCCACGAATTGTTGAAAACGGTAGCCCGCCCCAAGCCTCGCGCGATGACTGACTGGATATGAGAACTCGCTATTCAGAGTCAAAATGCGATTCTCAATCTCATTGGCCTGATTGATGAGTTGCCCCACATTGCTGCCCACATCAGACTCCCCTACGGCTCCTACGCTCACCCAAGTCAAGGAAGCAGAGACCTCGGCCTCCCAGGCATATGTTTGAGCGAAGCGAGCGCCGATTGAAAGCGATTTAACGTTGCTGGTGTAGTGAGGGATGGAATCGATGTAGAAGCTGACCGGTACAATTCCATTGATGTATCTCGGATAATCACTTCGAACGTAGCCGAAACTCTGCTGGTCTTCGTTTTCAGAAAACGTAAGAAAGGTCACCCAGTTCGACAAAGGAAGAGCGGTTAGAGTGAAGTCATAGCCCCAGACCGTCTGCTCGAACTCGCTCGACCGGCTCTCGCCCGGCAAGGAGTTCGGCAAAGGAAACTCAGTATTCTTGCCGTCTCGCACAAAACCCGAGGCCGTGAGGGTGAGAGGGAGGGGGAGATTCGATCCGAAGCTGTAACTGCTTCGAAGTCGGAAACGAATGGCCTGGCTGAGATCATTTGGATATGCGACTTCCGGCGCCCACATCTGACTCAGTTCACCCGAAAGCTGCAAAGAGCGCAAAAGGCGCAGGCGAACTTTCATATAAAAGTCGTATTCAAGACTTTGGGGTTTAATTAGGCTCACGGCGGGTTGCACCCCTAAAGGAAAGGGGTCCACGGGCGGAAAATTGAGTGTCCGGTTTACCCAATCAAACCTCGATCCAACTGCGACATTGAGGCCTCGCATGGGTTGGAGCGCGAGTTCAAGGCCGCCTTTCACCTCATTTCTTTCTTGGATGTACGGAGACTCCTGGAATCCATCCCCGAGCACCTGGAAGGCATCCGAAAGGAAGTTTTGTCTGGCTTGGTCGCTGTCGCGGTACATATATTTAAGCCAAGCCCGGAGCTCGAGAGAGCCGGGAAGGGCGATGTCTGAATCCACGTGCGCTGATACCGTGGTGATCGCGTTCCCGCAGTCTGTCCCACGCCCCTGGCATAATTGATAGAACTCTTGGAGGGGAGACCGTCGACCGAACTGTTCTAGGCGGCTGGCGAAAACACCGACATTCCATCCGCCGACCTCCGTGCGCCTTGATAACTGAAAACGCCCCATGAAACGCCGGGTATCCGGAATAAAGAAGAAGCCGC
>NZHD01000045.1 GCA_002691205.1 Deltaproteobacteria bacterium
AGTCGATGTTGCTCTCGTTGCCCCATTCATACAGGTAGTCCAGCTTGAAGACGATCTGCGGGATGGGCTTGTACTGAATACCCACGGTCAAGACGTCCAAGTTGAACTTCTGACCTGCCGCCAACTGCTGGGCGGTGGGCGCAGTCTGGAAGGCCTTCTGCGTATTCACCTGGCTGTAGCGCAGGAAGGGCTCCAGGCTCTGCTTCGAATCCGGCATCAACAAAGAGAACACGTTGTACGCGCCTTCGATGTACCAGCCCTGACTTTCCGAAGCCAAACAAGCCCCCGCTGCGGCACATCTAGTTTCAAACACACCAGGATCGGTTTCGATTACGCTGTTGTTCCAAGTATCGGGATTGTCGATGTAGGCCTGCGAGAACAACGCTCGGAAGTGGAAACCGTATCGCTGGTACTGCGCATGGATCTCATACATGGTCATCTGCAGGTCGCCCACTGGAGTGCCCCCGACGGCCTCTTGGTCCTGACCCTGGTGGCCCGTGTAGAATGAACCACCCACCATCAAACCTGAGAAGACATCCACGTCCACTCGACCGGTGAAGGAGAAGTTGTTCGCCAATCCCCAGTCGCCGATACCCTTCTGTCGACCACCCCGGTAACCCCCGGCGCCGAAGCCCGCACCATCCATACTGACCACACCGTAGGCCTGATAGGAGACCCGATCACCAAGACGACCGTAGATACCCGCACCCCCTTCACGCCACGTCGACGGCATCATGACCTTTTCGACCAAAGGTCGATCCACACCGTAGTAGAAAGTCGGTTCATGGATCTGATTGACAAAACCCATGGGGTTCAGGATGAGACCCACGCGAAAGTTGAGTGCTTCGGAGTACTGATAATCTAGATTCAAGAACTCGACATACGTATTGCTCTTGCCTGCATGCTCGAATTCGATCTCAGAGTTGAGGACCCACTTGTCGGAGAACTTGTAACCGACATAGAGAACCGCGCGCAGCGTATCGAATTCGCCCGCGTCATTGATTGTGTCGCGTTTGTAAAAGACCTCACCATAACCACCGATGGAGAGACCCGAGTCCTTGCGGTAGACCTTGCCCGCCACGGGACCGACGCCGTAGTAGTTTTCCCAGTTGCCGTCTTTCGGAACGGCGGCCTCTGTCACGGCTGCACTAATTTCGCCGGCGATGGTCTTGACCTGGCTTTCAAGGGCATCAACGCGCTCTTCCGTGCTCTTGCTGCCTTCGTCTTGGGTGTCTTGGGCCCATGCGTTTCCCGCCCCACTCACGATGGCGAATGCGATGGCCACTGCGATTGCACTGAGCACGCTGAAACGGCTGTCACTCCTACGGAGTTCTACGTTCAAAATTTACTCTCCTTGGGTACTTGGGTGCCAAACAGTTTGAATCATGCCCCCATGCACGAAACAAACGAGCCAACTTATGCCCACTGGTCTAAGACAAACTCATGTTGAAAAAAATGAATATCAATGTCGATTAACCAGGCAGATAGATAATGGAATCGAAAGTGTTTTTCAATACCCAATCGAGTCTCGGCCGACAAAAATGGTTTTAACCTCGGTAAGTATTCGATTTTAATAGTTTTTATTTAAATCAGGCCAAGAAGACACCCTTCTTCGACCCCATGGGTCCCAGCCCCATGAGGAGAGGCGCCTAAGTCGTCTCCTACGAGTCAACTGAAAACGGATCGCCAATACACCCAGCTCAAGGCGAGACAGAGGGAGAGCGGGCGACTGCCTAGATAAGAGAAGGACCCGTCGATGAAGACTTGGAGATCAACGGCGGGAAGGGTTGCCCCACTCGGTCAAGAGGTCGCCCTCCAGCGAAAAAGGGGTCGAGCGTGTGGCCCGAGTAAATGCGTACGTGTTCTCGAAGTGAAGTGGGTGGTGCTCCCTTACAGAGCAGTCACGAAACCAGCGACAACAGTGCGGGCATGGAAGGGCTGGTCAGCCGTCTTGGTAGCTTCCCAAGGGGAAGCCTAAGTGCCCTGTACTCGCCTAGATCGAATTCTGGACAAAAAAAAGCCCGCCTTGCCGACGGGTTTGTGTATTTCGTATGATGACCAGATACTAGCAAAGCGAGGACTTGTGTCAATGGTCTTTTTTCAAACTTTTGAAATTCGCTTCTGAGACCGCCAAAACCGTGCCCAACCCCTCATTAAGGGCTTATTTCTCGTCTCTGAAACGACGTTCTACAAGGTATTTTTGAATAGGAGCTATGTTGGGCGTGTGCCCTGCATTCAACGTTCAATTTGGCTCGCTTCCGTCGCTTTTGGGCTCGGTTTAATCTGCTTTCCGACGCTCTCATGGGGCCACGCGAAGAGCGTCTCTTATTCGAATTGGCAGTTTGAAGAGAGCACTCTTCGTGTCAGCGTTCGGGTCTCCCTCCTCGAGTTGAGCCGGCTCCCCCTCCCCCTCCCCGTCACCGGCCGGGGCTCGGATACAGCCGCCCTCCAGGGCGTCGGGGAATATCTAAGCCGACACCTCATGGCTTTCACCGACGAGGGCCCGTGCTCCCAGGTCGATGGCCCTCGCAGCCGGCCCACCGAGAAAGGCTGGCTGCTCTTTAGCTGGACCTTGCAGTGCCCCGATGGAGCTGACGTTGTGCTGAGAAGCGACATCCTGATTGACCAAGCCCCCTCCCACATGCATTTTGCAAGGACCAAATTTCCAGCCCAAGAACCCGGTCAGAGACCGCGTATTCTCGAGCGAGTCCTCACGGAAACGGAGCCCAATTGGACCCTGCCTCAGTCTGAAGACGGCTTCGCGGCCCAAAGTCCCGACCTCGTGGAGACGGCCTCAGGGACTTCGTTTCTATCGTACTTGAACCTTGGAATACGCCACATCCTAAGCGGGTGGGATCACCTGGCCTTCGTTTTGGCTCTTGTCTTGCTCGCTCGAAACCTTCGCGAACTCGCCACGCTCGTCACCGGATTCACTTTGGCTCATAGCCTGACATTGGGGCTGGCAGTTTTGGGATGGATCGAACCTCACGCGACTTCCATTGAGGCCGTCATCGGTTTTTCGGTTGCCTTGCTGGCGGCTGAGAACAACTGGATCTTGGGCGGGCGAGGTCGACTCATTCCCACTTTGGCGACCCTCGGGCTACTCGCAATGGGCGGTCTCGCCTTGGCTCATGTGGGTCAGATCGGCGCCCTTACCCTTTTCGGCTTGGCCCTTTTCTCCTTCAGCCATTTTGAGACCCTCAAGAGAGCCGTGGAGCCCCACCTTCACCGAATGATGCTGGCCTTTGCCTTTGGACTCGTCCACGGGTTTGGCTTCGCGGGCGTACTGGCCGAACTCTCGCTGCCGCCACAACGCTTGGTGCCCGCCCTCTTGGGCTTCAATCTGGGAGTCGAAATAGGGCAGCTCGCCATTGTGGCCCTCATTTGGCCAGCCCTTTTGTTCCTGCGCAGCCACCTCCGCGCACCTGGCTACCGTCTCTTGACCGAGATCGCCTCGGCCTCGATTTGTGGCCTTGGACTCTTCTGGTTCCTCACCCGCGCCTACAGTCCCTGAGCGAGACCGCGAGAGGCGATACCCGCAGGGGCCCATCACGACGTTTTCTACTCCGGTTCGCCCCGTGAGTGGCCGATAAGGAAGGATCGTCAAAATGACCCGGAGAGATCCGGGATCGCCCAAGCAGGAGAAGACCGTCTCCATGAAGTCCGAATCAGCCTTATCGGCTTACCCTAAAACCACCGACAGCGGCCGACCTGCGCCCGGCGACGAGGTCCAGGTCCCAAGAGGCCCCGATCGACGCCGTCGCCCCACTTCCCCCTGGCGAAATCCGTTTGGGCCGAAGAGGCGAAAAGCGGCTCGGCGAAAAGACGAGACTGAAAATACTTTCGTGGACCGCTTTAACGCGAAAGATGTCGCTCTCCTCGTTTTTATTCTCACACTCAATTTACTCGACGCCCTCTTTACCCTTCTCTGGATCCAACGAGGCGGAGGCGAGGCCAATCCGTTTATGGCCTACATGCTTGAGCTGGGCGATGAATTCTTTCTGGCCCAAAAATGCTTTGTGGTGGGCGTTTGGCTTGTTCTGTTAACTATTCATAAGAATTTCAAGCTTGCTCGCGTTGGACTCTATGCCCTCGCGGCCGTCTATACGGCGCTCTTGATCGGCCATATCACCTTAGTCACACAGGAAATCAATCCGGGTGAACCTCTGACCATTCAGCTCGGCTTCTTAAATGAAGCGACCGAGCAGGGCCGGAACGGCCGCCTCGACCCGTAAAGGCCTCGACCCCAAGCTGACGCGCTGCGCTTCCAACCGATCCCAAAGGTTAAGCTCAAACTCATTCCAACCCGCTTCCGGCCCAATCACAAGAAGGTCGCCTTCACGTCCAGGTGAAGGAAGGCAAGGAATGGGGGCCGGGTGAGCCACATACAGCTGACCGGACCCCAGTCGTGTGAGCACCTCATCCTCGACAAATGGACGAAAGCGGGGCCTAAGCTCAACCTGAGGAAGCTGCGTATCCCTTCCCTGCTCGAGCCCGAGAATCAATTGATCAAAGATTGACTCGTCTCGCAAAGCGTGACTCTGCCAAAAGCTTTTCTCCACCGCCGCCGCTCCTAAGAGCACGATTCGCTTCACGCCCATGGACGTCGCAGAGATCAAGACTCTCTTCAGAACCGGAGGGCGCGGGAGAGCCAAGACCAGTGTGATGGGCGACGACGACGGGGGAGGATGGTGAAAAGAGACTTCTAACTCCGCAAAATCGAGCCCCAACTCCGTCACGCACCCCTCACCCACTGATCCGTTCAGTCGCCCGACGCGTAAGCGAGAACCCATTTCGACCCGCTGAATCTCAGTCAAATGCTGATAACGACGCCCCGTCAGGCGAACCCGATCGGCTGAACCCGAAAAATCTTCATCCAAAAGGACGATGAGATTCACTTCGCCGTTTCCAAATCGTCCAGAATTGAGACCAGTTCGGACAGGTCAGCGATTTGAAAATCGGGTCTAGGCCCCGTGTATTCGGCCAAGGCCGTCACTGGATCGGCGATCCTCCGCGTGATCCACACCGTGCGAATCCCTAAAGCCGCAGCACCAGCAACATCCGCCTTGAGACTATCGCCCACATGAAGGACCTCATCTGGATCCAGCTCCAATGAGTCTAAGGTGATCCGGAAAATCTCCGAATGAGGCTTGCGCATGCCTGCGGCATCCGAGATCACAACGACATCAAACAAATCCGACAAATTGGCCTGATCAAGGACCTTCTGAGCCGCGGGGGTATGGCTGAAGTTTGAGCAAAGGCCCAGCCGAACACGCTCTTTAAGCAAACTCAAGACGTCTTCGTGATGATCAAGAACACGAACATGCTCTCGCAGCCCATCCATATGCGTGTCCACTAAGGCGCTGATCAAGCGATCATCTTCCAACTCAAGCCTCCGAGCCAGAGTCGTAAAGCGCTCGGTGGTGGGAAGCTCCTTTTGCTGAGCGTAATGACTCTCAAGGAACTGCTTTTCCAGTTCGCGCATGGTCGACAAGAAAGCGTCGAATGAGATCTCTCCATACTCCGCCGTCAGCGCATGAAGGCTCAAAAACGAGCTCGGGATCATACGCCCTTGGTATTCGGTTCTCGGCATCTCCTCACCTAGGAGATCCACAAGCGTATCGAAAAGATCAAAGACCACAGCACGAATCGGCATAACGTCTCCAATACTAGCAAGCCAAAGCGTCCAGTGGGAGAACTCACACCGAAGTAAACCATTCACTCAGCGCCATAGAGTCGAGTTCAACAAAAGTGAAGAGACTGAGCCCCCATCGCCCAAGAACCTAGGCGCGAGCGATCAGCCGTCTGAATCTTCACCGCTGACCAAAAGGCGGCTCCGAAGATCCACCAGTCTATCGAGAAGATCGTCTGCAGATGCGCAGCGCTGTTCGGGGTCTTTCTCAAGCAAGTTGAGAATCAACTCAGCCACCGGGGCCGGAAGGTCAGGCGTGAGGGAACGCGGGTCGGGCGGATCCGTATGGCGGTGATGATAGGCGACGTCCCCGTTTGGGAATGGCACAGATCCCGTCGCCAGCTCAAAGAGTGTGACGCCCAAAGAATACAAGTCCGTCTGTCGATCAACCGCCCCACCCATCACCTGCTCGGGCGACATGTAAAAAGGGGTGCCGGTGATCACTGTCGTACCACCGCGCACCTCCTCAAACATTTTGGCCAGGCCGAAGTCCATGACTTTCACTGTGTCTTCGGTGGTCAGAAAAAGATTTCCCGTCTTGATGTCACGATGGACCACGCCTTGTGAATGCGCGTATTGCAAAGCTGAAGCCACCTGCGAGGCGACGGCTAAGAGATGACTCAGGCGCAGGCGACTGCGCTCCTGAAGAATTAGATTGAACGGCTCGCCCGAGAGCAACTCCATCGCAATAAAGAGATGGCCGTCCTCCTGGCCTGCATCGTAGACGGTCACAATATGAGGGTGATTAAGACGAGCGGCGGCTTGAGCCTCACGTACAAAAAGCTGCGCGGCCCGCGGTTGATACCGGCGAAGATCTTCAGGGAGGCGCTTCAAGGCAACGATTCGATCGAGACGACGATCACGTGCTTGATACACCACACCCATCCCGCCCCGTCCAATTTCCTCCAAGATTTCATACCGGGATTCAGAGACAAAAGCCGTCGCCGCATCTCCCAGGCCCTTTGCCTCTGAAAGCGAAACGCGTGAACGCTCACTGACACTGCGTTGCTTTCGAATCATTTCAATTCGAGGAGCGACCTCGGGATAAGTAGGCTCTCTCCGCCTTAGATCCTCGAGAACCTCAAGAGCACGTTCAAGGCTTCCCGACTGCTCCAGCAGATCGGCTAGCCTCGAGTACTTCTCAGAAGCCGCACTGCCGGGAAGAAACGTCGCGATGTGACGTTCGAGTTGTTGTGCAGCTAGGTCAAAATGGCCTTCTCGCTCAAAAGCCAGAGTCAGCAGCCACGTCGACTCGGCGTAATCCTCATCGTCGGAGGCAATGCATTGAAGAAGCCTCATCGCCCGGGGGCGACGATCGTTTTCCAACGCAAGTTTCGCCGCCTTAAAGACTTCACCGGACCTCTCAAGGGCAGACAGCCACAAATCAATGGCACGTGCCTCGCTGTAGCACTCCACCGCGCGCTCAAAATCACGCCCCAACTCGTAACACCGGCCTGCTTCAATCCAGTTATCCATCCGCCGGTACATCTGTGCAGCCTCGATGGGTTCGTTGGATTCAATCAAAAGCTTCGCGGCCCTTTCGTAATCATGCTCACGGGCATAGATGAGAGCCGCTTCATGAAAATCTCCAGCCGATTCAAAGTGATCCGCGGCTCGGGTCTGCTGGCCCCGGTCGCTGTGAAAGCGAGCCAGCATACGATGCGCCAAGTCGGCCTGACCATCCAATTCAAGGTGCCTTGACACCGATTCGATGTCTCCGAGCAAGTAGGGCTGGACGGCTGGCGGGCAGCCTTTAAAAATGACGGCTTCGCTTCCCAGGTCTATGTCGATGCAGGCGGGCTGATAGCTATTGACCTCGACATCCCGTTCAAGCACGCGATCGCCGCCACCCACGATGAGGCGATGGCTGCCTTTTACGAGTTGCATCCTGAGAAGACCTTCACTGGCTCGCCTCAAGGTCTCTGGATGCCCCGCGACCACCACAGAGACATCCTCGGCCAGGCCTTGGTGCCAAGAAACGCGGAAATCCACAGGGCATGTCTCTGGGAAAGCGGCAAACTCAAGCCTCACCGTTCGTCGATGACGAATTCGAACCAACTTCTGATCCGTAAAATCCGCCAAAACCTCATCATTGTTCGGATCCAGGAGCATGCCTTCGACCCGAACCCAAAAGCGCCGGGAAAGAAGGCGATTAAACTGGGTCTCTCGATTGACGAGATGCCTTTCATGATGAGTCGCGGGGCCGCCTTTACGAATCCTTTCCCGAATGACCGAAAGATCACCAGGCTCCTCAGGTTTCCGGCTTGTAACTTGAATTCTAAAAACACCCCGGAGCTCCTCCGGATGCTCAACGGCGACGATGAGATCTCCGCGCTGTCGAATCATACGCAGCAAGGCGACCAAGGCAAGAAAGCCCATTCCAACCGTAAAGATCAGACTTCTTCTTGAGCCCACCTTGGACCATGCATCAACAGAGGACATCTCTTTACGTATCCAGGGAGGAAGCGAATCATGAGCCTTATCCACCAGGACAAGAAGTTCACCTTGCACACCCCGCTCCGGTTCTTCCGGCCAATCGACCGTCTTCGGAAAAAAAGAATACTGAGGAGCAAAGGCGGTGGGAAAACGCACTCGATCAAGCCACGCCCGAACGTGAGGCAAGGGAGCGTCGAGACCTTCCGCCACTTCTAACACGTGGGCGGTGTCATTCGCCCGGCCTTCAAGCATATAGAGGGTCGCCAGGTCGCGATACACCTCAGCTCTTCGCTCCACCAACTCAATGGCATCGACCGAATCACGAATGCTTTCAAGAGCCGCAAATTGAGCCGCCTCGGCCAAAAGTGGGTCGCGGTCCAACAGAGCCACGTGCGCTAAGGCGCGCCACACTTGAAAATTCCCGCCGCCCAGTTCGATGGCGCGCAGGTAGGCGTAACGAGCCGAACTCCAGTCCCCAGCGGCTTCGTATAAAGCCGCTGCATTCAAGGAAACGTCTCGCTGTAATACTTCGGACTCCGACTGGTCGGTTTGCAAGGAAGGCCAATACTGAGCCATTCGAAGCGCCTGCTCCTCGCGGCTCACAATGGGCGATCGCAAGGGGAGCCTTCCTGCGGGCGAAACAATCCAATCGCCTTCGGGCACGGCCGAACGCAGAGGCACATCGATCGCCTCAACCGGATCAAACTGGTTCGGGACAAGCCTAAAAGTCTCTGCTTCGACTTCACCCGAAAAAACGGCCGCAACGATGATTAAACTGAGCGCACACCCGAGGGAATGCGTATGTCGTCTTATCTCCGACTGAAACAAGTCTGGAGACCTCTTATCGGCATTGTTCCCGTGCCCAGTCCCCACTTCCTCGACGCTCGGCGATTTTTGCCTTCATGACGCGACGTTCTTTGGGGCCCTTCTGAGCACGCCCTCATGATAACACCTGAGAACGGACGGCTGGAAATTTAGCCTCGAAAACGCCTTCAGATCGAGATCAGATACAGAAAAGGCTTCCGACCGAGAAGGAAATTGCCCAACTTTGGTCATCCGAGAAGCCCTTCAAGACGCCTTGGCAGAGACCGATTTCAGTTGCGCTGCAAGAGATCCGCACATTGACTTGGAGGCTACACCCGTTTTCCGAATAAACCCCATGCCGCACTGGACATCTGGGTCAAGCTTTCTTCAACTGGGCATGGGTTCAAATTGAAGAGACATTCGCCACGTGACAAAATCCACCGAATCAGCCAAGGCTGCGGCGGCGTAGCGAGTCGTTTCATCCATTCTGTCTACCAGAAGAATACCGCGCGTGATTTGCCCTGAACCGCACAAGTGCTTTTGCACCCAACCCAAACGTTGGAGCATGCTCGGTATCGGGTCAGTGGCCCCATCCGAACCGGCCACCATCACGACCACCCAATCGCCCGAAAGGCTACGAGCCAGCAAATCGATCTCTCCGACTTCTGTTTCAAAACCTACTCCGCACTGATTCCCTTCGGCATCCACCGACACATTCAGTTCTGGCTCAAGCAATTCTGGTCTCTCTGAAATCAGGTATTTGATTTGCGAAGACTCTACAGGCATCGCCAAGAAAGCCGACGGCGAGAGAACAGAGTCTTCCTTTTGAGCCACACTCGCTCTCTTCCCTTGAGCTCCAGGAGTTTTCTCTTTCTTGCGACCGTGACCTCTATGCGCTCTTGAATTCGTTGTTGTTGTCGTCATATTTCGATCCTTCTCAGCCCTAGGGATATCGACTCCTGAATCAACATCTTTCTGCACGAGACCCTTGGGTCCAATGCTGGAAGGGGCCAACGCCTTCAAGCTCCCAGACGAAAGGCCTGCAGCGTCCGCCTCTACGGAAACTGAACGCTGACCTGGCTGTGAGCCACGACCGCAATGTGGACAATTCATTTGCCCCACCGGAACGCGAGTATTGCACGCCTTGCAGTTCACCCAGGCTCCCTTCTTCGCCAACTCTTCAAACCGACGTCTTTGTACATCGTCTAAACAGTGGGAAGAACTTGAGACCGACAGTTCGAAGCAGAACTAAAGAAGCTCGATCCCACGCGCACACTCAACCAATATGCGGATAAGTTGCCGGAGAGCGTCTACTCGCGTGTGATTTCAGCGCCTAGACCTAAGAGTTTTTGTTCCAAATTCTCGTAGCCTCGATCTAGAATCTCTGCGTTCTGAACGACGCTTGGGCGACCCTCTGCGCAAAGTGCGGCGATCAAGAGAGCCATTCCTGCCCGAATATCCGGGCTCCGGACCGTCTGACCACGAAGGCGCGTTTTTCCTGAGACTAAAACACGATGGGGATCGCAGACAATGATGTTTCCGCCCATTTGGATCAGAGGATCCACAAAGTACATTCGGCTCTCAAACATTTTCTCAAAAAAGAGAACAGAACCTTCGCTCTGAGTCGCGAGAACCAGCATGGGACTCATCATGTCGGATGGGAACTGAGGCCATGGACCATCGTCAATGGTCGGTGTCACACGGCCCTCATCCATTAAAATTTTTGGATCCTGTCCCGATGCCAAGTGAATCCGGTCACTCTCCAGGTCAAGCTTGATTCCAAGCCTCTCAAAAACCCGATTGATCATCCAGTAGTGTCCGCGGGAAGTCCCCCGCACAGTCAGCTCACCTCCGGTGGCCGCCGCCAAAGCGAGATAACTTCCCACTTCGATATGGTCTGAAACGATCTCGTGCTCTGTTCCGTGAAGAGAATCGACTCCTTGAATGACGAGAGTATTGCTCCCTAATCCATCGATACTCGCTCCCATACTCACAAGCATCCGCGCTAAATCTTGAACGTGCGGCTCACTGGCCGCGTTCAGAAGAGTGGTCTCTCCTTCCGCAACAACTGCGGCCATCAAGACATGCTCGGTGGCCGTCACACTGGCCTCATCGAAAAAGAGCATCGCTCCCTTAAAACGACCTTCGAGATGGAAGTCAAGAGCCTCTGCATCAGCCTTGACTCCGAGTCCACGCAAACCATAGTAATGGGCATCCAAGCGCCGCCGACCGATCTGATCCCCCCCCGGCGGAGAGAGGCGCGCACGACCCATTCTATGAAGCAGTGGGGCGACAAATAAAAAAGAGGATCGAACTCGCTCGCACAGTTCATAGGGGATTTCATCGCTCTGCAGATGCTCAGCCCGAATTCTGACCTCATCTCCCTGGCGAACAACGGAAGCTCCCAGATGAGTGAGTATGTCGAGCATGCACTGCACATCCAGAATGCCGGGCACGTTTTTTAGGACCACTTCTTGATCCGTCAAAAGCGCAGCGGCCACCATGGGCAACGCAGCATTTTTATTGCCGCTGGCTTTAACCTCGCCTTGCAGCGGCTTGCCTCCGTGGATGACAAACTGACTCATCTCTTCCGCGTGGCCCTTTTCTCTTTGGGCTTGATGATTCCAGCCCGGGTGAAACCAGAGCGTAGGCCGTCCTTTGGCCACCGACCATACCTATCAAAAGACCGTTCTCATTTCCGACCCCCGACCGCCCTCTTCTCAAAATCATTCACTATCCTCCCCAGACGACCCGGATCAACGGGCTGGGCGCCTGAGCCCGGACGCCCCCGAACTAAAACGGAGCCCCATCCAAAATGACCAAAAAGATTCCCGGCCCCTACCCTGATTCCGAAATGAAGCATTTCCTAGATACCTTTCTCTACACCGAGTCTGCCTTTCTGATCGACGAAGTGATCGCTATGGATCCCAAAGAGCACTCCATAGAGGCGCGGATGGATACCCTGAGACCCCTTCCATTCTCTCAGGCGCAACGCGTATCCCCCAACCATCCCGCCCATGTGTCTGGCGCCGAGATCGTGATGACGACGGGAAGCTTAGGCTGCCTCCACGCTTGGTTCTTTCATGGTTGTCGCTGGGACGAGGGCTGGGCCGGATTCGGCAACCGAATTCACCGCGCCGACTTTAAACGACTGGCGGAAATCGGCCCTCCTCTCCACCTCAAATCTAAAGAGGTCCGAAAACGCAGCGGCGCGAACCGTGTGGTGATGCGAGTCGCTTTTGATTTTTGGCAAGAGAACGAACTCGTCTACACCAGCGAACAATCGGCCATGTTTTTCAAAGAAAAAATCCTGTCCGAATAACTCACCCTCGTGTCATTTCTCAAAAGAATGTGATCCCGGACACACAAATCATCAAACACGAAACATGAACCTAAAAAAATGTGCTCAAGGCCAACCCGCCGTTCGACCGATTCAAATTCGGTCAGATGACAAGAGGTGGCCATGCCGCAGCACAACGAATTCTTTCAGTTCTCGTTTCGACCTTTCGATGCCGATGGCCAGAACACACCCGTCATGGGGACAGAAGCACTGCAACGTGCCTTTGAGTACATTCGATCTGCGCTCTCACGAGATGTTCCTGTCATTCTTCTTCATGGACCTAAAGGGATTGGAAAAAGCAGCTTGGCACGAACGCTGCCCCGATTGCTCGCAAAGTCCAGAAGCATCGCCCTATACAGTCGCCCCGAAACTCAGCTCTTAAAAGATGCACTCCGTGCGCTCCAAAGACCAAACACTTCGCAGCCTTCCAACACTAGAGCACCCGTTTTGATTTTTGATAACGCGGAGGAAGGACCAGCCGACTTCCTCAAAGAGCTCGGCACGGCGCTCACCCATTGGAAAACATCGCCTGGTCTGACATGCATTTTGCTTATGACCTCCGATGGAAAAAAGTCGGAACAGGGATCGCTCCTGCCTCAGGCCCTCGACGGCCTCGTCTCAGAAGAGATTGCAATCAACCCCCTCTCCGAGCTCGGTGTAAAACGCTATGTCGAACGGCATCTCGCAAGAGCTGACGGAAGAACCGAGGGACTCTTTGTCGATGAAACATTCCGAATCCTCTACCAAGAAAGTGAAGGGATTCCTCAAAAAGTAAGTCGACTGTGCGAAAAACTGATTCAAAATGCGGCCGAAAAAGAAACAACCGTCATTGAACCTCGCTGGCTCAAAGAACAAACTCCTCCCAAAAATCGCGTTGTCGCTCAATCCGATGGACCTCAAACACAGCGTAATCCCCAATTGCGAGTGAATCCCGAAATCGCTGTATTAGAACCAGTCTCCGAACTCCAAACCACGGCATCACCGGCGATGATCAGCGACGGCCAACTGGACCAACAAAAGAAAACGGCGTCCGAGCAAAAAAAATCGATCAAATTCCTTGGGCCGATAACTTTGATCGGATTAGGTATAGCCCTGATCGCATGGGCTCTGTTTTTTGGGCCGCTTACCTTAACTGAAGCTAAAATTAGTCCAACAAGATTCGACCAGTCCCTCTCGAAAAACGAAATATCAGAAAATCTCGACATCCAAGGTTCTGAAACCGGCCTCAACTCGGAAACTTCAACATCAAAGGCCAACGTCGTCCCGGCAGCCCCTCTGCCTGTTTTTAAGGGACAAGCGCTTGAACCTAGGACGTGGTCGCCCCCTCAAATTTACCAACCCAGCGCTCCTACAAAACTAGAAGCACCTCTACGATGGACCGACCATCGCAGACTCCTCATGCAGTTCCAACTCGCAACCGGTCAAAACTTAAAAACAGAAGCTTTTGAAAAAGATTCACGACAGCTTTTCCCCTTTTATCATTCGGAATCGCAAGCGAACTTCAAAGCTGAAGTATCTCCAGCGATCACAGCAGAAACAAACACTCAGTAGACCCTGCATAACGCTCCCCACAAAGGCCCAAGCACCCCTCGCCTAGATACAAATTTATTTTCGTCCAGCCGTGCCGACATGGTAGGCTCCCCTGTATGGAAATAGCCAACAACACCTCAGAGCGGAATCCTCGGTGAGTCGCTTCTCTTTGGGCGCTCGAATACGTAGCTTTACCTACGCACTGCGCGGTCTCGGTTTCATGCTTCGCACCCAGCACAACGCCTGGATCCATCTTGCCATGAGCGTCGCGGTCATCGGGACCGCATCCGCCCTCGACCTCTCGAGCTCCGATTGGTGCTGGCTTATCCTCGCCATGGTCGGGGTCTGGGCCGCCGAAGCCTTCAACACCTCCATCGAAGAACTGGCCGATGCTCTGCATCCAGAACCCAACAAACGAATTGCCCACGCAAAAGATGTAGCCGCAGGTGCGGTACTGATTCTCGCCATCGGAGCTTCAGCCATTGGACTGATTATTTTGGGACCACCCCTGCTTAATTTTTTAAGGGCCTCTCTGTGATGCGAAGTGCGATCTCAGAAATTGCGCGTTCTCAAGTCGGGCGATAAGCCAATCCGAGCTGATTCTCTTCACCTCTCAGAAATAGATCAAGATCCGGAGAGAATGCTCTATTCGTTATACGACTCGGATCAATGACCCTAGAGATTCAACGTCCCCCCACACTCCACCCCGATCGCTTTAAAAGGTTCTTTGGGCGGCCTCCTGTTCACAGTTCACGACGTGAATATAAAATTCGACAAAGAGAGCGACTTAGTACACAAGCGGACACAAACGGACACTCACGCGACACCTTTGACTTGACGGATCAGAAACACTCTAGATATGCTTTTTACGAGGAGGCCTGTTGATGTTTTATCGATTCGAAAATTTTGAATTTGACACTTCCGAAAATCAAGCCTTTCGCAAAGGTGTACACATTCAGATGCGCCCTAAGCTTGTAGAATTAATCCACCATCTCGTCAAAAATCATGGACAACTCGTCCCGCGGAATGAACTCCTTCAGAGGCTTTGGCCAGACGTTAAGGTTGGAGAGACCTCACTCTCCACACTCATCAACGAAGCCCGTGAGCAACTTGGCGATTCCGGGGCTCGCCAGGAGCTCATCCGTACCGAACCCAAGCGCGGATATCGGTTAATCGATCAAATTAAGTCATGCGGACAAAAAAAGAGCCTTGGGCAGTTTAGAGGCTTAGATATGAAAGTATCTCAAACTCTGGCCTCTCGTGAGACTCAAGAGAAAAACAAAGCCCTTCCCATCTACGACTCAAATCACTCCGCGCTTCTTTCATCCCTCCGAGCGGGTCAAACCGCGATTCGGAACGGCGACCTCGGTACCGCTGCGCATTGCTTGGAAGACGCACTTGAAATCAGTCTGACCCGTCTTTGGTCTAATCCCACGCCTTAAGGCCTGCATTGCATGGAGGCATGAACTCCTGAAGGCGCACGATAAAGTCAACCGAAGAAGAGACCAGGGAGTCGCCTAAGATGTGTACGGATGGCTTCCAGACTCAGGTTCTTGGCTAGGGGCTGCGCGTTGATCACAACCCACCCAAGCTCCCTCAGGCTGCGGAAATCTCCGGAGCCCAGCCTGGAGATAGTTCGACTCCGACACCGCCAAGCCCGCAATATCCGCCTGGGTTTTTCGCGAGATATTGCTGATGATAATCTTCGGCGAAGTAAAACTCGGGGGCCTCAACGATTTCAGTGGTGATCGCGCCTAAGCCGCCCGCCGTCAGCGCGACTTGAAAGGCGTCCTTTGAGGCCAGGGCCAAGGCTCGCTGGGTATCCGAATAGTAATAAATGCCTGATCGATACTGGGTCCCCATATCGTTGCCTTGGCGCATCCCCTGAGTCGGATTATGAGACTCCCAAAAGATTTTTAGCAGATTCGCATAGCTCGTAACCTGTGGGTCAAAAATGACGCGAACCACCTCGCTATGACCTGTTCTCCCCGAGCAAATCTCTTGATACGTTGGATGAGGAGTCAGTCCGTTGACGTACCCCACCGCCGTGGTGATCACGCCCGGTTGGGTCCAAAAGCCTCTTTCTGCCCCCCAAAAACACCCCAAGCCAAATAGACCAGATTCCATTCCCTCAAAATCCGCCTCCATCGGCGCCCCATTGACGTAATGGGTCGCAGGAATCGGCATTTTTTCATCTCGGCCTGGAAGTGCTTCGGCTGGGGTCGGCATCCTTGGCTCTCGGGTGAATCCCATCTGGTGCTCCTTCATCTCAAATTTTTTCAAGAACGGTTTTTCGCTGTTGGGGAATTTCTTCCAGTCTCGGACTGGGTGCTGGTACTACAGAATAAAGCAGGCTCTGTGATGCGTCCCGTATTAAATTCAAAAAGCGTATTGAAGCCCCGCCGTCACCCCCCAACGATTTCGCAATTGCGGCCCATCCAGACTCTGAAAAGCCGGAAGACCCGCTTCCACAGAGAGTCGGAGGCCCTTCAAACGACCGCCCGTCAAATAGAAATCAATGCCGAAAAGAGCATCCAAGCGGCGAGAGGCCTGAAGCCGAGAGTCGCTGAGAGGCGACTCCGGCGGCAGCAATCTCACATCCTCGCCTTCCGGGTTAAACACCTGCTGCCAAACAAGGCGAAAGCCTGTTCCAAACCACCGCGTCCATTTCCGTCCCAACCAACCTGTCATCGAATACTCATTGCCCATTGTGTATTGCTGAGAGTTCGTTCCGGCATGGAGAGTGCCTAAAAGCTGGGCGCCCCATTGAAAACCTTTCCAATAGCCGTTGTATGTCACACCGGGCTTTAAGTCGATGGTTCCGGAACCGAGTTGCATAACGTACGGCAACCGCTCCAGTTGTCCGTTTGATATCGGCGTAGGTGCACTCTCCTGAATTGATCCAGAGGGAAATCCAAGTCCAAGATTCAAGTGGAGCCGACCGTTTTTATCTTCAAACACGCGGTAGAGAAAATTGAGCGAGATATCACCAAAGCCTTTGACCGTTGTGGTCGATGCGCCTGAAGGGTTCGTACTCGCATACCAGTCTAGAGATTTTTCGTAGAAAGGAAGAGACACCACGACTGTAAACTCTTCGACGGGCGCCCACATGGCCTCAAAAACATGTTCCGTGACGCGAAGAGCAGTCGGGACGACTGCATACTCCGACGCTACGAATGCGTCGGAAACTGAGTTTCGACCCACCAATAGGCCTTTGTAGTCATCTCGGTTGAAGCGATAGGAGAGCATCACGTCTCCCTGCGCATGAATCGTACTGCCAAACACTCCAATCGGCGGTTGAACCTCTGGCATCGCAGATTCATCAGCCTGAACGCTCAAAGAAAGCAAGAACATCAAGACCGAAAACCCAATCCATCCAACCCCATACACTTGTCGATCCATCGTGACTCACCTCTTCGGTTTAGAACGAAACCCTAAACAACGGGTCCACTTCGGTGATCAGAATCTAGCAGGTTGACCTAGAGGCTTAATCACCATTTCGTAGCTCTTCTGAAAACAGATACATCCAAAGGGCGGACATGGAGCCCAGCCTTTCCTTCAAACGAGCGCTAGCATGAGCAGACCTCAAAAAGAGCCCGCCGGAGCACCTCTAGCTTGGAACCCAAAATAAAATCTCAGCAAAATCGGGTTTCCGTCTCGAGTGCGACAAAAGGGATACTCGGTCTTTTTCTCCTCATCGCGGCGATTGTTCTCTATCGAAATCTGCCCCTCGCAATTTGGATGTCAAACTTTAACGCCTATGTCTCGGAACTCGGCCCGTTGGGCCCCGTCCTCTACGCTCTCGGTTTCGCGGCATCAGTGGCTCTTTTTTTGCCTGTCCTCCCCCTCTCGCTTGGAGCCGGCGCCCTATTTGGCCTCTGGATCGGTTTCGCGGTGGCTTTAGTCGGGGCGACAACAGGAGCGACTATTTCATTCTTGCTCGCACGAACTCTCCTTCGAGAGTTGGTGAAGAAAAAGATTATGAAGCGATCCATTTTCCAGGCGCTCGACAAAGCTATTTCCAAGTCCGGGGGACGCGTTGTCTTCCTTACGCGACTTTCCCCAATCATTCCTTTCGCAATCATCAATCTGGCCTACGGGCTCACAGGCGTGAGATCCAAAGCGTATGTTCTAGCCACATGCCTCGGGCTGATTCCCACCAGCCTGATTTTTACCTTTCTCGGTTCTACGGCCGTTGACGTAGCCGATCCCGAGCAGGACATGATTCGGACCGGTCTCCAAATCGCTGGTGCCGTCGCGACCGTCATCGTCGCGGTCCTCCTGACCCGATTCGCCCGCAAAGCCATTCTTGACGCGGGGATCGAAGAGTCGAATTGAGCCGCTCTCCTGAAGAGAGACGGCCTCGGGTTCGCGTGACTTCTTCTACTTCAAAAACTCAGCCACTTTCCATCGAGGCACATTCCCACATGGGATGGCCGCGGACAACCTATGTTTAGGTGAAAGTAACCGACGCGTGTAATGCCACTCGCCGTCCCCCACGTGGCCCGAAGGGCCGTTCACTTTCCGGGCCCCCTCAAAAGAATCCAGTTCGAACTGAAGAGCCGAAAGAGGCCAAACGATGCCAGTGCCCAGTGCCTTAAAATGAGCTTCTTTTAAAGTCCAAAGATCGAGCAATCCAAGGTCTCGATCTTCTGGAGCCAGCGCGTCCAGCCAACGGAGTTCCTCGTCTGCCAGAACCCGTGAGGCAAACCTTTTGCGATCGCGATCTGATTTTAGGCATTCGACATCAACCCCAACAGGCCCCAAGCGAGTGATCGCACAGGCGACGAGACCCTCCGTATGAGAAAGGTTGAAGTCGAGCCCTGAGCCCATCGGCGCGTTGAGCAAATAGGGTCTCCCCTCGCTCTGCAAGGCAAAGTTCCACTCTTCAGGCGCAATTTCGGCATACAGAGACAGAGCGCGACGCAAGAGCGCGTGGGCCGTGACGTATTCCACTCGAGCCTCAAAGCGGAGTCCCTCAATCTTCGCGCATTCACGGGGAGAGAGTAAGCCTTCATACTTTTGGATACGTGCCAGATCATCAGGCACCACCCACTCATACCACACAATCACTTCATCAAGCGCCGGCAGACGATCCATGAGTGCAACGATCCTTTACTCTAAATGCAAGATGGAGGCTGACATTCTACTTCTTTTCCGCGAACGAATAAAACGTCTCCAGATTAAGATCGAGTCGTCGAATTCTGGATTTTCAAAGCTTGAATAGGCTTCTTTTCAGCCACCGACAACTCTCGCCCCGAACAAACAAAACCGGGCTAGTCTAAACTGTGGATCGTTGAAACAGGAGTGCATTCATATGACCATGTCATTCGCTGGAGAAACCGCCGTCGCCGGAATCGGTGCCACTCGTTTTTCAAAAAATTCAGGTCACAGCACCTTGCGCTTGGCCGTGGAAAGCTGTGATCTTGCCCTCAAGGACGCAGGGCTCGACCCCAAGCAGGTCGACGGCATGGTCACCTTTACGGTGGATGAAAACCATGAGATCGACGTTGCTCGCAGCCTCGGCATTCCCGAACTTTCCCATTTCAGCCGCATTCATCACAGCGGCGGAGCGGCCTGTGGAACAATTCACCAGGCCGCTATGGCCGTTCACAGCGGGGCCTGCAACTACTGCCTGGTCTACCGGGCCTTCAATGAACGCTCCGAAACACGTTTTGGAACCGGTGTCCAAGGACGTGCTCCCGCGCCCACGCCCATGGAAGTGGATTTCGGCTGGAGTTCACCCTTCGGCCTCCTCACTCCCGCCTCCTGGGTGGCCATGTTCGCCCAGCGCTACATGTACGAGTACGGGGCGACCAGCGAAGACTTCGGGCGAATCGCCGTCGCCGACCGGAAGCACGCGGCCAACAATCCTAAAGCCTTCTTCTATGAAAAACCGATCACACTGGAAGACCACCAGCAGAGCCGTTTCATCGTCAAGCCCCTCCATCTCCTCGACTGCTGTCAGGAAAGCGACGGCGGGCAGGCCTTCTTAGTCACCACGCTCGAACGTGCTCGCGACCTGAAACAGGATCCCGTCGTGATCGCCTCTGCGGCCCAAGGGAGTGGCCCCGACCAGCAGATGATGAAGAGTTACTACCGCGAAGAGATCACGAGCATTCCCGAAATGGGTCTCTGCGCCCGCCAACTCTGGGCCGATACCGGGCTTTCTGCGAAAGACATCCAGACCGCTGTCTTCTACGACCACTTCACCCCCCTGGTCCTGCCCCAACTCGAAGAATTCGGATTTTGCCAGAGAGGCGAAGCCAAGGACTTCATCCAGCACGGCAACATTGAACTCGGCGGCGGACTCCCGATTAACACCAATGGAGGGCAGCTCGGCGAAGCCTACATCCACGGAATGAATGGCATCGCGGAGGGCGTTCGCCAAGTACGCGGCTCGTCGGTGAATCAGGTGCCCGATGTCGAGAACGTGTTGGTGACCGCCGGCACGGCCGTCCCGACGAGCGCCCTGATCTTCTCCCAAGCCTCTTGAACCAGCCCCCTCGCTCACCAGGGAGCGCTCTTTCGAATATAGCCCTTGAATATATCTTAATGATATATTAGCCTGGGTTCATGCCGAAACCAAATCGAACCAAGCTGGCTCTCCTGGGCTTTTTATCCTGGAGGCCCATGTCTGGCTACGACATCCGAAGGCTGATCGATGGCTCCATCTCCAACTTTTGGAGCGAGAGTTATGGACGCATCTACCCGATCCTCTCCCAGCTCGTCGACGAGGGGCTCGCCTCGGTGGAGAAGACGACTTCGCCCGGTGGACGACCACGCAACATCTACTCGCTCATGGATGCCGGTCGCACGGTCCTCGACGAGTGGCTGGGGCACCCCGACGCCCCCCAGCAACCTCCCCGTAACGAGCGACTGCTCAAGCTCTTCTTCGGCGCACGCGTTTCACCCGACCGGTCGATGGATTTGATTGAGTCCTTCGCCTCCGAACTTCGAGAGTTGCAGCTGCACTACACCAAGACCCGCGAAAGCCTCGAGACGGCCAAAGAGGCGCCGCTCGATCAGCGGTTCTGGCTCATGACCCTGCGATACGGCGAACTCAAGCGAGCCGCGGAACTTGCTTGGTGCGAAGAAACCCTCTCTGAGCTCCGAAAACACGCTTCCGAATAGACCCCACTCCAAAGGACCCCCTTGAATGAAGAGAACGACTGCTCGCGTCGCCCTCAAAAGATCACTCGCCGTAGTCGGCCTTCTTCTCGTAAGTATGGCCGCACAGGCGGCTGACCCCGAGCAGCCGCACCCCCATCAAGGAATCGTGCCTCCTTTCGAAGGCGCCCCCCCACGTGTCACCCTGAGCGAAAAAGAAGAATCTCGTCTGGCTCGAGGTGAAGCTGTACTCACGATGTTAGAAGAAGAGAGCGGAGGTCGAGGCACCGCGGTGCGCGACGTGAAGGCGCCGCCTAAGGTGGTCTGGGAGCGAATCGGCGCATTCGATGAATACTCTCAAATGGTTCCCCGTATGAGTGAGGCCGAGGTCTACTATCGCGACGGCAGCGACGTGCGCGTCCGCATGGTGATCCAAGTCGTGGGCCTGCGTTACGAATACTTCATTCGCCATGACTACAGACCCGAGGCGGGGTACGCGACTTGGACGCTCGATTACAGCAAGCTGAGCGATCTCGATGAATCGGTGGGTTATTGGGCAGTGCTTCCCCATCCGAGCCAACCTGGGCAATCCCGCGTCTTCTACTCCATCGACATGAAGACCCGCGGATGGATGCCCGGATTTGTTCGCCGCATGGTGGCGAAACAAGGCCTTGAAGAAGCCACGGGCTGGGTCAAAACCGAATCCGAAAAAGCGCCCTGAGCCCAGACTCTTCAAGATGGAGCGAATGATACTGTGACCGAAGAAAAACAAGCAGCAAGCCGCAGGACTGAAGAGGACTACCAACCCAAATGGCTGGTCGCCGCCCCCTTTCTCGCCCCTGTCCCACGCCTGACTCGCCATCAGTGGCGCATCATCGGCCTTCTGGGCGTGGCCTGCATCTTTGATCAATACGATCTCCACCTCTTTTCGCTGGCCCTAGTCCAGATCCAAGCCGAACTGGCCATCCCCGAATCACAGATCGGCGACCTCGGTGCCATTGTTCGACTGGGCGCCCTACCCGCTTTCTTCTTTGGCCTCCTCGCGGATCGCCTGGGTCGAAGACGCGTTCTCCTCGTCACCATCGTGCTCTATACAATTCTCACCGGCGCCACCGCGTTCGCCCAAGACACCGTGACCTTCGTCGTTCTCCAGTTCTTCGCCCGTATGTTTGCGGTGGCCGAACTCATGCTTGCGTATGTGGTCGTTACCGAAGAGCTCGAGCCCGCAGATCGAGGCTGGGGGGTGGGAGCACTAGCGGCACTCGCCGCGTGTGGAAGCGGGTTGGCCATCGTGTTGTTCGGTTTCGTTGATATTCTGCCCTATGGCTGGCGAGCCCTCTATCTGGTCGGACTCATTCCTCTCGCCTGTGTGGCCTGGATGCGACGAACACTCCCCGAAACACAACGATTCGTGGATCACCAGAGCGAGCAGGAAGAGAAGACGAGTTGGATCCGCCCCGTCATTGATTTGACTCGCATGTACCCGGGACGAATTCTGGTCGTGGCCGCGGTGGTCTTCTTGCTGAACTTCACAGAAAATGCAGCTGGATTCTTTGGCCCCAAGTATCTACAGGAAGCCCACGGCTGGCTCCCGTGGCAATACTCGGTCATGGGCGTCTTTGGTGGAGCCATCGGCATCGTGGGCGGCCCCTATGCGGGACGCCTTTCTGATCGATACGGACGAAAAAAAATCACGGCCGCCTTCTTGTTCGCCCATCCGCTTTTGGTCATTGCCTTCTATCAGATGTCCGGCTGGCTCCTCGCGCCTCTCTGGGTCTGCATGTTATTCGCCGGCATGGCGGGCGGCGTGGTTCTCGCAGCGATTGGCAACGAGCTTTTTCCGACTTCATACCGAACCACGGCATCGGGGGCGCGCATGATCGTCGGAACCGTTGGTGGGGCTCTGGGCCTCATCACTGAATCAATTCTCTACGGCCTATTCGACTCGCACTGGAATGCTGTCTCGATCATGGTGATCGGCGCCCTCTTCGCCCCTTTTCTCGTCCTTTACTTCTTTCCCGAAACCAGCGGAAGAGAGCTTGAGGAAATTTCACCCGAGAAGACAAAGTAATTTAGGAGCAGATCGCCCACTTCAAAACCAATTATTCCAGACTCAATGCCGCCTTGCCGACGATCTTTCGATCCAGCAACCCTCGCAAAGCCTGGGGCAGATCTTCAAGAGGATAAAGAGTCGGCTCCACGGGCTTGAGCCGACCGGCTTCCATCCACTCGCGGAGCGAAGCAAAGAGAGCCTCATTCTCCTCACGATGACTCATGGTCCAGCCACCCCAATTTACGCCGATCACTTGGCACTGCTTAAGTAGGATTAAGTTCCAAGGCACACGAGGAATTTCACCCCCCGCAAAGCCGATCACGAGATAGCGACCCTCTGGCGCTACGCTCCTCAAAGCAGGCTCTGCAAAGTCACCTCCAACCGGGTCGTAAATCACATTGACCCCACCGCCAGAAAGTTCTTTGGCTCTCGACTTGAGATCCTCTTCGCTATAGAGGATCACTTCGTCGGCCCCTTGAGCGCGGCAAAGCTCAAGCTTCTCATGGGTCGACGCCGCTGCGATCACTCGGGCCCCCATCGCCTTCGCCACATCAATCGCCGAAAGACCAACACCGCCCGCAGCCCCGAGGATCAAAACAGTTTCGTCAGGCTGGAGACGCGCCCGATGAACAAGAGCGAAATATGCGGTGGAATAAGCTTGATAAAAACCCGAGGCCTGGGCGAATGAAAGTCCCTTTGGAATAAGACGAAGAGCGCGAACAGGCACAATCGCTTGTTCAGCAAAAGCATTCATGCCAGGCGCTCCCATGACCGCATCTCCCACCGAGAAACCCGTCACCCCTTCTCCCACTTCGGTCACGACTCCAGCCACCTCGGTGCCTGGAACAAAAGGAGGCGTCGGCCGGAACTGGTAAAGCCCCTGCACCATCAACGCATCTACGAAATAAACACCGCAGGCTCGAACGTCCACGCGAACGCAACCCGGCTGAATTAAGGGGTCGTCCACTTCCTCCACACGAAGGTCTTCCGGGGGTCCAAAGGCTGCACATTGAATGACTTTCATCGATTAATCCTTTTTGTGAGAATCTGCCTTCATTTTCAGAGATCGCGAGGAGAATCGCAATCTCTGATTTTCTCGGCTCTGGGGCCTGTGCTGTTCGCATCAACTTTTTCCGAGACGAGAAAGATTGTAAAGAAAGCCCTAGCCTTCACCCAATCTATGTTTTTACTAACTTCTTTCGCTTCAAGGCTTTGCCACCTTGTGAACGGCCTTCCGCACTGCGACACTTCGGGAATAAGTCCAATACCTTGTCTCAAAGACTCTCCGTCCGAAAAAATGAGATCATGAAAGTCACAGCATGAGTTGGAAACTCGAGCAACACCCTTCCTTTCCCGGAATCCCCGGCCCCGTCATCGTGTGCGTTATGGATGGAGTCGGAATTGGCCGTCGTGACGAATCGGACGCCGTATGGCTGGCCCAAACTCCAAATTTAGATGCCCTCAGCCAGACGGCGCCTTCCGTGCAACTCAACGCCCACGGTTGCGCCGTAGGCATGCCGAGTGACGCAGACATGGGCAACAGCGAAGTTGGCCACAATGCCATCGGAGCGGGTCGAATCTTTGATCAAGGAGCTAAGTTGGTCGCCCAGGCCATCGCTTCAGGCGAAATGTTTAAAGGTCAGACCTGGCAAGACCTGGGTCAGCGCGTTCGAAGCTCCGGCGAATCCATGCATTTCGTGGGGCTCTTGTCTGACGGAAACGTCCACAGTCATATCGATCATCTCTTCGCCATGATCGAACGATGCGACGCAGAAGACGTTCAAAAAGTCCGCATCCATATTCTCACCGATGGACGGGACGTTGGGGATCACACTGCCCTTGAATATGTGGATGCCCTCGAAAAAAGCCTCAATGAAATCAATCAGAAAAAAGATCGCGATTACAAAATTGCGTCTGGCGGCGGGCGCATGGTCATCACCATGGATCGCTACGAAGCCGAATGGGACATGGTCGAGCGTGGCTGGCAGACTCATGTGCTAGGTCAGGCCCGGGCTTTTAAATCAGCCCGGGAAGCCATATTGACCCTTCGAGACGAAAACCCCGGCGTGAGCGATCAGTACATTCCGCCCTTTGTTATCGCGAATCAAGACAGTGAACCGATTGGAAAAATCAAAGACGGTTCGGCGGTCATTCTGTTCAACTTCCGCGGAGACCGCGCGATTGAAATCAGTCAAGCTTTCGAATCGGATACATTTACAGCTTTTAACCGCGGCTCTGTGCCCGACACGCTCTATGCGGGAATGATGCAATACGATGGAGATCTAAGACTGCCAAAACGCTACTTGGTTCAACCGCCTGCCATCGACCGCACCTTGGGTGAATACCTTGCTCTCAACGGCATACCGCAATTGGCCATCAGTGAGACGCAAAAGTTCGGCCATGTCACTTTTTTCTGGAATGGAAACCGAAGTGGCTACTTCGATGAAGAAAATGAAACCTACATTGAAATTCCAAGCGATGTCCTTCCGTTCGATGAGCGTCCCCAAATGAAAGCGGAAGAAATCACGAACCGAGCCATCGAGGAACTCTTGACGGGACGCCACCGGCACGCACGCATCAACTTTGCGAACGGCGATATGGTGGGGCATACCGGGCACCGAGAAGCCGCGACGAAAGCCGTGGAAGTTGTCGATCAACAAATCGGCCGCCTTCTGGCCGTGACTCAAAAACTCAATGGTGCCTTATTGGTGACGGCTGATCACGGCAATGCGGATTGCATGTTCATGCTAGATCCAAAAACGGGAACGCCTGTGCTCTCCGCAAGCGGAACGCCCAAAGTCATGACGAGCCACACTCTGAACCCGGTGCCCCTTCACGTCTACGCGCCCGGTCAGTCCCTCGCATTGCGGGCGCCCGCCCAAACCGCAGGCCTTGATTCTCTGGCGGCCACGGTTTTGCATCTTCTTGGCCTGCGGGCCCCTTCCGACTTCTCGCCTTCTTTGATTCGAGACTGACCCAGCGGCCCACGAGGCCCGAGCCCTGCCCAGCGAACAAACCCCTCCGGGGGCGAGGTTCCGGGATTCTGTGGCTGTGCTTTTACCAAACTTTGACAAGGGTCCCGATGCGTCCGTAGGGGGGAGTGTTTAGATTTCCTTCTGCGGCTGTAGTCAGAGCAAGCAGACGCGGCCCCACTGGTCGGGGTTCACCTTCACCGTTGACTCTTGAGGTTCCTTGAAGATGACCGTATCAAGCGACGCCCCTTGGACGAACCCAGGCCCTGAGCCCGGCCCCGAGGCTCAGCCCGGAAAGAGCCGAAAAGCCTTCTGGATCTCGAGTATTATCTATTACGGCATTCAGGTCGGAAGTCTGCTTGTTTTCTTCTTCGACTTTGAGCCCCGTTACCTCCTCCTCTGCGCAGCGACTTTTTTCATTCGACTCTGGGCCATCACCGGCGTCTACCACCGATACTTCTCGCACCGCAGCTACCGGACCAGCCGGGCTCTTCAGTTTCTTCTCGGCGTACTCGGTACGACGGCGGTCCAGAAAGGCCCCTTGTGGTGGGCCGGCGTTCACCGAAATCACCACCAACACGCGGACCAGGCCGGCGACCCTCATTCGCCTCGACTCGGCTTCTGGCACGCCCATCAGGGCTGGATCATGGATCCTCAGTGGGATGCCACACGTTTTGAGCAGGTTCGGGACCTCGCCCGTTACCCTGAACTTCGCTGGCTCGATCGCTGGCACATCATCGGGCCCGCTCTGTGTATCGCGGTCTGTTACGCGGTGGCGGGCTGGGGCGGAGTGGCTTGGGGATTCCTTCTTTCGACAACGCTTTGCTGGCATGTCACCTACTCCATCAACTCTCTCGCCCACCGAATCGGTCGAAGGCGCTACGACACAGGCGAAGACAGTCGCAACAGTGTCTTTCTGGCCCTACTCACTCTCGGAGAGGGCTGGCACAACAATCACCACTTCCATCAATCCTGTGCGCGTCAAGGTTTCTATTGGTGGGAAATTGATGTCACCTACTACGTGCTGTATCTGATGAAAAGCGTTGGACTCATCTGGGACGTCAAGCAGCCTCCCGCGAGAGCCTACGAGCCGAATCCGAAGATCAAAACAAAGGCCAGCGCAAACCCATCTCCGGTTTAACCAGGTGAGCGGGACCTCCTCGACCTCTTGCGACCCATTCCGACCCGGCAGCGACCAAATCAAGAATGCAGGCTAATCTTCGCACGGAAACATTCCCGAGCAGGAGATTGACCGAAAGCCATGTCGAACCGAGCCGCACTCCTCGCCGTCATCACGGCATTTTCTTTTGGTCTCTTGATCTCCCTCGCCGTACGTCCGGCGGCCGATCAAAGCTCGGCTCCCGGCTCTTCTTCGATTGCTCAAATCCGCTGGCGCCTTCCCGTCGCTTTCAACACAAATCTCCCGGTTCTGGGTGAAAACTCCGCTTGGGTGAGTGAAACCATCGCCTCCCTTTCCAATGATCGCTTCGTCCTTGAAGTCTTCCAACCGGGCGAACTCGTCTCCCCCCTCGAGATTGTCGATGCCGTTCGAGGCGATAAGGTGAAGGCGGGCTACACCTGGCTCGGATACGACCAGGGCAAACTCCCCGTCTCTGTTCTCTTTGGCGCCGTCCCCTTCGGATTCGAACCGGTGGTCTTTTCGGCTTGGTGGTATGATGGTGGGGGACAGCAGCTCGCCCAAGAAATCTATCGTCCTCTCGGGATTGAGCCGATCCTGTGTGGCCTCATCGGACCTGAACCCGCGGGATGGTTTCGCGAGCCCCTGCGGAACCCCGAAGATCTCGTCGGCCTAAAGATTCGATTCGCGGGACTCGGCGGACAAGTCATTCAGGGTCTCGGCGCGTCCGTCACCCTCCTGCCGGGAGGAGAGATCTTTCAAGCCCTTGAGCGAGGGGCGATCGACGCCACCGAATTCTCTTTGCCGGTGGTTGATCAACAACTCGGTTTCAACCGAGTTGCCCAATACAATTATTTTCCGGGTTGGCACCAGCCATTCACAGCCTCACATCTCGCAGTCAATCTCGCCGCTTGGCAGAGCCTCAGCTCACAAGACCAGGCCATCCTGAAAACTGCATGCACGGCCGGAGTCACTCGAAACCTCGCCCAAGCAGAAGCAACCCAGGCTCCAACTTTGGCCCTCTATGAGGCTGAAGGCATACATACCGAAGTCATTCCGGCTCCTATCTTGGCGGCTCTTGAAGCTGAGACCCGCCTTGTTCTTGAGCACGAGGCTCAGCGGGATGCCGATTTTGCTCGTGTTCTAGCTTCCCAAAGAGCCTTTGGGAAGGATTACGACACTTGGCGAAAACTCGCTTATCCGGCGAAACCATGAGTGAGTTGGGATCCGTGAAGGCTCAAACCGACGAAGCCCCGTCTCCGAGAACGGCGTTCACCCCTCCTCAAACTCCTCTCTCTGGCCCCATTGATCGTGTTCTTGAAAAAATAGGACAGAAACTCTCTTGGGTCTGGCTTCTTCTTCTCGGCGTCATCGTTCTCAACGTGACGCTTCGCTATGGATTTTCATCGGGACGAATCGAATTGGAAGAAGCCCAGTGGCACCTCTACGCCATCGGCTTTCTCGCGGCTCTGTCCTACGGTGTCAAAACAGACAGTCACGTTCGAGTCGATGTCTTGAGTGAACGATTATCTCACCGCAAGCGTGCCTGGATCGACCTGTACGGAATCCTCCTCCTGGGCTTTCCTTTCTGCGCCTTCATTCTCTTCTATTCCGTTCCCTTCGTCTACGAATCCTATGTTACGGATGAAGTTTCAATTTCCGCCGGCGGACTCCCGGGACGCTTCCTCATTAAATTGGCCTTGCCCATTGGGATTGCCCTTCTCGCTCTCGCCTTCTTTTCTCGACTCCTCCGTCTAGGTCGCTTTCTTTTCGGGCCAACGCATCTTAGAGAGAAGCCCTAACCCCATGGAAGCCCGTGAATTTCTTGCCCTGGCGATGTTCGGCCTGTTCATCGGGCTGATCTTTACGGGGTTCCCAGTCGCTTGGGTCCTAGGGGGTCTTGCCGTCTTGTTTACGGCGCTTGCCATTGTCTTTGAGCGCGACCTCGGTCTGTATACCGGCGTGGACTGGTCCTACTCATCGCTTGTTGTTGAACGCATCTGGTCCATTATGGACAATTGGGTTCTGGTCGCTCTCCCCATGTTTATCCTCATGGGCCTGCTGTTAGATCGATCGGGCATTGCGGGCGAACTCATGCGAAACATCGCGCGACTTTTCGGGCGGGTGCGAGGCGGACTTGCGATCACCGTGGCCCTCATTGGAATCCTGCTCGCGGCCACCACGGGGATTATCGGCGCCTCAGTGGTTCTGCTTGCCCTGCTCGGACTCCCTCCTATGATGAAGGCCGGCTACAACCCCGAACTCGCTGCAGGAACCGTCTGCGCGGTGGGCACCCTAGGCATCTTGATCCCGCCCAGCATCATGCTGGTCTTGATGGCCGACCGACTCGCCATGTCGGTGGGCGACCTCTTCCTCGGCGCCTTTTTCCCGGGGGCTTTACTCGGCGGACTCTATGTTCTTTACATCCTGGGCTTTGCCATTCTGCGGCCCGAAAGCACGCCGGTCCCCCAGGATGCTCCTCCCGTTGACTGGACGGTGGTCAAAGATGCCATGGGGGCCAGCCTTCCTGCGGCCGCTCTGATCCTCGCCGTACTCGGCAGCATCTTCTTTGGCATCGCGACGCCCACGGAGGCCGCGGGTGTGGGCGCCTTTGGCGCACTCTTGCTCGCCCTCATCAAGAAGCAACTCTCATGGCTGACTCTTCGCGAAGTCCTACGAGAAACCACCCGGACCACCGGATACATCTTTGCCATCTTCCTCGGGGCCACAGCCTTCTCGCTGGTTTTGCGCGGCCTGGGCGGCGACCATCTCATTCACGAAGCCCTCCTGGGCCTGGAACTCGGCCCCTATGGCACCCTGCTCCTGATCCTGCTCTTGACCTTCTTGCTGGGCTTCGTGCTCGACTGGATTGAGATCACCTTGATTGTTCTTCCCCTGGTGGCTCCGGTGATTGTCAATCTGGGGTTCGATCTCGTGTGGTTCACCGTGCTCTTTGCGGTGTGTCTCCAGACCTCATTTCTCACGCCGCCGGTGGGCTTTGCCATCTTCTACTTGAAAGGAGTCGCCCCGGCCGAAATCAACGTGCCCGTTATCTACCGAGGCGTGGTTCCCTTCGTCCTTCTGCAGATTCTGGGAGGCGGACTGATTCTACTCTGGCCGGCCCTGGTGACTTGGCTCCCGAGCATGGCTTACGGGAACTAAAATTATCTTTAAAAACTGAGGTCGAATTCAAAGAAATCAATAAGAGCCACGGCCTTAGCCCAGAATACTCACAGGTTGCGAAACCGAAAAGTTCTCTCAGCGAAGCTCTTCGATGAAGCCGCGAACAGCCTCTACTCCTCGCTCATCCACCACGCGGAGCGTCTCTGTACCGATCACTGCGATATCGACCTGACCTCGAAGAAAATCGACATCGGCCGCGTCTTTCACGCCGAACCCCAGAGCCAGCGGCAACTCTGTCGCGGCACTGCAACGCGAAAGGTAGGCCTCGAAGTCGGCCGAGAACGAAGTCTCTGCCCCGGTGACCCCTTTTCGGGCCACGCAATAAACAAACCCACCCGCCCGAGAAGAAATCAAACTCATTCGGGTATCCGTGGTATTGGGCGAAAAGATAAAAATCGGATCGAGCTCATTGCGCCCCATGGCTTCCAGATAATCCCCGGCTTCCTCGGGCGGCAGATCCGGCACGATGGCCCCGCGCAACCCCGCGGCCGCCATGCGGTCTGCGAATTCCTGGACTCCGAATTTGAAGAGGATGTTGTAATAGGTCATGAGAACGAAAGGAATATCGAAGCGCTGACTCACCGCCTCCGCGAATTCGAAACATCGATCCACTGTGGACCCAGCTTCGAGGGACCGCTGGTTGGCGTGCAAGATGACAGGGCCGTCTGCAATGGGCTCCGAAAACGGAACCTGAAGTTCCATGAGGTCAACGCCTCCCTCCACCATCTGCTCGACGATTCGGAGCGAGTCGTCAAAACTCGGATAGCCCGCCACGATATGAGTCATCAACAGAATATCCCGGTCTTCTCGGCGTTTACGAATGTAGTCAGCGAGCATCATATTCCTTTGCTTTCTTCTGAATGAACGCTTCCCACTCAGGATCGCCAAAAGCGTCGGCGATGGTGAAGATGTCTTTGTCGCCCCTTCCGGATTGGTTGATGACGATCACCTCGTCGGGTGACATCAAAGGCGCCTCTTTAAAGGCCTGCACGAATGCATGCGAAGACTCAAGGGCCGGAATCAAGCCTTCCTTCTGCATGGTCAGACTCAAGGCGTCCACCACTTCCTCGTCCGTGGCCGCTTCGAATCGCACCCGGCCTGTCTGGGAGAGATGCGCCAGGATGGGAGACACGCCCACGTAGTCGAGCCCGGCCGCCACGCTGTGAGTCTCGTTCATCTGGCCATCGGGGTTCTGGAGGAAATAGGTCTTGTATCCTTGCGCCACACCCAGAGTCGCATCAGAGGATGCCAACCGAGACGCATGCGCTTTGGAATCCAGTCCGGCTCCGCCCGCCTCCACGCCCACAAGTTCAACATCGTCTTCGAAAAACCCCCCAAAGATTCCCATGGCGTTTGAGCCGCCGCCCACACAGGCATAGACCCGCGAAGGCAGACATCCGGCCTGCTCCAGCACCTGACGCCGCGCCTCCTCACCAATCAAGCTCTGGAACCAGCTCACCATTTCAGGAAACGGGTGGGGACCGCAGGCTGTTCCCAGCGCATAGTGGGTGTCGTCCATCCGGGTCACCCAATCCCGAAAGGCCTCATTGATAGCGTCCTTGAGGGTCCGGCTGCCTTCCGTCACGGGAACCACCGTGGCCCCCATGCGCTCCATCCAGAAAACGTTGGGACGCTGTCGTGCCACGTCCACTTCGCCCATGTAGATGGTGCACTCCAAGCCGAACTTGGCCGCCATGGTGGCGGTGGCCACACCGTGCTGCCCGGCACCGGTTTCCGCGATCACTCGCTTCTTACCCATCCGCTGGATGAGCAGCCCCTGCCCCATCACGTTATTGGCCTTGTGGGCCCCCGTGTGATTCAGATCTTCGCGTTTGATGAAGATCCGCGCTCCGCCAAAATGGCGCGTGAGATTCACGGCTTCGGTCAGTGGCGTGGGCCGACAGGAGTAGTTGCCCATGAGGTCCACATAGGTTTTCCAGAAAGCCGGATCGGCTCTGGCCTCTTCGTAGGCCGCAATCAATTCTTCAAATGTCGCCACCAGAATTTCGGGGATAAAGGATCCACCGAATTCGCCAAAATAACCTTGTTCACTCATCACCCACCCCTTGCAATGTCTGGGAAAAAACCAGCTGGTCAGTTCGACAGTAGAGGACCGCGTGAATGGCGCTGCGGGCCCCCTCAAAATGAAGCGTTCGTTTGACCATCAAGATCGCATCTCCCTCTGAAAGTCCTAGCAGCGCGCTCCGAGACGAATCGAGCGGGGTCACTCGGAAATTTTGATCCGCCGAAGTGGGCCGCATGTGATACTGCTGCTCGATCCACTGGGAAAGCGAGCGCCCAGAAAGGTCCACACCCTCCACCTGGGGAAACCGCTCGGCGTCCGCGTAGATCTCTTCCAACAGCACCGGCACGCCCTGCACCCGGCTCAGTCGGGAAAAGCCAACCGCCGTGCGTCCCTCGAACGGATTTTCGGGCTCGCCCTCTATGTGGAGGCGACTTGGTGCGGAGACCATTTCCGTCTCGGCCTCAATACCCCCTTTTTCAAACGAAGCCAGGGTGCCCGCCAAGGACAGCAAGTCCGCCCCATCCGGCGTGTCCACCACAAAGGTGCCGGACCCGCGCTTGCGTTCCACGACTCGGCGGCGCACCAGCACTTCGGTGGCCTGGCGCACTGTCGGTCGACCGATCCCATAGGCCCGAGCCAGTTGCGGCTCCGAGGGCAGTCGGGCCCCGGTTGGGAAATCGCCAGACCGAATGCCTTCGAGCAAACGCTCAGCCAGTTGATGATAAAGGGGCAGCGGGGAGTTCGGATTCAGCGGAGAGGGCGAGCTTTCCATCGAATGATCCTAATTAAATCTGACAAGTTGTCAATACAACTAAACCTCCTTCTGTAAACGATTACAAACAGAAGCCCATCGGCCAGGGAAACGACAGCCTACGGTTTTACCAGCCTCTCTAAACACGCTCAAAGGGCCTCTAAACCGAAAAAATTAACCCTTTTGATATCGGATCGGGCATAGTAAATCCCGATAAGAAACGCGGGTTTCATGAGGGAGATTGTAATGCGATCGTTGAAAAAACTCGTTCTGGGCTCTCTGCTGGCCTTGTTTGTTTCGGTCCCTGCCTGGGCCAGCTCAATCACCGTGACGGCCACCGCTCAGGTGGATACGCTCTCGGATGGAACGTGGCCCGGACAAGCTCTCTCCGACTACGTGGCCATCGGAGATACGATCTCGGCCACCTTTGTTCTCGACGCGAATGCCTACAACTCGTACCTGACCAATGACTTCTTCAACCCAACGGACTACACCGCCGAGTATCGAGCCCATTGGTCATCCATCATCCAGTCGGCTTCCGTTACCGTCTCGACCCCATCTCCCATCACCTTTGTTACAGGCGCTGACAACCAGGGGACACTGACGCGAAGCCGGTATGAGGTCTACTACGACTCCTCCGCACCGGGCGCAGGCCCCGACGAGGAAAGCGACTACATGCAGCTTCGTGCTGGCAGCGCCGACTTTGCCTTGCTGGGAACACCGTCCGGCTACGGAGGGTACTTCGCAATCAGCCAGGAGCATGGCTCTATAGGCTTGACGAGCTGCGACGACGAAGACTTCGTTTGTCTCATGCAAGGCCTCTCGGGTTCGCCGGGCGCCCTCTCCTGGGAAGATCAGACACTCTCGATCAGCGTATCCCGATACGGGTTCGCCTCGGGTGAACTCACTTCACTCTCCATCTCGGCCATTCCTGAACCGACAACCGCCCTCCTACTCGGCCTTGGTCTCGTCGGTCTTTCGATGAGGCGGCGAGTCCTCTAGTTCGCCACGCACTCCCCATCGTCATCGCTCCTCGTGTGTCGCTTCTGATACGCTTGGGTGCGTTGATGA
>NZHD01000046.1 GCA_002691205.1 Deltaproteobacteria bacterium
CCCCGTAGCTCAGATGGATAGAGCGTTGGGTTCCTAACTCATGCGTCGCAGGTTCGAGTCCTGCCGGGGGCACCACTTGGAACACCTTCCACGGCCCAGGGCGCAGAACGAATTGGAGTTAAGGCGTTCCGCTTTCCCGACTCACAATTTACTTAGCCATTTTTGCGCGACCTCAAGTCGCCGCTCCAACTGAGCCACGGTAGCCTCTGTAATCCTCTTGATTCCCACTCTTTGATTGAGCTCGACATTCACCTGCGCATGTCCCTTCCGAGTGCGATGAACCAATATCCGGACCTGAGCACTGTTTTGCTCTCGAAGTTTGCGCTTTCGTGAACGAGGGGAGGGGGCATTGAGAGATGCCTCAGGCTCAGGGGTAGGGACCGCTCCCTGAAGAGTCAGTTCTTTCAAGGCATACGACGAAGTCGAATCCTCCCCGGGTTCCTGATTCACCATCCCCGGAATTTCCTCGGCTCCCTCGAGTTCGTCGAGTTCCCCGAGAGTCTCCACCGGCGAAGCGTCCAGAGGATTTCCGGCTTCATCCAGAGGGACCGCTGAAATCGCCGAAAAAAGAGAAAGCTGTGTCAGATCCGGTTCGGCTCGATCGGCCTCGAGCTCGCCTGAAAAATCCTCTCCCTCCGAATCGGGTTTACGAAGGCTATGTCGACGCTTCTCGGCAATCCCGGCGGCAAACAAACGCAGGCGAGGATCGTCGGGGATAAACATATAGGCGCGCTGCTGACGCACCCCTTCCGTTGCTCGCACTAAACGCCCCACGGCTTGCCGAAAAAACAAGTCCGTCGTGGTATTCGTCGCATACACGCCAACTTTCAGGCGGGGAATATCGACGCCTTCCGAAACCATTCGCACAGCCACGATCCACGGGTCTTTCCCTTGTGTGAACTGGGCAATCTTCTGTGATGCATCTGGATCATCCGAGGTGGCCACGATCGCCTTTACACCCATTCGCTCCCTCAACACTTTTGCAATCCCCTTGGCGTGGTCTTGATCCATGGCGATCACCATTCCCGCACAACGAGGATCCTCTCGCCGAAGATGCATCACTTGCCGATGAGCCTTCAGCAGGACAGCCGGAAGCCACTCCCCTTCAATATCCAGTGCTGTCCGCAACCTTTGGCTCGACAGCGTCCGGCCGATTTCCTCCTCAAAGCTCGCCGCATGTGCGGAACCGTCCGGGGACGTCCATTCCATTCGGCCCTTGATCCTGGGGAAATAAACGGGACGGACCACCGCCTTGTCTCGCAGCGCTTCCCCGTAGCCATACTCATAATCGGCTTGCGCCTCTTCTCCCTCGTAACGCACAAATGGGATCGCACTCTGATCGGATCGGAAAGGCGTCCCTGACAGACAGAGACGCACCGGTGCCATCTCGAACGCATGACGAATTCCGTCTCCCCACGACCGGCTATCCGCAGCGTGATGGATTTCATCGAGGACAATAAATGCCTGCGCGACGAGGCGACGCAGGGCACCCGGATTTGCCGCCACTTGCTGATAGGTCACAGCGATGCCGTGCACATCAGAAGGGAGGGCCCCCTCACCGGCCGACCAATCCGGATCAATGTGAATATCAAATTTTTCCGCCGCCAAGGCCCACTGTAATTTCAAATGTTGGGTGGGCACAACCACCACGCAACGATGAACCTTTCGAGCCACAAGAGCACGACGAATGGCGCCCAGGGAGAACATCGTTTTACCAGCCCCGGGCGTTGCCACAGCTAAAAAATTCGAATGCACATGGGCTTCTAGCTTCTCAAGCGCTTCTTTTTGCCAGGCTCGAAAAAGGATCGACGCTGCCAATGATCTATTGCCCTTCGAATCAACGCGTCGAGCCTCTCCATGAACACACCAGGGCTCTGACGCTTCATTCGACTCAACGGAACAGGGCACACACAGGGGGGAAGAGCGACCCAAACCAGAGACCGAACCTTAGCACGATCAAACGTGTTGCCATTCCATATGGGTCTACGAGAACTTACAAAAATGTATTAAACGCTCTCGGAATTCGGCCTCATGGATTCAATCGAGCATTTGTATCTGAGCGCCTTGAAGTTCTCCGAGCACAGGTTCGAGCAGCACTTCTTGGCGCATGCACCGATTATAAAACAACTGAAGAAGTTCAGCCTGTGGCTCCGGCTCGGCTGAAGTCAACCATTCTTCTAAGCCGGTGGCGGCTTCTTCGGGATCTTGATACCCACGACCTAAAAATCGATTGATGTCCGACAAATCCTCATCGCCCAGAGCGGCTCCATACCGGTGAGCGCGATCAAGATAAACCGCCGTTCGATAAGCGGTGCTGCCTTCATAGGACTCGAAGGAATCCCCCTCCGTCACCGTGGGTGCGAGTCGGGTCACCAAGTCTTCGTACATGGGACTCAGATGGTCCCCTGAAGGTTCCGGCAAGGCGGGCCGCTGAAGCTCGATTCCGTACATATGCGCCAGCACCTCCACGGGGGAACGGCTGTAGACGTGATACCAACAAAGGTACTGAATGAGGTCAACGCCGGGTCGGGCCTGAGCCAGCACCGGCACGGTGGCCAGCGGTGTCGTCAGGCAAAACCGAATCGTGTGATAGTCGACCAACCTACGGTCAACCACATGACCCATGACTTCGTCGTACCTCGCCATCGCGGCGCGGAGATCCCCTAAGGGCTCACTCAGGTCGCGGCTCCTGAGCGCACCTAGGTCCTCTGCTGGATCGCCTAAGTGAGCCAATTCCAGATCAATGACTGCGGTGACCCGACCCTTGTCAAACAAGAACTGGCCCGAATCGCCGCAAACAAAAGAGGCCGGACCGGCGGGGGGCGGAATTTCGCGTTTCAGCCACATTAAGACAAACTCAATCAGCGGCTCGGGACGTGTCTTTCCCCGTCTAAACCCTCGCTCCCAGAGGGGGAGGTCGGCCAAAGCTAATCGCTCAGCATCAGCCGGCGCTTCCAAACCGGCCGCTCGAAATGGAGCGATCTCTAACCCGTGGATCTCAGCCAAAATCTCCATGTAATGACGCTGAACAGACTCTTCCTCTTCTTTATCTTGAGCCGTCGAGAGGTCCGCTCGACCCCGCGACCACTCCATCAAAATGCCTCTGGGCTCTGAGCAAAAGCCGTAGACATGAGGGACTGGAATGCCTTGACTCTCCAAAACTTCGAGGCACACCTTTTCATGTTCAAGTGCGTAGACGGCCGAGTCTGAAATTCCCCGATCCCCACGGAAGTAAACCGATTTTGAGCCCTCGGCCGTATTGACTTCGAGATACCAAGCGGGCCGCCATCTCGGCTGGCGCTCGCAAGCCACAATCTCTCCTGCAAGGGTCGCCTCCACCCACGCCCGCATGCTCGCCTCGTCGGCTTTACTCAAGCCTCTGACTCCCGCCCGAGCGCCCCTCAGAATCATTCATCAAATGGCCCGGCACACGCAGTAATCGATCCGAAGCAAACGACCCGATCAGCATTTCCCCATCAAGGTCTAAAGCAGCCGTTCCTGCTCCCATCGGCTTTCCCTCGTGTGCGAAAAGAGTTTGCATCTCATACGAGACAGGGTCTACGGAAACCACCCGGAACCCCATCCCGCATGCGCCTTCCCGGACCTCCATACAAGCCATGCTGTCCATCCATGCATCCTCATGCGAGGCCACCCAAAGCCGCCCGTCTAAGGACCATGTGAGATTATCAGGCCTCGATATTTCAAGGGTCTTTAGAGTCTCGCCGCTCTCGAGTTCAAGCACTCGAAGCTCATCGCCGAGGTATAGGTTCAAGTAAACAATTCGGCCATCATCTGAGACTTCGATGCCATTGGGCAAAGGCCCTCCGGTTCCTGGCACGCGTGAGAAACCGACTTCCGGCTTCCATCGATAGACAAACCCCGTCTCTAGTCCAAGCGAACCACGCGCCAGATCCATAGCACCGGCTTCGGCCGACATCATGTGAGTGACCAGGAAACCTCCGTCAGGAAGGCTGACTACGTCGTTCAAAAAAGCGCCTTCCGGAGGCACTGCACAACCCCGCCATTCGACGGCGGTTTCTGTGCCTTGCGTTTTTTCGATGACTTCAAAAAACTCGACTCGCTCTTGCTCCCCGTGATTCACGACCAATAATCTGATCTTTCCATCCTCTTGGACAGACAGATCAATGCCATGCGGGCGAAAAGAAAGGGCAGGGGGACCTGGGCACTGCGACGCCCCCCAGTCTGGACTCAAGCCGGTGTCGAAGGGCCCGGAACCCAATTCGTAAACGGTGACCAGAGTCTCGGTCGCGGGGTCCAGAATGGATAGGTGACCGCTTTTTTGTCCCTTGACGCCGTAACCTTCACCCATAATCACCTCAGACTGATTGGGCAACAGAGCGAGGTCTTCAGCACGATCCACCCCACAAATGGCATGAAGCCCCGCGACATCTTCACACTCGGTAAAGTTGGAAACAGCCGGCTGACAGCCCAAAGAGAGGACGACTATCCAAAGAGCGCTGGCCGCCCAGGGTCGGGGCCACCCCCTCAAACTCAATGCGAATTTAATCATATTAAGGTGGCTCCTTTAACTCCGCGTCAACCGACGCGGCTCGGGGTCTCCATTAGAGCCTCGACGAGAAATTCTCGCGAGCGAACAACCAACCTTCGACCTTCATCGCCAGGCGCGAGACGATCAAACCCATGAGGAGCCCCTTCCACTACGTGCAATTCAACAGCCGCTCCCTCCTCACGCGCTCGAGCTTCGTAGCGGGTGGCCTGATCGGTGGGCACCAGGAAATCTCCGGTCCCCTGCAAAATTAAACAGGGGGGTGAATGGGCGTGAACCTGTTCGATGGGCGAAACCTCTTTCCATTGCTCAGGCTGCTCCGAGGGCTCGGATCCCACAAATCGAGCGGTGGTGGTTGAACCGGTATGGACTCGTCGTTCGGCTTGATGCAACGCCTCCAGATCCGTGGGGGGATACCATGCCACCACAGCCTTAAGGCTACCCGGCTTAGTCCTCATCTTGGGCCCCGTAAAATCTGAACGAGTCTGAGAACTCCCGGCCAAAAGCACCAAGTGCCCTCCCGCAGAGTCACCCCACAGACCGATCCTCTCTGGGTCTAAGTCAAAGGTCTCCGCATGATGAACCACGTAGTCGATGGCATCGAGGCAATCCTTGAACGAATCGGGATACGTCGTCTCTGGAGCCAGCCGGTAGTCGATGGAGAAAACACAAAGGCCGGCAGACGCCAAATAACCCGCCCAGTGAGTCAGACCCATCTGAAAGCGACCTCCTCGGTGCCATCCCCCCCCATGAATCATCACCACCCCTGGACGGGGTTCGGGGGAATCTAAAACCGGAAGATAGGCATCCAGAGCCAATTCACCTTGGTCTGTCTCCTTGTAAATAATGCCCTTTTCTTTGGTGTACAGACTTCGGTCCAATTCAATGGGAAAGCCGATGGTTTCGGGCGAAATATTCTTCATCCAACTTGGGATTGATGTCTTGATCTTAGTCAAACAGGCCCCTTGACGGCTGCACATGCAACCAAGTTTTTCCATAGAGTAGTCTAGTCAACGGCACCTCAGACCAAAGGCCCATTTAGAAAGGCGCACGCCTGGAGAATAATGCTGAAATAGGAAACAGCCCGGCCAGGCCGAAGCTTCGCCCAAAACAGATTCCTTGAGGCTCTTGTCCCCTGTCTAGATCGCGCAATCAGCCGCCCCGCCATCCACACGAATATTGGTTCCATTGATGTAGCTCGCCTGAGAACTTGCCACGAAGGCCACCACGGCGGCCACCTCATGAATCTCGGCGATTCGCCCCGTCGGGCTATCAAACAACTCAGCCCCTGCGCGGGCAATCGCGGCCTCATCGTCTCCCCAACCTTGCTTACGGGCGCGTTTCTTAAGCATTCCCTTCACTTCTTCCGTCGCAATGATCCCCGGACTCACTACGTTTACGGTGACCCCGCTGCCTCTTAGTTCCTTCGCGAGACTCAGGCACAAATTCGGAAGAACGGCTTTGGAGGAGTAATAGTTCGGCATCCGAGAGTTAGGCCGAAGCGAACCCACCGTTCCCAAAAAGACAACTCGACCGGAACCTCTTTCTTTCATCCCAGGCACAAATCCATGCACAAGCCGAACTCCCGAGAGAACGTTTTTTTGGTAACTGACAATCCAGTCTGATGTCGGAGTTGAAGTCCAATCACCCGCTTCGGCGACACCATAATTGTTCACAAGGACATCAACCCGAGCCCCCTGTGCGAGGCAATCAGCCACGAGTTGATCTGCGCCGCTGTCCTCGGTGATATCCCCTGTCACCCCGAGCACATCAAGGCCGTCCGCCTTGAGCCTTTCAAGCACCGCCTCATTCTGATCAGGCAAAAGACCATGAACGAGAACACGGGCTCCCTCACGGGCCATATATTCCGCGATCCCCGCACCCGTTCCGCGCCAACTCCCCGTCACCAAGACGGTCTGACCTTTCAAGCCTAGGTCCATGACCTATCCTTCATCTGCGATCGCTTCAACATCAGAAGCGACGGAGGACGTGCAGCCTCATTTCCCATCGAGAACACTAGGGAACGCTCCTCGAGCCAGAGACGCTCATCGCTCAGAAATTTCCATTTCAAGCGCGGTGCCCCGGCCGCACTCACTGAAAATCAATCACCGAACGAATCACCGTTCCATCCTTCATGGCTTGAAAGGCATCGTTCACTCCCTCAAGTTTAATCTTCTGGGAAATCATGCTTTCGAGATCGAGCTGACCGGACCTCCAGAGGCGCAAGAGTTCTGGCATGAACGTACGTACATTGGCGCTGCCGTACATGGAACCACGAAGGATTTTATCGGCAAAAAAGAGCTCAAAAGCCGAAAAAGTGACGTTCTCCGTCATTCGGCCTACGCCGACAATCACTGCCGTCCCACCTCGCCGAGCCGCATCGTATGTGGCGCGAATCGTGATCGGATTACCAATACATTCGAGTGCATAGTCGAAACCCTCGCCCGCGGTAATCTCCATCTTCATCTGCTCAAAGGCATCCGGCGTGCAGACGTGAGTCGCGCCAAAGTGCTTGGCGTGCTCAAGTTTTGACTCCACCATATCCACGGCGAGAATCTCTGCAGCACCTGCAATCCGAGCCCCTTGTATGGCACTAATGCCCACGCCGCCACAGCCGAAGACCACCACCGAACTCCCCGGCTTGACCGCCGCTGAATTAATCGCCGCGCCAACGCCCGTCGTCACCCCGCAACCAACCAGAGAAGCCACGTCAAGGGGAATTTCGGGATCGATCTTAATGCAGCAGTGCTCCGAGATCACCATCTCTTCGGCAAAGGTACCAATCCCATTAAAGCCGTTGACAGCCCCCCCATCCACGACGAAGTGTGGCGTTGTCATGACATGAAGCGCATGTTCACAAAGATACGACTGGCCTCGAAGGCAAGACTTGCACTGGCGACAGGCGGGCAGGAAACTCAAAACAACATGATCGCCAGCGGCCAATTCTTTCACATTGCTGCCAAC
This sequence comes from Deltaproteobacteria bacterium, assembly GCA_002691205.1. GTDB lineage: Bacteria > Myxococcota_A > UBA9160 > UBA9160 > UBA4427 > MED660. The sequence goes on from NZHD01000046.1 coordinate 7,493, forward strand.
TTCTTGAATAACACCGGCTCCTTCATGACCCAGGACACAAGGAGGGGGCATAGGAATCGTGCCGTTCTGAGCGGACAAGTCAGAGTGACAGACACCGCTTGAGCTCACTTTGACATGGACATCGTGGGGTCCGAGTTCACTCAGACCCACATCGTCTCGAATCTCAAGAGGTTCATTCATCGCGGTCAGAAGTGCTGCTTTCATACTGTCATTCTCCAAACTTTGCGCGTTAATGGGTTTTCAGCCTGTGAATCGCAACTTATTCAGTTTTCATTGGCTCTCATACTTAAGACGGATTGAGCCACCCAGCCGCATTAGCCATTGAGCCGATACCGAATCGGCAATCGCTTGACGCCCCCGACCAAAGCTGAGTGAAGCCGCTCTACGGGTCCAGCGAGTTCTACCTCCTCGATACGTGGCAAGAGATATTTGTAGGCCACTTCCATTTCAAGCCGGGCAACATGTGCCCCTAGGCAGAAATGTTC
>NZHD01000047.1 GCA_002691205.1 Deltaproteobacteria bacterium
AACTGATCGGTATAGATCAGAAGCTCGAAGCCTCATTCTACACACTTGGCCATTGAGAATCCGGGTGAATAAGAGCAGGGAATCTTGATGACCGGCCGGAATCCGCTTGCGTCTCTTGGGAGACAGATTCGCTTCCACTCTTAGCCGTCCGAGCATGTGGCGCTGCCGAACCGCTTAGAACCGACCTCCGAGGCCTTTTAAATAGGCCTGATGAATACGGCACCTCAGATAAACCGGATGATAAGGCACGTTTTGGGAACTCCGATCTCAGAATGCAACAGACAAGCTGACCCGAGCCTCTCGACCCGGTAGAGGCAGCTTGTCCTTCAGGAACGAACTGTGAACCCGCGCCTCCTCATTGAGGAGATTGCGGCCCTGGGCAATCAAGGTCACGTTTCGCTGGTCCGGAAACGGGTGTGCGGTGAAGATCAGGTTCAGCATCACGTAGGAATCCGTCGGAAGCTCGTTCTCAGCGACTCGATCCTGAGCACTCTGAACATATAAAAATCCTAAAGAGCCCTATCAAGGGCGTTGATCGTCCGCAAAAAGGGCGAATGGTTAGCCATGGCAAGGCCGAAACGCGGCATCAATGTGTCAAGCGGCCGGGCGAATCTTGTAGCGGACCGGCAGCGTCTTCAAGCCGACTACAAAGCTCGATGAAATATAGGTCGGGTCTGCCGCCGGCTCGATCTCTTCAACACGGTTCGCCAGCTCCAAGAAAAGCGCACGCGCAGACAGTCGAGCCACATGAGCACCAAGACAGAAGTGCTCTCCGGTTCCGAAACCGAGATGGCGATTCGGGTGACGCTCAATATTAAATTGAAACGGCTGATCAAATACCTCGTCGTCACGGTTCGCCGATGCGTAATACATCACAAGCTCCTCACCGGCTTTCATCTTTACACCTCTGAGCTCGAAATCCTCTAGCAAGTGCCTCTTCATGTAATTCACCGGAGATGTCCAGCGCACCACCTCCTCGACCGTTGTCTTCGCCAATTCGGGGTTCGCACATAGCCGCCGCATCTGATCCGGGTTCTCAAGCAGTGCTTGCATCCCTCCTGATATGGCGTTCCGTGTCGTATCGTGACCCGCCGTAAAGACGATCAAGTAGTAACCGAACGTTTCGATGGGTCCCATGGCGGACCCATCCGCCATCTTCGCATTCGCAAGAAGGCTCGCCAAATCGTCCGTCGGGTTAGCGCGACGGTCTTCGATAATCCGCGTGAACAGTGCGCCAAAATCTGCGAGTAGAGACCGAGTCGCCTCGTCTCGGTCTTCACCTTCGCGCTGAAGGTCGGGGTCATCTCCAGCGAAAAGCTGCTGGGTCAGCTCAAGCAGCAAGTCTTCCTCTTCCGGAGCGATTCCGAGGATAGTGGCGAGTACCCTCAGTGGATGGCGCTGAGCAATTTGCTCAACAAAGTCACATTCACCTTCTTGACCCAGCTTATCGACTTGCGCGCGCGCGCACTCTGAGACGATTTCATCCAGGCGATGAATACTCCGAGGAGTAAAAAAACCACTGGCCACTTTCCGAAATTCACGATGCTCAGGAGGATCCATCTCGATGATGGTCCGCATTTGCCCAAACTCATCCGGGTTCGCGTCGCGTCGTGCCGTCGTAGGCTTATCCAGCATCATCGGTCCTTCCCCATTGCTGAACACGTTCGGCTTATTTGAGATGTTCATGATGTCTGCGTGACGCGTAATTGCATAGAACGGGGGATGGGAACTCGACTCGATTCGATGCACGGGAGAATGCTTCCGAAGCTGGCTCCAAATTTCGTGCGGCTGACCCGACAGACCATAATTACTCGGTGTAATCAAATCATCGGGATCAAAATCGATTAATGAGCTCATGGAAGACGGCATCCTTTTCGACTGTTGATTAGCACTGGCAAACACATCCTAGCCCTAAAATCGAGCACGGGGCAAAACCTAGCCTCACCCTCCTTGGAGCCGAACACGCGATACGACCGATTGGACTCACACCTTCTTAACCTCGACGAACCGCTGGAGACCTTGGCCTGTAAAGGAGGGGTTCCAGAGCTTGAGGACGAGGACTTGACGATTCTTCCATACGGTTAGATTTGTGCTTCACGGGTTGGTGTTGGGCTGTGCCCTGCTTGAGAACCCCCTCTAGGCCGCCTCTAGGCCATCAAGAAGCCGAATCGAGAAAAATGATCCGATTCCAACTCCACTCACGACTGTTCTCTCATAAGGGGAAAAAGAGAGCCCTGAAATGACTCAGCCGCCCTCCTCTCTCCCACTGCCATGAGGAACAGAACAATGACCTTCGAAATCATCCGTAAATTCTCTTTCACCGCTTGCCTCCTGGCACTCGTCTCCCTTTTGAGCGTGGCCTGCGATTGGAATCAATTCGGGAACGGACCAACGAACCCACATAACAGTTCGTTTGCTGGCCCTAGTATGGGCATCAGCTTCCAGCGGAACCTCATGCATCCCATGGGAAGCGTAAACCACGGGCTCGAGGCCGGTGTCACCTCTGACAAGCACGGCAGCCTGTACATGACTTCCTACGATCGGTATATCAGCGCATACTCGCCGCTGGGTGCATTGGCAGGCTCCTATGACCTCGGTGTGTCCGGGCCACGGGCCGTCCCATTCATCGAATCCAAACGATCGAACGCTAAACACGCCATGATCTTCACCGGAGCAGAGGGGGGTGGATTTTATGCGATCGATGTCAACAAGACGTCGTTGTTATCCTACGCTCTCACCTTGGCCGACGTCGACATGACTTTCGGAGCCAGCGAAAGCTCGCCTAAGCAAGCACAGGACGGCACTTTCTACATCGCAGACAAGATGGGCGAAGTCCGGCGCTATCAATTCTCTGGCGGCATGCTCACCCTTCTGGGGACCCATGCGCTCTCTGAGCCGGTCACTGGCGCTATCGCACTCTATGACCTTGACCCTGGCTCGCCCGGGGAAGAAGTCTTAGTCGCAACGACTTCCGGAAACCTTTATGTGCTGAACAGTTCGCTGACCGGACGCCTCTGGATGAATGCCGACGGCGCCGCCACAGTCGACCAGTACTACGCCGGAGTCACGGTAGCCGAGCGTGGAAGCGTTGCTCCCATCGCAATCCTTCCCGTCGCCAACCGCGCGATGAGCGGAAGCGCATTGAACTCAGGCATAGTGCGAGCCATCAATCTCCAGACACAGAATACGGAGTGGATCATTCATCCCTCTCAATCGGTCATCGGCTCTGACTTCATTGAAGGCAGCGTGGCTCTTCTTTACCCTCAACAAGTTCCCACGAGCAACCCGAACGCCAACCCAGGTGGAGGAGGCGTCGTTGTGGATGATCCGAACGGCGGAATCAGTACCGGAGGTGGACTCACGACAGTAGCCGGAGACATCTCCATCAATCTGGGCGGTGGTGGAGTCGTCGTGAATCCCAATGACGACACAATCACCACAGGCGGAGACGACCCCAATGTCAACAACGTCAACCTGATCACTGTTTACCATGCGACCTTCGCAAGCAGCGACCGGTTCCTTTATGGAATTGATCTAATCGCAGGAAACGAGGTCTGGCACGCCCAACTCGCAGACAGTGTGTGGGACGCTCCCGTAGTCGATCGTGACAACATCATCTACGTGGGCGATGGACAGTCAAACCTATACGCCTTCGAAGGCAAAGCACCTATGCACGGAGCGCTGTTCTGGTTCGACAACCGAATCGGAGGCGGGCTCACGGACATCGTAAAACTGGGTATCCACGGCCAGAACGAACTCCTTGTCGGAGCCGGAAACCGAGGCTACCGATTCCGCTAGAACCAGTCTCAAACCCAAAAACCAATGTCGCAAAGAAAAATGGAGTCCCTCACAAGGGGCTCCATTTTTTGCGTGTGTGCCACAAATTCAATTCAAGCCCTTCCCCTGGATAGCTCTCAAGATTTCGCCAAGAAAACTAGACGAAAGCCCTTCTTGACTGAAAGTCGAGCTTCGCCAACACTCTATTTGGGGCGCAGCCACCCCCGCAGTGAGATAACAGCTTGATTTGAGAGAGAGAAGTGTCCAGTCCGGACAGAATGCTATCGAAGCGACTGAATCAGACTAAAAAGAGACGTTTTAGATAACCACGGCGCCAAAAAGAGTTTTTGTACCCCTGCGCGAGCCGGCGATAAGCAAAAGGGTTAAAAAGCGTCGCAGATGGCTTTGCGATGGGCCTCTGAACGTATACGTCACCAAAACCCTCCGCATGAGGAAGATCTCCCAGTTTCCTAGCCTCTTCGAGAGAAGGGTGGCGAAGGAGATGCAGGAGAGGTCGAGAGGCAAGCTGAGGCGTAATTTCAATCTTATCTGACGACTCCCACTGAGCCAGAAAATCATCGACAAAATCCAGAGCGCCCCTCTGCATCCGCTGGGCTAGAGCTGTTTTTTCTTTGTCGATTTCGCTCCGTTCGAGAACAGGCTGAATTCCTTTCGCACCTTTAGAAAAACGAAGTACGCTGCCGTGGTTGGCCGAAAAAATCCACTCTAGAATTTCCACCGATTCGAGAACGGCATTGTACATTGACTCGGGTTGACCACACTCGGCCATGTAGCCACGATGACGGTTGCCCGCTTCGACCAAGGCCTCTGCCGGCGGAAAGGTGGCTAGGTAATAGCCGGTGAGCTCAGTTTTTGGGGATGAATCAGCGAGAAGAAGATTGAGTGAATGCTGAAGTGATCCGTGCCATCCGATATCCACGACGGCCGATTGCCCCCCCGTGAGTAGACCCATCTCTTTGAAATAGGCGCCAAGCAGTACACGCTCATCCGATGCTTTGGCTTCGATGCCCGGAGCCAAAGTCCGAAAGAGAGCCCTGAGCCGACCGTAGTCTTCGCCACTCTCGATCCGGTATTCAGGCCCAGGAAGGCCCACCGACTGGATCTCCTCCACGCATTTAGCTGAATTCAGACCGATTCGCCCGAGGAACTGCGTCACAGTCAGACGACTTGTTCCGCTGACGAGGAAGTCCGTGTGCCGTTCATCCATTTCGTGGATCGCAGCCAAATTGAAAGCTCGTCTCGAAGCGTAAAGGTAGTGGGCCGAAGGCCCCTCCCCTCCAGTCGCCAGAAGTCGCTCGTAGACTTCCTTCATGATGTAGCCATCGCGCGAGAGAAAGTAGACACGGTCGGCGTGCTCTTCCACGAGCTTTCGTCTGAGCCATGTCAGGAGCCCGAGGTAAAGGATTCCCACATGAACGTAGCCAAGATCCTCCCAGAAAGAGTCGGTCGTTGATTCGTCGTTGGCCGAGGCGGCCCGCCCGCGCTGACAGAGAAGGCGATTGATTACGAGGCCCTTCCAAATGGACTCCGCCAGTGGCTCGCTCCCACTTGCTTTGACTGGGTTATCAGGGGTTGCCAGTCGGCGCTCTAAAGCTGGCGCTTTGCTCAACTCATCGGAGCACTTTCCGTAGTGCCAGACAGCAAGCCCTGCTTTCCTGGCCATGTGGACATCGGAGTCTATGTTGTCTCCAATGTGCAGCACTTCTTGTGGCGGAACATCGAGAGACTCCAACGCAACACGGTAGAGCCCTCCGTTGGATTTACTTTCGCCGTAGCGACTGGAAACGAAGAGATTGGAGTAGACCCCGTAGCCGGCCTCGTCCAAGATCGTCCGAATCAGACTCTCGTCGAGATAGATGTCTGAAATGAAGATCACCGGCTTAGACTGTTTTAGAGCATAGGTGTAGAGCGAATGCAGATAGGGATTGCGCCTGCAGTATCGCCTCTCTGCATCTTGTTCGAATTGCATCAAAAGGTGACTTCGAGCGATTGCCCAGCCAGCGAGCTCGCAAAGAACGTCATAGATCTCATGGAGCGTTACTTCGACGCGAGCGTAGGTTTCCCAGGCTCTTCGACGCGCTTCTTGCTCTGCTTTCACGCGCAGGTCTGTAAACGATTCGGGCGCTTCGTGGCCTTCGATCGCGACCTGGGAAAAAATATCTATGGGGCGCAGGACCCCTCGTAAAATGACGGTGTCGAAAATGTCGAACGAAACGACACTCGCTTCGTCAATCAACCTCTGGGGGTCTTCCGGCATAGGCCTACCGTTCAGCGAAAAAAGTTATAGAGCCAACGAATGAGCCGACTCTTCTGAAGAACACTGGACAAAAAATCTACCGGGTTGAGCTGGCGATGGACGATTTCAAAACTGCGACCCACGTTCACCATGAGGCCTATCCCGACCCGGTTGTTCTCCATATCCTTGCGAAGATATTCATTACATAACAAGGTCTCATAAAATCGATGCAAAGAGTCGTCTTTGACGACAGAGTTGCCGTATTCGCCGTCGGTGATGGTCAGGCGATGGTGGTAGTAGGCGAGATCTTCGGGGATCAAGCCGATTTCGTAACGGCTAGCGAAGCGAAGATTGAAATCCCAATCGCCCAGCACAGGGAGATCTTCCCGGTAATAGCCAATCTCATCGAACACGACCCTGCGAAAGACGAAGGAAATGGGAGAGAAAACGTTTCCTGCAGCCATTCGATACAGACTGACTGACTTGAGCCAGTTGTTGTAGGGCTCCTTGTGCTCCACCGTCACTTTGTTGCCTTCAATTTTTTCAAGACAGCGGATACTGTATGTGATGACTCCGTGAGGGGGGTAGCCGTCCTTTGGGTACGGGTTCTCCGCAAAAAAATCCATACATCGCTCAAGAAATAATCGATGCCAGGAGTCATCATCATCGTGAATGACGACGAACTCACTATCCACACTCTTTATTCCTTTGTTAGAAGCTGCCTCCATCCCGATGGATGTGGGGTTGTGAATGACTTCCAACCGGCCGTCAAAATCCTCGGTATATGTAGCAAGGAGATCTTCCACTTCCTCGGGGTCTCCACCGTCATTGACGATAACCATGAGCCAGTCCTGAAACGCTTGCCCGAGAACGCTCTCGATGGCACGTTTCAGAAGAACTGGACGGCTCTTCGTACGCGTAATGACGGCAACTTTGGCGAATTTCATCCTTCGGAATCTCCAACTACCTAAAAACGCGAGACACTTGAATTCGAAACATTCGGACAACTCCGGCCATTCCCAGCCAACGCCGATCTGCGGCGATCTGCGCCTCTCTTTTCTGAGATTCCGCCCACCAGTTGTCGGTCTGCTCTTTCTGCCATTCTAGCGATCGCCTTATTTCTTCCAGTTCGGTCTCTTTCTCGTTCAGACTTTGGTCTCGTTCCCAGATTTGGGCGGCTCGCTCTTCGGATCGTTGCCACCAAATATCGGTCTGCTTCTTCTGCCACTCACGGGATTCTTCGCGCTCTCCCGCTTCTTGCCACCAGTGATGAGTTTGCTCGCGCTGCCACTCCAGTTCTCGCTCCCCTTCTTCCACTCGGCGAGTCGAGGCAACGGATTCTTTCCACCAGTGCTCAGTCTGGCCTTTTTGCCATTGCAGTTCAGCTTGCTCGGCATCAAGGGCGGTGGCCGCGACTAATCGGTTCAGCAAAAAAGCCCGAGTTTGCGGGTTCCCGTTGAGGCGGGAAGCCATGTCCACCCCCTCATCCTGAGAATCTCGAGCCAGGAGTCCCGTAAGTAACATTCGATCGGCTCCGTAGCCGCGTAAAGCATCATATAAATACTGATAGACCTCAAAAAAAAGAAGATCGTCGCGCAAAAATACGGAGAGAAAATTCCGTGAAAAAAAGTCGATCAAGACAAGTCCTGTTTCATAGACTGACTCAGCAGCGTCTTCCTTCAGGGTGTTTTCTTCATGCAAGCGATACTGAAGCAGCGCGCTCCTCTCGCAGACGATTTTTTCGCGTACAGCAAGGCGTAGAAAAAAATCGTAGTCGTGGACGTAGCGATAAGCTGAAAATGCACCGATGGCCTCCAAGGCCTCGCGGCGTATGATGAGATTCGAAGTCGAATGGAGAAAATTACCTCCGAGGAGTTTTAAGAGAACCTCTTCCTTCCCGGTCAGCAACTCGCCCGCCTCTTCGCTCATCGATGCCATAGGATCGGCCCAGTGCTCTTGGATCTCCTCAGCGCTTCGAATAAGCGCCGAATCCTCGTCTATAAAATCGTAGCTGCTGAAGAAAGCCCCTAGCGAAGGGTCCTTGTCCAGACATTCACGAGCCACCTTTAAGCGATCTGGATGGAAGACATCGTCCGAGTTTAAGACAGCGACCCACTGACCTTGGGCCAACTCAATACCACGATTGAGGGCGGCGTGGGCCCCGCTGTTTGTCTGGGAGAACTGGCGGATGCGTGGGTCGGTCAACTCTTTCAGCTGGTCAACGGAGCCATCCGAAGAGCCATCATCCACGATGATCAACTCAAAATCGACCTCTGTCTGAGCGAGCACCGACTCGACCGCCTCGAGTACGTAGCGTTCGTGGTTGTAGAGAGGAATAACGACAGAGAAGAGGGGGCTCATGGGAGAGGCGTTTCGACGGCCAGAGAACGGCGGTCAGAAGACCCCCGGTTTGTGGAAGAAGATTCACTTTCAGGCGAGCAACCTAGCACATCAGCCCGCCGCGCCCCCCCCTGGGACTAAACCAAATGCGACTGCCTGATCCCTTGCCAAAAGCCGACTTGAATACCCTATCGGCCAAAAAACTTAGGTGCGAAAGAATTTGCTGTGTCCACGCGACTCTCCAACGCAGCATAGATACGAGGCACCCAAACCGTACAAACCCAATGGCAGAACCTCC
>NZHD01000048.1 GCA_002691205.1 Deltaproteobacteria bacterium
CGAAAAAAGCTTCGCTGAAAACGCTCGAAAAACTCTTCAGAAATAAAAGAATGGAAATAAAATGAAACTAGGATTAAGTGCAATGAGCTTTGGCCCAAGAGTTCAACTCAACATGGACCTCATTCTTCGGGCTGAAGAACTTGGCTTCGACTCCGCTTGGACCGCAGAAGCCTGGGGCAACGACGCAGTCACCACGGCGAGCTGGGTACTCGCTCGGACCTCAAAAATCAAGGTGGGCACCTCGATCATGCAGATGCCCGCGCGGCAACCTGCCATGGCGGCCATGACCGCCATGTCTCTCGACCATCTCTCAGGCGGCCGATTTATTCTTGGGCTCGGCCCCTCCGGCCCTCAGGTCGTAGAAGGCTGGTACGGGGTGCCTTATGGCAAGCCACTTTCGCGAACGCGCGAATACATCAACATCATTCGACAAATCTGGGCCCGTGAAGCGCCCCTCCAATTTGAAGGCGAGCACTATACGATTCCTGCATCCGGCCCTGGGACGACAGGCTTAGGAAAACCCCTGAAGAGCATCGTCCATGGAAACCCCAATATTCCAATCTATACAGCCTCTATTTCACCCAATGGACTGCGATGCTCCGGAGAACTTGCAGATGGTGTCTTTCCATCCATGCTTGACCCCGAAGGAGCCGACAGAGCCTACCTCCCTTATCTCGAGGAGGGCTTCAAGAAGGCGGAGCAGGAAAAAAGTCTAGATAACTTTGCGGTCATTCCCGGCGTCAGCGTCATTATCAACGACGACATTGAGAAGGTACGCATGCCTGTCAAAGCACAAATGGCTTTGTACATTGGCGGCATGGGAGCCAAAAATAAGAACTTCTACAACGATCTGGCCAAGAGAATGGGCTACGAAGAGGCCGCCGCGAAAATTCAAGACCTCTTCCTTGATGGCAAAAAGGAAGAAGCCACTCTCGCGGTACCGGATGATCTAGTAGATGCATGTCACCTCGTCGGACCCGCCGACCGCATCCGAGAGCGGCTCCAAGCCTGGAAAGCCGCCGGGAAGCAGAAATGGGTACATACTATGAATATTGGAACGCCTCAGCCTGAAGCCCTGGAACTTCTCGCTGAAGAAATGCTTTAGGCTTAAAAAGAAAAAAGGCCGCCCGATCATGCCCGGGCGGCCTTGTTCATCTCGATCAAACTTAGTCTTAAGAGATTGATCAATAGCCTCCAAGAGAAGCATACCGAGCGCGATGCCAGGATGAATCTCCAAATGCAGCCGCCATGACTCGGGCTCTTTTCAAGTAGAGACCGATGTCCTCTTCGTCGGTGACACCAATTCCGCCGAACATCTGGACAGCTTCATTACATATAAGAATCAGTGAATCATTTAAACGTGCCTTTGCACAACTCACCACTTGAGCTGAATTATCTCGCCCCTCGTCCACCGCACTCAATGCGTCCAGCAAGATCGATCGAGAGAGCTCAGATTCCACAAACATATTTGCGGCGCGGTGCTTCAGAGCCTGAAAAGAACCAATCAGAACACCGAACTGTTCTCGTGTCTTCAGGTACTCAAGGGCTTTATCAAAAGCTTCAGACAAAGTGCCCATCATTTCACAGCAAAGAATGGCGGTCGCTCGATCGAGTACGGGGTCAAGCACATCTGCCCCTGCATCAAGTTCTCCAATGACAGCCGCTTTCTCCACCTTAACCGCATCGAGATGAACATTGGCTGCATTTCGACCATCGAGCATGATCGTGCGATTGACCGTGACTCCCTCTGCGCCCGCATCGACAAGGAAGAGAGTGAGCCCATCCCGGTCTCCTGCCTTGCCTGAGGTGCGTGCCACAACGACGATTTGGTCTGCCACGTGCCCATCGAGAACAAACGTCTTCTTCCCGCTCAACACAAAGTGATTTCCGGAAAGTTCGGCGGACGTTGAGATCCCATATGGATTGTGATGAGCCGACTCTTGAAAGGCCAAGCTCAGCAAACGATCGCCCGTTGAAATCTGCGTCAGAATATCCTTACGCTGTAAATCGTTGCCTCCTTCAAGGATGCACCCGCCCCCAAGAACTACAGTTGCGAGCAGAGGCTGCGCCACTAAGCCGCGACCACACTCCTCGAAGATTTGACCCAATTCCAAATATCCGAGATCAAGACCACCGTACTCTTCCGGGTAGATGACTCCCATCCAGCCGAGTTCGGCCATCTGGGCATACAATTTTCTGTCAAAACCCGACTCATCCACGGAATCCCGTAGACGCCGGAATTCACTCACGGGGCTCTGCTCTTGAATGAACTCGTGGGCGGTCTCTTTAAGCAATTCCTGCTCTTCAGTTAGAACTAATGCCATCTCGTCTATTCCTTTTCTCTACTCGATCAATCGGGGAGGCCGAGCACACGCTTGGCAATGATGTTGAGTTGCACCTCCGAGGTGCCTCCTTCAATGGAATTTCCGTAGGATCGGAGCCAATCGCGGGTCCCAGACAATTCCTCACTCGTAAAACCTTCTCCCTCCCAACCGAGAGCTTGGGTACCCAACACCGACATCATGAATTCATACCGGCGCTTATTCAACTCTGTGCCATATAGCTTAAAGATCGAAGAGGCTGGACCAGGTGGTTTTCCCGCCTTGGCTTCTGCCGCGGATCTTGAGGTCGTTGCTGCGAAAGCCTGCATATCCATACGCAGTTGACTAAATTGGTCTCTTGTCAGTGAATCTGAGATCCGACCGTCCGTTTCGCCGGCGTACTCTTTCACGACCTCAGTGAGGCCTCGCTTTGCCCCGCCCGCTAGGCCCAGACCCATACCGCCAATCATGGATCGCTCATGCTGAAGCAATCGCTTAGCGATGGTCCATCCGCCGCCCATCTCGCCAATCAAGTTTTCCTTAGGCACTTTAACATCTTGAAAAAAGGTCTGGCAGAATGGGGACGAACCGCTGATCAGCTGGATCGGAGATACGGTCACCCCAGGGCTGGCCATATCGAAGAGCAAGAAGCTGATCCCATCGTGCTTAGGCACTTCTGTGTTTGTTCGAACCAGACAGAAAATCCAGTCGGCATGGTCTGCATAGCTCGTCCAGATTTTTTGACCGTTGACCAGAAAGTGGTCGCCTTTGTCCTCTGCACGTGTCTGGAGACTCGCCAAATCGGAACCCGAACCCGGCTCACTGTAACCCTGGCACCACCAGATTTTGCCCTGAACAATTTCAGGGATAAATTTCTTCTTCTGCTCCTCACTTGCATACTCGAGCAAAGCGGGCCCAAGCATGGAAATTCCAAAACTGGTGAGCGCCGGCGGGGCTTTCATAGCTGACAGTTCTTGGTGCAGAACTTTGGTCTCCGCCTTACTGAGGCCCCCGCCTCCATATTCAGCGGGCCACGTCGGACATGTCCAGCCCTTTGCACCCATTCGGTCGAGCCAGACTTTTTTGTCATCCGTGCGACCCTGGGCGGCACGACCGCCCCACTCTACTTCTTCGTTCGAAGCAAGTCCTTGGCGCATAGATGGAGGACAGTTCTCCTCAAGCCATTCGCGCGCTTCTTGCCGGAAAGTTTCAAGGTCAGACATTTTCACTCCTTTATTCAACGAACGCTTCCTGGGTCAAAAACTGTTATCAGCCCTGCAAATCGCTCCCAATCTCACTCACATAGGCTTGTCGTATTCTGCCGTTTAAGCTTAACGCTGATCACGGCTAGGTCGAACCCAACAACCTCAGCTCTCATCCTCTCTCATCGTTTCAAAAAATTCGATTTGGGAGAAAAGACCCTAACTGGCTTGCGTATGCTTAAAAATCGGTCCTAAACATTGACAGATCTCGTGCCTAGATGCCAGGGGTCCACTCAGACGACTTTCTTCAGCTAAAAGCCCCATCTCGCACCTATCCCGCACGGAGTAGAAACAACAGCACCCCGCGTGAAACCTCTAGTGAGACGCTAACGAGATTCGAGGACCCGGAGAGCTTGCCTTCACCACTCGCCCAATAACGCATGCCTCTAGATCGCCTGATGAATGGAGCGACTGAATAAGGCCAACTGAGTGTTCTGGCGAAACCCCCATCAACAAACCGCCCGATGTCTGCGGGTCATAAAGCAGTTCGACCAAGGCCTGATCGAGATCCGAATTAGGTCTCACGAGATGAGTTCGCTGACTCGCATTTTGTTCATGAAAAGTGCTCTTGATGCCCCAACGAATCAGGTCCGCTACCCCGGGCAGCACCGGCAAATTCTCCAGAATCAATTCTGCGCCGACATTACTGGCGGAAAGAAGTTCGTCCAGATGAGCGGCTAGGCCGAAACCACTCACATCCGTACAGGCCACCACCTCTGGCGCGAGCGCCACCGCGGCTGCGGCCGAGTTGTCTCTCACCATATTCGACAGGCCAACCTGAAGCCAATCCCCTCTAGCCATCCCACGCGCATCGGCGGCCAGTAACACACCGGTGCCGATGGGCTTCGTAAGAACAAGAGCGTCTCCTTCAGAGAGGCCCCCGAGTCCTAGAATTCGTCCCTCAGAGCCAGGCTCTCCGGTCACACAAAGACCCACGAAAAGCTCTGGCCCCGTCGTGCTGTGGCCTCCCACCAAAGTGACCCCGATCGGGTCCAAAGCAGCACGAATTCCTGCCAAAACCTGAAACAGTGATTCGGCTTCCCGGCCAGGAGTATCCGCTTTGACCGTCACGAGAGCCAAAGCGTGACGAGCCACAGCTCCCTTGGCCAATACATCGCTCACCGCATTGGTTGCAGCGACTCGGCCGACGAGAAAAGGATCATCGACGAAGGCTCGAAAGCCGTCGACCGTCGCCAGCACCACGTCCCCAGCTGGCCACTGCAACACCGCGGCATCGTCGGCTTCAGCCAATCCCACAAGAACACTGGAATCAGCGGGTGCAGGCGGAAGGCGATCCAGAGCCGTACGCAAAGGAGAAGGGCCCACTTTAGCCGCGCACCCACCGCAGATCATTTCGTCCAGCCCTTCCATCTCTTTGGGGTCGGGGAACAGGGACGCAGGAAGTCCGTTTTGGTCAAGCACTTGAAAGCGGCTCATAAACCGACGATCGATCCAATCTTTGAGCCGCCAAACCAACCGACCCTCAAAGCCAATCCCCCATTTGCAGCCGAAAGCCCGCTTCTCACCCACGTTAAGAAGAGCTAAAAAGTCCCTTTGAGGGCGCCAGCGCTGAAGGCGCCCCCCCTTCAATCGCGCTCGAAGGTTACGATCTAAATAAGGACCTGCTCGAACCGCGTACACACCCGCGCGGGGAACCCAAGGGTGATCGACCATACGCGCACAGTCTCCTGCGGCAAACAAACAGTCAAATCCCTCAACCTGGAGTGTCGACTCGACCCGCACAAAGCCCATTTCGTCAGTAGGCAAACCGCTCTCTTTAAGAAAGGCTGGAGCCGCTGCTCCCGTCGCCCAGAGCGTGAGGTCACTCTTCAGGTATTCGGGCGGCCCCTTTTCCGAAGCGAGGTTGATTCCATGAGAATCCGACGAAATGACGCGAGCCGATAGCCGAGTCCGGATACCTCGGTCCGCTAACTCACGTGTCACTCGGCGAACCAGTGAACGATGCGTGCCCGATAAAAGGGTATCCGCTCCAGCTACAATTTGAACCTCAGCCGGGCAGCCTTTTTCACGAAGGCGAGCCTCTACGCAGAGGGCCAGCTCCACACCGGCTGCACCGCCACCGACAACGTTCACACGAATTTTAGATCCTGGCGGAGCCGCTGCCTTCAGAATCTGATCGTCGATATCACGCACAAAATTAGCAATGGGGCGCGTCGCAATTCCATGTTCTCTAGAAGCCCCTCCAGGAAGCTCGCGGACTCTCGACCCCACATCAAAACTGGCAATGTCAAACAAGATGGGCGGGCGTCCTTCGAGACTAATTCGCTTTTCTTCTAGATCGACCCCGGTGGCGGCCGCCAGGATACAGCGAGCCCCTGCCCTCCGGGCGAGAGGGAGCATGTCGATGGTCAGATCGTGCGACTCATAGTCACCTGCCAGATATCCCGGGACCATGCCCGAATAGACTGCTTCGTAGCGGTCTAATACGACGGTCAAACGGACGCCCTCCAAGGGGCGCATCATAAATCGACGCAAAACCTGTACGTGGGCGTGCCCTCCGCCGACAAGAACCAGCTCACGGAATTCGGCCGATGACGAATCATCGGGCAAAAGCCTGATAGAAGCTTCCGGAGTATGCGGTTTTTGTAAACTCACATCACTTATCCTCGCATATAGCCACCGGGTCACCCACCCTGTACTCTTTTGTTTTTGGAGGTGCACTCTGAGTTCTCTGATTCAACAGCTACTTGAAATCCAAGAAACCGAAGGTTGGCTCTCCGAAGAGCGTCTGCAGAAGCTCTCTCAAGAAGCAGGTGTGCCTCTCCATCGGCTTGAAAGTCTTTCGACTTTTTATACCCACTTCAGACGCGAACCTCCGAAAGCCCACAGAATCGAAGTTTGCCGAGACCTCTCCTGTCAGCTGGCAGGGGGTCCAGAAGCGTGCAATCGCCTCAAAAAAGCCTTCGACCTAGATGAGACCATCGAGATCGTCGAAGTCTCATGCTTAGGCCGATGCGATATGGCACCCGCCGGTGCCATCGGTGGACAGGCCATCAGCACACTGACCCACTCCGACATTGAACATGCGATCGCAAGCCGAATCCCCCTTGAAGCTCCCGCGCCCAAACGCTGGGATACGATGCAAATCTACCCCAAAGCAAACGAGAGATATGGGACGCTCCGTGAAACACTGGGTCAAGAGCCCTCATCTCTCAGTGCCACCCTCGAGGATTCAGGACTTCGAGGCATGGGGGGCGCCGCTTTCCCAACAGGTCGGAAATGGAGTCTCGTGGCCAGCGCCCCGGCTGGTCCTCGACATGTCATCACCAACGCGGACGAGAGCGAACCAGGGAGTTTCAAAGACCGAGAAATTCTCTCCTCCCTCCCCCATCTCGTCATTGAAGGAATGGCACTCGCCGGCTACTGCATCGGAGCGGAGCGTGGAACCATCTTTATCCGTCACGAATACGGCCCCGAATGTAAAGCGATAGAAGCCGCCCTTCTGGAAGCCCGCGAAATGGGCGCCCTCGGACAAGGCATTTTCGGTAGCTCCTTCAACTTCGAAATTGACGTATTTGTTTCTCCTGGTGGGTATATCCTGGGAGAGGAAACAGCTCTCCTCGAATGCCTTGAGGACAAACGCGGTGAGCCGCGCAACAAGCCGCCCTTCCCTGGAATGGTCGGACTCAACGGACAGCCGACTCTCATCAACAACGTTGAAACATTTGCTCACGCAACGACCATTCTTCACAACGGAGCCGAATGGTGGCACGAGCAAGGCCTCGATGGATTCTCTGGTCAGAAGTTTATGAGTGTCAGCGGAGACGTGGCTCGCCCAGGCGTTCACCTCGTGCCCTGTGGCACACCTCTCAGCAAGGTGCTGGAACTTTGTGGCGGCATGCAGGACGACCGGAAGCTCGGTGCCATTGCGCCAGGAGGAGCATCGAGCAGTTTTCTTCCCCCAAGTGCGCTTCAAACCGGAGTTGATTTCCAGTCCATCACAGATGCGGGCTCGATGCTCGGATCGGGTGGAGCTGTATTTATCGCGGCCGACCAAGACCTCTTGGAAGTGGCGCTGAGCGTCACTCGCTTCTTTCGAAATGAGTCGTGTGGAAAGTGTGTTCCTTGTCGCGTGGGAACAGAAAAAGCCGTCGCCCTCGTCGAAGAGGCCGGTGGAATCTCGTCTGAGATACACACCCAACTTCAGCAGCTGCACGAAACGCTCGCCCGGACGAGTATTTGCGGACTCGGCCAAATTGCCCTCTCGCCGATGCTTTCCTTGGCTGAGCGTTTTCCAAATGATGTGAACGGTCGATAATCAATGAAGTACTCCGGGATTGTTCTCTGCGGAGGTCTTTCATCTCGCATGGGCAGAGACAAGGCCTGGCTCCCTTGGCAAGGACGTCCCCTTGTCTCCCATGTGGTCGAAAAATTGAGGGAAGCTGTTGATGAAATCGTGGTCGTCGCCGCCCCTGATCAAAAGCTACCTTCTCTGCCCGCCCGAATCATTCGAGACCGCGCGCCACACTTAGGCCCTCTCGCAGGAATTCGCGAAGGTCTCGAAAATATTCACAATCCATTCGCCTTTGTGACGGCGACAGATGCTCCCCATCTCACTGGAGATTTCGTACGGTCCATGCTTTCCCTCAATCGATCGGCAGCCCTGGACGTCGACGGTTTCGTTCAGACTCTATCGGCGGTCTATTCCGCCGAAGCAGGTGCGGTGGCCACTCGTCTTCTTGAAGCTGGAAGACGACGCCCCCTCGATCTTCTAGAAAAAGTCGATTTCATAAAAGTAGACCCCGACCAAGTCCCCCACCCGGAATCCGTTCGTGGTTTCAATTCGCCAGAAGCCTACCTAGAGGCGGTACGCCAAAATGACTTGGACCCCTTCGTCAAACTTCTTCAAGAAAGCCACCCCTCTCAATCCCTGCCCATCGGAACCCTGAGCGACGTTCTCCGCGCAGCCTCCATTAATCCCAATGAATTCGATGTTCATTTGGACGAAAAGCAAATCGAAGGCGGGCTAGGGATTCCCGTTGGGCCTGGAGAAACCATCCGCATCACTCCGTCTGGAACTTAAATGACAGACCTTCCGGAGTCACCTCCAGGAAGGTAAGCTTTCCCATGTCACAGGATTAAATGGATCGGAACGACGCCATGATCAGAATGAGCATCGACGGAATCACCGTTGAAGTCCCTGAAGGCACGACCATATTTGATGCAGCTCAATCGGCCGGCATCAACATTCCCGCGCTGTGCCACGATCCTAAACTCGACCCAGTGGGTGTCTGCCGCCTCTGCAGCGTCGATATCGGTGAGCGAACACTCGCAGCCGCATGCGTTCGAAAAGTAGAAACAGGGATGGAAGTCAAAACGCAAACCCCTGAGATCGACGGACATAGAAGCACCCTGGTCGACCTGCTTATGTCAGATCAACCTAACCCAGAAACCGACCCCAGAGAGTCGACTCTGGGCGATAACCAACTTCTGGCCCTCGCTCGCCAATACGACACCTGGGGAACCGCTTGGAAAAGCGCACCTGCAAAAGCGAAAGACCAAAGCTCAGCCGTCATCTCGGTAGATCACACGGCATGCATCTTATGCGACCGATGTATCCGCGCCTGCGACGATCTCCAAAACAACGAAGTCATTGGCCGTACAGGCAAGGGCTATACCGCCCGTATCGCTTTCGATCTCGATCAACTGATGGGAGAAAGCAGTTGCGTTTCGTGCGGTGAATGTGCGGCGGCCTGTCCGACTGGGGCCCTCGTCGATCGCGCAATCGACTCCCCGCTTCGCCCACGTCAAGAACTCGATCAAGTAGAGAGCGTGTGCCCCTATTGCGGTGTGGGCTGTGCCTTGACTTATCATGTAGATCGACAGAAAGATCGAATTGTATTTGCGGAGGGACGAGAAAGCCCCGGAAACAAATCTCGTCTCTGCGTCAAAGGTCGCTACGGATGGGATTATGCTCGAAGCCCCCAACGCTTAACTAAACCACTCATTCGCCGGGACGACGCGTATCCGAAATCGGCTTTATCGCCCGAAGTCCGCGGCGATCATGATGTTCGCAGGAAGCCAGGGGGGCTTGTCGACTACGAACAAGTCATGCCCGCCTTTCGTGAAGCAAGCTGGGACGAGGCCCTCGACCTAGTCGCCAAAAAGCTGAGCGCTATTCGTGACCACCATGGGCCCGATGCCCTGGCTGGCTTTGGCAGCGCCAAGTGTTCCAACGAGGAAGCCTACCTATTTCAAAAATGGATTCGCGCGGGTTGGGGCACGAACAATGTGGATCACTGTACCCGTCTCTGTCATGCCTCAAGCGTAGCCGCACTCATGGAGGGGATTGGAAGTGGAGCCGTCACAACGACCTATGGAGATGCGACTAATGCAGGCGCCATCCTGATCGCCGGCTCCAACACCACGGCCAATCATCCCGTGGCAGCGACATTTTTCAAGCAAGCCCATAAGAGCGGCACCAAGCTCATCGTCGTCGATCCACGAAGAGGCGAGATTGCTTCTCACGCAGATTTCTACTGCCGAATCAAGCCTGGTACCGATGTGGCTTTTTATGATTCACTCATGCATGTAATCATCGAAGAGAATCTTTACGACCCCGAATACATCTCCGCTCATACCGAAAACTTTGAAGCTGTACGAGAGACGGTTAAGGCGTACACGCCCGAACGAGCCGCTGCCATTTGTGGCGTATCCGCAGACACCATTCGTGAGGTCGCTCGCACCTTTGCCAATGCGAAAGGTGCGATCATTTACTGGGGAATGGGCATCTCTCAGCACGTATACGGTACGAACAATGCCCGGTGCCTCATTTCTTTGGCACTGATGACTGGAAACATCGGGCAGCCGGGCAGTGGCCTCCACCCTCTAAGAGGCCAAAACAATGTTCAAGGAGCCAGTGATGCCGGCTTAATCCCGATGGTCTACCCCGGATACCAGTCCGTCGAGGATCCTGAGATCCGCGCAAAATTCGAAACGGCCTGGGGGCTGTCTCTTCCCCAAAACAATGGGCTCACCGTTGTCGAGATTATGCATGCCGCGCTGAAACGAGACGTTCGAGGCATGTATATCATGGGTGAGAATCCTTTTCTCTCGGACCCCAATACGAATCAGGTCCGAAAAGGTCTCTCGGGTCTCGACTTTCTCGCAGTACAAGACATCTTTCTGACCGAAACGGCCGAATTCGCTGATGTCATTCTCCCCGCAAGTTCTTATTTAGAAAAGTTGGGAACCTACACGAACACGGATCGGCGCGTTCAAATAGGACGACCTGTCCATGGCCTTCCAGGGGAAGCCCGTTTGGATTGGCAAATCATCAGCGAACTCTCCAATCGCATGGGCTATCCCATGAACTACGAGTCAACCGAGGAGATTTTTGAGGAATTTGCGGTGTTATCAGGCTCCTATGCCACACTTAAATACAGTCACCTTGGTCAAACCGGAAAGCTCTGGCCCAACCCAAACCCTGAGGTCGACGACGGTCCGGAAGTCCTTTTTGGCGATGAGTTCCCCACAGAAAATGGACGCGCCAAATTCGTACCGGCCGAATGGACAGCGGCCCCTGAATTACCGGATGCCGAATACCCGTTTGTGCTCAATACCGGGCGACTTCTTGAGCATTGGCACACTGGCTCCATGACTCGAAGGACGCACGCCCTCCACGAACTCGAACCAGAAGCCTTTGTTGGGCTGCACCCTCAAGATGCAGAATCTCTAGGCGTCGAGGAGAATCAGTTCGTTCGCATCGCTAGCCGGCGAGGCGAAGTCAGCGTACGCGTACGGATCAGTCTCAAAGAGTCTCGAGGCTCCGCCTTTATGCCGTTTCACTTTCGAGAAGCGGCCGCCAACCTTCTCACACTCGACGACCTCGATCCAGACGGCAAAATTCCCGAGTTTAAATTCTGTGCTGTTCAAATTACTGCTCTTGCCGATTAAAAGCCGTCCATCGAAATCCAAGCCATCTAGCTAGGCACTGGATCCATATAGCCCTTCAATCCGTATCCTGCATGAGGCCCCATGATGGCTTGCTCAAGCACACCGATCCCCTCTTCAGAACCGCACCGAGCCCGAACCACTTGCTGAATGTGGAGATTGTCGAGGCCAAGCTCATCCACATCATCACACCTCCAGGATTCTCCTGCGATGGCCAATTCACCTTTCCAACGACCATGTGACCATTCGGGATGGGAATAACCGATGCCCTTCATGCGAAAGCACAGCACCGGATCGAGGTGAATCTCTAAGCGGTTCCCGTCTCGCTGGTGCAACACAAATTCAGCCGCGCTTACACGACGCGTTCCTGGAATAAACTCAAGTCGGTGCTCGACACCCGCCAGACGCTCGGCATCGGGGTCCTCAACTCCCGGAAGGTCATCGGGATGCGCATAGGTTGGCATGAGCATTCCGTCCCAGTGCCACATCTCTGCATATTGATCTTCAAAAAGACCTGCATGCGAACAATGATTTTCCCAATGCAAGGGAGCCCAGAGAAAGAAAATCTGGGGAAGTTGAGTCGGTGGCGCACCTGGAGGTGCGGGGTCTCCCACCGGGCGAATTCCCCAAGATCGATCCTTCGTCCCGTAAACTTCATCGGGATCGATCCGGAGCGTCTTTCCTGCATACCGAATTTCGCCTTTCCAAAATCCAAACTGATTAAAACGTGTTGCTTGCATCATCAGCGCATGCGCGCGCGGGCTCACCTGATGCCCCTCAGCGAAGCTTGCCGTGCGAGGAATCCACTCAAGAGAACATGATATGCCCGTCTCGTTGTCATCCAAGGTAATTCGCATGGACTTCATCGGCTCAAGAATTTCAATCTTAAATGGCCCCACGCTGAGATCAGTCGGTTCCATAGGAGCTCGACGAGATCCATGAAAAGCATGCTGCTCTCCATCAATCACAACACTGAAGCCACAATCCATAATCCCGAGATTCGGATAAAGCGCCGCACCGATGCCAAAGTAAAAATCGCCCGCCTTTGAATAGCCATTGAACCAATAACGATCGTAAACATGCCGATCTGTTGTCGCCGGAAAGCGAATGGGTTCACTCGTCTGGTGAATCGGATAATCGTCAAAGCGCGACAACATTTGATTGGCTCCCCTTTTAGAACTCATTGAATGACAGCTTAAGTCCGACGCCTTGGAGCGCCCCTCGGTCGAGAATACGTGCTTCAGATACGCCTGAAAGATACCTCAATCCGCAAGACGGTTGGAAGACTTCCTCGCACCGTCAGTGACTCTCGCCCATCCCCGAATAGCTTTGATTGCGCGCCAACCGAGGAGGCGTTACGGCAGGTGCTGGACCAAATCGCTCAACCGGGTCGCCTTTGAGTGTCAACAAAACGCAGGGCATCCCATCGAAGATTCTACGAGCTACGTAAAAGGGGCCCCACCAAGGCAGCCCTAGGCGAAGATTCACTTTGACAGCCCCCAGCAAGAAAGCGAATCGCTTTCGAGGAAAGCCAGGCCTTTCTGACCATCGATCGACAAACGCAAAAAGATGCGGCAAGCGCTCTTCCCGATCTCGCAACACCTCTACCCGCGCCGAGATGTCATAGCCGCGATTAGACTCAACCGTATGTACAGTGACTTCGGGGTTGCGCGCCAGGCTCGCCACCCAATCTCTTTTTCCGGGAAAGCCAGACAGAATAATCTCTCTGCCGCCCGACCAACCATACGTCGTTTCAAGTGTACGCAGGGCCCCATCCTTGCGAGCGAAAGTAGTACGCAGAACGAAACTTTGATCTAAAATTTCTCGAAACTCGGCGGGCCACTCGGACATATTGACCAATCCTAGCTGGGGAGAAGCCTTCGGGCGAATGCATCCCAACGAAGGAAAAGGTCTCACCGATATTAGCCAGGTATTATCGGTCTATTTGAACGCTCATAAGAGAAGTAAATATTTCAGTTCATTCTGAAGCATGCTCGCCAGAAATCATTTTATGAGTAAAGCTATAGAGAATTCAAAACCGTCTCTAAGGAGTTAAAATGGGGTTCTATGAAAACCGAATTCTTCCCGCGCTGATCGACAAGGGCTGCGGCGGTCCTCCTGTCATGAGACAACGCGAGAAGCTCGTCCCAAGAGCCTCAGGGCGCGTCCTTGAGGTGGGAATGGGCTCGGGACTCAACCTAGACCTCTACGATCCTCAAAAAGTTGAGCTCGTCTGGGGACTGGAACCGTCAGAGGGTATGCGGAGAAAAGCTGAAGAAAGAGTTTCACAGGCGAGAGTCAATGTCGAACTCATTGACCTCCCGGGCGAAGAGATCCCCCTCGAAGATAACAGCGCAGACACCATCGTCTTGACCTTCACGCTATGTACGATCCCCGATTTCAAGGTGGCGCTGGAACAGATGCGCAGAGTGCTCAAGCCCGACGGCCAAATGCTTTTCTGCGAACACGGCTTGGCCTCTGACCCGTCCACCCAAAAATGGCAAAAGCGAATTAACCCCGTCTGGAAAAAAATAGCGGGCGGCTGCAACCTCAATCGCGACATCCCTGCATGCCTTGAAAACTCCGGTTTTCAAATCAGAGAATTAGAGACGATGTACCTCCCCAACACACCTCGAATCGCAGCCTTTAACTATTGGGGCGAAGCCATTATTCGATAACACGCGTCTAAAAAGCAACGTGGGGACTTGTAAAAAAACGAAAGCCAGCTCAATCAATAGAGATTCAGAAATCAGGCATTCCCGACTGAGCAATCCTTAGCCCTAACTTATCAAGCTGGTGGGGTGCTGAACCAAGAGCATGTTCAAGTTGAGTCGCCCATATAAAGTATCGATGAAGAGGGTAATCAACATCAATGCCAATGCCTCCGTGCAGGTGCTGGCAGGCAAAGGCTGTAAACTGCGCTCCTTCGGCCGCCCAGTACTTCGCCACTGTGGCTGAATCTAAGGCCGACTTCTCCTTCGAGATGAGCCAAATCGCTTCTTGCGTACAAAGACGCAAAGACTCAACCATGATGTATGCGTCGGCGGCCCTTTGATGAAAAGCTTGAAAGCTTCCAATCGGACGGTCAAATTGCACACGCTCATTGCCGTACTCCGAAGTCATTTCAAGCGCTCTTTCAATCACGCCCAGTTGAATGGAACACAGAGCGGCTGTGGAACAATCGACAAGCCAACTGAGTCGCGCTTCTCCGCCTTCCAAGCCACCGAGGAGATCGGCGTTTGTGACCGCAACTCCATCCAATTCGATGAGAGCGTACGCTTGCCTATCCGAGGCCGATTGCTCTTCGATCCTGAGTCCCTGCATGCCTGGCTCAACCCATGCAAGGATGAGACTGCCTTCATCGGTCATCGCCGGGATCAGAATGCGTGATGCCTGTGCTCCCGCCGGGACGAGCGACTTTTGACCGTAAAGCTTAAAACCCTCGACTGACTTCTCCGCTCGTGTGCGAGGCAAGAGGGGGTCGCTGGATTCCAACTCAGTCAAAGCTGCGGTGAGGATCGTCTCACCCTTTGCGACTTTCGGAAGCCATTCTGCTTGTTCCGAGTCGCTGCCAAATCGGGCCAAAGGCATTCCACCCAGAACGAGCGAAGCAAACACAGGAACAGGAGCCACGGTCCTCCCCACTTCCTGGCAAAGAAGCGAGAGAGCAAGAAAGCCAAGATCCATGCCCCCATGTTCTTCTGAAATAGCCACACCCAGCAAACTACTATCAGCCAGCGCCTGCCAAACTTCCGTGTCGATCGCGGCCTCGCTTAACTCAAAATCCTTGAGCCGCTCAGGAGTTACCTTCTCGCTCAGAATTTTTCGAGCGAGTTCCGCAACCGTCTTCTCATCATCTGAAAATGAAAAATCCATCATCTGCTCCGAAATCAGCTCTTGTAGTGGGGCAGGCCCATACCCGCCATAGCAATAATGTCACGCTGCACTTCGTTCGTACCTCCTCCAAAGGTCAGGATCAGACCATTTCGGTAGGCACTTTCGATTCGCCCCTCCAGCACGGCCCCCGTACTGTCTCGGCCAATATTGGCCCGGGCACTCGTGACCTCCATCAGCGCGCGGTAAGCCTCAATATTGAGTTCGCTCCCGAACACCTTTACCGCAGAAGCCGCTGCTGGATGGGGATCCCCTTCCTGGGCCGCCCAGGCCTGGCGCCAATTCATCAGTCGAACGACTTGAACTTTTGCAAAGACACGCGCCAGATTGTGGCGGACCCAAGACTTGTCGATCACTCGCTCACCATCGACCTTTGTCTCGCGAGCCCAATCAATTACATCGCGTAAGTTTCGGCGAATCGGGCCCACGCTCGTCAGCGAAATGCGCTCGTGGTTGAGTTGACCTGTAATCAGCGACCATCCATTACTCTCGCCGCCGATCAGAGA
The DNA here is from genome assembly GCA_002691205.1 of Deltaproteobacteria bacterium. Classification (GTDB taxonomy): domain Bacteria; phylum Myxococcota_A; class UBA9160; order UBA9160; family UBA4427; genus MED660. Next base: position 15,898 of record NZHD01000048.1, read on the forward strand.
CGAATGCGGAACACGCACATTGTCGTAGAACGTCGCGTTGGTTGAGACACCTCCAACCGTCATAATTGGCTGACGCGAATACCCTTCAGCCTTGGTTGAAACGAGAAACATAGATAGACCTCTATGCTTCGATACCTCAGAATCCGTTCGAACCGCGAGCCAGACGTAATCGGCATAACCCGCAAGGCTGGTCCACATCTTCTGGCCATTGATCACCCACTCGTCGCCCTCGCGAATTCCCGACGTACGAAGTGAAGCCAAATCTGTTCCCGCACTCGGCTCCGAATAGCCGATGGCAAAGAAAATCTCACCGGCCAGAATTTTGGGCAAAATCTCAGCCCGCTGCTCTTCGGTCCCATACTGCATGATCGTGGGCCCTACAGTGTTCAGAGTCAGAAAGGGGATCGGAAAACCAGCCGACTGAACTTCGTCTGCGAAAATAAACTGTTCCATCGGTGTTCGGCCTTGGCCACCGTACTCCTCTGGCCAGCCCACCCCCAGTAAGCCATCTCGCCCCATGTCCTTCATGGCCTGCCTAAAGAGAGGTCCACCGCCCTCAACATCTTCACGCAATTCGCTCACCAATTCAGGTGTCATCATCTGTGAGAAATAATCCCGCAAATCGTCACGGAATTTCTTCTGCTCCGGACTGAAGTCAAGTTCCATCGGAGTCTCTCCCTTATGGTTCAAAAGTGAAACACGTTCTACTTCAGCTTAGAGAGTAAGGGTCTGCGCATGATTGTAAAGCCCGGCCCCGCCCGAGCTTAAAGAGAGCCCTTTAGACCCTCTTAAGATCGAACTTCGACCGGGGCCGAAGCCTCATTCAGAGCCAGAACTGTCCAAGCGCTCCGCTGAATTCGCCCGGATCGCTTCCTCGACTCCATCGACCACCATTTCGCCAGCTCGCGCGTTCAGATGAATCATATCGGTCAGAAGCTTCATCCCATGATGGGCTGAGACTCGATTCCAACGCCAACCCAGTAGATAGTGATAGAAGGCGGCCCTGATGCCTAGAGCCCTGGAAGCTCGATCACTATAAATCGGTGCCGCCTCTGGGGGATCTGCCAGTAAATTCTCTCTTAAAAGGCGAGCAATCGGTAAAAATTGGAATCCTCTCGCATGAGCTTCTCCCTCGATCAGTGCATTAAAACGCTCCAAGTAAGTGTCGGCCTGACTCCCGCCCAGTTCTCCAAGAGGGGGGAGTGACAGGAGAAGGATTTTTACCCGCGGAATTTCAGCGAGTCGATCTAGAATTTTCATATAGTTCACACGAAAAAATTCTTCATCAGGGACCTGAGGCAATTTCTTCTGGCGGACGTACCGAGCGGCCTCGCTGTCACTCTCGCATGCTCTCGCATCATGGGTTCCCGCCCAAAGCGCAACGGTTGCGGGCTCTGCCTCCGTGATGGTGTCGATTCTCTGAAGAATGTTCCACGTCAGCTCTCCGTTGACTCCGGCATTCAATACGGTGTAACCGGAGGGCTCAAGACGACGGGCTAAAGCATCGACGTAGTCAAAGCTCATATTACCGCGGGTCAAACTGTCGCCGAGACAGATCACCACTTTTTCACGATCTGCAGAGAGGGAAGAATGGAACCGCTTTAGGCGCTCAACCTGGGCATGCGAGATCAGGGGCCTGAGTCGCCTCAGTGACCAAACAATCGCAATAGTGAGAATCGTCAGTACCCAGAACATTCTGACGCAATTGTACAGCGGAGAGGGGCCTACCCCCAGGGTGCCTCTTCTCTTTTCTCAGTGCTGCAATCCACCTCAGGAGATAAAAACGGGACTTTTCCGTTTCAGCGCCGTTTAACCCATCTCAAAGCTTTTCTTCATTGCGGGGTAAACCGTTTTCGATGCTCAGATGTCTAAAAAGGGTAAGCCCACAAAGGAAAAATATGTCTCACACAAGTGTTCCCTTCCCTCCGAAACATCTCCTGGGATCGTGCTCCCACCTCGATCAAGAAGAGCGCTTTGTCTCTTTTGTCGATCGAATTTCTTCACGAGCCATGAGCTTGTCCTGGAGACTCGTCGGAGGCGATACCGCCGCGGCAGAAGATGTGGTTCAGGACTCATTCATTGCGGCTTGGAAA
>NZHD01000049.1 GCA_002691205.1 Deltaproteobacteria bacterium
AAGGTGTACCTGCTGCTCTTCCAGGTTTGAGGCGCAAATCCCTCCCCCTGCTGAGCCCAGCGGGCTTCGGCCATCACTCGTTCAGATCGAGCGAGGTCCGGACAGAATACGCAGATGAATCGATCTGCTGTTGCCACCATCGCAAGCCTACTCCTCATCTGGATGTGTTCTTCAGGTTGTTATTACGGGCATCTCGTCGCTGGCCAGACTCGGCTCTTATGGGGCCGAACGCCCATGCCCGAGATGATTGAATCTCCCGCGACGTCCCCGGAGCTGAGATCTCAACTCGAGACCATCGAACAGGCGAGGATCTTCGCTCAAGGCCTCGGGCTTGATGTCGACGAACAGTATACGGAGTATGTTGCCTGGCCGGGAGACCGGATTATTACCAATTTGGTGGTCGCTGAGCCCCTAAGTGTAGACTCAAGGCCCTTTCGTTACCCCATCCTGGGAGAACTCCCTTACCGGGGCTTTTTTGATGAAGGGCGGGCCGAGACGGCCGCCCAAGTTTTTGTCGATCAAGGCTATGATGTGTGTCTCGTGCCCGTTTCAGCGTACTCAACACTGGGATTCTTTTCAGATCCGGTGACGGCGCCCATGCTACGCCGTGGAAAAGGGCCAGCCGTGGAGACTATTTTGCATGAGTTTGTCCATGCGACGGTGTTCGTCGATGGGGATGCGGGATTCAACGAAAGCGCCGCAAGCTTCATTGGGCAGCAGGGGTCCATTGACTTTTTTAGCTCTGACCCTGATCAAGCCAAGGTCCGAGAGCAGCAAATTCATGACAATCGCTTAGTGAGTGAGGAGGCGCTTCGCTTTCGGGAAGAGGTCCGCACGATTTACGAAAATGCATCAGAGGCCACCGATCAGCGGGTTCGAGAAAAGCGCGTCCGGGCGGAGCAGGAAGCGCGGGCTCGCCTGAGTCGCCTTCCTCTTGAGTTGGCCGACCCTGAGCTGACTTCGAAGTACGTGGGATTAAACGATGCCTGTTTGGCGCTTAGGGGCACCTATGGATCTGACTTGACTCAGCATCAAGTTGTTTTTGAGAGGCTGGACCGAAATTTACCCAAGTTTATTTCTCGTTTAAAAGAAGCCGCCGGCCGTCCCGACCCTCGTGCCTGGTTTTTCTCCATCTCGCTCTCGGAAGGGTCAAGTCGCCAGGCCTTTACGAGATAGTCACTCGTTCGATTACTTTAGACTTCGGAGAGCTGAGATCGGATCCAGAAAGAAATAAACCCATTAAGGGGATGGCTTAAGTATATTTCGGGTGTTCTTCCTAGAGTGCTCTTTTTTGACGTTCTGGAGGGGTTCGCCCCCCCCAAAGCCGAGGAAGAGCGAATTTTTTGGTTCCTCAGTTCGCGTATTTGTAATCTATTGAAAGGCTTAACGATGAATTCAAGAGCCGTCCAGGCAGCGTTGCTGGCTATTTCTTTCATGTGGCTTGCGGGAGTGTGTCAAGCGACCGAAGGGGAACCGCCCACCGGCCGTGAGATTATGCAATGGGTGAATGATCGAGATGAGGGAGATTATGAGACCTCCGAAATGGAGATGGTCTTGATCGATAAGTCTGGAAAAACACGAACTCGAAAAATGACCAACATGCGTCGGGATAAGGGCGAAGACCGAGAGAGCTTGCTGTTCTTTACGTCGCCTGCAGATGTTAAAAATACGGGATTCTTGAGTTACGACTATATCGATGCAGACCGAGACGACGATCAGTGGCTTTACCTTCCGGCCTTGAAGAAGACGAAGCGGATTGCGGGCGGGGATAAGGGGGGGAGCTTTATGGGCTCAGACTTCTCTTACTCTGATATGTCTAAACCGGCTCTGGATCGGTATCAATATACGCTCATGAAAGAAGCAGAGGTCGATGGCATCGAGATGTGGCAGGTGGAGGCGATCCCAAATGAGAAGGAACAGAAGCAGACGGGGTACACTAAGATCATCAACTTCGTCCGCAAAGACAATCATGTTCTGGCCCGAGCTGTCATTTTTGTAAAGAAAGGGAAAAGGCTGAAATACATGAATGTGGACAAGTTAGAATTAATTGATGGCATTTGGGTCGCCACCGAGATTTCGATGACCACGAAGCGTGGTAAAAAGACAATGCACAAGACGAAGCTTCGCAACTCCAATGTAAAATTTGGCCAGCCCTTAAGTGAGGGAACCTTCACTGTCCGACGACTTGAAAAGGGACTGTGATTGATTTGCTCATAACCCTTGAGCGCCTTCTTTGCGCAGGTGGCATCGCGTTGGCCGTGAGTCTTGCGGCGGATGTAGGGGCTCAGGAAATGGACCTCGATGACATTCTGGGTGGGTTTGAGGACGAGGACGTTTTTGAGTTGCCGGATCCAGATTCTTCGGAGGCCTCGGACACCGAGCCTCAAGATGGATGGGCTCAATATGTCGATTTCGTCGGAGCGACCAGTCTAGGGCTGTCGTATAACGTGGATCCCCACCGCTCGAGCCTAGGGCCGCCGCCTGATGTCGAGACGGGAACGTATTATGGAAACTTGCAGCGTCTCCGATTGAGAGCAGACCTCCAGGTCGACGTGGACCTTCCCAGTGACTGGCGGCTGCGGTCGCAGTTCTTTGCGTTTTATGATTTCGCATATCCGATACATGGTCAGGAGAAATATACTCAGTCGGTCATTGACGATTATCTTCTGGAAGCAGAAATACTCGATTTGTGGGTTGCAGGGAGTGTGACGCCCTGGCTGGATCTTAAATTGGGTCGACAAGTAGTCGATTGGGGACGCTCAGAATCCTTACGCGTAACGGATGTCTGGAATCCGCTTAATAATCGTGAGCCTGGGCTGGTCGATATTGAAGACCTTCGACTCCCCGTGACCATGGCCAGAGCCGATTTCTTTGTGGGTTCTTGGAATTTTAGTGCCTTAATTGCCCCCGAAATTCGCTTTGATTACGACCCGCCTGAAGGAAGTGACTTTTTCCCGATCTTTAGTCCGTCTGAATTGCCACAGCCTCCGCCGGGGGCACCCACACGGGAAGAAATTTTCGCGTCTTTTACCTCGATGGAAGCGGCCGCCTTTTCAAGAGAGAACGGGGATCAAGTCGTGGATCGGTGGGGGTCCACTCCGGAATATGGATTCGCCGCTACGGGCATCTTCTCGGGTTGGGACCTCTCGTTTTACTTAGCGAGGCTTTACCAGAATCAAACCACGAGTGTTGTGAACCTGCCGGATTTAAATGGAATCGCGTTTTTAAATCGCGATGATCGGGTAACCATGGTGGGCGCAGGGGGGAATTACGTTGTAGATACCTGGCTCTTCAAGGCGGAGATCGCTTTTTATGATGAGCTTGACTACGACTACCTAAAACCCAACCCAAGCTTTACGGACCCTGCGGTGGACCTTCCTTACGTGGGTGGTCAAGGTGAGTTTTCGAGGGTCGACTGGATGGTTGGTTTGGAGTATTCCGGATTTCGGGATACGAGCCTTGTTTTTGAGGTCGCTCATCGCCGTGTTCTCGATTACGAGCCTCTCCTGCAATTCTTACCGAACTATGTTTATCAGGATACTGTGGAGACGGCCTTGCGAGCGAGTCGCGAGTTTCTTCGCAGTCGGCTTCGGATGCATGCCTTGGGTGTTGTAATCCTCAACAATGCAGGTCTCCAGGGGGCCTTCATGAGGCTGTGGTTTGAGTATGAACTCGGCGAAGCCCTCTTGGTGGATGCGGGTTACCTCCAGTACTTTGGTCTAGAACAAATCCCGTTCAACAGCTGGGAAAGAAACAATCGGTTGTTTGCCAAGATCAAGTTCAGTTTCGATTAATGGCCGCCCGAGAGGGCGTACGGCCGGAACTCCGTTGGTTCATTTGAACCAGTTCTGACAGGTTGAACTGGGCCGTTTCTGCGTCCTAATCGATCTGAGAAGCCACCTAGGCCTCTCGCGCGATGGCACGATCCTTGCTTTTTCGTGCAGGAAATATGCAGGCCTGATGGTTGGGTCGACGGATCTATAGCTGTTCAGGGCCATTTCTCCTCGACTGGGGACGGGGGAAGAGTGCTGGCTCTAGGGTTCACAGGCCCAGGGCCAAACCGGGAAGTTTGGCTGTGGGATCAAGGCGGCAATTCAAAAAAGTCTAATTAAAGAAACGAAGTGCGGACGGGAAACCACACTGTTTGCTCTTCGAGGGGCCCTCTCATGAAAGCAAAAATTCTAATCGTTGACGATGAACACCTCATTTGTAAGTTGCTGACACGCGTCCTGATTTCCGAAGGATATGAGGTGAATGCAACCACGGACCCTGAAGAGGGTCTTTCCTTTCTTAAAAAGCAAATTTTTGACGTGATGGTGACTGACCTCCGTATGGGCAAGATGGATGGTTTAGATCTTTTGGTTCGTGCACGGAAAATTCAGCCCGAGTGCGATGTCGTGGTGATGACGGGGTTTGCCACAGTCGAGACTGCGCGAAGCGCTCTCACACAGGGCGCCAGCGACTTTATCACCAAGCCCATTGATATTGAAAACGAGCTTAAGCCGCTCCTGGCAAGCCTGATTTCGGCTGAGGCGGGGGCCAAGCAGGGCTTGACTAAAGCTTCGGCAGAGGTCCTGGCCAGTGACGAGATCGACTTTGTGGGCGGAGGCGACGTGAGTTCAAGGCTACTTAAGCGAGTGCTTAAAGTGAGTCGCGCGAATATCCCTGTTCTACTCCAAGGCGAATCGGGAACGGGAAAAGAGCGGGTGGCGAGCTTGCTTCACACGGAGTCGTCTCGTCGAAACTCACCTTTCATAAAACTAAACTGCGCCGCCCTGCCAGATACTCTCCTTGAGAGCGAGCTCTTCGGCCACGCTCGTGGCGCATTTACGGGAGCGACATCCGATCGTGATGGGCTCTTCCAGGCCGCAGATGGAGGAACCTTACTCCTCGATGAAATCGGCGAGATTTCTCGCGGTTTTCAAGCCAAGTTGTTACGCGTCCTTCAGGAGGGAGAATTTCACCGGCTAGGCGATGCCAAGAAAACAGTCCGAGTGGACGTCCGAGTGGTGGCGGCCACGAATCGAGATCTCATTCAAGCGGTCCGCTCGGGCGACTTTCGCGAGGATCTGTATTACAGATTGAATGTCGTTCCCATTGACATTCCTCCTCTCAGAGAGCGAGCCGAAGATATCCCCGAACTCATCGCGCATTTCACAGAAAAAGCGGCTTCGCGTCACGAATCTCAGGAGAAACTTTCGTTCTCCCCGGCCCTCATTCAGCTCTTGTCAGACTATCCTTGGCCGGGAAACATCCGTGAACTCGAAAATGCGATTGAGAGCGCGACCGTTTTGGCTGAATCTGAAGTCGTCGAGCTTTCGGATCTTCCCGTAGCCGTTCAAGAGTTTGCACGAGCCCAGGGCGTTCGAGCCCCTGAAGTGGGAATCTCTGGAGCTCATTCGGGCGAGCCCACCCTGGAGGATATTGAGATGAAATGCATCCTTCAGGCCATGTCGAAGACGGGATTCAATCGAACCCGTGCGGCCAATCTTCTGGGGGTGACTCGAAGAACTCTAAGTTATCGGATTGGAAAATACGGCCTTGATGATGCTCTTGAACAATTGCAATCGGGAGAAAACTTAGAGGCCCTGGACGTGCCCCCTGTTGTTCCAGAGGGCCAACCACGAGAGAGGATCTCAGCTTAAAAGCGCGGTCTAAAGGGCCCCGTACATCTTGTGGGTCTGAGGAATGAGTCGGACGTTTTTGACTCGTGCTTCAGACAGGCGCAAGATGTCCATAAGGCGTGCGGGGGCGACAGGCTTTTTGACGCCCCCCGTTGGGGTCACCGGCTGGAGGATCAGTGGGGTCTCAGGGGCAATCTCATTGATCGCCCGGAATACCCGGTTGAGCTCTTCGTCCGCGGTCTTAGGTGTCAAGACCACCTTTACGCACACTTCCGTTTGCGAGGCGGCCTGACTCAAAAAAGCGCGATGCCGACCTTCAAAATCAGTCATTTTAAGAGGGCTATCGGCGGATGGCCGCACCTCTGTGGTGAGCTTCCAGTCCATGGCTACAAGGTCCACCGCAGGAAGAACCGTATCGAGCGCGTCCACGGCCAAACCGTGGGTCTCAAGGTGTGTGCGAAGCCCTCGTTCCTGGCTTGCGCTCGCCACAGCCAAGGCCATGGCAGGCTGAAGCAGAGGTTCGCCGCCCGTGAGGCTGACAAAAGATCCATCTTGCGGCTTCAGTGCATCGATGGATTCCACAATGGCATTGAGCGAAACCGGATTTGGGAGGCTGGCAAAAGCCTGAGACCCGGCCTCGGTTTCAATCCTGCATTCGGAACCCACACGCCAAGTCTCGGGCGAATCGCACCAACTGCATCGAAGGTCACAGCCGCCAAACCGGATAAATACGGTTGAGGCTCCAACGAAGAGCCCTTCCCCCTGCGCCGACCAGAAAATTTCGACAAGATGAGCTTCTTCCGGCCTGCTCATCAAGGCTACCGCTCGAGAATCGAACGGCCCATAGCGATTTCGCCGACGACTTCCTGAAGACGCTCGGGATGCTCCGAAAGGCCCTGTACGCTAAATCGGGCCACGTGATCCTGGGCATCAAGCGCGGTAACCCACTCCAGTTTTTCGGCCAGATGCTGCGCCAGTGCCGCATAGTCGAGGCTTCTTCGCGAGGTTGAATCATCGCCCGTCACGTGAAAGACGTTCTCACCCGCCCGTGAAGTCATCGAGATTTGAGCGCCATAGCGCTCCCGCGCCACACGACTTGTGAGATGAATGTCCATTTCGGGTGCAGCTTCGATGAGAACCATAATGTATCCGGCGAAGTGAATCAGCCTAAAGTCGCGGCCTGAAACCCATTCGACCTCGGAGGGAATAGGCGGCGCGTCTTGACGTCCTGCTTCACGAGCAAGGTCGCTTGGTCGTCCGGCCAGTAAGCCCTCTATGTCTTTACGGACATCTCCCGACTTGTTCGCAATTTCTCCGAGTCTCCACCACCAGAGCCGGCCCCAGCGTTCGTAGTCGTGCTGGGTGAAGCGGCCTGTGACTAAATCCACCAACTTGTCGGAAAACCGGCTTCTTCGTGTACCTGTCTCAAGAACCGCTGGAAGACAAGAACCTGCTCCGGGCGTGTAATGCAGCGATTCCTCTCCGATCGCACTCTGAAGCGCAAAGACGTCCTCAGGAGGCCATTCGTGATGGTCGTACCAAGAAATTCTGTCGTTGTATAAAGAGACAGCTTGGAGGACCTCTCCGGCCGGTGACGGGCTGAATCCCACGAGGTGAATCGGCACGTCGTCCTTGAGGTCGGTCGTGACCTCGCGAAAAAAGTGCATGAGCTCGGATTGCGGGTAAATCCAGATCCCCTCGAGCAAGCGAACGTCGCGAGCGAGTAGAATCGCTGCACTCACGGCGTCACGATTAGCAGCGGCCACAATGACAGCTCGGCGACGAGGTTTGGGCGTAAGGTCAACCGGGGCTGATTCAATCACGGGTGTCGACGCCGGAGCCGCGAGTGGGTTTCCCGGGGTCTGAGGTTCTGCTTCTGTTTCTTCATCATCTTCGTAGGCAGGCGTTCGTCTCGACTCTCCTTGCTCTAACGTCGATGGCAGTTCGGCGAGATCATCAAAGCTTTCCTCAACGATATCTTCCGCGTCCTCGTCGGAATCTCCAGATTTCGTCCGCTCAGCGGTGCTTTGATTGGGCTGTGCTTGAGGCTTTTCCTCTGAATTTGACGATTTCCCCTTTTCGCTGTCTCGCCCACCCCGTCGCCGAGATCTTGAGCGGCGTCGATCCCGTCCGGATTCGGCCTCGGCCTCGGGCTCTCCCAATTCAAAAAGCGACACTTCGTCAAAAGCGGGACGTGTTTCTGAAGGGCTGGCTTCAGGGGACAAGGGCGCTTCAGATTCTTCCTTGGCGGGCCGGCCTCGGCCTCGACCTCGGCGTCGAGAGCGCCGACGTCCCTGCCCCCCTCTTTCTTCCGAATCCGCAATTTCTCCTTCCCTCTCAGGGGAGTTCTCTGTGGGCCCATCCTTTGGAGGAGCGGCTTCGGCCTCTAAACTTGAGTCACTGGGACCTGTGCGCCTGCGACTTCCCCGGCGGTTTCGCGTCTTCGTCTCGAGGGTGTCTCGAAGCGCTCGTCCAGCCTCTTCAAGACTGATGCTCGTGAGAAAGAGTCCTTTCTCTCGGTCTTCTTGTGCCCTAAAAAGTTCGCACCGAGGAGCCAGCCCTTTCAGAGCGTGAAGCGCTCCCGAAGAATAGTCCGAAGCGGCTAGCACAAAGCCTGGAGGTCCGAGTAGCACCGGCGCATCCGCCTCAGCAAAGAGCGTGGTCTGTGCGAGTCTGAAGTTTTGGAGGCCATCCAGAAAACGTCCCAGGCCAGGAAGAGTAAGCTCCGATCGAATGGCTCCTGTGGTGGGTTGTCCGTCACTTAAGAGACCCGCCACATCCACCGCTTCATCGTCGAGTCCTCCGAGAGGCCATGCGCAGGCTTCGCGAAGTCCGGCTGCTTCGATGAGCAGAGGGATGGCTCGGGCGCGCAGCCCTTCTTCTCCCTCTTTCACTTTACGGTCGTTGACTCTGCGGCGAACCTGCCCCTCGAGCTCATCGAGTGTGTCCACAAGACTCGCAGCCTCTAGGCGCCGGGTTCCCTTTTGCTGCCCCCAGGTCGTGAGCGCAAGCTGCCGCTCCTCGACTCGAAGCTCAGCCATTCTTCTTGCGCTGACAACCAGTTCCACTTGACGCCCAAAAGCGCGGATGGAGCCTCCGTGTTTCGCGGCCAGCCCTTGAAGCCCTCTGACGGTCCTCAAGAAGAGCGCTCGATTCTGGGTGTCCACCAATTGCGCCGCGAGGGCCGCGATCGGCACAGCGGTGGGCTCGAGGTCGGATTCAGCCTGAATGCCAGATTGCCCGGGTGTGAGGGCCGGAGCACTCTTGGGTTCCAGAATAAAGGGGAGCTCGGTGCGAATCAGGCCCAGCCTTCGTCGAGCACGAGTGGACCAAATAGGAGCGATGGCGAGAACTCGACCCGCAAACGTTTCCTCTTCTGAGACCAATCGAGAACCTGTTGCCAGTGCCGCGAGAAGTGCATCCCCAGCTTCGGTGGGCGAAAAACATACGACCTGAACGTTTCCGGCCTCATCTTGCGCTCGTGCTACCACAGCGTAGGCGGGTGGAACGTCAGCATGAGCCAGCGCAGTCCATTCGAGGTCATCGATGGTGCCCGATTCCTTAAGCTGGGTAATCCAGTGCTGAGCATCCAGCGGACGCTCTTCACTCGATGTTTTGCCGCTCCGACGCTTCCTTGAAAATCGTCTCATTTTGTATCTCCTTGCGGGCTCATTGACCCTCGGAAGGCCGCTTTGCGTCGCCTTCACCCGTCAGTACCCGTCTCATTTTTCCCGAAAACTCCCCCGAGTTCTCGTCTCAGTATCAGATTGCCACTTCCTCGGAGGCCGGGTCACCGGCTTCCGCATTCGATAAACTGGCCGCGAGGTCCTGCACAAGTGCGTCGCCGACGATCCTTGCGCATTCACTCATGGCTGGACCCAGTTCAGGCTCGGCTCCCGCAAGCATTTGCGCGCTGGTGAGGCAGGCCCGAGCATGTCCTTCCTGACCCTGCTTCCAATAAAGATAGGCGCTTTCTTCAAGACGCTCAGCATTAGTCGCCGCAAGTTCGGCTGAATAACAAGCTGAGACGGCTTCATGAACAGCTTCTGTCATTTTTTCCCGGCTCTCTTCGTGTTCCCCAACTTCAGCAGAAGCAAAGCGATCTCGTAAAGGTGAGATCATGGTCTCCAGAGACCCCGGTTGCGGAGGCCAGGGGCCAAGATTCCCGGCTTGAACTTCGCTGACGAGGTCTGCGAGTTCGGCTTCACTGGCTGGATGGGGAAAATGGGCCTTGACCTGCTCGGCCGGGGTCTTGGATTCCTCGGTCGTTAAGTCAAGCTTACCCCGCCATTCTTTGAAGGCCGCCGGAAAGGCCTGCAGGTCGGTTTGCAAACGGGCTCGACGACCAATGAGGGCCCTCACGCATGCGGCTTCCGTCTCTATGGCGCTAAATCGGTCACGGTGTGTAACATCTCGAATGAAGGATTTAACCTGCCTGCGCCCAGCTCGGTAGACCTGGAAATCAACGATTCCTCGATCCTCATCGAGGAGCGCCTCGAACACTTGTGCTCCCCCGCTCGGATTGGACTCTACGAGGTAGACCAGCCTCCCACCTCTTGGATCATGAGGCGAGAGGAAGCCGATTGAAATACTTTCATCCACTTGAGGCAGACGTCCGACACGGGGCTTTTCGGCCTCTTCGTCGGCTTCGACGAGAATTCCTTGCGATCGCGCTCGATGCAGCAAGCGGCGCAAGGCCTTACGTCCCTCCTTGGGAAGTCCTTCTGAGGAAATCGAAGCGACCACCGCCGCACCCTCTTCCTGCTCGAGCCAGACTTCGGACAAGAGTTGTGCTTCTGCGATTGAATTTTGAAGGAGCCAGCGAAGAACTCGCTGGCGAGCTTCAGGCTCTAAAACTTCCAACAGTCTAGAAGGGTCGCCGTTCGCTGGCCGGATCGCATCTGCATCCTCAGGCATCTCGACAGCGGCCCGTTCTAAACTCTCAGCAAGGCTCATAATGAACACTCCGTCCGCTGGGATCAGTCCCGGGGACACATGAAATTTCGACGGGCTAAAGGACGGCGGTCATCGCCTCCCCACCCCTTGGCCGCCTCGACGGCCGGCAATTAGCATACTGGACCTAGGACCATTTAGCCGGGGGCCCCTGAGTGCGCTCAGAGAGTCAGATCGGGGCGAGGGCCGAGCAAACGAACATGTTCAGAAATCGCAAACCGGTCTGTCATGCCGGCTACGTAGTCTGCGATGGCTCTTTCTTGGCCGGATTCATCGAAACGGTGTTGGACAGGCTCTGGGAGACGTTGGGGAAGCTCGCAAAAGAAGCAAAAAAGCCCCTCGACGATCTGCTCGGATCGCTCCGTTCTCGCTAAGACATCTGGGTGGTTGTAGAAACGTTCGAACAGGAAGGCTTTGATCTCTCTTCGAGCCTCCTCAACTTCGGGTGAGAATTTTACTATTTTTTCTGAGAGGGCTCGAACGGCTTTTGGTGAGTTGGGCTTCTTGAGAGCAATCTCAGACCGGGTTTGGTGGATCAGATCCGTGACGAGGAGGTCTATGGTGGAAGCCACTAACTGAGTGCGGCGAACTTCCTGAGAAGCGTCTTTGCCTCTTTGAATAGATTCCCCAACTAAAGGACCCACCAAGGGCAATTCCATGAGCATGTCGAAGTGAATGAGACCGGCTCGCAGAGCGTCATCCAGATCATGATTCAAATAGGCAATTTCATCTGATGCGTCGGCGACCTGAGCCTCAGCACTTCGTTGGCCTGTGAGGTCTGGAATGCGAACGGGGTGCTCCCAATGGCATCCATGCTTGAGCATGCCCTCCCGGGTTTCGTCGGTGAGGTTGAGGCCAGGGTAATCTGGATGCCGACGTTCAAGAAGATCGACTACCCGCAGCCCCTGCCGATTGTGATCGAAACCACCGTGGCTTTGCATCATCTCTGCCAGGGCGCGTTCTCCTGCGTGGCCGAAAGGGGTGTGGCCAAGGTCATGGGCCAATGCCACGCTCTCAGCCAAATCTTGGTTGAGGCCTAATTCCCGGGTGATCGTTCGGGTAATTTGGGCACCCTCAAGGGTATGGGTCAACCGATTCCGATAGTGGTCGCCTTCGAGGTGAACAAACACTTGAGTTTTGTACTGGAGTCGGCGAAAGGCGGTGGAGTGAACCACTCGATCTCGATCTCGCGCAAAGGCCGATCGATAGGCATGTGGCGCCTGTGGATACACCCGCCCGCTTGATTCAGCACTGGTCAAAGCAAAGGGAGCGAACGCGTGTGTCGCTTCGTTGTGTCTGTCGTCCGGCATGGAATTGAGGGAGGCGTGCTCCGTTCCGGGGGGAGGCTTTGAAGCCATCGTCACCCGCCCTCTTCCGGGTCCGCTCGTCTCAGTATGTCCCGGAGGGCGTCTCGGGAGTCTTCGCGGATGTGATCGCGGGAGGCCGCCTCTGTTTTTGGCCGCGTGGAAGAAGACGTGGCTTGATTCGGCGAGCCCGTGTCTGTGGAGACCAAAGACCATACGGCCCCGACTCCGAGAAGAATCGCGATGAAGACGAGAACCAGAATGCGCCAACTCGTCATAGACTTCTCTTTCTCGGGGGAGATGTGTCGTTTTTATCGAGCGGGCCCTGCCTGGCCGAACTCACGTTTCAAAATTAGGAGTTGGATTGTTTAATGTCAACGCTAAGGGTCTTGTCCACGGCGCACGGCGGTGAGGGAGGCTACGATGCGGACATGCAGACAGAAAACACACTCCCCACTCGATTGTTGCTCGGGCCGGGCCCCTCCAACGCTCATCCTGAAGTTCTTGCCGCCATGGCCCAGCCATTAATTGGACACCTTGATCCCGCTTTTTTGGCTTTGCTGGATGGGGTGCAAACCGATCTTCGTACACTTTTTGGTACGGACAATCGCTTTACCCTTCCCCTTTCTGCGCCTGGCAGTGCCGGGATGGAGGCGTGCCTCGTGAACCTGCTTGAACCTGGCGACCGAATCGTCATTGGGGCGAACGGCGTTTTTGGGCGACGAATGTCCGAGGTCGCACATCGTGCTGGCGCGCAGGTGACCCGAATCGACAGTCCTTGGGGGGAGCCTGTGGACGAAGCGGGAGTGCTAAAAGCGATTCAAGACGAATCTCCCGACGTGGTGGCGTTTGTCCATGCCGAGACCTCCACCGGCGTCAGACAGGATCCCGAAGTGATTGCTCGCCATGCTCGGGAAGCCGGCAGTTTAGTGGTCCTCGACTGTGTCACCTCGTTGGCAGGGCTCACGCTCGAGTTGGATCGTTGGGGGATCGACGCGGCCTACAGCGGGAGCCAGAAATGCTTGTCTTGCTCCCCGGGCCTTTCCCCTCTTTCCTTTAGCGAGCGTGCTCTCGAACGGGTTCGTGCTCGTAAAGTGCCTGTACAAAGCTGGTTTCTCGATGTCTCTCTCTTGGACGGTTACTATGGAACAGAGCGCGTCTATCACCACACCGCGCCCATCTCGGCCCTTTATGGGTTGCAGGCGGGGGTTCGTCGTGCTCTCGCAGAGGGGATGCCCGCGCGGAGCGCTCGACATCTTGAAGCCGCGGAATACTTGATTGAAAAAGTTCAGCCACTGGGCTTCGAACCACTCGTCCGATCTGAGTATCGACTCCCTCCTCTCACGACCCTTCGAATCCCTGAAAACTTGGGCGCAGAGGGAGAATCCGCATTGCGACGACGACTGCTCACTCAACACGGGATCGAAGTCGGGGGGGGCTTAGGTGAGCTGGCCGGTCAGGTTTGGCGGGTCGGACTCATGGGCGAGAATGCGCGTTTGGAATGTGTCGACCGGCTTGTCTGGGCCCTTGATAAAGAGCTTAATTCAAACCCAGGAACCGAATAGGTGACGGTTTAAAACGTATTCTGTCTCTGTTCGTCCATGGCCTTTAAAAACTCGTCCTGTCGCTCTTCGTGGGGATGGTGACCGGCCCCCTCTAGGTCTACTCGGGTGGCGTGCGGCAGCGCCCGTTCAAGTTCGTCTGCGGCTTTTAAAAAAGGAGTATCTTTGCTTCCGATCAGTATCAGGACGGGGCAAGAAATGGAAGAGAGAGCGGAACCGAGAGCGGGCTGCTCGATCATCTCTCGTGCAAACTCGACATAGGCTCGGACATCCATGGCCGCATAGCGCCGCCTTTGATGGGGCCAATATCGGTGTCCCCACGCTTCAATAATGGGGTCGGGCCTCAGCTTGGCGTTGGCTTCAAGCTTTGCCTGCATGGTGACTAGGTTGCTGGATTTCAGGAACTCAATGCCTCTTTTCAACCCCTCGCGTCCTGCGGGTTCCAGCGGAGAACCTGAGGTGCTCATCAAAATTAGAGATCGAAGGCGGTGATGATGAGATAAAGCCAGTCGAAGTGCGATCATTCCACCCATGGAATGACCCAGTAGGTCACACTTTTCAATTCCGAGAATATCCAGAAGATCAACCAAGTCGCTGACGCAGGTCTGAAAGGAATATTCTGGCTCACTCAGCCTGCCTCGTGAGTCACCATGACCCCGTAGGTCGACGGCAATCACGGGACGATTCAGTGCGAGTCGGTGGCTCACGCTTGAGAAATCGTCCCTATGCCCTGTGAACCCGTGAATCAGGACAAGAGGCACGCCCTCGTCGGGGCCGACTTTTTCGTAGCTGAGTGTCGCTTGTTTTGTGTCAACGGTTTGCATTGAGTCCTCATCCTGGTTCTGATTTAAATGAATCTAAGAATGAAGTCGGACGTCCGCCGAGGGTTTCGAGAGAATGACAGCTTCTTTTTGCGCCAATTCTTTAAGGCGCACTCGGGCGGTGGGCTCCCCTGCCAACTTTGACGCAAGTTCAAAATAGAGGCGATGATGTCGAGCCTCACAGGGAAGAAGCTCGGACAGCAGCTTTGAGAGCTCTGGGTCAGAGACCGCCTCAGAAAGAAGTTTCAAGCGCTCGCAGCTCCGCGCTTCGATGATGGCAGCGACAATCAGTATATCGAGAGCCCGATTTGGCTCATCTCTTCTTACTTCGGCATGAAGCAAGGCCCCATATGCGCTGGGTGCGAGACTTTCATAACGAATGCCGCGATCATCGAGAACAGTCAGCATCATTTCGAAGTGTTCAAGTTCCTCTCGCGCGAGACGCGCAAGAGGCTCCTGCATGAACCGATGATGTGGGTAGGAGAACAGGAGTTTGACCGCTGCACCTGCCGCCTTTTTTTCACAATGGGTATGATCTAAGAGGACTTGGTCGATCTTCAGTCTGGCTTGATGGACCCAAGCGGGATCTGTGCCCGAAGCCAAATTCAACATAAGCGTGATTGCATTCTCGTGTTGCCGACATTTTGAGAGGATCGGTCACAATCCCGATCAAGGCTCGGCGGCTACTTTCCTAGATCCCGGGACCGTGTAGCCCGCTTGGTTGAGCGCGGATTTAATCTCCTTAATCGACGTCTTTTCGTCATCAAAAGTGAGAGTAAGGGTGTGCTCCCGCATATTCGTACTTACGGAATCGACTGAATCCAGGGTGTTTACGGCCGCACGGGCCATAGAAGCGGTGCCGCCTCAAACGACTCCGGGGGTTTGGAGGACATAAGTGACCTCTTCTGCTGCGGCCGATGTCGAGAAGGCGAAGACAGCGATAAGGCAAAGAGCGAAAATACGATTCATGGGAATCTCCTTTGAACAGATACTAGCCAACGATCGCGTCGGTGAGTCCCCGAGGGTAACCTCCGACGGTGGTCTCTTGGTCTATGCCTTCATCCACGCCCCAGCCTCGTGGGCGCCGGATCCTTTCGCGGAACATGTCTTATTGGAAATTACACGCCCCTTAACAACGCGCGCTTACCAAAACGGCTCGAGCGCGTTATGTACGGACCATGTCTGTTTTTCACTCACAGAGACTTCTGCTCGTGATCCTCGGAGTGACCGGCCTCATCCTACTCGGCATTCAATTTGTGCCCGTGGATCGGCGGCCCCCTTTGAATGACGGAATCGTTCCAGGGCCTGACCCTGTGCTTGAAGTCTTTCGCCGCAGTTGTTTCGACTGTCACTCAAATCAAAGCGTATGGCCTTGGTACGGCTTTATTGCACCTGTCTCATGGTTAGTAGAAGACCATATTCTGGAGGCGCGGTCTAACTTAAATTTTACCCGCTGGGACATTTACGACGAAGATGAACAGGCTGAACTCGTCGAAGACATATGGGATGAAATCGATCTAGGTCGCATGCCCCCGGACTACTACTTAATCTTGCATCCTTCAGCGAATCTAGGAGAGCATGATCGAGAAATTATCGATGAATGGGCGAGTCAGTTTCCCTAGGCGC
>NZHD01000050.1 GCA_002691205.1 Deltaproteobacteria bacterium
ACGCCTTCATGACCGAGAAATCTTCTTCAAACCGTGACTCCCTTCTTCAATTTCTCAAAGAAAATCAGGGTACAGAAATCTCGTTGAAAGAGAGAGGTGGCGGTGGCTTCGCGTGAGACTTCACTTTTTTCCGGGCCTTCAATCTGAGAAAAAAGGGCGCGGGGGGTCGGATGCTCGCTCACCGCCCAGGTGGGCAATTGGCTTTGAAAGCGCTCGTTTAAAAGTAAGGAAAGTTCGACGGCCGCCAGAGAATTGACGCCTACATCGTCCAGCCGGGTATCTGCTTCGACCCCCGCGCTTTTCCCCAAAAATGTATGTATGACCTCAAGGACCGCCTCGAGGGAGACAGCGGCCATGGTCTTTGAAATCTCGCCTGCAGGCTGTGCGGCGATGACTTCATTGATGAGCGTGAGCGCGTGAGGAGGGCCTTCGAGCTCAAACGTTTGCGATAAGCCGATTTCGGCCGGGGCCAAGAGCGCGTCGACTTCTTGCTTGAAGCGCGTTCGCAACGGCTTTCCGGTTTCGGATCGAGGCAGTTCAGACATAAGGATGAGGGTTCGAGGGAGCATGGAGTCGGGCAGGTGAGGCTGCGCCCAGGCTTTGAGCGGGCCGAGAAGGCCTTTGGCCGAAAGCGGCGCGACAGCGACTGCGACTTCTTCGCCTAGAGTCGTGTGCGTTCTCCCGAAAACCATCAGCTGGACGTCGTCTTTGAAGTCTTTCCAGCCGGGGAATTCTCTCAGCGTCGCTTCGACCTCTAGAGGCGCAATGGTTTCTCCTCCCCGATTGATGGCTTCCTTGATCCGGCCCTTTATAGAAAGCCAGCCCGAGCCATCCTCGGCGAGGCAGCCGAGGTCTCCCGTTCGAAAAAAACCGCGTGACGTAAAAATATTGGGCGAGTCTTGCTCATATCCCTCAAAGACGGTGGGCCCTTTAACAGTGATTTCTCCGACAGACCCCAGCGGCAAAATCGGTGTTTCGGCGCCTTCGCCTGGAGTCACGATCTCGACCGAGACCGTCGGCAGTACGCGACCCACACTGCCAGGGCGATCGAGGAGGTAGCTGATCGGGGGCGCCGCGATGGGCATGGCTTCGGTCATTCCATATGTGGGGAGGATATGGACCGCGTCGCCAAATAGATGGGAGAGTTTGAGGGCCAAGTCGTGAGGCAGAGCGGCTCCGGCGCTTCGGCAAGCGCGCAGACGAGGCCACGGCTTGATGGCCGAAAGCTCAGGGTGGTCTGCGCTGTACTGCAGGAGCATCTCCCAGAGGGTCGGGACGAGATAGCACCAGGTCGCTCCCTCAGGCCCATGGATCTCTTCAAAGAAGGCTTTGGGGTCAAAGGCCGTCTGAAATCTCATGGGCGAGCTTGCGAGCAGGGGCGCAATGAGATTGCAGGTGATTCCGCCCACATGATGGAGAGGAAGGATTGAAAGACCGAGGTCCGTGGGTGAGAGCGCGAGTGACTCGCCGATGAGTGCGCCGGATCGCATGAGCTTGGCCAGTGTGAAGCCCACGGTTTTAGGTGCCCCGGTTGACCCCGAAGTACGCAGGAGAAGAACTTCATCCTGAAAGTCTCGTTTTTGCGTTTCGAGCGTTCCTTCTAAGGTTGTGGGCTGGGTGGGGAGAGCGGGCAAGGCAAAGTTTCGTCCGGGGGTGAGCCGGATCACCTTTATAGTATTAGAGGCTTGAGCGACTTCCGGTGTCTCCTGGGGCTCGCCCATGACAAGGAGCGTACGGGCGTCGCTTTCTTGAAGTTGAGCTGCGACTAAATGGGGGGGCAAAGAACTTCCCATGGGCACGGCCACATATCGATTCATGACGGCCAGCAGTAGAGCGCCAAGTTCAAGTCCATTGCTGACTCTTATGGCCACGCGGTCGCCGGCATTAATGCCCCAAGGTGCAAGGTCAAAGTTTTCAATAAAGCTGCGCAGCGCCGCATATGAGACATTATCGTGAGAGGCCCAAAGGGCGTGCGGATGTCTGGGCAAAAAGAGGTCAAGCCCTCGATCAGCGGTGGTGGCTCCGCTCAGAATATTCTCCGTGCGGGCGATGAGCCCCAGGCTTGTTTCTTCGCTGGCGTCTGCACTCATCGGAGCAACCCCGTCGGGATCTTGCCACGCCGACTGGACAAGGTGATTTGCGTAGTGGGTATAGAAGGATCGAGGCTGAAGCATGTGCGGGAACGCTGTTATTTCACCAATCAAGGGGCCGTGCATTTTATCCGCATACCAATCGAGCCGAACAAAGAGTCCCATCTGTGAGGCCAAACGTTTGGAGTGATCGAGGATGCCCTCCAAGCTTTGGGGCTTTCGAGCGTCGGCCATGGACTGTTCGGTGCAGACAAGGGTTCGGTGCGTTCGCCAGCAGGTCGTCGGATCCCAAGCTGGTTTTGGCAAAAGTTTGAATGCGGCATCCACAAAAGCGACCCAGTTGTGGCCGGATTCGTTAAAGTGAAGTTGAATCCACAACAGTTTCGAGCCGATCATGAAGACTTTGTAGTCCGTTGGGGCCGTGTAGCCGTTCTCGTCGACAACCAGTTCCTCGATAAGGAAAGATGAAAAGTTGAACGGGAAGGTGTGTCCTTCGTGTACGCAGTAGCCTCTCTCGGCCATTAAAGAGAGTTCTGATGCGACGGCCGCCGGACGGAATGGCGCTCCATCTCGCGAAATATCGAGCCCGTTACGAACGAGGGTGACTCCAAAAGAGTGACCCGCTCCCACAGGTTTGAGGGCGAAATGCGGCGGCAATGCAGGGGCTAGATCGACTAGGGATTGCTCGATACCTTCTTTGGGTAAGACGTGGAGAAGCCTAGGCAATGGGGCTTCTCGTTCCTCTAGGAATCGACGCTCTTTTAGTTTGTCCAGTTGCGTGAAGGGGAGTGGATTGGCCGGCGTACCTATAAAACGATTTTCTGGATCCCTGCGGAGTTCGTACTGTGCATCGTGCTGATACCAGCGTTGCTGACGCTCAATTAATCGGTTGTAGATGAAGGGTTCGTGGTCTTTGTCATGAGCCACGAGAGCCGCGCTCTTTTTGACTTGGGTCGACGCGAACTGAGTGCGCTTGATGATTCGGTCCACCAGTTTAAAAATTTGGACTCCGCTGATGTGATCTTGGGGTTGGTTCAGTAGTTCACGAATGAACTCCGCAAATCCATATTGAGCCATACTGGCCAGAGGCCTGTCTTCAGCAAAGGTTCGCAGGCTCATTCCGAACGTTTCATCGGTTTCAGTCCTTTGGCGGATTTTGGCTCCCCGTTGGGCGGAAGGCAACGTGACTCTTAGGAGTAGGCCCCATCGCGTTTTTTGAGCCCGCCGAACCGGATGTTCCTTAATTCCCAGTCGGTCCCATTCAGGGGGGTCGGCCTCGGGTGATCGTACGATATTGATATGAGGGACTCGTTCGAAAAGATTCGTGAGAGAGACCTCATCGTCATGGAATGAATTCCGGGAAAGCCATGCGCCACGAGGAAGATCGGTGACGCATTTGGACGCGCGAACAAAGGCCTGTCGCGTTTTCAAGCATAATGTTTCAAGGGTTTCGGCTCGGGTGATGCGCACAGCCACCGGGACGGATGTGTCCAAGCAACCCACCATATTTTTGAGGGATACATCATGTTGGCGGTTGGATACAACATGACACATCAGTAGGTCGGTGTGGTCCGAAGCGGCGTGTGTGTCCCCGGTGAGCCGCGCCACAAGAACTGAAAACAGGGCATGCACAAGTAAGGGCAGCGTCATTTCGAGTTTAAGAGCCAATGCCTCAAGGGCATCTAGTTCAGACGGGCGAAGACTGGAAACAGCTGGGGAATCGCCCAGGTCGAATGTCTCCGGATTTGCGAGACGTGGGACGGGTGGACTCGATGACATCTCAACATGCGCCAGAAGGGCTTGTAAGTGTTTATGTTTTTGATGGATTTCTTCGGATCTAACGGTTTGACCTTTGACTGCTGCCCATTCGAGAAAATCCAAGGGGCGACGCTCGTTGATCTCGCTCGCCTCGTTCGCGATTTTATCTTTTATTTTACGCGTAAGACTATGAAGGCTGATGCGATCCGAAAAGATGTGATGCATGGTGATGCACAACCAGTGTCGCCCAGTGGGGCTCGCGGAAGCAAGGACTAAGGCCCGAGTGGATGGCTTGTAGGGCGAGACTTCTTCCCCCTCAAAGGCTTCGACGCAACGCATGGCCTCTCGATCATGTTTCGGCGCCTCTCGCATCTGAACCGATAGCTGAAAGTCGGGCACGAGTTGCTGCAGGATGCCGCGTTCGCCAGATCCGGTTCTGACAAGGACCAACCGCATTGCACTGTTTTCTTCACAAAGGGACTGGGCCATGGCCGGCAACAGAGCGGCCGGTATCACTGCCGCGGGCATTGAAAGGCAAAGGCTGATATTGGCCCAAGCTCCCCAGCCTTGGTCGTCAAGCTGGGCCCAGAGAACTTGCGGTCCTGTTAATTTTACCGGCGAGTTCGTGAGACCGTCCGTGGGGGCTCTTGGTCCCTCTTCGGTCTTTGTACGTAAGGATAGAGTCAGCGATCCAACGGTGGCTTTGTCTAAGAAGTCTTCATAGTCGGCTCGAAACCCATGCTCCTCAAGAGCCTCAAGCAGTTCCGTTGCGCCCACAGAGTCGAGCCCTTGGGCTACCAAGGTTTGATCAACATCCACAGGCGTCTCAAGGATTTCAGAAATGAGGCGAACCAGGAGTTGATGGATCATCGGGCTGACAGGATCGCTTCCTGGCATGAGAGTTTACCTTACTTTTTAAAATTCCTGCGGTTTCGCGGGTACGGCCATTCGGTCATCGAGGAGGCGCTCGCCGGTTTTTTAAAGAGCCCTCAAGGTCCCGAGTCTCCGCTTGAGCAAGAGGGAAGGCTCGATGATCTCAAGTGAAGGGCGCTGCAGCTTGGATTTTCTCGCCGGACGGCGATGGATGCAAGCGAAAACACAATGTCTCTCTAAAATGAGTGCGCATCGGAGGCAACTCGAGTGCAACTTAAGATGTTTGATGGGCATTTTGACCTCTTCAATCAAAACACAGGATTGGGCCAGCGAGGTCTAAGCGTCAGGCCAACGATCCACGATCAAGGAAGCGTGGCCTCGGGCGCAGATGCCCTGGTCATCAAAAATGATGGCTGAGGATTGTCCGAGGCCATCGGGGCTGATGGAGGCTGAGGCTTCCAGAGCCAGCCATTCACTTTGGGGCTCCCTGAGAATATGGAGGCTCAGGTCTGCATTGGGCGAAGTCCAACGGGACAAATCCAACGCATTGGCAATGCCAGCCGAGAAGTCACCGAGTGCAGCGAGCCGTGTGATAGGGCTGTTGGGTTCATCGGCCACTAGATCTTTCCGCAAGCGGACCCAGGCCCGGTTCTTTTGGCCCGGTTGGGAGAGTTGCTCCCGGCGGAAGTCGATGGCTCGCATCCAGCCGGGCATGTAGGCCAGTTTTCGACGCGTGACCGGCCCATCTTTTCCGGCTTCTGGC
The DNA here is from genome assembly GCA_002691205.1 of Deltaproteobacteria bacterium. Lineage (GTDB taxonomy): Bacteria > Myxococcota_A > UBA9160 > UBA9160 > UBA4427 > MED660. The sequence continues at coordinate 5,485 of NZHD01000050.1, forward strand.
CGGGGGGGCGAGGGAAGATTGAATGTGTATTCTGCTCCCGGGGTCAGTGAATCATCGGTTCGAACGCGAAGCACCGATGCGCGCGCGACGGTTTGGCCTGCATCTTCGAGCCAAACGTCCACGACCTGAATTCGGCGACCGGCCCGAACCACGCGTGCCTGGGGAATGAGTGGTTTCATGGGCACGGGTCGCATCAAGTCGATGCTGAGGCGAGCAATCCGCATGGGACAGGGCGTTTCTACGCGTTCCGCCGATCGGGCAAGAATTCCCGAGACCGCTCCTCCACTCTGATGTTCCGGGTTCCAGGGACCTTGGGCGAGATCCGAGGGGACGAGGGCGTCGCCCTCTAAGGTGTAGACCGCTTGCTCTTGATGGTTTGATTCTGTCGTCATGCGGCGGCAGCATACGTGCTTCGGTGGACTCGGGCTAGACCCGGGTAAATAAGTCTCGCGCTTTTACAAAGAGGTATCTTTTCCGTGTTTAAGCCCCCCTTAATGAGATCCGGGGGAGGGTGAGCCTCTTGAATTCCGATTGTCTTGGCATTGGACTCTCTTATAGGCCGGATTCAGGCTTAGTTTCTATCTTGTTTGAAAGGAGAATATAAAAACATCGAGGCATTCGAGACCTCTAAGCACGGAACGATTGGTTAGACTTAACCATTCACCGCAGACTGGGTTGTTGTTATGATTGAGTTCGATTTAAATGGAGAGCGGGTTCGTGTCGATATCGAGCCGGAGACTCCGCTTCTCTGGGTCATTCGAGATGAGATCGGACTGACGGGAACGAAGTTCGGTTGTGGGATCGGACAGTGTGGGGCCTGCACGGTGCATCTCGACGGAAAGCCCGTTCGAGGCTGCCTTACGCCCGTGTCGGCTGCGGAGGGTCGCAAGCTCACGACCATCGAGGGGCTAGGGCCGGACGCAGACCACCCGCTTCAACGCGCATGGTTCGAATTGAGTGTGCCGCAGTGCGGCTACTGCCAGTCGGGCCAGTTGATGTCTGCGGCAGCCTTGCTTTCGCAAAACCCGAGTCCCACCGACGCTGAGATCGACGTGGCCATGTCGGGGAATATCTGCCGCTGCGGAACCTACGATCGGATCCGGGCGGCTATTCATCAGGCGGCTAAAGAGATGAACGACGGGAAAGGAGGCCTGGGATGACGGAAGTCACACGTCGAGGCTTTCTTCAGGGCGGTGCGGCGGTCGCGAGTGGCTTGCTGCTGGGCTGTCAAACCCGGCCCCCCCAGGCTCGGCCCCACGACCTTTCGACCCAAGAGGTGGGGACCTTCGATACTTGGTTGAATGTCACGCCCGAGGGTCGCGTGGTTCTCGTGGTAGATAAAGTGGAGATGGGGCAGGGCACTTGGACGGGGAGTGCCACCGCGGTAGGCGAAGAACTTGAAGTCGACCCGCTCGAGATCGAGGTTCGCCATGCCTGGGTGGACGACAAATTTGACTCTTTCGGTATTCAAGGCACAGGGGGCAGTACGAGTCTGTCTGATCGTTATTTACCGCTGCGCGAGACGGCGGCCCGGGCCCGAATCATGCTTGAGCGGGCGGGTGCGGAACGAATGCAAGTGCCCGTTGAGTCGGTGTCTGCGCGCGACGGTTTTGTTTCCCACCCGCCCAGCGCTCGTCGGCTGTCTTACGGTTCCCTGGCCGCAGATGCGGCCAGCCAAGACCGCCCCAAGGAAGTCACCCTGAAAACTCCGGAAGAGTTTCGTTTTGTGGGCCAGGATCGACCCCGCGTCGACGGTCGAATTAAATCACGCGGCGAGGCCATGTATGGCATGGACACACAGTTGCCTGGAATGCTTACGGCAGTGGTTGTTCGCCCGCCGCATGCGGCGGATCGAATACGGAGTTTTCAGGCCGACCGAGCCAGGAAGATGCGGGGTGTGGTGGATGTCTTCGAGATTCCGACGGGCGTGGCCGTCTTAGCCGACAGCTACTGGCGTGCGCGTCAGGCGGCGAAACAGGTGAACCTTGAGGTAGAGCGGAGAGATCGCGGGAGCGCGGAGTCAGCCGCATTGCGCGCCGAGCACCGCCGTCTCCTGCAAGCCGAGTCGGGCAAGACGCTTCGCAACGACGGCGATACGCAGGCCGCCCTTCAGGGCGGAGAACGTGTGATCGAGGTGGAGTACTTTACGCCCCACCAGGCTCACGCCACCATGGAACCCATGAACTGCACCATCGATGCCACTGGGCAGTCTGTTCAAGTCTTTATGGGCACCCAGGCGCCCGGAATTGTTCGGGATGTGGTGGCTGACGTTCTGGGTCGTAAACGCGAGGATGTGGTTGTTCATTCGTGCCTGCTTGGGGGCGGCTTTGGACGTCGCTTCATGCCCGATGTGGCGTACGAGGCGGCTGAAATCGCCCGGCGCTCAAAGGGGCCCGTGAAGCTCGTCTACTCGCGGGAGGACGATATGGCCCGGGATTTTTACCGGCCCGCGACGGCTCATCGCTTCCGCGGTGCTGTCGATGCCCAGGGGACGGCATTGGCTTGGGAGCACCGTCTTGTGGCCCCTTCGTTGTTAGGGCACATGGCCCCACGAATCGGGGGCGCTCTGGGTCCCGAGTGGATGCGGGGCTTCATGAATGCCACCGCCTCGGGTTTTGCGCGCATGGTGCCCCGCTTTACGGGCCCGATTTTAGCCCATGAGGGAGCGGAGAATATTCCGTATAAAGTCGAGAACGTGCGCGTGGAGAGCGTGCTGCATGATCCAGGCATTCAGGTTGGCATCTGGCGCTCGGTCGGGCATTCGAACAACGGGTTCGTCGTCGAGAGCTTTGTGGATGAACTCGCCGTTCTGGGGAAACAGGATCCGGTTGAGTTTCGCCGGAATCTGCTGGCCGAGCATCCTCGTCACATCGCCTGCCTTGATCTCGTCGCTGAACAGTCGGACTGGGGGAATCCGGGGCCCGGCCGCTCACAGGGCGTCGCCGTTCACGAGTCTTTCGACACGGTGGTGGCGCAAGTGGCTGAAGTGAATGTGGTGGGATCGCAGATCCGTGTGGAGCGCGTGGTTTGTGCCGTGGACTGCGGAATGGCAGTGAATCCAGAGATCGTTCGGTCGCAGATTGAGAGCGGTGTGGTCTTCGGTTTGACGGCGGCTCTGAAAAGCCAAGTCACTTTTGAGGACGGTGTCGTTCGCGAGTCCAATTTTGACCGCTTTCAGATGCTTCGGATGAACGAATCACCTGCGATTGAAGTTCATATTGTGCCCAGTCGTCATTCTCCGTCCGGGGTGGGTGAGCCGGGCACACCGCCCATCGCAGCAGCGGTGGCCAACGCCGTCTACGCCGCCACGGGCGAGAGACTCCGAGAACTGCCGCTGCGGCTTCAGGCTTAGACGCAGTCGCCTGCGGCGCAAAGAAAAGTGTGTGGGTGGTCGGTGAATCATTGGCTGCGCTTTCTGAAGAGACTGTGTAGCTTTTACGTATGGACGCACAAATGAGAGGCCGTTTATGGATGGGTTTCGGACTGGCGGTCCTGTGTGTATTTCATGCTTGGCTCGTCGTTGCTTGGCTGAACGTTGATTCAGAGCCCCTCTTCTGGGATGGATCTGAGCATGCTCATAAAGTTGTCAAAGTGCAGCACAATCTGTATCGGAGCACGCCTCCGATCCGGGGCAAGCTTCTGTCGCCTGCTGTGATTGATTTTTCAATCGACGAGCCGTTGTTGGCTCGCGTCGCATTCGCGCCTCTGGCGGGAATGGCGAACTTGGTGGAGTCCATTTATTTAGGCGCGGCCCGCCCGCCGCTTTCCTATTGGCCCTCGGGCGTACTCGCTGGCTGGCGGGAAGCCTCCACCGATCGAATCATAGCCGCGCACGGATTGATGTGGTTCTTGGCTCTCATCGGAGCCACGTATCTCCTTGGGGCCGCTCTTGGAAATCGAGCGACGGGTTTCCTGTCTGCTGTCATAGTCAGTGGCTACCCCTTGTTTTTTGGTCAGGCTCGTGTGCCGATGCTGGATACCCCCCTTGCTGCGGCCACGGCTTATTCGCTCTGGGCTTTTTTGCGCTGCAATGAGTTTCGGGATCGGAGGTGGAGCTTAGTCTTTGGGGCTGCATGCGGCGCAGGTCTATTAATCAAGCAATCCTTCCCCATCGGTCTGGCTCTGCCACTGCTCTGGGTCCTGGTGCCCATGGGGAGAGAAGCCTGGTTACAACGAGGCCATCTTTCACCCGAATTCTCAGAGCGGCTTGCCCATTTGAGTCGAGCCCTCTTTGGGTGCGTGCTTGTGGCGGGGCCGTGGTACCTCGTGAATACGCCATCGACCCTTCGCTTTCTCGTCAAATCTCGCATGGCCAGTGTCGCCGAGGGGGACCCCTCTAGTTTGAGTCTCGAAGGATTGCTCTTCTATCCTTGGGTTTTCCTCGATGTGGCTCTCGGGCCGCTCTTCGTCGCTGCGGCTGTGGGGGGCTTTGTTGTTTTGCTTTTTAGAGGTCGCCGACAGGAGCGTTTGACGCTGGGCTTAGGCACGTTGGGGCTTCTTGTTGTTTTTGTCCTTCTTTATTCGAATAAAGATGCTCGTTATATCGCACCCGCGCTTCCTCTCATGGCGGTGACGACGGCTGTCGCGGTCCATCGCATTCCTCTTACTTTTGTTCGCCATCTCGCTTTTGGAGTTTTGATTTGCGTGAGCGCAGCGACCGCCATTGTGACCCCTCGCTATGCGGCTGAATTTCCGTTTGAACATGCGCCCGCAGAGAATGTTTTAAATTCTTTATTTGACGTGGGCTCGTTTTATGCCGGCGCCCCGCGCCCCGGTGAGTGGCCGATCGGCTTGATTCGGGATTCGATTCGGGCCCATAGCCGTGAAGACGTAGGAATCACCCAGCTCCTTGTTGTGAATGGTGGGCACTTATTGACGCCCGGACTGGGGCTCGCAGGAGAACGAGATCGACTGAGGCTTCGCGATGGTCTTCCTGTCGAGCACGTGGCCGTGCACGGCGACCATGCCAGGGTCTTGGATTTGACTCAGTTTTACATCCTTGTGGAGAGGAAATCGGGGGTTCGTGAACGAGGCTGGCCTTTGGGAGATTCTCAGCTCCTTGGGCACGGGTTGACGCATGAGCACGCCGAGTCTTTGCTCAGAGTTGAGTCTCTTCCGCATGGAGGGAGTGCTGAGCTCTTTTTCTATGACCGTAGTCAGGTCGACTTATGAGAAGAGTTCGAACTTGGCATTGGTTCTTATTCCCGGTGCCCGTAGTCGGGTGGTGGCTTCTGCTCGCCTATCTCCTAGATGATTGGGCTTCAGAGAGTTCCTTTTTTTCGGTAGACAAGATGGGGACGAAAGGGGAGGTCTGTGCTGTGGGTCGTGGTCAAAGAATCGTGGCCGGGGCCGTTGATTTTTTGCCTTTGCTGGTCGCCTCTATTTTTCTTTCGCCTGTCTTCGCTTGGATTTTGGGGAGTGGCTTTCTTTTGTTTCGAGACGCGGGGAGACATCCCTGGAGCCTCGGGAAACGCTTGTTCGGATTTTCTGTGACCGAGGCCGAAAAAAAAGCTTCCCTCTCTTTTACCGAATCGTTTTCTCGTAATTTACCCCTGCTACTCCCCTATATCGGCCCGCTTATTGAGGCGGCACTGCTCGTGGGTGGAAAAGAGCGTTTGGGGGATCGTTTGGCGGGAACGCGAGTGGGGCGTCTGAAGTCTTGAAAGACTCAAGCCTCCAACTGTCTGCGAATTTTCCCCATCTGGATTCGAAAACGGGGTGAATACCTAGGGACGCAACGCGCGGATGCTCAAGCATCCGCCACTCAGTAGGAAACTGGCGAGGATAACGAGAAAGCTGGGCGACAATGAGGGCACTGGGGAAATCGCATGTTGAGCCAGGCCCACTTCGGGGTCTCCGTAGAGAACAAAAGTCGCCATGTTGTGCCAATACCAACAGCGCCCATAAAGATTTGTGTCGCGCTTGACCTGGGCCAGAGCATCGCCTGCAGAAAGATTCTGTTGAGCCATGCCCTGCATAAAAGAGTACGACATGCCTGCGTTGCCGCCTTCACTTGCAGGGTGTGTGATGGCCGGGTTGGGGCCGCCAGGGCCATGGCTGATGACTGTGGCCCCGATGGTGCCGATAGCTCCATTCTTAAGGAGGGCGTAGCTTAGGTTATTGGTCTGACTCGGCTGGGAGTTAAAGCAAGAGGCCTGAAAGGTGAAGACGGGATAGTTGTCATCGAGCAAGGTCGCTTGAGAGCTGTTCATGACGGCGACGGCGCCTGTTCCGCCTCCGTGCGTCAGCCATGTGACGACGCCTCGAGGGGTCGAAGTCCATTCATTGAAGACATTTGGAACGGAACAGGTCGTGGCTTCGGGGGTTCCCGCGATGGGAACACAGCCAGAGGGGGGCGATGAGACAAGGCAGACGTCAGCATCGTAAACCCGACTCACACTGGAAAATCCAGCGGGCAAGAAGACGTCATCGCGAAGGCCTTCTCCGAAAAAAATTCGGTTGGCCCCCTCCGCCGCGATCAAGGCAGAGCGACGCCAGTCGATGCTGGCAAGGGGAGCCGATTGATAGTCCATAATTTTAATAAGAATGTCATCAAGGTCCGCGACGTCTTGAGCCAATTCGGTGGGGTTAGCCGAGTAGACGGGAATACGCCCAATCGCGAATTCATGGTCCCGGTCGACGCCTCCAGGTCCGAAGTCGCCCGTGGGCCCCGAAGGCGCGTCGTAGTCTCCAAATTCGCCGTAAAGGCCATCGCCGTCTAGGTCCCAGTTGCCGTGAATGTCTGAATAGTAGTAGTCGGTGGGGACGGGGTCTTGGGTCATTACGAAAGAGTCGCAGTCGGCGTTCCACCCTTCGGGTGTCGTCGATTGGTATCCGAAAGTCCGTGGGTAAAGCGTCTTCATGGGGACGGGGCCCGTCGCGGGGCGCGGGTCACCGATGAGGAGGACATAGTCAAAGTCGTAGAGCATTTCGGCCGATTGGAGGAAAGTGCGCAGGGCTTCAGAGGCCGCGTCTCCTGTGAGCCCTGACCCAAGCCAGTCGGTCTCGTCGAAGATGTGTACCTCTAGGCCACGCGATGATTTGTGGGCTGCAAATGTGTCCAGTTGTGTGGACAGCGCTCGAATTTCAGCCGAGGTAATGATGGCGTAGGCCGAGTTTTGAGCCGAAGCCGCGATCGGGAGGACAAAGAGGAGAACGCTCCAGAGGAATCCGGCTATCAAAATTTGATTGTGTTTGATACGCATGAAAGTCTCGGTGGGTTGAAATTCACTTGGCTGCGGTTTGGGGCTGCGGATGAGGTTCTGACCACACAAGGCCATTGTACACCCTCGGACCTTCACGAAGTGGCCTTAATCGAACGAAAGCAAAGTCTCGTTTTTCTGTGGGCTTGCCTTTTGCAACGCCAAGGCCGACCTCTCGGGCTTTGAAGGCGTGACCCATCGCATCCTGAAGAGACTAAAAACTCAAGAACCGCAAGAACATACAGCCACCGATGCAGACAGAACAAAAGGCTCGGGCACATAATCTGATCTCCTGAGTCTTTAAACCGGTTGTCTGGAGTTCGGTTGCGCTCAACTCGGAGATTAATCAGAACGCGAGATTTGATTAAAAGACGGAGCCCTCGGTTCGGGGTTTACAGACCCGCGATCGGGACACGTCTCTTTGGGTCATTTTTGTATGTGTGGCTGAGAGATCATGAGGTAAGTCTCGATCTCGCTGGCCACCTTAGGCCCGCGCAGCATACGGACCACGGACAATGCAAATTCGATGGCGGTGCCGGGAGCTTGAGAGGTCACAACCCGAAGTCCTGGAACCACAATTGGATCAAAACGCTCCTCGGCGGTATGGGCCAACTCAAATGAGGTCTGGATTTGGAATGCCCTTCACGAGGCGTACGAGAAGGGATGATTCGATGCTGGCCAAGACGACCTCAATCCCCCTCATGCAAAGACATCCGTGATTGCAATGACTTCAATGTCTTCGGACCCAGTGGCGATAGGGACGCGCTCTCATGGCTAACTTCTCGTAGGGGCAAAGGCGACCGTCCAGGGGAGGGATTTCAGATTCGAAAGGCTACCGACTCCGACTGGATGTAGTGAATGAAAATTATCGGGCACTCCATTTCAAAAAAATTCCGAGACCTGTCGATTTCTACATGACGGTCAGACATTGGATAGAATTGATCTCTGCATGAAGGTCCGAACTCTAAAACGTGCCGCTCACCCAAGGAGCCTTTTGTGTCTGATTATCTGACTGAAATTGAAGCGATTAAGCAACTCAAATATCGCTATCTGCGCAGCATCGATCTAAAGCTTTGGGCCGAACTCAGAGACACTTTTACGGAGGATGCAATTTCTGCCTACGCGGATGGCGCACAGGCTTTTCGAGGTCGCGACGCTGTGATGTCCTTTTTGATAGAGGCTCTCGCGGGTGATTTGGTGACTCTTCATCAGGTTCATCATCCCGAGATCGAGGTTACTAGCCCAGAGTCTGCGACGGGGACTTGGTATCTTCAGGACTTCGTGATCAACCCAGGCGATGATCGTCCGATTATCCCGGGTCGGACGATTTTGACCGGCGCCGCTTTCTACACTGACGAGTACCTCAAGGTCAACGATCAATGGAAGATCAAGAGAACTGGATACACGCGCACATTTGAGACCTATCAGTCGCTGGACGATCATCCGAGCCTAGAGATCCGCAGTCCATGGATTAAGAAGCCATTGGCTTGAAGCTCAGCATCCGCATCGAGGGTCAGGCCACATCAGGTCCTGGCTGTGGTCTCGGGACAATCTACGGACTTGATCAGTCGTTCTTGGGGGAGGGATGAGCAGGGAGACTGAGTTTTATGATCGATTGGCTTTTAAGGGAAGGTATCTATGAATTTCTATGACATAATTCGGATATGAAAATTATTCTCTTTTTGATTTCCTTTATGTTGATTTTTTCGCTTTCTCTTCTGAGTTGTTCTGACTCAAACACCAACTCGAGCGGAGCTGGAGGAGGAGGGCTGGGTAGCTCAGGGCCTCCCGTGAATGACTGGCACCCCACTCAGCGCTACGTGATGGTGACTTTTGATGATGGGTTGCCCATCCAGTCGTTGGTGCAAGTGGCTCCGCTGTTGTTTTCGGGATGCGACATGTCGACCGATGTTGGTTTGGAAGGGTCTACGTCGAATATCGTCGCATGCGTCGAGAAGCCTCGCAGGATAAATAATGACCAATCGCAGGTCAGGATGACGTACTTTGCCACGGCTGGATTTAGTGGAAACTTTGCGAATCTAGATTATTGGGCGTCGGTGGGAAATGAAATCGCGAACCATACCACCACCCACGTGAATGGGTGGGGCGGTCAAAGCGCCGTCAGCGGCCCATGCGCTCCGCCAAGTGCAGACTGTCCGAAAGCCTATACCCAGTCGCGCTGGAAAAATGAGCTGCTCGATATGCAGTGGATCTTGGAGTACTGGACCGATATCACCCAATATCAGTCACCAACCGGGTTCAGGGCTCCGCAACTTTTCTTGAATTACACGGTTTTCGATGCTTTGGATGAGTACCTAACCGACTTAGACTTGCCGAATAAACTCCTACCGCCAGGCGTTACAAACAATCCGTTTTACGACAGCAACCTGAGGTACGACCCGAATACGAAACCGCTTCTAGCGCCTCGTCTCCTCAATCAGGAGAATTTTTGCGACGGTACCAATCTCGTTTCGGATCTCAAGCCGTTGACGTCTCCGTACAACGACTGCACCCAGCTTATTCCCGCGAAGTCTGAATTCGCAAACGAGATCTGGGAACTGCCCATGCCTCTGGTTGGCGAATTTCTGATGGAGCTTCCCCAGGATCTAAGCACTTTAAATACTTTTCTTGACAAGCAAGAGACTTCAAGTGGTACATACATCCCGCTGTTAATTTCCCTTCACACGTCTGAGATTCAGAAGCATCCGAGCTTCCAGGAATGGATGCAGAGTGCGATTGATGAGCATGATGTGAACTTCGTGACGGTTGGGGAAGTGATTAACATGTATGCGAACCAGAATGAGGACGTGCCGAAGCCACTCGGATACACGATCAGTGAGGCTTGCTTAAACGGCGCCGTGTTGACGTGGAGTCCGTCCAAGTGTTCTTCTAAATGGGCTGACTCTATCCCGGATGGTTCTGGCATGGCGTCCACCGACCCGTATTGCAATCTGAACTGTGACGAGACAAACTATGGAACGGGTTGTTTTTCTCACATTGGCAGTCCGGACGGTTCGGGCGGTTTCCAGACCTGCCGCGAAGGATGTTCGGTTTTTCCCCCGAATTCGACGCCCTCAACGTACAGCCCCGGGGCTTATCCATGGTTGGGAAATTCAGCAGGCAATCTTCAGCTGAGGAGCGGCACGGCACGCAACTCGTGTGATTTCTTTCCACCCACGACCTCGAGTGGAATGCCGTAAAATTCCGGCGGTGAAGAGGGGCAACGCGCAGTCTGTTCCGGGACCCTTTTGAGTTCGTCTTCTGGCCCATGTGGCTGAGGGGCGGAGCCCTTGCTGCAGGGAGGGTCGTTCTCCGTTCCCGTGTAAGGGTTAAAAAGCTGAACCCTCCTTTTTAGGGATGGGATTTAGAGCCCCACCACGTCCGAAAGGGTAGATCTGCGAAGCTGTTGGATCCACTGCAAGACTCGCCGAAGCCAGCGAATTGGGCTGGGTTCCTCGACTTCCTTGCGAAATTCGGGGCGGGCATGCAAACGCTCGTACCACGCTTGAATCTGAGGGTGGAGTCGTCCCACTGGATAGCCGGCCTCGATCAGTCGGTACACGTATATATACCAAGCGATATCAATGAGGCTGAGGGTCGTTCCAAGAAGATAGGGTTGTTTTTTGAGTGCCTCATCGAGTGGCTGAAGACGACTGCGAAAATTCTTCGCCGCGCGGATCACCTGGGTATCGGTGACCCCGTGCTGAGCGAATCTTCTCCAGAAGTCGAGTTCGATTTTTTTGTGGGGGTCAGGCGTGCCCCGGATCAGGCCCGAATCTTGTTCGTAGGCTGTGAGCGCGGACGATTTTTTTCGTACCAGAAAGTCCGGGAAGAGATAGCGCATGGTTAGAGCTCGAAGGTCGATGTGCAACGCGTCTTCATCCTGAAGCAGCTTTGTGGCCTGGTCTGTGTGACCCGCTGGGATAAGGGAATGCTGCGGAAACTTTTTGTCGAGGTAGAGAAGAATATCGTTGCTTTCGATGATCACTGCACCATCGTCGACCAGCACCGGAACTAAGCCGCGCGGATTGATCCCGAGGAACCAGGCCGAGTGGTTCTTCTGCATGGCGAGATTCACGGGATGGGAGACCCAGGAAATCCCCTTGACGTTGAGAAAAATTCGGGTTTTTTGCGAGCAGGAAGAGCCCGTGAAATGGAGTAGGTGGAGGCCGCGCCATTTGAGGACTTCGCGGGTGCGGATTTCTTCCGCCGGCAGTTTGGGCATTTAGGATTTCTTTCGTCCATGACTATTTGGAGGGGAGCTGTAAAGGATAAGAGGTTTGTCGAGAAGATACCTTCTCAGGCGAGAAGACGGACATATTGATCAGCGTTGGCTTGGATGGAGCTTGTGGACTCACCCTCAGGCGTAGAGGCATTCAATCGGATTTGCCCTCTTTCGACCTGCGGATTCAGGTTGTTGTGTGAAAGCCTTCTGGACTCCGTCCGCCTGACTCCCGTTTCAGGTCTTGGGCTCACTCGTTGAATGACGGCTTTATGGTGCCCCTAGACGGGCCTGAGTTGAGGAATTCGCTTTAGACTTGACGCAGCCTGAGAGGGCGATACCAATGCTTGATGAATTCTATAGGCCAAGCTTTGCATGCGTTCGTTATTTCATTGGTTTCCCGAGTTACCAAACTCTTGGCGATTCCCATTCCGGTTACTTTTGCGGGTGAGGGGGCCGCGAAAGAGTTGGCCGAAGCCATCGGGAGGCAGAATCTGGGCAAGGTTTTGATCGTGACGGACCGTGTGTTGGTAGAGTTGGGGATGGTTCGCACGGTGCAAGATTGGTTGAGCGAGGCAGGGACCGAGACGGCCGTTTATGATGGCGTCGAACCCAACCCGACCTTCGATCAAGTCAACGCGGGCGTCGCATTGCTGCGGCAAGAGAGCTGTGTCGCGGTCCTAGCGATCGGAGGCGGGTCCCCCATGGACGCCGCCAAGGTGATTGCGGCTTGTGGGACGAATCCGAAAGATCCGCGAAAGCTGGCCGGTATGATGAAAATACGTCGTCGACCTCTTCCGCTCTTTGCCATTCCGACAACGGCTGGCACCGGATCTGAGGTGACTCTTGCGGCGGTGGTCTCGGATCCCGAGACTCATGCCAAGCAGCAATTTATCGATCCCAAGCTTGTGCCTCTGATGGCGGCTCTCGATGCTTCGATGATGGTGGGGATGCCGCCTCATGTCACCGCGGCCACCGGGGCTGATGCACTCACTCATGCCATTGAATCGTTTTTGTCCAAGACTTCGAACGAAACCACCGAGAGCTACGTCAGGATGGCGGTTCCTTTGATCTTTGAGAATTTACCAAAGGCTTTTACAGAGGGGCAAGATCGGAAGGCGCGTTCAGCTATGGCGTTGGCCTCGTTTTACGCGGGCGTGGCTTTTACGCGTACGAGTGTGGGGTATGTCCATGCCATCGCGCACACCTTCGGTGCCCATTACAACACGCCGCATGGGCTTGCGAATGCGATTACTCTGCCCCATATCCTCGCGTTTTCAGCAGATGCGGCCGAGGGTCGCTTGGCGGAGTTGGCGGAGATGATCGGTGTCGACTCGGGGTCTACAGAAGATAAAGCGGCCGCGTTTCGGAAAGCCGTGGGCCAACTTTTAGAATCTCTTGAGATTCCTGTACATCTCAGCGATTTGACGCACGAAGACATCCCCATGATCGCAAAACAAGCCCTCTCTGAAGCTTGGGCCAGCTATCCGGTCCCTCGCTATATGAATCAGAAGCAATGCGAAGAGATTTTGCGTGCGATCGCCTGCGGTTAAGCGCGGCTGATAAGCCGGTACGGCGCCTAAGATCGTTCGTCCATAGGCTTTAGTCACTCTTCGGAAAAGCATTTTTTTCTCTTTTGATTTGAGCCGGCGAGGGGTTGGCAACTTCAGCGGGGCGATTGAGCAAATGGCCAACGACGTTTTAATTCCTACAAAGGATTCTGCGAGATGGCACCGAAAGTGGTGTTTTATCTGAGATAGAGAGGTGCACTAGGTGGGCGGGTACATCTTTCTCTCTGACAGCGATCACACGTCGAAGACTTTTCTTAGGTACTGCCTTGCGGACCTGTCTTTGTCGGGGGACTTTCAGCTTTTTGGTCCTCGCTCGAGGCATTCGGAGTTCTCTCGCCTTTGGGGCGCCGAAAAAGTTTCGGATTCAGTCCATAGCCTTTCAGATAGGCAGAACTCTTCAGGCACAGTGCAGAAGCTCATCGATCTGAATCTCGACGACTATCTGATTGTGCCTATTGATTATGGGGGACTTCAATTTCTCGCGGAGAATCTCTCGAAACTCTCGCTTCATTACAGATGCTGTCCCGTGGCTGAGGTGGATTTAATCCGCTTTCTAGACGATAAGGCGAACATCCCTGAAATTGCGACCGATCTCGAGGCTGATTATCCCCGAGATCGAAGTTTGGCGGGAATGTTGAACACCGAATCCGTTTTGATTAAGCCGCGTCTGGGTTCCACCGGTTCAGGCATTGTGTATTGCAACTCTAAAAAAGAGGTCGCTTCACACTTGGCGGGGTTGAGCGAGGCACAGCGGGACGACTTTATCATGCAAGAGTACATTGCAGGCGTTGATTATTCTTATTATGCAATGGCTGCAGAGGGTGAGGTTCTCGTTGAAGCGGGTTTTGAAATCCGGCAGCTCAGAGAATATGGCGAGAAGGCTCGAGCGGCTGTGTTCTACATGCCGGATGAGGTGAAGGCGGTCTCGCGAAAGTTGGTGGCTCGCTACGCATACTCGGGGCCGATCTCAATCGATTATCGTTTGGACACCCGCTTAGGTCATGAGAAAATCGTGATTATCGAGGTGAACCCCCGCTCGGGCAGCCATAGTCATTACTTTTCAGCCACATTTTTGAATATGCTTGAGGTTTATATTCGAAGTGGTGAATTGCGTTCGCTGAATTGGGGAAAATTGAAGAAATCTCCTGAATTCAGGCCGACTCCCAGGGGCGAAATCTGGATGGTCTCGCGGAAGCGGTTTCTGCTCAATTTGTTCACTGGGCTAGCCCGTTTCGATTTCCGGTGTGCAGGACCTTTAATCCGAGGTTATCGGTTGCAGATCTATTCGGAACTGTCTCGATCATTTCGCCTCGGCTTACGACGCGTGATCAAGAGGTGAGATGCGGATTCTCAGAATCGCCATTACTGTGTTTGGCCCACCCAGCCCGCCGGCCCTTCAGATAGCTTCGCGTCTCGTTTTTTACCCGTGCTGAAAATAATGAAGCGTGTAGACTGGCCATCCCAGTCCCATCCGCGAGCCCTGATTTGGGCCCGGCACGGTATTGAGCCCGTCGCGAGCAGGTCGCTCGTCATCGTGCGTCCTCCGTCGGAGTTCCTGTATGCGAATCTTTGAGCCTGATTTTCCCTTCCAACCCAAGAGACTTCCTTTTTTTTACGGTTGGTTGATTCTGGTTGTCGCCACATTGGCCATTTTGATGAGTATTCCCGGTCAAACCATGGGTGTCAGCGTCTTTACGGAGCCGCTGATGGACGTCACGGGACTGTCTCGAATCGGATTGAGCAATGCTTACCTTGTGGGAACGCTGCTCTCAGGAGCCTTGCTGCCTTGGGCCGGGTCCTTTCTTGATCGGGTGGGCGCTCGTGCAGCAATCCTAGTAGCCTGCGCCGGTCTCTCGGTGACCTTGGCCTATCTCTCCGCCATCGATCATGTCGTGGTGGCCTTGATGGACGCCTTGGGCACGGAAGCCGCCGAAAACTTCTTTTTTGGAGCGATGGTTTTTGGCTTCTTTGCCATGCGTTTTACCGGCCAAGGAATGCTGACTCTGATTGGCCGAACGCTTTTGGGGCGTTGGTTTGACCGATTGCGCGGGATCGTTTCGGGGGCCTCGAGTCCTTTTGTTTCATTCGGTTTTTCGCTAACCCCCATTTTGTTTGCGGGGTGGATTGATCGATCGGGTTGGCGCGGCGCTTGGCTTGAAATGGCTCTGGTGATTGGCCTTGGGATGGGGCTTCTGGGCTGGCTTTTGTTACGGGACACTCCCGAAGAGTGCGGGTTGCACATGGATGGCGATCCTAAAGAGAGCGTCTCGCCGACCTCGATGGCTGCGTCGTCGGTGGCTGCCTCTGAACCCGAGAGGGGGAAGTTTGCCGATGCCCAGGTGGCGTATAGTCGTTCGCAGGCCATGCGGACCTACATGTTTTGGGCGGTCGCTGCGCCGCTCGCGCTGCAGGGCCTCACCGTTACCGGCATTACCTTTCATATTCTAGACCTCGGGTCGGAGGTTGGTCTCGGTCGAGCCGCAACGATCTCAATCTTTCCACCGATCGCTGTAGTGAGCGTGGTGACAGCTCTTTTAGCGGGCTGGCTAACGAATTACATACGGCTTCAAACGCTCTTTGCCTGGATGCTGGTTGGGCAGGCGATTGGGTTCGTCTCGGCCACTGGACTTGATGACCCTTGGTTTTACTGGGCCGCTGTTTTGGGTTTGGGCTTTAGCGGAGGGTGTTTCGTCCCTCTCTCCACGGTGGCGATTCCTCGTTTTTTTGGGCGTCTTCATTTGGGGGCAATTAATAGCGCCATGCTCATGTGTATTGTGTGGGGCAGTGGCCTGGGGCCGGCCGCGCTGGCCGCTTCCCGCGAAATTTTGGGTTCGTATCAGATGGCGCTCTACGGGTGTGCGCTGGCTTCAATGGTGGCGCTACTCCCAGTCCTGTGGGCCCCGGCGCCTCCGTTGTTGACGGAGACGAATGCCAAGAGGACATGACGGGCTGTGTCGCCATCCTCGGATTAAAGAACTCTTGAGTGCGGAGTTCTCTAGCTGAGGATGGGGTCTAGCCTGTGAAAGAGGGGATTCTCGAAATCGGGGTCCGTGCCTGCGATGATCATAGAGAGTCGAAGCGCTCTTCGGTGCAGCAGGCCAACGAGTTCGCAGTCGTTCGCAGCTTCATCGGCGGTCATGAATTCGATCAGGGCCGCGTCTGCAGAGTCGAGATCGTCATAAGACTGACCCGTTAATTGACCAATTTCGTTCATAGTTTCCTTCTCAAACCAGTCTCGATAGCGCGCATGGTTGAGGAGGAAGCTGGGAATGGCATGAAGCAGCTCCCGCTCCCAGGGTTCAAAGGCACTGGAGGTCGGGAGTCGTTCAATGTCCGTCATGAGCTTTTGGAGGCCCGAGTCCTCCCAAGTCTGAACCTTCGGCTGGGGCAGGTGGAAATCATAGTCGAGTTCGATTCCTTGCAATTCGGCAATAGCCTCAAATGCTCGGCGTGTAATGCTCGCGTACTCGAGCATGCCTTCAATCCAGTTGCCCCCTCTGGCCTTGGGGTTCATGAAAAACTTGGAGGCGATGCCTGAGAGTTGTAGAAAGCCCACAGTGTGGAAGCCGACGACGCGCAAGTCGACCTCTGTACCGGTGGTTTCTGCATAGCGGCGATAGAGCGCCGGGATATGGCCCATGTTTTCATAGGGATGCCGACCCCGGAAGCAAGCGAGGTCCCAGTGGGTATCGCCAATGTTGGCGATTTCGAAGTCAAGGAGGGCCAGGACCTCCGTCCCGTTGGACATGAATTGACCGGCGTCTCCCGCAATGAAGCTCGCCTGTGTTCGATGCTTCGGTACGTTGCGTCGCAGCCATCTTTGGAGAAATTCGAGAGGGGCATCGATGGCGCCCAGCTTGGTTCCGATTCGGTACATGCTTTCGCTCTGGTGCAGTCCGATTTCTTCAGCGGTCTTGGGCGGGTGAGAGAGTCGTTTGATATGCGCAAAGTCACTGACGGGCAGGGCGTGGAGATCTCCGAGATCGCTCATGGAGTGAAGCATGGCCTGCCAGCGTTCGTCGGAAAGCGTCGAAGGGTTTTCGATGGCTGTGTGCAGCATCCCGGGCGCGCGGTCCTCGGTCTCAATCCAAGCCATGACAAAGGCTTTCGGTGCGTCTGCCCAGCCATAGATGTGTGGGACTTTGATTCCGTGGCGTTCAAGGACCTGCATGACTTCCATTTCAAAGCGTAAGTCGTCGCGGCCCGCGATGGGTCGGTCTCCTCGAAAGAGAATGGTTTCGCTTCGATCGTTTGCCGTATACGTGACCTTCCATTGTGGTCGCCAGCGTTCCAGACGAGTGATTTCGGTGACTTTCCCGTTTAATTGCTCGTGGACCCACTCTGAGATGCCTGCGTGGCACTCTTTTTCAAAGGCATCATGGTCGGATCGTGATTCGGGCGTGTCATCTCTTCTCATGGGAACTCCTGTGCTGGTTCGTAGAGCGATGGCCGCCTAAGGATCGGCTCTTCGAGTGAGACTTGCAACTAGGCCAATGAGAAGCAAAATTGAAATCAACACCGTTTCGATCCGAAGGGTGATGTTTGTTTCCGTCCGGAGACCGCTGAACCGGACTTAGCTTTGTGCTTCAAACCAAGCGATGATCTCGTCCGCGGAGCCTTGAAATAAAATGGGACGAGTCATTCGTTCTACGGCGCGGTTGTACAATTTGTCGTAGTAAGTTTTGAGTAGGATCTCGACCCAAGGTGTGTGGGATTCAGGGGAAAACCATCTTTCCTCGTCATCTGCAAAGTCGAGAGCCTTGAGGCACTCCCTTAATTGGGCTCCGCCGAGGCGCTTTGCGAGTTTTTTGAGGTTAATCTCGAGTTCTTGGCGGACTTGGGGGCGCGACGAATGAGCCGTGGGCTCAAGGACATACTCGTGAATGATCCGATCCATTCGTTCCGCTTGAGTGGCCTCCAAAAGGATGATGGGAGATTTCTGAATTTTGTCGTGAAGGTATCCCGGCACTTCGACTCGCCCGACGTAGCGAGCTTCGTCCTCCAGCAATGTGATGCGCGGCGCCGCCAGATGAACGGTCGCAGCCAAGCTATTCTCAAAGGTCTGTTGTGCGGGCTGTCCTTCAGCGAACCCGCCAAACGCACTGCCGCGATGATTGGCCAAGCCTTCGAGATCCAGCGCTAAGATGTCCTGGGGCAGCGTCTTGGCCAGCTTGTGCAGCAGTTCGGTTTTTCCGCATCCTGTTAGGCCAGAGATCACTTGTGTTTCGGTGCGGGCAACGTGCGACTCGAGGCTCGCCATCAGATAGCGTCGCATCGCTTTTGTACCCCCGTGTACGCGTGAGACTCTGGAATCCTCTAGCCATTGAGTTGCTATTCCACTGCGCTTGCCGCCACGCCAACATGCGAAGACGGTGGGCCGTTCGCTGGAATCGGCCGCTTCGCGCCAGCGCGCGACCCGGGCTTCGCGATGAGGGGCGGTGAGCTCGACTCCCAGCGCTACGGCTGCGGCTTGGCCGTTTGAGTGGTAGCAGGCACCCACGGCGGCTCGTTCTTCGTCGTTCAGGATAGGGAACGACAATGCGCCGGGAATCCCACTTCGCTGAATCTCCACGGGCGCCCGGACGTCGATGATCTGGTAGGCCGGTTGCCTTCCTCCCTCAGGGAAGACGTCCGCGGGTTCGATCTGAGTGAGATCGTTAGGGACGTGGATCGCTGCGATTTTTGGGGTGACAGACACGGGGAGAGTCTAAAACAAACCAAGCATCAATTCCGCTCAATGTTGATGCCTCGGGTCTGTTGGACCCTTTCTTCCCGTACGCACGTGATTCGTGTATCTATACCCGTATCTTGTGTTTTGGCGTTCCGGATTTTTCCTTCGATGATTTGACCGCTTCTTCGAGAAGCTTCTTAGCCCCCCTGATGACCTCTCTCTTTAAAAACCCAAGGGGCAGAGGGGCCAACTGCTAATCTTTTACGTCCCACCGTGGTCCATCATTGTGTTTTTTTAGTGCCGCAGGTTTTGGGGGCCTTCTGGATCGGGAAAGCCGCATGATTCGTGTGAGCTAGTCTATTGGGCCTGGCCGATCAGTCAGTAGGAGGAAGTATGGATACCCTCATTCGACGTGGCATGTTGATCGACGGAACAGGCCGTGCCAAGCGTCCGGCTGATGTCTTGGTTCAAGACGGGCTGATTCACAGTATCGAGCCAGCTGGCTCGGTGGACCCCACTCGGGCTGAGCAGGTAATCGATGCCGCTGAGAATTTGATTACGCCCGGTTTTGTGGATCCACACACGCATTATGATGGGCAAGCCACCTGGGACGATCGTTTGGCACCGTCTTCGGATCACGGTGTGACCACGGCCGTGATGGGAAATTGCGGAGTCGGATTTGCGCCGGTGCGCCCCGGGTCGGAAGACTTTTTGATCGCCTTGATGGAGGGCGTGGAGGATATTCCCGGTGCAGCCCTGGCCGACGGAATCGACTGGGCATGGGAAAGCTTCTCAGAGTATCTGGATGCACTCGAGGGCCAGTCTCGATCCATCGAGTTGGCCGCCCAGGTTCCTCACGGTGCTATTCGGGCTTATGTTCTTGGGCGCTCTGGTGATGTGAATAGACCGGCGACCCGAACAGAGATTGAAGAAATGGCGGCTTTAACGGAGGCGGCTGTGGAGGCGGGAGCCGTTGCGTTCTCCACGAATCGAATTGCGATCCATGTCTCAACCAACGGCCAGGCGGTCCCAGGGACCTTCGCGGAAAAAAACGAGATCCTCTCTTTGGTGCGAGCCACACAGGCGGGAGGGTCTAACCTCTTGCAGGTTGTCCCGGATGGATTGATGGGAGAAAACCCGAATGGCTTTCGCTCCGAAATTGAGCTTTACCGTGAATTAAGCCTTGAGACAGGGTGCACGGTTTCATTCACTCTTGCTCAGAATAATGTCCAAACCGACCTATGGCTAGAGCTCCTTGATAAGGTGGAGCGGGCGAACGCTGAGGGGGCAAAATTAGTGGGCATGACCGCCAACCGCCCGGGTGGGATGCTCATGAGTTGGGATAGTTTTAACATTTTTATGGATCGGCCTAGCTACCTCGATGTGGCAGGGCTTCCGCTCGATGAACGACTCGAACGGTTACGAGATCCTCAATTGCGGGACCGAATTCTTTCCGAACCTGTCCAATCTCCACTACTCAAAAATGGTCATATGATTGTCATGCAGAGTCTCGGAGCGACCTATGTTGTCGATGGCGATTGCCCCTGCGAGCCAGACCCATTCAACAGTCTCGGACGTCGAATTGAGCAATTAGGTGAGTCTCCTGAGAAAGTGGTTTATGACACCATGTGCGAGATCGGTCGTGGCTTCCTCCATGTGTACATGGGCAATTATGCGGAAGGTGACTTGGGCGCCGTTGAGAGAATGATGCGGCATGAGAATACCTTTATTGGCGGTGCCGATGGGGGGGCCCATGTGACGGTTTTGTGCGACGCGGGTTACCCCACTTTCATGCTTCAACACTGGGTTCGAGATCGTACTCGGGGCGAGCGGTTTACGGTTGAAGAGGCCGTTCGTATGCTAAGTCAAGAGCCCGCGGATCTTTACGGCTTTTCAGATCGCGGGGTCGTTGAGCCAGGACGAAGAGCCGACCTGAATGTCATCGATCTTGACCGACTTCGGTTGCATATGCCCCGCATCGAAAATGATCTCCCGACAGGCGCACCTCGTCTGCTTCAGAGTGCAGATGGCTATCAGGCGACTTTGGTGGGGGGGCAGGTGACCTCTCGAGAAGGCCAAGATACAGGCGCTCGACCGGGCGGGCTCATTCGCTTGAATCAGATGCGGTAGCCCGTCGAGGAGTTGCTGTGCCTTGGAAATGTTTCTGGCCTGACTTTGCATCCAATTGATGTGGGTGTTGTGATACGCGCTACACCGGTTTAGAAAGGAATAGGGTGGAACCAGCGCTTTTTTCATACACGGCCTGTTCGAAGCCGGCGGAGTGGTAGACCGCTCGCGCACGATGGTTGTTGCCCTGAACTTCGAGAGTCACTTTGCACCCCCCTATGGATCGGGCTTTTGCTGAGACGGCTTCGATTAATTCTCGTCCGAGCCCTTGACCTTGTGCGTTGTCTCGGACGTACAGGTCATGAATGTTGATCAGTGGCTTTCCGGCGAAAGTCGAAAACCCGATAAAGCAGGTCGCTATTCCGACGAATTGATCTTCACGGAGAGCGAGGAAGACGAGAGTGGTGGGATGGGCGCTGAGTCCAGGGATTAGAGCACGGGCTGATTCGCCGGACAACGGGGTGCCGCCTCCCATAGGGTCAGAGGCAAAATCCTGAATGAGTGCCGAGACCGCTTTAGCATGCTCAGTATTTCCAAGGTCCGCTTCTATGATTTTACTGTCAGGCATGGCTCGCTCCGTGGGTGATCTAAGCTAGAGAACTTTACTTGCAAAACGATTTAGGGGCTCAATTGCGGAATTTTTAGCGTGGGAATAATATTTTTTGCGGCGTCGCCGAGAATGTCACGCTGCATTCGTGTAGAGCTCGCAAAGAAGGCCTCTCCAATTGCGCGGTCCATGACATGGGAACCGAGAAGGTCGAGGGCCCCTTGCGTGTTATAAACAGATTCTGCATAGACGCGTCGACGATCATCGGAGATAGCTTGAGGGCCCAGGAGTCGGCCGAGGTATTGCATCCAGAGGTTTTCGTCCCGCGCCTGGTGGGCCCCACTCACAACAACAATAAACGATTTTTTTTCTTTGGGTGTCATGGTCTGGATTTGGGCTGTCATCTCATAGTTAATGAGTTCAAGTTGAGATCGCGCGGCTTCAAGTGAGTTCTTAAGCAGGCTTGGGCCCAGTTTACGAGCCCACGCGTCGATCCATTCTTGTGAGAGGCCTTTTTTTGAGCTGGCTCGTTGAATCAGCTCCCGGGCTGCGTCAAGCAGTTTGCGTTGGCGCCTCCTATCGGTCTCTGGGATGGCGCTTTGAGCGAGACTCGCTTCTACTGTCTCCACGTAGGGCGAGTACGCGGCTAAAGCCTGAGCGACCTTGGGTGCGGGGACATGCCAACTCGCCACATAGAGCCCAAGGATTACATGCGAGACGTCTTTGAGTGCGGTGTAAGTGGGTGTGATGGAGGGGAGGCTCTCGGTGATTTGGCCGTGTCGAAGCACAAGGAGAGTCCGTGGCATGGCCAAGAAAGCCAGAGGCACTTCCTCGATGGCGCGGGTTCGGGCCGTGTCGTACTGGGTTATGAAGTTTTGGTCAGCTGTTTTTCCACCGACTAAGGCCCGGCTTGGGTCCGCTGAGGTGCAACCGATCATAGCCATTGCTGAAAGGCATAACGCGAAAGCCCAAAGAGCTTCAAGAGAGCAGCGAGGAGATGAATCAGTCATGGGCCTGAAGATGCCCCGGCTTTTTGCTTCTGTCACATCCAGCTCAAGTTTCGCCCCCGACGATCCACCCTAGGGTGGGCACTGAAAAAGGGGCTTTTGAACAATCGAAATGCGCTAGATGCGCTCAGCCACCGCATACCGTTCGACGCCGTGTCTCTCATCCGTGTCCACGCCGGAAGTGATCTCCCAGCCGGTGTCTTTCACGTAGCTTGGCAAGTCTTCGCTCTCGACTGAAGACTTCCACGATTCTGCGACGAGGTTCGTAAGAAACGTGACCGTCTTGCTATAGCCAGGCTTGGCATGTGTGAATATAAACCGACTCCCCAAAGACGTACAGGCAGCAGCCTCGATCAGAAGTTCACGAACCTCTTGATCCGTCAGGTATTGGAAAAGACCTTCTGCGACAATGACAGAACGCAGAGAAGGGCTCCAGTGGCGATTTTTGAGCAAGGTCTTTGAGAGAGAAGTCTCGCCAAGGTCGGCTGCGATTTGGAGCATGTTGGCCGGCTGCCCCTCAAGCGCAATGCCTTTGGCCTTTGCCGCAGACGTGGCTGGATGATCGAGTTCGATAAACTGTATAGAGGGGTACAGGGGAGCAAGCCTTAGGCATAGCGTATCGAAGCCAGCACCTGTAAAAAGGACTTGTTCCGCTCCATCTTTGATCGCCGCTTCCACTTTCTGTTGGACATAGATTTTGCGATATCCGAATCCCTCAAATTGCCCCGGCATCAAAAGTTCTTGCAATTTGTAAGCGCGAACCATCCAGGGCCCTTTGGATACACGCATCATGCGAGGCCCCATCCCCGGTTGCTCTGAGGCGACGAGTAAACGCTCGCTCATTTCTGAAAGGTCCTCAGGGAGTCGCTGCTGCCAATCGTCTTTGGCACTAAGTGCGACGAGGTTATGAGCTACTTTCAGGGCTGTCTGGCTGACTCGTCCCTGCTTCATGATCGTCGGCCGAAATGCATGCTGGCAGAGTAGATTGAACGCCATGACACCATAAAGAGATCTGAGCTTTTGGCGAAATAATCAAAGCGGTCGGTCGCGAGCGAGCGGATTGAAGATTCTGTCATTTAGCATCCACAAGTGATGTATGAGGAAAGGTGATCACAGCGCGTAGCTTTTCGTTTTGGATGTTCATACAGACTCCGACGAATATAACCCTATGAAATCTATCCTTTGGAGAACTTCTCGTCAATTCGCTCATAAGGAAGCCATAGAACACTTGATCATTTTTACGTTGACAGTCACGTGCTTAACGATCGATCAGGCTTGGGGCTGAGTCTTGTTGAATGGGACTCAAATTGCTTTGAAATGTTTCAAGGCAAGATCCGGCTCTTCCATCATCGACTCTAGATTTTTTGTTTTATCCACGTTCGCTGTTTGAGGATAGGGAAACGCAACGGCAAGGAAATCGAAAAATGCCAGAACTTCTCCTGGCTCTGTGATTGAGTCCGCCGGGTGTCTGCTTCTGCGCGACTCCGTTTAGCTTGAGAGACCCCGGTGGAGGTTGGGCAGGACTAAAATGTTTTGATTTTTAGCGCTTTGGATATGCAGGAAGGATAGAGAGAGGTGTAGAATAGCCAGAGTGACCGGTAGATATTGACCTAGGCCCGAGGAGACCACATATGACGCATCCGCGATTCCCGGATCTCGACCCAGAGCTCGTGGCCAGTCTACTTGAGTCCCTAGCCAGCTTGGACCCGCGTGCATCGGTGCCCTTGGCACATACTTACATGCGTGTTGGGGATGAGGAAGCCTTGAAGGGGTTCGATCAAATGTCTCTGACGAGCCCTGCCTCAGAGGGAATGCTGAAAGATCGCTATCTCAGTCCGAACCCAGACCGGACGTATCTTGAATCCCTTCCCGAAGGAACACTTGGTCGAGAGTTTGAGCGTTACCTGGCCGATAATGATTTGGATGCAAATCTCCTTCGCGAGTCGGCTTTTATCGAAGCCCACCGCCAGCGGGGAGAAGAGGTGGGATACCTCGCCGAACGAGGCTTTCAACTCCATGATTTATTTCATGTTCTGACGGGGTATGACACTACGCCTCTGGGCGAGGTCCGAGTGGTGAGCTTTACAGTGGCTCAGGTGCCGGCTCCATACCCCGCCATGATCATCGCTAGCCGGCCGCTTCAAATGGTTCTTTATAAGCCCGAACTGCTGCCCGCTGTGATGGACGCGATCACCGATGGCTGGGCGCTTGGTCGTCGAGCGAAGTCTCTGATCGATGTCCACTGGGAGGAGTACTGGGAACAGCCGTTATTTGAACTGCGAAAGAAGTATGATCTGGCTTAGAGACGGGACCAGTTTCTATTCTACATATCGAAGCTTGAAATCTAAGAGCCGGAGATTCGGCCTTTGAAAGGAAGTTCCATGAGTGATCCTACCTACAGCCCTCCTAAAGTTTGGAAATGGGATACCGAAAGCGGCGGACGTTTCTCAAAGATCAACCGGCCTGTTGCAGGCGCGCTAGAGGAGAAAGAGCTGCCCACCGGGGAACACCCTTTGCAACTTTATTCATTGGGAACGCCCAATGGCGTAAAGGTCACGGTTTTGCTGGAAGAGATTTTGGCACTGGGTCATCAGGAGGCCGAATATGATGCGTATCTAATTAACATCGGGGAGGGGGATCAGTTTGGCAGCGGGTTCGTGGCGGCGAATCCGAATTCAAAGATTCCGGCTCTGGTCGATCGCAGCACTTCGCCGGCTACTCGCGTGTTTGAGTCCGGGGCGATCTTGATGTATCTGGCCGAAAAATTTGATGCATTCCTGCCTCAAGAGCCTTCAGCGCGCGCCGAGGTCTTCTCTTGGCTTTTTTGGCAAATGGGGAGCACACCTTACCTTGGCGGAGGCTTTGGGCACTTCTATGCATACGCCCCGGAGAAGTACGAGTACCCCATCGATCGATTTGCCATGGAGGTCAAGCGTCAACTCGATGTGCTTGACCGTAATCTTGCGGATCGGCGCTTTCTGAGTGGGGACGAGTACACCATCGCCGATATCGCTACGTGTCCTTGGTATGGGAGCCTTGTTTTGCACGACCTGTATAACGCTGAGGTTTTTCTTGAAACTAAGACGTATTTGAATGTGGTTCGCTGGGCCACTGAGGTTGAAGCTCGGCCGGGCTATCAGCGGGGCCAGCGAGTGAATCGGCCTTGGGCCCCTGACGGCCAGGGCCTGGCCGAGCGTCATAGTGCCAGTGATTTTGATAGCCCGGAGAGCCCGAAGAGCTGAGCCGCATGTGAGGGAGGTCAATCTTCGACTCTCGGATTAGGGCGCTCGTTTTTCAGCTGAACTCGAATCAGTCTTGGTCGAAGAGGGCATGGCCGGGGAGCGTTTCGCGTAAAGCGTTGGCCTCGGCTTCAGGCAGTTGATGCCAGCTTTCACAGAGGTCTCGCCATACTCGGACTTGGAATGTTTTGATCACTGATCGAAAGGGATGACCGAGGAGCTGCCCCGTGTAGAGGCTTCGATTTTGATCGAAGGCCGCCTCATTGAAGAGTTGTTCACCTTGAGAGATGGCCTCAATCCATGCCGCTTCGTTCTGTTTCATGAGGGGGGTGAAGGTTTGCATGATGATGGAGAGCAGGGGGGCTATCGCCTGGGATAAATAGAGAGCTCCTCCGGGTCGAGGCGTCTTTCGATCCCTAATCTCGACCAGCCACGCGTAGGTTTGAGGGGCTCTTTGCCTTAGTGTGCGGGCGGCGCTCGGGTCTATGAGGTTCATGCTCAGTTGACCATATGCGCTGGCGTCCGCGATGCTGAAGCGGTCGCCGAGAATGTACGGTTGTCTTTCGAGGAGGTGTTCCATGGCGTCGAGATACGCATGCCACGATTCAAAGAGGAGGTCGTGTGTCGGCGGAAATCCAGTCCGAGAGGGCGGGACACGCGCTGCTTCCACCGGTGCGCGGTATCCCTTCGGTGCCACGCTGAAGAGATACGGACACCTTCGGACCTGGCGCCGGGGTAGGTTCGTGCGAATCAAAGGGGCGATGGCGGGGGTCACGAGCCGCGACATCTCTTTGGCGGTGTATTCACCCATTGCAGTGTCTGAGGCCGACCCAACCCAACGTAGATGGTGAACCATATAGAGGCCGTATTCGTCGAAGGCTTCGTCGATGAGCTGGGCCAGAAAGCCCAGCCTAGGCTCCACCGGAAAGAGCGGGGCCTGATCCGAGTTTGATTCATCGTCCAAACGACGGGCGAGGGCACTTGAATCGTAATGGAAGCTTTGGCCATCTGGACTAAAAAAAGGAACAGAAGGGTACTCGTCTAGATCCGGATCTATTTTTGGGTAGCGCTCGACTCGTCGTTGACGCTTTGCCTTCTCGAGCCTGAATGCGATCCGTAGATTTTCGGTCCAGCTCCCTTGCCCGGGCAAGCGCTTGAAGGGTCGCTCGTGGTAACGCAGGATAGATTCAAGCTTCAACAGAAAGGGCGAGGCTTCTACTCCCCATACAATCGCTTTGGTGCTCGATTCTGGGGTAGAATTCCGCATCAGTCTTGGTCTCGGAGAGGACCGAGGCACTCATGTCGATCAAGGATCGGGTCGATTTCGTCGCGGGCCTCATCCGAAAGGTTCGCATAGTGGCGGCGCAATTCGGCCAAGCACCTCACCTGATACTTGAAGGGGGTGCCTATGTACTCGAGCCCATGAGCCTCGATGCGCACCTTTGATGACTCTGCTCTGATGGCCCGGTGGTTGGCGACTAGGAAGGGGAGGTAGGCTTGCCCGGCCAAGTCGAGAAGGCTCGCCACTGCCTTTGAGCGGGGCTCGGATCTGTCTCGCCACTCTCCTTCGAGGCCCGAAAGGTCATGTACGTGATGAGTCCAGCGCAGGGAGTAGGGTGCCCGTTCTTGACAAGGCTTAAGGGCGGCTAGGTCCAGGGTGAACTGACAGATCTGTCCGAAGAGAGCGAAATCCGCATTTGACGGTCGCGAGCCAAAAAGAAAGGGTTGAGCGGTTACGTGGGGCTCGAGTGCATCGAGCACGCTATCGCCGATGTGCATGAGCATAGGCAGATTGTTTTGGGTGCAGCCTACAAGTTCGTTTCTTTCGACTTGTCGTGTTTCAAAAGCCTGACCAGCTTGCTCGATGCGTTCGAGGCCGCTCCCGAAGTACTGATCGAAGGCGATAAGATTGCCTGTCCACTCGGTATGCTCGGGGAAGGCCCAGCGGTACGCGTACATGGCCTTGGATAACCATTCGTCGGCTAAGTCCTCGATGAGCGCAGACAGGAAAGCATCCGTTTCCAGGGAGGGGATGATCGAACGATCCGGATGCCGATTTTCCAGGTCCAGAATCAGAGGAGTCGAGTCATTATGAAAGCTTCCATCTGGATATTCAAGAACGGGCATCACAGGGACACGCACCTTTGAAAATGCTTGTTGCCATTCATGCATACGGCTCATCATGAGGTGCGGAATTCGGCGATACCGCAGCACTGCCCTTACCTTCATTGAATACGGCGATCCAAGATGCGCATACAGACGGTAGTATTCGGGATTGGCACGCGGCACATTTTTCATGGATCACTGTTCTCCGTTGGCTGGCGCATAGAACTCAGTTTGGGGTGGGGGAGGGCTTTTTGGAAATACGAACATTTGACGCGGTCGAGATTACTTTGGACTCAAGACCGAAGTCCGTCGCGAAGTTGAGTTCGGTGTGTTGGGCTATCGCATGGCAAACATGAATCCTTTTGAGTCAGGCCGCAAGCCTCTCGTGAGCACCCGTGTTTCAGGCCATGCCTATGTCCCTTTGAATCACGAGTCTAGGGCAGTCTGCGAGAGCCAAGCGCGTGCCTGTGGACGCAGTCTCTGTTTAAAACTTGAAGTCAGCTTACTTTGAATTGAAGATTCTAAAAGCTCAGAAGGTTTTCCGAGTTGTGATTTAATCGATAGGTGATTTAGGCGGACCATCGAGCTACCCGGGGGAAATGCTTTGTAGGTATCCTAGATGGCGTAACGGATGGTGAGTCCTCATTTGGGCCACCCGGCGGGCGAGTCGCTACCCTCGGCACGTCATGCAAACGAAAGCAGTTCTTTTCGACCTCGGCGGTGTTTTGATCAAGCTCGGCGGAGTTGGTCAATTGGGACAATTTATAGGCGTTACCGATGAAGCCGAGATTTGGCGCCGATGGCTAACATCAGACTGGGTGAGGCGATATGAGCGAGGTTTTTGCACGCGGACAGAGTTTGCTCACGGCATGGTTGAGGAACATGGGCTCGCGATGAGCCCCCAATCGTTTTTGCAGGCTTTTGGTCGCTGGCCGCTTGGTCTTCTTCCGGGAGCTGAAGATCTCGTGAGATCGATTGACTCTGGTCTGTTTGTATCTTGCCTCAGTAACACGAATGAATTTCATTGGACTGAGCAAAAGGGGGCAGATCGAGTGCATCGGCTTTTTTCTCGACCCTTTCTTTCTCATGTTATCGGGCTTGTTAAACCCGATCGAGAGATATTTGATTTTGTGGCACGCGAAATCGAATGCGAGCCCTCTGAGATCTTTTTCCTTGATGACAACGTCATTAATATTGAGGGTGCCCGGAGGGCTGGCTGGGAGGCAGAGTGTGCCGTGGGTGTCGAGGAAAGTCAGAGAATCTTGAGGCAAAGAGGCATGGTGGTCTGACTGCGTCTGTCGAGAGGCTTAGGTCGGTGTGTAAGTCGGGACGGAGATGCTTAACACTTCAAGGAAGTGAAGACAGAGCCCCTGCTCGTGTTGGGGTGTCATCCCGATGATTCGGAGCTTTCGTCAGAAGATTCTCTCGACCGAATTTTTTTAGAATATATCGAGAAAAAGTAGACTTCAGGTATGAGCAGTTTCTGGGCGAACTCACGGTAAAGTAACTCCGTCGACGTGATCTCTAGGTCCTGATGGCCTGCAGAGCTTTTATCCGACTTCCAAACTCCTTCTCAAAAGTATGCGCCAAAGCAAATTCTCGGCTTTGCCGTGAGAAGTCTATAAGCCGTTGTCGATCGGAAAGTAATTTTTCAATTTTGTTGGCTAGGTCCTTGGGCTGTTTCCTTGTTGTGATCACTCCGTTGTTGGCGAATCGTGCAAAATTTTTCCACATTCGATTGTTATAACCGGCAATCGGAAGGCCTGAGCCTGAGGCCTCAAGGTACGTACACGATGGATCGTCTTGAACGTGACAACAGACGAAGAGATCGCTGTCGTGCGAGCGCTCGATGAGTTCGGGGTACGGAATCGCATCATTGACGCGTATGTTATCTCCGCCGCCTGACGTCTCGACACGCCTTCTCATTTCCTCTGCTTGTGCACCTTTGCCGAATAGATCGAGCTCAAAACGAACCCCTCTACGATTCAGTTCGATTCCTACTTCTACGACATCGAGAGCTCCCTTGATGGCTTCGTAGCGACCGCTGTAGATTAGGCGAGCCTTTCTTCCCTTGGCGAAGTCCTCTAGTCGGGCTTCGAGCCGATCTAAATTGATGATCAGATTCTCGGTCATTCTAGAGTCTAGGTATAATAGGCAATTATCATTTAGATACTTTGTTTGATAGTACATCGGGTATCCGTTGCAGTGCACGGAATGAGCATGTCGATGCATCCTGCTCTCGCCTAGGAAGCGGAGGAGAGTCTTTGCCGTGCGCGCTGATCGACGCAGCGTGCCTTCGACGGCAAGGCGAGATATTTGAATCTGTGTCGCTAGATTGAATTCAGCTATCGCAACGTGAGCCTTATTCAGTTTTTGAGTATGGGTATGGATCTCAAAGCCAGTTCCGTAAACGAGCGTCGATTTTTGGACGAGTTTTCGCACTCTCTCTGTTTCGCTGGAGTCGAGTACGTAGCTGTCATCGCATTTAAGGGGCTCGACCGCATAGGTTAATTCATCGAGAGGGACGGCGATCAAGTCCATCATTTTTGACGGATCTTCGAGAACTGGGGCGATCATTGTGATTTTGATCGAGAGTTGCTGCGCGAAAAGGCAATTCCCAGAATGGACTTTTCGGTCGATCCAAAGGTTGGAGCCCTCGATATAGCAAGGGCTGTAGATCACCAGGATCATCATGGATACTCTCCGATTAATTTTGCCACAATTTCAACGGCCTGTAGTTTACCACCGTCACTGTTCTTGACGAAGTGCTATCGATGAAATCTTAGATTTCATTTTTCCGTACACAGTGTAGACATGGATGTTGCAAAAAGGCGAGATTTCTGAATTGACGTTATTTTTGACCCCCAGCGGAGATGGAGCGTCTTTGAGTATCTGTTGCCTCTAACTTTCGGCCTGTCTTTGCCGGCCAGAAGGGTTAGAGGCGAGTCTGGCTGTTCGGTTCTCTCTGTAGTCGATTGCGGAGGGGCTGTAAAATACTGCGATTGTTTGAAGGGAATGTTCTAATGACTAGATATGTCTTGACGGTTAAGTTTTTTTTCACATTTCAGACTGTGTCTCGATGGTTGTTTCCCGAGGCGATGGTGGGTCGGAAAGCTATGGGAGCCATCCTTGCGGCGGGCTGTGCGGCTGTATTTGGTTTGGGATGTGCAGCGGAACCTTCTCCTCCTCCTCCGGTCGTGGAGTCAGTCGAAACACTCCGCGATACGGGTCTCGGTCGTGTGATCGGTTTTGAGACTGAGTCGGGGGCGCACGCCTGGCGAGGACTTCCCTTCGCAACGCCCCCGGTTGGCGAGTCGCGATGGCGGGCGCCGCGCCCGCCCCAGGCCTGGGCGGGCACGCGAGAGTCTCTTGAGTTTGCCTCGCCGTGTGTTCAGTTCGCGGGTCTCAATGCGGAGTTTGGCGATGGTGACGAAGGCGATGTTTTTGGGAGTGAGGACTGTCTGTATCTCAATGTGTTTGCACCGCCTTTCTTGCCTGACGAGGTGCCCAAGGCGGACGAAGCTCTGCCCGTAATGGTCTGGATCCACGGGGGCGGGAATACGATGGGCGACGCCCATCTTTACGATGGCAGCACGCTAGCGCGCGGTCAGAATGTGATTGTGGTGACAATTCATTATCGGATGGGCGCATTTGGTTGGTTTTATCATGAGGCGTTGAACGGTGCCGATTCGACGCTCGATGACCGGTCGGGAAACTATGGAACCCTTGATACAGTGGCTGCACTGGTGTGGGTGCGCGAACACATCGCGAGTTTTGGGGGCGATCCGAACCGTGTCACCGTTTTTGGCGAATCGGCTGGCGGGACGGATGTGTTTGGATTGTTAGCAACGCCTCGAGCGGCAGGTCTCTTTCATGGGGCCATCGTTCAGAGTGGCAGCGGCCATACGAATTCAATCGCCCAGGCGCGTAATTCAACGGATGCGTCGCTGCCCGGTCATCAAAACAGTTCGGCCGAGCTGCTGTATTCGCTCCTTGTGCAAGACGGTACGGCGAGTGACCGAGACGATGCGAAGGCCAAGGTTGCGCAGATGAGCGCCGGTGCCATCGGGAAGACACTGCGGGGTAAAACGCCGGAAGAGATTCTTGGAGCCATCAAGGGAAAGTCGCTGGGCGGGATGTATTCATGGCCGTCCCTAGTGCGCGACGGCGTGGTGTTGCCCGAGGTTGACATATTGGAAGCCTTTTCGGAGGGACGGTATAACGCTGTGCCAACGATCTTTGGTACCAATCGTGACGAAAATAAATTGTTCATGGCCTTTGGATCCGAGTACGTAACCCATCTCGCACAGATGCCCATTTGGTTTAACAATGCGCGTATGTATGATCTTGTCGCTGAGTATGGGACGAAGGGTTGGAAGGCACGGGGCGCAGACGAAGCCGCTGAGGCCATGTCTAGATCGGGTCGGAGTCGGGCCTTCGTGTACCGCTTCGACTGGGACGAAGAAGGCAGTGTGCTCTGGCTCGACCTCTCGCAACTCTTTGGAGCGGCTCATGCGCTTGAGGTGCCGTTTGTGTTCGGCAACCTGGACTTCGGTCCAGCCACTTCCTATATCGTTCCCGAGGAGAGCCGGGCGGAAGCGGAGGCTTTGTCAAAGACCATGATGGATTATTGGGGACGCTTTGCTCGCACTGGCGAGCCAGGGGGTGAGGGCGCGGATGCGCCGTGGCCGGCTTGGGAGGTGGATGCAGGGCGCTTTATTTTGCTTGATTCCCAATCGGGGGGCGGGGGGGCGCTCTCTACAGAGACTGTGACAGGGGAATCAGTCATTAAGGCGGTTGCGAATGACAGTCGTTTTAGGACGGCGGCCGAGCGTTGCGAGGTCTACGGGCAGTTCGTTGTATTCGGTGGGAAGATGACTGAAGAGGAGTATCTCACGGTTCTCGATGGGTCTTGCGCCGACCTCCCTCTGCCCATTCGGGGCTGACCGTCGTGGGTTGGGGAGCCCAAGCGGCCGCCGATGTGCTGCGATGATGTTTGAGCGGAATGTTTGGAGGCATCGGCTGGGACCGTTTATAAGCGGGCAGCCTTGAAGGCTCTGCAGGAGTTCGCGGTGCGGTACCTTCCGACCCGCTGGGAAGGATAGAGATGGGTTTAGCTGGCTGAGGGTTTGGCGTAGGAGCTTTGAGCGGCCTATCCTGAGCGGTTAACTATAGAGAGAATTATGAGCCTATATACAGACTATCTAGACGAAATCGAAACACGAAAAGCACAGGCTTTACACCCAAAGCCGATTGAGGATGCAGAACTCGTCCGCGAGTTGATTCAGCAGATCGAAGATATTCAGCATGAGCATAGATCTGAATCTCTTCATTTTTTAATCTACAACACACTTCCTGGCACGACCCGTGCGGCCGGTGTGAAGGCTCATTTTTTAAAGAAGATTATCCTGGGCCAGGCCACGGTTGAAGAGATTTCGCCTGCATTTGCGCTCGAACTTCTGTCGCATATGAAGGGGGGGCCTTCTGTTGAGGTCCTTCTGGACTTGAGTCTAGGAGATGATCAGGCCATTGCCTTGGCGGCTGCCGCTGTGCTCAAGACCCAGGTCTTCTTGTATGAGGCCGATACGGCGAGGCTTGTTGAGGCTCACAAGGGAGGGAACCCCATCGCGCTAGAGGTTCTCCAAAGTTATGCGAGGGCGGAATTCTTTACAGAACTTCCGCCTGTTGATGAAACCATCCAAGTTGTGACCTATGTCACGGCGGTAGGTGATGTCTCCACAGATTTGCTTTCCCCGGGCAGTGATGCGCACTCGAGGTCAGATCGTGAATTGCACGGGCAGTGTTTGTTTGAGCATAATGAGAAGTCTCAAAAGGCTCTCCTAGATTTAAAAAAGCAACATCCCGATAAGCGTGTCATGTTGCTGGCCGAAAAAGGCACCATGGGGGTGGGTTCGTCGCGTATGTCCGGGGTGAATAATGTGGCGCTCTGGACGGGGGTTCAGGCTAGCCCCTACGTTCCTTTTATTAACATTGCGCCCATTGTCGGCGGGACAAATGGAGTTTCTCCCATTTTTCTGACGACCGTGGGTGTAACAGGTGGGATCGGGATTGATCTTAAGAACTGGGTCAAAAAGCTTGATGATCATGGCGACCCCATTACGGATGAAGAGGGCGAGCCAGTTTTAGAGAGAATATTTTCAATTGACACCGGCACAGTTCTTACGATCAATACGAAAACGAAAAAGCTCTATAACGAGGACGGCACGGAGGAGTTGTGCGATATCTCCTCGGCCCTGACCCCCCAGAAGCTTGAGTTCATTCGGGCTGAGGGCTCCTACGCAGTGGTGTTTGGAAAGAAATTACAAGCCACAGCGGCCGCCATTCTAAACACGGAAATGCCGACTGTTTACGCACCTCCCAACGAGATTACTCACGAGGGCCAAGGCCTCACAGCCGTTGAAAAGATCTTTAATCGGAATGCGGTGGGTATGACGCCGGGAAAAGTGCTTCATGCGGGCTCGGATGTACGGGCTAAGGTGGATATTGTGGGCTCTCAGGACACCACGGGTCTTATGACATCCCAAGAACTCGAGATGATGGCGGCCACCGTGATCGCTCCGACCGTAGACGGAGCTTACCAGTCAGGGTGCCATACGGCTTCAGTCTGGGATGTTAAAGCTCAACGAAACATTCCTAAGCTCATGAGTTTTATGAACAAGTTCGGCCTGATCACGGCGCGCGATCCCATGGACGTTTATCCGCCGATGACGGACGTCATTCACAAAGTGTTGAATGACCTTACGGTAGACGATCGGGCTGTCATTATCGGGGGGGACTCTCATACGCGAATGTCTAAGGGGGTTGCTTTCGGCGCGGACTCGGGAACCGTAGCCCTGGCTTTAGCGACAGGGGAGGCCACGATGCCGATTCCAGAGTCAGTCAAAGTGACCTTTAAGGGGACGCTCAAAGATCACATGGATTTTAGGGATGTCGTCCATGCGACGCAGGCTCAGATGCTCAAGGAATTTGGCGATAATGTCTTTCAGGGCAAGATTATTGAGGTACATATCGGGACCCTCCTCTCCGATCAGGCTTTCACATTTACCGACTGGACGGCGGAGATGAAGGCCAAGGCCTCGATCTGCATCTCGGAAAGCGACACGCTGATAGAGTCCTTGGAGATTGCAAAGAGTCGGATTCAGATTATGGTCGACAAGGGGATGGACAATCAAAAGCAAGTTCTTAGGGGCTTGATTGAGAAAGCGGAGTCGCGAATCAAAGAGATTCGCTCGGGGGAGACGCCAGCGCTCGCCCCTGACAAGAATGCAAAATATTCCTCCGAATTTGTCGTGGATTTGGATCAGATCGTAGAACCTATGATTGCTGACCCAGATGTGAATAACGAGGATGTGTCTAAGCGGTATACGCATGACACGATTAGGCCGATCTCATATTACGGTGGTACAAAAGAAGTTGACCTTGGCTTTGTGGGCTCATGCATGGTCCACAAGGGCGATATAAAAATCATTTCCCAAATGCTGAGAAATATCGAAAGTCAACAAGGCGCCGTTGAGTTTAAGTCACCGCTTGTGGTGGCACCGCCGACTTACAATATTGTTAACGAACTGAAAGAGGAAGGGGATTGGGCCGTTCTGCAAAAGTATTCAGGCTTTGAGTTCGATGACGATGCGCCCAAGCACGAGGCGCGTACAGCCTACAAGAATATGATGTATCTCGAGAGGCCCGGTTGTAACCTGTGTATGGGGAATCAGGAAAAAGCTGAGAAGGGCGACACTGTGATGGCGACATCTACGCGTCTGTTTCAAGGTCGGGTCGTTGCGGATAGCGAGACAAAGAAAGGTGAATCATTATTGGCTTCTACCCCAATCGTCGTGTTGTCTTCTATTCTTGGCCGGACGCCGAATATGGAAGAGTACATAGCGGCCGTGGAGGGTATTAAGCTGACCCATTATGCTCCACCTTTGGGCAGGGCTCCCGAGACTTCAAATCTGCCTGTGACTTAATTCGGTTGAGGATTTCGGGGATAGTTTTAAGAAGAGCACGCAGATGACCTGTGTGTTCAAGTGGGCGAGAGGATTGGGCCACCCCTTGTGGGGTTGGTATTCGATTTAGGGGCCCATCTTTGGAGGCGCATGATCGAGCTTAGCCACGTGACCAAGCGTTATGTTGAATCGACAGCGCTGGATGACTGTGATCTCGTCATTGCGCCCGGCGAGACGACTGTTCTGATTGGCCCTTCGGGTTGTGGGAAATCCACAATCCTGCGCTTAATGATCGGTCTCCAGTTGCCTGATGAAGGCCTGATCCGTTTTTCAGGCCAGCCCCTTGAGCTGAGTGCGCTGCCGGCTTTACGTCAGCGTATGGGATACGTCCTTCAAGATGGGGGGCTGTTTCCCCATCTTTCGGCTCGAGACAATGTCACGCTGATGGCGCGTTATGTGGGCTGGGATGCTCAGAATGTCTCGCGTCGCGTCGAGGAGTTGGCTGAACTTACTCATTTTCCGATAGATGGGCTCGATCGTTTTCCTCTTGAACTCTCGGGAGGTCAGCAACAGCGTGTGAGTCTCATGCGAGCCTTGATGCTTGATCCTGAGGTCCTATTGCTGGATGAGCCGCTCGGAGCCTTGGACCCCATGATTCGCTTCGAACTCCAGAATGACCTGCGTGAGATATTCTCTCGGCTCAGTAAAACCGTTGTTATGGTGACGCATGACCTAGGAGAGGCTGCTTTTTTCGGAGATACGATCGTGTTGTTGCGGGGCGGTAAGATCGTCCAGCGCGGTACTCTGCAGCAGATGTTGAACTCCCCCGCAGATGAATTTGTGGCTCGCTTCATTCAGGCACAACGCGCGCCTTTCGAAGCGATGGAACGGCGGCCGTGATCATGCGTTCTAATAGGAGTTTCTTTGCTCCCGGTCGATCTGTTTTGAGATCGTTGCCTTTTGTTTCAAGAGGCTTGTTTGTATTATTTTTTTTCCTGCTGGCGTATGGCGCAATCGCAGTGGCCGAAGTCAAGCCGGCGCCTCGCCCTTTGGTGGTCGGGTCTAAGAATTTCACGGAGGGCGTGGTACTTGGCGAGTTGGTTCGGGCTCTGGCCTCAACGGCAGGTCCGGCTGACCATCGCCAGGCTCTGGGGGGGACTCGCCTTGTTTTTAATGCACTGGCTTCAGGCGAAATTGATGTGTATGCGGAATACACAGGAACCCTCACTCACGAAATTCTGGCAAAACAGAAGCCGGGTTCACTAGAGGAGATACGGGCCATCCTTGATAAATCGGGCTTGCTCACGAGCGAGTCGCTGGGCTTTAAGGACAACTTCGCCCTCGGAATGCGTAGAGATCTAGCGGAGCGTCTTAATATTCGTCGGATTTCTGACCTTCGAGCGCACCCGGAGTTGGTGTTTCGATTTGGCACAGAGTTTATGGAGCGTGGAGACGGATGGCCGGGTCTAAGGGAGCATTATGGTCTACCCCAAGAGGATGTCCTTGGGATCGAACACGACCTCGCTTACCGGGGACTCGCTGCCGGCGAGGTTGAACTCACTGATTTGTACACGACTGACGCTGAGATCGCATATTACGACCTTCTTACTTTGGAGGACGATCTCAATTATTTCCCCCCCTATGAGGCTTTGTTGTTGTACCGAGCCGAGCTAGCTGAAACTCATCCCGCGGCCCTAGAGGCCATGTTGCGGCTTCAGGGCGAGATCAGCGAGGCGGAGATGGTTTCAATGAATGCGCGCGTGAAACTTGGTCGGGTTCAGGAGAACGTCGTGGCCGCCGATTTCTTACGTGAGAGCCTTGGTGTTGAAATCCATGCGAGAGAAACACGTCGTGTGGATCGTTTTTTTCGTTACACCGGGCAGCATCTTGCGTTGGTGGCTAGTTCTCTGTCGTTCGCCATTCTCATCGCGGTTCCGCTTGGCGTCGCCGCGGCGCGGCGTCCGCGCTTAGCGCAAGTGATTCTCGGTGTAGTGGGAGTTGCCCAAACGATCCCGGCTCTGGCTCTGCTTGTGTTTATGATTCCTCTTTTTGGAATCGGAGCAGGGCCGGCTGTGGTGGCCCTTTTCTTGTATAGCCTGTTGCCGATCGTCAGAAATACACATACTGGCCTCATGGGGATTCCTCTGCCTCTGCGAGAGTCCGCCGAGGCTCTTGGCTTACCGAGCGGCGCCCGCCTGCGTTTAATCGAGGGACCTTTGGCCGCGCCTTCGATTCTAGCCGGAATCAAGACAGCGGCTGTGATCAATGTGGGCGCTGCAACGCTGGGGGCGCTGGTCGGTGCGGGAGGCTACGGACAACCCATCCTGACGGGGATTCGCCTGGACGACATGGGCCTAATCCTTGAGGGGGCGGTACCGGCCGCTCTGCTTGCGCTGTGTGTGCAATGGTTGTTCGAATGGGCTGAGAGAGCCGTCATCCCAGCGGGCCTCCGGACGCGATCTCGAGTTTAATCCCACAGAATGGCCCCTTTCCATATTTCCCGGCTATTCTCCGTCACCGGGCGCGGTTAAGGTTCCTTCGTCTTGTTGAAGAACACCTATTTCGTTCTTGAGTCCAATTCGGATTCTCCGACTCGGTGGCCTGCACCGGGTAAAGGGTTTTTGTGATGGCTCAATCGTCTAAATCTATTGTGGTACCCAAGTCTCAGTTCCTGCAAGAGCAAGAACGAGAATTGCTAGAGCGCCTCGATGCTGAGTTGAGGGGTTCAGGGAAGATGCTTCCTCTTTGCGACGCCCGTTACCTTGAGACCCATGAAATCTTTG
This sequence comes from Deltaproteobacteria bacterium, assembly GCA_002691205.1. GTDB lineage: Bacteria > Myxococcota_A > UBA9160 > UBA9160 > UBA4427 > MED660. The sequence goes on from NZHD01000050.1 coordinate 43,924, forward strand.
AAGGTCGCTCGAATCAGCAGGGACTGATTATTGATTGGTTTTCTCGTTTTTTTCAGGAGCACTTTCGTCAGCCGGAGCCGCCCGAGGGCACGTTTCGGGTACTCAGTGTGGGATGTGGGAGCGGAATTCTAGATCTTCAGTTGGCCACTCGTTTGTCGGATCAGACCCAAGACTTTCACTATGTCGGAGTGGATCCAAACTCGGTTGAGTGTGACCACTTTCAGGGGCAGTTTGCCGGGTTCGCCTCGGGACAATTGGGAGCCCAACCCCAAGTTGAGGTCGTCAATAAGTCATTTGAAGACTTCGAAGCGAGCTGTGGTTTTGATTTAATTCATTTCGTTCATAGCCTCTATTACATGCCCGACTCAGCGGCTGCGCTGGAGAAGGCTCGCCGGCTTCTGGCACCTGGAGGGCGAATTGTTTTTTTTCAGGCCCCATGCGAAGAGATGAACGCGCTTACAGTCCGATTTTGGGACAAGGAGTATGCGCGTCCGACGCTTTTTGCCGAAGATCTTTCCGATATCCTCGAGGTTCAGGATTGGAAATACGATCGTGAGCGTATCAATGCCTTCCTTGAAGTGAGTCCGCTTGCCTATCCGGATTCGAGCCTCGGAATCGCCTTGACAGATTTCATCGTGCAGGTGGACAGTCTCGATTTGTCGGAGCCCGTCCGAAATTTGATTACTGGCTATTTGAAGCTTATTTCCATTAGGGATGAAGATGAGGTCTACATCAGTCATCCGGTCGATGCTTTTGTTATGGGCGAATAAAAATCATCGATACGTCCTGCCGGAAATGGAAGCGTCCTTCAGCGTCTCGACAGTTCTGGAGGTAGGCTCCGAGCACTTCATCATCGAGCATCGCTTTTAAGCTCAGGGTCGAGTCGAAGATGCAGCGCTGAAGAAAGCCCTCAAGGACTTCGTCGTCGTCGATGATTTGCTCATAGGAAAGAGGCTTGATGTCAAGGTGGGCGCCAGCGTCCCTGAAGGCGCAAGTGACTGCCTCTGCACTCACAAAGGGAGTTCCTTCGGGTTTGAAACGACCGAGGTAAGCTTCATAGAACGCCAGATAGTGCGCGGAGTGTGTCGCGTGGGCGATAAAACCGAATCCTTCTGATCCGATCGCACGGAGGAAAGCTGACGAAGCCTCTTTGAGTTCCGTCTCTGGGATGGCATAGAGGGCATGGACGGCCCAAACTACGTCATATCCTACTGCTGAGGCGGGAAGATCTTGAAGGGTGCACTCAAAGTCGCGGTCGGCTGCGAAGGGGCTTAGAAGTGATGCGCGAGCCTCGACGAGAGAGAAGGCGCTTGGGTCGAGTAGGTCTAGGACGAGCGAGCACTCGTCTCGGGTTCTGAGCTCGGTATGTGCGCGGAGCGCTGCTGGGAACTTTCCGCTTCCGCAGGCTACGTCGAGAATCCGCAGGGGACTTTGTGACGCTGATCGCTCGGGAAGCAAAGCCGTCCAGTCGCAGGCGATGGCGAGTTCTTTGTAGTCGAGGGTCGCCACCTTATAGAAGGCGTCCATTTCTTCCCTCGCAGCTTCGCTCCAATGAGCCAAGCTGCGGTCATGTGTGTCGCCGGTTTCTCCGTTTATGGTCCTTCTCCTCGGGTATAGATGATTGGGTTCAGCGGGCTCTCTATGGGGTCTCCTGGCTGTATGCCCGGCATGAACTTTTCAAAGTCTCCGCTGATGAGTGTCGGTGAGTTGATCAGCCGAGATCCTGTTTCGATGTAAGTGGTCGCGAGTGCGACCCGGGCCATAGAGCTCCGATTGGGCCCCGCGGTATGCACGCTCCGGGTGTGGTGAAAGCTGACTTCTCCGAGTTCGAATGGACCATCTTCGATGGGCACCTTTCCTGCGCTGAGTGCTTGGATGATTCCGCGGTCGTAGGAATCATCGAACTTGCTAAAAGGCACATCGGCCACTTGGCGCCAGCATTCTATGCCTTTTGCAAACGAGAGCGGCCCCATTCCCTTCGGCGTAGGCTGCAGCGGGATCCAGACGGTGATTACGTTTTCAGAGGCGATGGGATAGTGGTGGGCATCGTAGTGCCACGGGGTCCTCCCGCAGCCCGGTAGTTTTGAGAGGGCATTATCGTGATAAAGACGCACCGAGTCTACGCCGAGCAGATCCGCAGCGATTTGGGCAAGTCGTTGGCTGAGTACGAAGAGCCGCGCAATCGGATCAATGGTCCACATCATTTCAAGACTTGGGAAGCCCATGGCGGGCGCTTTGCCTACCGCTTTCTGGAAGAGTGTGTCGAGAGCACCACGAAGCATCAGCAATGAGGCCGGAGAGCATACTTGCTTCAATTTGACGAACCCCTCGCGCTGGAAGAATTCGATGGCCTCGGGGTTAAGCGAATAGGCCGTTTTGTGCTCTTGGGATAGTTCGTTCATGGAGGGAGGCGATAGAGAGGGGAGGGGGTCTAATGAAATCTCTGGTCCTGCGTCCTCATCTCGGTTTTGGGCGAGCGAGAGGTACCAATCCCACCATTGTTCGTTGCTCGCTGCCCACTTTTCCTCGATCCCTTCGCTGCTTGCGTTCGAGTGGTCAAGAAAGGATGAGGCTTTAGAGATGTCTTTTTTTGTCACCATGCTGTCCTCACAGTACGGCATAGAACCGACATGCGCCCGGGTATGCGGCCTTGATGTTGAGATCGTTTCAGTGAGGGAGCGTCCCAGGAGAGGAGGAGGTGGGAATGCATGGTCCCGCAGTCTTGAGGGCCTGCGAAGGTAGCCCCGTATAGGCGAAAAAGGGTTATCTGGGGCGGCCTAAGTTCGACTTTGGCTCTTAAATTGTGCCAAATATTCGCGACAGTGTAGGATAGTCCTCTGCCATTTTTAGGTGAGACGTTGAGGAAACTATGAAATTGTTGGTGCGTAATTTGGATCGTTCGACGACTGAGCAAGAGCTAGGAAAGCTGTTTCAGGAATTCGGTGCCGTGCAGTACTGCACGATTACGATGGATTCTTCGACAGGCTTGTCGAAAGGTTTTGGATTTGTCGAAATGCCGAAGGTCGGTGATGCGAAGGCGGCCATGAAAAATCTTAACAATAAAACCGTAGATGGTCACAAAATTAGGGTCAAGAAGGCTGAGCCAAAGGATCGCTAAGGGGTTGCTTTTGTTGCCTTCGATGCGTGCAATGTTTCGCTCAATCCAGGTGTGTGTTGTTTGAGACAAACCGTCATACGCGTCGGCTGCTTATGTGTAATATTTGCTTGTCCGTACGCCATTAGGTTGTCTGAGATAAGGAACTCAGGTTCATTGTAGGCTTATTGAAATATTCTTTTTTTGTGGCTCTTTTTAGTGATGGGTGCTCAATCTCTATGCACGGAGCTGCGTTTGTGAGAGAATCGGCGCAGCGAGTGTGCGAATCTGGCGCGATGGGTTTCACCTTGTATGTTCGATTTCGCTCACAGTTGAAAAATTTCGTTCGGTGACGTTAGGCCGCGGGGATGATTCTAAATGGCGTTAAATGAGACAGCTCTCTATTCCCTCTCTGTAGAGGAGGAGATCCCCGATGAAGCCCTGGCTGCGGATTTAGTGGGATTTAATGTTCATGGCAGCCAGTGGCCTTTTTTTTTAGTTCAGACCTATACGGAAATTCGTCACATTCAGGGATTGGCCTACCTCCTTGGCCCAGAGCAGCCTGTGGTGGCGGTGAATCCTCCTCGCGGCGAGCTTCGAGAAGATTTTCCGCGACGAGATATAGCTTGGTCGAATTACGCGTTAGAAAGGCTGGATCGACTCGGCTATCAGGGTCCCTGGCGTTTAGGCGGCTGGTCTTTCGGCGGCGCCATAGCATTAAGATTGGGCAAGCTTCTTGCTGACAACGGCCAGGATGTGCAAAGTGTCGTTTTGTTCGACACCGTTTGTCCCGATTTATCGCGAAGCGCTCACCGTTTGCGCCCGAGGAACCCGATCCATCGATTGGCCAAGAGTGTGAACGAGTATTTCGAACGCCCAGAAGAAGAGGGAGTCGATACCTTTAAGAAGCTCGTTGCAGCAGGAAGGAAGCGTCTTGGCGGAAGCAAGAAGAAAAGACTCGTCCAGCGAAGAGATCAAATGGGTTTTCTTCAACGCGCCATCCATGTGGCTTATCTGAACTATGAAAGGTTTGAATTTAAGGGCCCGGTTGCTCTGTTGTGGACCGATGAGACGATGAAGGCGAAGAGGGATCTGAGTTTGGGCTGGCATGAGTACATTCGAGGTCCTTTCTTCTCTCAAAGGGTGGGGGAGGGGCACACCGAGATGTGGATGGAGCCCCATGTGCAGAAGGTCGCCCAGGCTTGTGAATTTTTCTTAGCTTGCGAGGCCTCTCGGGCGTCCGCGGTCATCCCGGGGTCTGAGCCAAATTCAAATGCGCAAAGCTCCTCCGCGTAAGGAAAGCGAGTCGCGTCATGGCTTACGGTCAAAATTACTATTTGTGTTAGGCGAGGTGTACGGTCCGCGATTGAGATCTTCTGTGACCATGACGCTCGGTATTCACGGATGCCCTAATTCCTTGATGGTTTTTAATTTCTATGGAAATTAAAAAATTTGCCTTGGGCTTCCTTGTCTCAGGAGTAGCCTTTTTTGTCTTGGGATTTGGGTTGATCTCCGTGCAAGAAGTTTCACCCCCTGTCCCCGCACCGAGTGCCGAGTTGGCGGACCGTCTCTCCTTTATGGCTGTGGGGCGTCAGGGTTATGACAACTCAGATACCAAGCGCATTGCTGCATCCATGGAGTCTCTGGCCGCTCAAGAAGAATCTCATTTTACCATTTTGGCGGGGGATAATTTTTATCCCAAAGGGGTTGATTCGGTTGTCGATGCGCAGTGGCAAACGAAGTTTGAAAACCTGTACGACGGCGTTCATCTTCGAGGCATGCCCTTCTACGCCGTTCCGGGTAATCATGATTATCGAGGTAACTTGGCGGCGCAAATAGAGTATTCAAAGAACAAGACGGGAAGCGGGCGATGGAGAATGGATGCGCCGTATTACGCTCGCGATTTTGGGAAAGTGGATGATCGCCTTCTTATGAGAGTCATTTTTCTGGACACCGTTTCGCTTAGAAAAGATTCTTTGCCTCAGGTCGATTTTCTGTTGAGAGAAATGTCCAAGCCGGGAGACCCTATCTGGCGGATCGTTGTTGGTCACTATCCAACGCGAAGTTTAACCGATAATGATTTTTCAAGAGATCGGGTCCTGGGCAATCTCATCTCCGTCCTTAAAGCGGCTGAGGTGGATTTGTACATCAGTGCCAATGATCGTTTTCAGCAGGTGCTTCAGCGCAGCAATGAGCCACTGCATGTGAGCACGAATGGTGGCGGCGAGAAAGTAGATCCAATTAAATCGGTTCATTCCGAGACAGACTTTATTGAAGGTCAGCCGGGCTTCGCTCATTTTGTAGTTGAGCCGAATTATTTGAAAGTAGAAATGATGGACTTAAACGGGATGGTGTCCTACGAAAAAGAACTTGAGAAATGAAGAGGCATCGGGTTTTATACCGCCTTGTCCTGGGATAATTTTGGTCTTAGTGCCTCTCCTGAGCCATAGTTCCCTGCATCCGGGCAAGGGTGTACCATCCAACCTCCCTGGTTAACTTAGAGAAAACGGTGCTTAAACTAAGGAATTGAGTATGAGTCAATATGAGACGGTGACAGTGGAGCGCTTTGAAGCGGTGGCGGTGGTGAGTCTGAATCGTCCCGAAAAACTCAATAGCTTTGACGAAGCCCTGCGGCGAGATTTGCTGGGAGCCATTCGTGAGGTGAACGGAGACGACTCCGTGCGGGTGGCGATCCTCACGGGCAAGGGACGGGCGTTTAGTGCGGGTGCAGACCTTTCTGCCGTGCCCAAAGATACAGAAAACTTCCGGGTGGAAGATCAACTGAACGGAGAATTTAAACCGTCTCTGATGGAAATTTATACGGCGCCCAAGCCTTGGATCAGTGCGATCAACGGCGCTTGCGCAGGGATTGGGACAGCTTATGGCATGGTCTGCGATTTGACGGTGATGGCGGACAACGCCTTCATGTATCAAGCCTTTGCTGCGATCGGCTTGGTGCCCGATGGCGGAGCAACGTGGCATTTGGCTCAAACCTTAGGACGCAAGCGAGCGTATGAAGTGATTGCTACGGGTGAAAAGTTGCAGGCACAAAAGTGCTTGGATTGGGGATTGTGCAATCGGGTGGTGCCGGCTGAAAAACTTCTGGAGTCCACGCTGGAGTGGGCAGAGGTATTGGCCAACAAGGCTCCCCTGTCTCTTCGTTACGCCAAGCAAGCTCTCGGTCAAGCTTTGGAAGACTCTGTCGCGGAAACCATTAGTGCAGAAGCGCGTCTGCAGCATCTTTGCATCACGAGCGAGGATGCGGCTGAGGGGGCGGTGGCTTTCTTAAATAAGCGTGACCCCGTCTGGAAGGGACGGTAGCCTCCTTTTTAAAAGGAGGAATGCGGTGGTTCCACTGTTTCCCCCCGCAGTTAGGCCTGTTCGTGAGCCGAGTTCCTCGGGAAAGGCTGAGATCGCTCTTCTCGCACGGTGGCCGACTTCGTCTAGATGCGTCTTCTTAGGTCGTAGTGGACCTTGCGACCTTGAAAAGGCACTTGGTTATTTGGGTCGTGGCCGGACCGAAGATCCTCAACCTGCCAGAGGGGTTTCCAGGCACCGTGTCTCTCGAGAAGCGCTTGGGCCTGTAGTTTTGTCTCTTTGGGGAGTACCTCGAAGTGTGAGCGCAATCGCTCAAGGCACCAGACGCGGTACTGGGAGACGGGAAGGTTTCGGTAAGTGATGCCCTCTACCGTGACGTCGTGTCGATTCTTGCCTGAAGCAAAGCTCTCTGCATTGGAACAGAGGTAAGGAAGGTACGCGGATCCGATATCGGTGAGGAATGTTCCCCAGTCCTGAGGGATCCCCGAAAGGAGCTCAGGGCCTGCCGCACTCGCCCGTGCGTTCCAGAGGCGAGCTTGCCATTCGAAAACTCGAGGGGCACGGCTTCGCATGATCTCGGCCGGTGTCGGATCTTGGGAAAAATGTCGAAACATCGAAGCGAAGAATCCGAAGTCGGCGAGGGTGGGGGATTTGCCCAAAAGAAAGGGGCGCTTCGCAAAGATGTTCGAGAGACGATTGAGTGTGTCGAAGTAAATGGACTCTACATGGTCCCAGGTTGTTTGATCGACTCCATCTCGGCGCACATAGTAGCCGCCTTGTCTCCTTCGCATGGCGAAGCGTTTCGCAAAGCTGGGTAGGGGGATTTCTGTCAGAAGTTCGTCTGTGATTTTGGCGCTGAGAAGCAGGGCGTCTGATCGGTAGCTCCAGCGAAAGTGCATGGCAGGCCGCCATAGCCACTCCTCGGCATAATCCTCTACGAGGCGACTTGCGAAAGCTTGGAGAGGATCACTGGGGATCACGCTTGGTTCCGGATAATGTGCTTCGAACCAATCGATCATAGGTGTCGTGTCGGTCATGAAGCGGCCGTCGGGGAGTTCGACCGCAGGAATCTGTGATGTCCCCGTCTCTCGACGGAGTCGACGTCCTATGGAGGGCGACAGGGCTACGAACCGGTAGGGAATCTCTTTATAGCGGAGGTAGCCCTCAAGCTTTCCCGTGTAGTACGAGATCTTGGAACCGTAGACGGTGATCGGTTCTGCGTCACCCTGAGCCATGATGAGTCCTTATCTTTTGAGTTTATAGGGGTGTGAGTCCGTGCTTTTAGGTGAGCTTCCGAGAGAAGCTGTCATTTCGAATCGATCGTAGAATGTTTGAGCGCGCTGGCTGTTTCGGGGGTCTCTCCTTATGGGGATCGCTTCAACGCCTCAGCGAGCAAGATTACAGCGCATCGCTGAGAGGCGATTCCAGCGACAGTATAATCACGGCTGGATCAAAAGGGCCCGAAAACGAGGCCCGGTTTGAGGTCTCACCGAGGGCACTCTCGCACGAGTCGAACATGGTCGGATGTAGCGAAGGGGTGATCGGTCCGTCTCAGCCCGAGTAGGCGCCTGATTTGGAGCTTGCGTTGAATAGTCACTCGTCTTTCCTATGCTTTTGGGCCTAGGAGGAGACAAACTATGGACGGTCTACAGGATCGTATGATTCGCGCGGCTAAGTTGGATGTTCAACTTTACGAAGAGGTTGAGGCCGACCGAGGGGCCATGCGTCAAGCCATGACCGTCGTGGTTCTTTCGGCCATCGCGGCCGGAATCGGAAACATCGCAGCCGGAGGGCTCACCGGAATTATAGTTGGCACATTGGGTGCGCTTATGGGTTGGTACATTTGGGCGTTCCTGACTTATTTTATTGGAACGAGATTGTTCCCGGAGTCTGGCACTGAGGCGGACCATGGCGAACTTCTTCGGACGATTGGCTTTGCCAGTGCCCCGGGTCTGATTCGAGTGCTCGGGATCGTTCCAGGGTTAAATGCCTTTGTGTCGGGGGTCGCAGGGGTTTGGATGTTGGTGGCCATGGTGATTGCAGTTAGGCAGGCGCTTGACTATGAGAGCACATGGAGAGCTGTGGGTGTCTGTATTTTTGGATGGATCGTCCAAGCGGTGATTTTGATGGCCATCATTTCAATGCTGGGCTCCGACTTATAGACGCTACATCTAAGCTCCGACTTGCGACCCCGTCCATCGTCGCTCCCGAGATGTTTTTAAAAGGCCGGGTTGTCGTTGCGCGGAAGGTCTTGGTTGAATTCTGCTCTGGTTCGATCTGGATATTTGCGCATTGAAGGCCGGAAAGAAGTCGGCACCTTTCCGGCAAAAGGGTGGCGTACGCTTGGGCCGATCGGGCTGCGTGCTTGAGGTTCATCGTTGTGGAGTGGCTCGCGAGACGCTGGGGGTCGGTGGAGACTCCATGCAGAGACGATTGATTCGTTTTAGCTTCTCATGTTAAGCTCATTTTATGTTTGATCTAGACGCCAAAAACACGTGTTGGGCTCTCTGGAGCAAGGGAGCAGGGGGTGGGCGCAGTGGGCTCTTCCTGGTCTGGCTCTTGTGCGGGTCTATCTTTTTTTCTTTTCCTGCTCAAGGTGAGGGAGGCGAAGGTTCGCTCCCCCGTTGCGAAGTTCCTCCGGGTCAGGCGTGCATTGCAACGCCCTCCGAGTACCGGTCCGTTTGGGAGAGCTATGGGGTGGCCTGCGTAGATCCATCTCTGTATGTAACCGTACCTTGGGGGTACGACAGCCCGTTTGGTGGAGTAACTGAAGATACGCACCTCTACCCCGAAGAATTTTCGCTGGCCTGGGCCAGCGGCAGCACCAACCTCGAAAAGTATTTATCGCTCCGTTGTCTTTATGCCGATGATCCCATCAAAACTCGCGTGGGTATCGGTTCTTATATCGGTTTTCCAGTGCCGATCTCAAACAAAAATTCATCGGCTGCAGATCATCCGATTTCTATTTTTGTGTATAAAAAAGAAGCGATTCAACCGGACGGTACTTTTTTTATTGATGAGAAAGAGCAGATTCGTGTGCCCTCTTTTGAGACCTGGGCTTTCTTGCTAGAGAGAACTTTCGGCCTCATTTTTGATCTAGAGGCACAGAAAGAAGTCGTCTTGGCCTACTCGGCGCTGCCCTTAAAGAAAGGACTTAGGCGCTGGTATTCGGATGTGGTGAACGTATTTTCCAAGGTCACGGGATGCAAGCGGGGCCGAGGCTGGGCGAGGAACCCGGGCTTTCCGCCGACAGACGATCTCCGTGGTTGCCGTCCCGAGTACTTGAAGGCCCGGGCTGCAGCCGGGGGAGAGAAAGTTGGGCCGGGCGGACCGAGCACCGTAGAGTGTTTCGAAAACTTCATGTCCAATTACGATGGGGTCCCTGATGCGGCTGCTTTTCGAGGCCTCCTTGAGCTTTGCCAAGACGCCAATGCTCTCAACACCGGAGTCGGGCTGGGGTACAACCCGATGCCCAATCCCTTTGTTTGTAAGCCTTGGGAACGTCAAACTGTGGCTGAGAGGTATACCGGGCGTGAGTTTATTGTTCCCAACGGAGTCCTTGATCCTGCCCAAAAGGGTGGCAGTTGGGAAGTGGTCACCCTCGAGCCCGTGGCGGACGCGCGCTACGACCTTCGTTCGGGCTACTGCAGCCAGCGATAAGGTTTGTGGAAGCGATGGAGCTCGTAGGGCCTCTGATCGGTTGAGGCCGGTCTAGAGAGTCGGGTTCCATGGGGAGTTGGGAAGCAGGTGAATAAAACTAGATCGGTGGAGACTCTCGCGTGACAGCTGGGGGAGAATAGGCGTTGATTAAAGGCGTTCGACGGCAATGCCCCGGTCTCCAAGGAGACTTACGAGATCTTGAGCCATAAACGCTTGCGCATCGGCATGGTCCCTAAGTGAAGCATCCATGTGGGCTAGCCCTAGACCTCGGAGGAATTCGTACGCATGCTCGCCCGGGCAAAGGTCTTCGCTGGACTTCATGTTCTTGAGTCTCTCTGCCATGTCCGTCTCACCTTCATTGGACGTCATCGCCTTGGTCAACATCGGACCCATCATTTGGAAAAAGTTGTGGGCCTGCTCGACCCGGTCGCAGAAATGGAAGTGATCGGCATTGAGTAAATTAAGTCCTCGGCGCGGCTCGGGTGTTCTTTCGAAGAGCTCCCGCATTCCTTCCAAGGGCAGCAATGTGTCGAACTCCGCAACCAAGTAGAGCGTCTCAACCGAGTGGTCCCAATTGAGCCTAAGTGATTCCGCCATCTTATTGGCTAAGCCGGGAGGCGTGAGAGGAGTCTGGCCTCCAGCTGGAGCCAGAGGGAGCACAGCTCGCACACGCGCATCGCGGTCGGTGGTGGCGAGAGTCGTCCACCCTCCAAAACTGTGACCCGATATCCCAATCCGTTTTGGGTCGATGTTCAGATCTGCTTCGCCGGCCAGAGCCGCATCGATGATAAAAGAGGCATCGGCCGGCCGATCCGCGATGAACTGAACCATCTGCTTTTCTGGATCGGTGGTTCCACTGCCCATGGCTGCGCCGATCATGTCCATCGACGTGTTGCCCACATGATCCATGGACATGACCGCATAGCCGTGGCTCGCCCAGTGGGTGCACAGATGAGTGGTTTGACGCCTTTCCCCCCCGAAGCCGTGGGAAAAGACAATGAGGGGGTGGTGTCCAGGAAGGGACTGCGCGTCTCGAGCCGCAGACTGGCTGACCTCAGGGGCCATGGGGGTAGGTTTAAAACGGTCGCAACGAGCCTCGTCGAGGTCTTCGTCGCGATGGGTCTCATGGGCCGGATACCAAATCTCGACTGGGAGCGTTCGTCCTCTTTTAGGGTCGGTCCATTCAACAGTGCGGACGCCAGCTGGATAAGGACCTCTTTGAAAAGGATCATAGGCGCTCATTTTCTATTTTCTCCTGCCTCTCAAAATACACTGACTTCACTTGCAAAAGACGCCTATGGACTAGAACCCTCGATCACGGAAGCTTTGCTCTTGGGCGACGAGTTCCGTGAGTAAGGGCGCCGGCGTGAAAGCCTCTCCATATTCTGCAGCCAATTCCTCCAGACGACTGAGGACCTGAGCCAGGCCGACTTGCTCAGCGTAAAACATGGGCCCCCCGCGATAGACGGGCCAGCCATAGCCGCTCATCCAGATCACATCGATGTCCGAGGCTCGAATGGCTTTGCCTTCGGCGAGAATCTTGACGCCTTCGTTGATCATGGGGTAGATACAGCGAGCGAGTATTTCATCGTCGGAAATACTTCGGGCCTCACGTCCCCCGCGCGTAGCGAAGTCTTGGATGATTTTTTCGACCACCGGCGAAGGCGCGGCCTGACGGCTCTCGTCGTAGTCGTAGTAACCGGCTCCGGTTTTCTGACCCCGGCGATCCATCTCGCAGAGTACGTCGCGGACGGTTTGGCCCTTGGACTTGGCTTTGTCCCAGCCAATGTCGAGACCGGCTAAATCGCTCATGGCGAAAGGCCCCATGGGCAGGCCAAAGTCAAAGAGGACTCGGTCTACGTCCCAGGGCATGGCGCCTTCTAGGATGAGTTGGTTGGCCTGGAACTGCCGAGGGGCCAAGATGCGGTTTCCGACGAACCCGGGGCAGACACCGACAAGGGCGGCTTTCTTTCCGATCCGTTTGGCGATGGCCATTGAGGTGGCGATCACTGCGTCTGAACTCGCGTCTCCTCGTACGACTTCGACCAATTGCATGACATTGGCGGGGCTGAAAAAGTGCAAGCCAATGACCGATTCAGGCCGCTTCGTGGCGTGTGCAATCTCGTTGACGTCAAGCGCGGAGGTGTTGCTCGCTAAAATGGCATTGGGTTGAATGATCGCATCGAGTCGTTCAAAAATTTCTTTTTTAAGGGGCATGCTTTCAAAGACGGCCTCGATCACTAAATCCACATCTGCGATTTTTTCCATCTCTAGACTGCCCGCGATGAGATTCACTCGTTCTTCAACCTCTTCCGGTGAAAGTCGTCCTCGGCTGGCGCTGCGCTCATAGTTGGCGCGAATGACAGCCAGACCTCGGTCAAGTGCCTCTTGATTGGTTTCCACTAAGGTCACGGGAAGGCCGATGTTCGCGAAGTTCATCGCGATCCCACCTCCCATGGTTCCTGCCCCGATGATGCCGACCTTGTGAATCTCGATCTGAGGCGTATCTCTGGGGACATCGGGGAGTTTCCAAATTTCCCGTTCGGCAAAGAACGCGTGACGCTGAGCTGCGGATTGAGGCCCCTTGAGCAGTTCCGTAAAGAGTTGGCTTTCCACCGCCAGTCCTTCGGTGAAATTCAGATTTACTGCGGCCTCAATGCACTGCACGTTGTACTCCGGGGCCAAGAATCCGCGTGTCTTTCGAGCGATGCCCTTGCGGAACGCTTCAAAGATTTCGGGCCTCCCCCGAGCGGCTTCAAGCTTATCATTGATGTCTCTCACCTTTCGCAAAGGTCTCTTCTCGGCCACAACCTGCTCTGCGAAAGCGAGCGCGGCCGACTCTAAATCTCCTTCTGGCGCGATTTGATCGATTAATCCGAGTTTGAGACATTCGGCCGCGGGGACGTGGCGGCCGCTGGTGACCATTTCCAGGGCCGTTTCGACGCCCACCAGTCGAGGCAATCGCTGGGTGCCCCCGGCTCCGGGCAAAAGACCTAGGTTCACTTCCGGCAGGCCGCAACGCGCCGACTCCAAGGCCACACGGTAATGGCAGCATAAGGCGACCTCAAGTCCGCCACCTAGAGCCGTTCCGTGAATGGCCGCGATCACAGGTTTGCTGGAGTTTTCGATGGCTTCTTGGACTTCTGTGAGCCCGGGGCCCTTGGCCGGCCCGCCGAACTCTGTGATGTCCGCGCCTGCGATGAAGGTTCGCCCTCGGCAGATCAGCACCACCGCGTCCACCGCGTCGTCTTCGGCCGCTCGTTGTACGCCCGCGAGGAGTCCGGCACGGACCGAGGCGGAGAGGGCATTGACGGGGGGCGAATTCAGACTGAGGACGCCGATTCGGTTGATCGTGTTGAACTCGGCTACTTCATTGACAGAGGGCATTCGGAGTCATCCTTTTTGTAGGCAACGGGTTTGGGTGGTTCGAGGAGCAAGGGGATTCAGGTTGAACGAGGAGAGCGGTGCATAACGGTCATAAGCGGTGCGGTCTTTGAGGTTTTAATTTCGGACACGATTTCATATCCGAGCCGATTGTAAAAAGGCACATTTGCGGGGTTTGAGGATTCCAGATGGGTGGCGATCTTGATCTGGTCCGTTTGCGCGAGTACCGATTGCATCAAAAAGTTTCCAACGCCTTGGCCTTGAAACTTTGTATCGACACCGATCATGGGCAAGTACCATACGTCCTCCTCGGGCGTTTGCTCTTCCATTTCAGTCAGGAGAGCGCCCATTTCGGCGAGTCGTTCAGGCGGGACGGTCTCGGTAAAATGTTGTCCGAGAGCCCTCTCGTCAAAGTCAGTTCCTGGAGGGAGCCACATGGCTACTCCGGCAAAAGGCTCGGCCACAAAAGCCGTGTCTTGGCTGAAGGCCTCTTCGCTAAAGATTTTGAAATATTGAGGAAAGTGGGCGAGATACATCTCGGGTCCGGGATAGATCCACCTCGCAAAGGGATCGTTGCAGAACGCGACGGTCATCAGGGCCGTGATCTTATTCATTTCGTCCGGCTGAGCTTTGCGAATTCTTCGGTCGTTCATTGAGCTTCCTGGATAGTCTCAGGATTTGAGTTCGGGAGACTTGTTAGAGATGGAAAGGGAGAGTTCAGAGCTCCTTCGGTCTTGGGCTCCGTCATGGGGACTTTGTATTTATTCCCATGAACGACTGTAGATCAGAGTGGATTCACCAGTCTGGGCGGCGCCCGAACTTTTGCTGGCCAACAAGTCATAAAATTCTTCGGGGTTAATGGCCCCTGACTCGGGCGCAAAGACGCCGCGCTCGGTAATCTTGCCTTGCGAGAGAAGCTCAAGCCCGCAGGCGAGGGGCACGCCCGTGGCGTATCCCATCCCGTACTCGCCCGAGTCGTCAAAGGCGACTCCGGCTGAGGCTTTTTGTCCATTCTTTTTCCCAACGGCCAAACCATAGACGACAGGAAGTTCGTCGAGGGGTTGGAGTTCGGTGCTCGAGGACGGTGCTTGAAGTCCTTCCATCCATCCAAGGAGGCGAGCGGCCATCCGGGCGGACAGAATTCGCGAGTCGACCAGGGTGCGGAGGCTGAGGATGAACCATCGGTCCCTCTCCATCCCGTGTGCCAAGTTGAGTGAGGTCTGAATTTCGGGGTAATGATGCGGAAAGGTAACGGCTTCCGGATGTCCGAACAGACGAGCGGTCTTTGGGCCGATTCCGGGATACGACACCTCAACTTTTTCAAGAGGGCGTACCATCTCGTCTGTGCCGTTCCGATGTACGCGAACCGTCCCGGTGATTTGCTGAATCCCATGCTCCATCGCAGCATTTACGTTGCTTTGCGAGCTTTCCTCCTCGGGGACGGCCCCGGCTACATTCCAACCCGTATAGAGTTCTTCCACAGAGTCGAGTTCGCGCATGGCGAGCAGCCCCAGAAGGTTGGTGAGCCCGGGACTGGCCCCTAGTCCTATGACGGCCGTGACGCCGGCCTCGCGGGCTTGATCCTCAAGGGCCAGCATCTCAAGGGTGGGTTCCCAGTCATCGCAGATGTCGAGATAGTGACGGCCGCACTCAATGGCCATGCGCAGGATGGGGGGACCAAACTTATAAAATGGGCCCACGGTGTTGATCACAGCATCCACGTCCATCATGGCCTGTCGCAAGGCGTCTTCCCGGGTCACGTCGAGACCGAGCCCCTCTGCTTTGGGTCCGAGTTCGTTCGCGAAACTCTTCGCCACCGAAGCATTCAGATCTGCGACCACCACTCGGTCGATGGTGTCCATCTCAATCGCCGCACGGACAGCGAACCGGCCCATGCCGCCGCTTCCACCCAGAGCCAGTACTCGCATGCTTTCCTCCACTTTTAATTCAAAGGCAACATACACTGAAATCTCTCTTTAAGGAAATGAGCCCCTTGATCTTGGCTGAGAAGAGACTTCTGTTTCCTCGCTCTTAGGGAGGGGACGTAGGTCGCTGTTGGAGTTAGAGGAAGAGAGCGGTGGCGAAAATAATTCCGGTGAAGAGGAGTGCGACGAACGTATAGGAGAGCACATCCCGAACGGCGATCTGCGCAATGGCAAGAACCGGCATGAGAGTGAGTGGCTGGATGAGGTTTGTCCATTGATCTCCGAGTGCGACGGCCATAGCGACTCGGGGGACGTCGGCTCCGGCCTCCATGGCGGCGGTCATCATGAGCGGACCTTGGACAGCCCATTGCCCACCTCCAGAGGGAATGAAAATATTGAGAAGACCCGCGGAGAGAAAGGCGAAGAGTGGCAGTGTGACTTCGTTGGAAACGGAGGCAAAAAAATCAATGATGATGCGGGCTAGTCCAGACTCGGCCATGATTCCGGCAATGCCTGCATAGAAGGGGTACTGGAGCAAAAAGGGAGCGGCTACACGTCCGCCCTGAAGAATAATCTGGGCGTACCCGGCCGCTGAGCCCGCGAGTGCGATACCCACAAACAGAAATGCAAAATTAAGAATATTCAGTTCAAGCCCACGACCCTCCGCAAGGAAGTGCCAGCCGAGATAAAAAAGGGCCATTGCGAGCAGTGGGACAAGCAAAACTCTCGAGGAGTCAATCCGTTGCGCAGGAGTGATCGGGCCGGTCGCGGTCGGCGTTGAGGTGATCTCTTTCTCCTGCGGCATGGGAATGACGGAGGACTCGTTCTTTGGGTGAAGACGAGCCATCAGGGGAGGGAGCCCCATTAAAATGACCATCGCGAGTCCTATATTCCAGGGGGTAAAGAGGGTCTCAGAGGTGGGAATCAGCCCGATTTGATCCTCTAGGAAGTGTCCCGATGTCGCGATCGCGAGCCCGATGGAACTCGTGAGCCCCTGATGCCAAATCACAAAACCTGAAAATGCAGAAGCGACGAGCAACGGATAATGGACACGAATTCCTTTTTCTTGGCAGGCGCGAGCGATGGCCCGAGCAACGATGCCGGCGGAGACTAGGCTCAACCCCCATGAGATCAGGGCCAGTAGGCCCGTGATGCCACAGGCGGTCATGTAGGCCCCTCGTGCGGAACTGACGCGCGAAGCGGTGCGGCGGAGAAGCCGCTCCACAGGAGGAGTTGCGGCCAGCGCATACCCCAGCAGAAGCGTCAGTGTAATTTGGTTGGTGAACTTCAATAGGTTCCAAAAGCCGTCTCCCCAAGCTTTCACCGTGGATTGGAAGGGGTACCCCGCTAAGGCGACCGCGCAGAAGACGGTCACCCCGGTGAGGATCAAGGCGATGGGAAAAGCATCGGGGATCCAGCGCACGAAGAGATCGGCCAGGCGTTTCATCGCTCTGATTCCTTTGAGAAAGACGTTGAGGCGCCCTCGTCTTGACTTGCAAGGACCCGATCACGACCCAAAATCCCGACGCGAACGGGGGCAGGGCACGAAAGTATCAGAGGTGGGCTGAAAAGCTCAACCCACCTCTCTCTCTCATTATAGACTGGTTAGATGGCGGAGGTCTAGAATCCGCGGAAGGAGGCGAAGCGGTCTCGGTGAAACGCCTGATTTCCAAATTCGAATTCAAGAGCTCTGGCTCTTTTAAGGTAAAGGCCGGCATCGTACTCGTCCGTCATTCCAATGCCGCCGTGCATCTGGATTAATTCGTTGGACATGTGGTGAAGGAACTGCCCCGCTTTGCACTTAGAGAGGGAGCAGAGTTCGGCCGCATTGTCCGCGTCGTCGTCAAGAGATTGGAGCGCGGCCTCTACACAAGACCGCGTTTTTTCCATCTCTGTATAGAGATTTGAGGCTCGATGGCCGAGGGCTTGAAAAGACCCAATCGGCTGGCCGAATTGCACTCGATTTTTTAGATAATCGAGCGTCATATCGAAAGATTGAGCGGCGACTCCGAGCATCTCAGCTGCGAGATGGGCTCGACCACAATCCAGCGTTCTTTCCAACAGAGGGTTCCCCTGGTCAAGCTCGCCCAGAAGAGCGCTGCTTGGCACCTCGACGTCTGAAAATTCAAGATTCGCATAGCCCCGACTGTCGGCTGTGATCAGGCGGTTTCGGCTGAGTCCAGTCTGGTCAGCGGAGACAAGAAAGAGACTGAGTCCCTCCTCTTCACCGGGTTGGCCGCTGGTGCGAGCCGCAACGATGAAAGCGTCCGCGGAGAGGCCTTCGATAACATGAACTTTTTGACCGTTGAGGACGAAACCAGCGTCTGTAGATACGGCGTTCATGGCCGTTTGCTGCGGAGCGTGGCGGGGTCCTTCATCGATGGCCAGGGTCACGATTCGGCTGCCGTCGGCGATGGCGGGAAGCCACTCGTTCTTTTGGGTGGCATCTCCTCCAAGCAAGATCGCGCAGGCACTTGTTCCGGCTGAAGCGAGCAGCGGCGAGGCGGTTAACTGGCGTCCAAGTTCCTCAAGCACTACCCCAAAGGTCAGGTGACCCATGGCCACTCCCCCCTGATCTTCTGGAATCAGAATTCCCGTCCAGCCCATCTCTCCCATGGCAGCCCAAGCAGCCTTGTCGAAGCCGGATTCGGTTTGCCGGTCCCTCAATTCTCTAAATTTTGCAACAGGTGCTTCTTCCCGGGCCCAGGTCTTGGCCTGTTCCTTCAGGAGGGTCTGCTCTTCAGTTAATGCCGCCATAACGACGTCTCCTCTCGTTGGGTATTAACCCCGTTGAGTATTTTCAGGCAAGCCAAGGATGTTCTTGGCGATAATGTTGTTCTGGATCTCAAAAGAGCCGCCGTAGATAGATACAGCTTTACCGCCCAGCCAAGTCCGGACTGTGGCCAGTTCCTCAGCTGTATATTCATCTCCTTCCCAACCTAAGCCTTGATTTCCAAGGATCTCGAGAAGGAGTTCAGAACGTTGCTGAGTGACTTGCGCGGCTGAGTTTTTTAGGATCGAGGCCGCGGCACTTACCTTCGCGCTGCCCCGAGACTCGGCGATGATTCGAGCAATGGTCAGAGAGTGAGACTGAGCTTCCATCATGTGATCGGCTAGCCGACTGCGGAGGTCTGAGTCGGTGAGTTTTCCCTGAGAGTCGAGTCCGACGTATTTCTCGGCCATATCTCTTAGAGATTTCCGTTGGCTTCCGCCTCCACCTAAAGAGGCTCCAGTCTGACTCTGCCGTTCGTGTTGCAAAAGTCGTTTTCCAACGGTCCAGCCCGCATTGAGATCTCCAAGGAGATCATCTTTCTCTGCGCGAGCGTTGTTGAAAAAAGTTTCACAGAAGGGCGACGCGCCGGCGATGAGGCGGATGGGCCGGGTTTCGATCTCACTTTGGTTCATGTCGA
>NZHD01000051.1 GCA_002691205.1 Deltaproteobacteria bacterium
AAGAGCCTCAGCCAAAGGGAGAAAGAGCCTCAGCCAGAAGGAGAAAGCCCTAGGCGTCGCGGGGTCAGGAGAGTTTACGAAAATCCGGCTTCCGCTTTTCAACGAAAGCAGTGATCGCTTCAATATTCTCTGCCGAGCCGACTTGTTGCACCATCCCTTCCTGCTCGGCTTTCTCAGCCGCCCAGATCGCCTCAAGGTGCGGAGCTCGAAGAGTCCGTTTGGTGGCCTGCAATGCACCCACGGGCCACTGCGCGATCTCTCGAGCCTTCTCGAGCGTCGCCTCGAGAAGTTCCTCATCCGGCCATTTAGCGGCAGCGATTCCACTGGAAACAGCTTTATTGGCATCGATCCACTCCGCCGTAAAAAACAATTCAGCTGCACGCTGGTAGCCAATCACAGTCTGCAGCATGTAACTGCTCGCGGCCTCCGGAACTAACCCAAGACTGACGAACGGGAGCTTCAAACGAACACTCTCTCCCACATAAACAAGATCACAATGAAACAAGCAGGTAGCGCCAAAACCAACTCCAACGCCTCGCGCCGCCGCAAGGAGAGGTTTATCGAAAGTATATAAAGTCTTCATCGCCGCTTGAAAAGGGTGCTCGCCCCCCGAATCTCCCCCGCCTGAGAGCATCTCCGTCAGGTCCTGTCCTGCAGAAAAATCGGCTCCTGCTCCCGTCAAAACGACAACCGCAACTCGTGAATCGGCTAGGGCTTCATCCAGCGATTCCTTCAGCGCATTCCATTGGGCCAAATTGAATGCATTCTTCTTCTCTGGCCGATTCATCGTCAGTTGCAAAACGCCGTCTGCATAGCTCGACAAGATAGTTGCCATGGAGCCCCCCTTTCACCGCAGGTCTACCCCTGCAATTTCTTTTCAAGAAGCCAAAAGACCGAGGCGGCAGACTCCTCGTTCGTAGAACGGACATCCCAAATCTTCCGAAAAGGCTTCAGCCTCTCGGCCTGGCCGAAGTCAGGGACTCAAGGCCGCCCCCTGCGCTCTTTCTCATTCTCAACTCGCTACTGAACTAGCCTTCTTTAGCTTGCTCATCAATCAGACGCTTAAAATCGCCAAAGGGGCGAGCCCCTGAGAGGAAATGACCGTTGACGAAAAAACCGGGGGTTCCGGTGACCCCGAGACGCTGTGCCTCCGCCGCATCTGAATCAACCCGCTTCTTCACTTGAGCCGAATTCATATCAAGGGTGAATTGTTCGATGTCGAGATCAAGGGTGCCCGCATGCTCGATGAATTTCGCTTCCGTCAGTTCTCGCTGATTAGCAAAGATCAAATCATGCATTTCCCAAAACTTACCCTGATTTTTAGCGGCCTCGGATGCCGCGTGGGCCAAAGGCGCCTGAGCGTGCATCCGCAAAGGAAGATGCTTGAAGACAATCTTAACCTGATCACCGTAGGCATCCTGAATCTGCTCCAGCGTGCCGTTCACGCGTCCGCAAAAGGGGCACTGAAAATCAGAAAACTCAACGAGCGTTACCTCTGCATCGGCACCGCCTCCCTTGGAGGGCGAGCCGGCGATGTTAATGTCATAGGCTTTCTTCGGATCGGGACCTCTTTGCGGGGGCGGCGAAGGCGCGCTCGGAGCCGCTCCTCCCGCGACCTGAATCTTGCCTGCAACGGCCGTCAACTGCGCCACACTCTCTGAGATGGAATCAACCGATTTGCCTAAAAAGTAGGATCCCCCCAAAATACTCAAGCCTAAAATCAAGGCCGCGATCACGGTAGCGCTTCCGTTCTGCATATCATTTTTTCCTTTTTTTCAAGCTAAGTACGCATTCCGAACCCTAGCACTTCTCCAATCGGTTGCGGATCCGTGCCCTATACGATTTCGTCTTCATCAATGGCCTTGAGGCAAATCGGATGAGGCGAGAATTCAGGCCCTCCCTCCCAGCCAGGGATAGAAGCCGCCTGCGTCAACCAAGACTCGGCCAGCGCCGCCTCAACGACCACAGCGTTGTTGTCAAAACCCTCAAGAATGGCTTCCCAGAGATCTCGGCCTCCATTGCTCCACCATTCCTCTCCCGGATTTTCAAAGTCGATTGCCAACTTCACCATAGATTCGGCCTGCATCTCTCTCTCCTTCCATTAATTGTACGCGTCTTTCGCAAGCGAGAGTTAGGATCCTGTTTGAAAGCGAGGCCCATACTCTAAATAGAAAGACCCTCTTGAGATCTATCGAGTCTTCTTTGATTTATCAAGCCCCACTCGGCCCACCTCAGGGTGCCATTCATAACGAGAAAGATCGATACGACCCTCCCCGTCGAAGTGAACACCTTCGCTCTCCAAGGCGGAACGTTGATACGCCCCGGCGCCCTCCCAATGGGGCAGGCTAATCCTCCCCCGAGCGTTGATGACGCGCTGCCATGGAACATCCTCAACACTTTCAGGCAACCTATGGAGCGCATACCCTACTTGCCGAGCCCGGCCCGGCAAACCCGCCCACCGGGCCACTGAGCCGTAAGTCATCACGGAACCTCGAGGAATAGCTCGAACCACTTGGTAGATTTTCTCATAGGCGCCCTCCTTCAACGCGAGACAAGCAGCCCTGACTGCGTCAGGAGAGCATCTGTTTCTGGCTCTCGTCCCCTAAAGGCCACAAAGACCTCAGCCGGCGAAAGACTTCCGCCCAGTGACAGAACCGTGGATCGAAAGCGTTCGCCCAAACGAGCCATCTCTTCGGCGTCTTCCAACCCCGCCTCTTCGAAGGCCCCAAAAGCATCAGCCGCCAGCACTTCAGCCCACTTGTAGCTGTAATACCCAGCTGCATACCCCCCAGCAAAAATATGTCCAAAACTGCAAAGAAAACGATCCTCCGCCAAGGGCGGCAGAACTGTCGTCAGCTCTGCAACGCGATGCTGAACTTGGAAAGCATCCAATTCTTCAGAGCCCGACTCCTGCGCATGAAGTTGCAAGTCGGTCCTTGCAAAATAAATCTGCCGAAGCATATCACTCGCAGCCCGATAGGTTCGCGCGGCCTTGAGCTTTCGAAAAAGCTCATCCGGCACAGATTCTCCAGTCTTGAAGTGAGACGAAATGGAGTCCAGAGTCTCTTTTTGATAGCACCAATTTTCCATAAACTGACTTGGAAGCTCTACTGCATCCCACTCAATGTTGCGGATCCCCGCCGCCAGAGACTCATCGACTTCTGTCAGCATATGCTGCAACCCATGTCCAAACTCATGAAAAAGAGTTTGCACTTCGTCGAAGAGCAGCAAACTTGGGGCTTCTCCCACCGGAGGCGATTGATTGCAAACGAGATAGGCCACCGGCAGGCGAACGTCCTCTTCACCCACGGCCAAACGCCGACTCCGGCCAACGCACTCATCCATCCACGCCCCACCCCTTTTCTGGCCAGGCCGAGAGTAAGGATCAAGATAAAAAGCAGCGACATCGCGCCCGGAAGAGTCAAAGATTCGAAAAAAACGAACATCCTCATGCCAGACCGGGGCTTCTCCATCTCGCGCCTCAATCTTGACCTTAAAGAGACGCTCAGCCAATTCAAAGAGCCCCTTTAAGACCTGAGGCAGCGGGAAGTAGCCGCGCAAATCTTCTTCACTGTAGGCGAAAGACTTTTCTCTCAGCCGCTCTGCCCAGAAAGCAACATCCCAAAGTGCGAGACCATCCTGAAACTCTGCGTCCTGCTCGGATGCAAACGTTCGCAACTCCTCTAACTCGGAGATGGCTCCTTCAAATGCAGGCTCCCTCAGCTCCTCTAATAAATTCAACACCTCTCCGACACCCGGCGCCATCTTGGTCGACAAACTGAGCTCCGCATAGGAGTCGTACCCCAGCAACTGGGCCTGTTCTTGTCTCAATCGAAGGATCTGCGCAATCGCATCCGTATTGTCAAACTCACCCGATCCGGCCCTTCCTATGTAGGCCCGGTAAACGTTCTCCCGAAGGTCACGACGACGAGAATGTTGCATGAAAGGCATCACGCAAGTCGGGTCCAAGCCGAGCTTCCAAGGGCCGCCTTCCGCACTGGCTTCGGGCTCTCCGCTCTCTCGTGCAGACTGAGCGGTGAGTTCGAGCAAGCTCTGAGGCAACCCCTCAACCTCCGCCGCCTCGCGAAGCCAAATCCCGCCCGCTTCAGTGGCATCCAGCACCCGATTACTAAACTCTGTGGAGAGCTGAGCCAAGGACTGCGCGATTTCGTTAAAACGAGCCCGCTGGGCATCAGGAAGCCCCACACCGGAATGCTCCGCATCCCGTAACAAGCTCGTGAGAATACGCTTTTGAGCCCGCGACAAACGCTCCCCCTCCGCGCTCTGTGAAAGCGTGCTTAATGCGTCATAAATGACGCGGCTCTGCCCCTGCCTAAGAGAAAAACTCACGACCCTCGGCTGAGCCTCCTCATAGGCTCTACGCAGGGCCTCCTCGTTACGTACCCCCATGAGGTGTCCCACAACGCCCCAGCAGCGGCCAAGGCGATCTCCCATGGACTCCAAGGGCACCACAGTACTTTCCCAGGTCGGCTCTATCTCGTCTTCAAGAGAAACAAGCTCATTCTCAAGTTCGGCCAGAAGTGATGCAATGGCGGCCTCCACGTCACCGGCGTCGATTTCATTAAATGGGGGAAGCCCCTCCATAAAGAGAAGAGGGTTTCGATTCTCACGTTCGGACATTGCGCTCTCAACCTCCACTGTTTTCATGGCTCCGAAGAGCCCGTGCATCTCATGCAGTGCTCCTGCCCTAGACCCACTTATTGATGACCAAAACTTCAAATTCTGACCGAACTGATCTCGCCCAAGCTTAGCCCAAAACCTTTTTTACTCTTAAAAGCGAAAGGTCCATCGCAACTTAATCAAAGGCAGGCTGCGATTGAGATACACCTGGTTGTTTCGATACTGAAGCTCCTGTTTAACGACTAAAAAAAGCTCTCTCCCGGGCACAATAATCCATCGAAAGCGACTATCGATGCCGATCTCTCCTGTCTCGTGCTCATACTGAAAAAGTGTATTCCAGGAGATATCGACGTTGAACATAATATCCAACCGAGCCACCGCCACATGCCTCTCAAAGTCACCCTGCTCAAGTTCAACAAAAGACCCGGAATACCCCAACGAGATCGCAAGATGCTCTGAAGGCCTGAAGACTAAACTTGGATCCACCTGAACCAATCGGCCGGAATAAAAAGAGCCTGCTTCGCCCAAAAAAGAGATCGCTAGAACCCGTGCGTTGCTGCCCTTATAGTCCCAAAAAAAACGATGATCTGTGTATTGACCCACCGGAACAATCACACCAGGATAGATTTCAAAATCTTCCCTAGGCTGTTCAAAGTCGTACAAGTACCCCATCCACAATCGGTCCCCCATGGCTGTCTTGAAATCAAAGGGAGTGAGGTAGGCCTGAGCGGTTCTGGGTACATTCTCCCGGTCTGTCACGACGTCTGCATAGACGGAGAAATCGATGGTCCTCATCCACTCCGGGCGAAGTCGATAACGGAACACGCCATTGTACGAGCGAATGTCGGGGCGGTTCACGAACCCTAGGCTGGGCGAAAAGTCTTCCGACAATTCCTTATATTCCAGTGACCAAAGAATGCGGTCATTGGGATAGGACAACTGCCCTCCCCAGCCAGACTGGAGCCCATTTTCCCCCGAAGTAAAACTTCTTTGGAACCATGCTCGCGCCTCAACGACCTTATCGCCTTGCCAATCGCTGTTCCGATAAAGTGCATCGATTCCGATCAGGCCATTCTCTTCATCGGAATCGGGATTGCCATGCGTTGCGATAAATCCCACCGAGGACTCTTCGCCGACATTAATCATGACGCGTTCAACGCCTAAGCTTTTCTGCCCAACCCCCTGCCCCGCGCCCGTCCAAGTTTCCAAAAAACCAAAATTCACCCGACCTTGACGGCCCGTCACTTTCCCACCGAACAGAAGGGGCACCTCCTCCCCATCCACAAGTCCGATCCGGCGGGAGAAAAACGGTCGGCCATTAAAGCCCAATCCGCCAAAATCGAAAATCGTCGCATCCTGAAGAAAAAATGCCCTCTTCTCTGGGAAAAAGAGTGCAAACCGAGTCAAGTTCACACGGAAGAGATCGACTTCAGTATCTGCAAAATCCGTGTTCGCCGTCAAAGATGCCGTCAGCCAAGGACTGGGACTATAGAAAATATCGCCACCGGGCTTCGCCTTGAATTCATGAACATCATTCACTTCATCGTCAATACGCTGAACACTCAGGGCCGGGACGATATCCAGGCCCAAACCCTGATTCGCACCTAGCATGCCCGACAATTCGCCGGCATTCGCCATATTTCCAAACGAGCGATTGATGTCGATGTCTGTCCATCGATTTCTTTCGTTTGTCCGGCGAATGACCCGGTAAATATTGAAACCCCAAATATCACTTTCAGGGTCAAACGAAATAGACTCAAAGGGGATTTCAATCTCTGCCACCCACCCGAGTTCATCGATTCGTCCACGCGCTCGCCAGATTGTGTCCCAGTCGGATTTAAAACTCTTGTACGATACTAAAGCGTCAAAACGAGACCCATTCGGGTTCACGCCAAAGAAGTAACTCGATCGATGATCTCTAAACGTATCCAGAAAGAAACCCACACGATCATCCCCGCGAAGGCTGCCGTCCTCTTTCATCACTCGAGCGATAATTTCATCGGGGTGAGTGTCGAAACAACGAATTCCAACATAAAGAGCCCCCTGGGTACGCACGATTCGAATCTCGGTTGCTTGGCTGGGAGTCGCGCCCGTCACCGGAACGACTTGAGTGAGCGGTTTTAGGGGCTCTATGGATTGCCAGACGGGATCATCTAAACGTCCGTCTAGCGTTGGCGGATCCACAACCAAAGTGGCCCTAGCCTTGGCCACGGTCACATCAGGACTGACTGCCCATGCCGACGTTGAAAGAAAACTGAAACAAATCACAAACGCGGACGCGAGGAGGCGCGTTGAATTTTTTGGCTTCACTCCAGCCCTAAAGTCGCACATCCCTCGTTACGCTTTCACCGGCACAGGCAATGAAGGTTTCCAGTAAGACCCGATCACAACGACGACGCAGTTAAGCACCAGGCCCGCGACGCCCGCATGAACCCCAAAAACTTGAGAAAACCCCAGATACGTTAAACCCACCGACAGAATGGTTCCAACCACGAGCCCCATCAAGGTGGCCGTCGCGGTCTGCTTACCCCAGTGCAGAGCTAGAAGAAAAGCGGGCACGCACTGGATCAAAATTTCCATCTTAAGTTCAATCAGTCGCCAAAGCGTAACATCTCGATGAAGCGCAAGTGGGATCATGGCCACGAGAACGAGACCCGCGAGCCATTTTCCCTGTTGAGCCTGCTTTGCTCCATCTCCGGTCCGACCAAAAACGTCTCTCGCCAGCAAAGACCCCAACGAGAGAAGGCATGAGTCTGCCGTGGACATAATGGCTGACAAAGCACCAATAAAGACCACAACGGCTCCGACTCGCGAAATGGGCCCCTCCTGGGCCCATTCATTCAGGAGCAACGGCATGACCCCATCCGCGTCAATTCCCGTCCCTACCTCTAACCGAGTGATCGCTGCAATCCCGATCAGGGTTACGACAAACGTGGTCAACAACGGCATGTAGGTCATCAGCGCAAACGACTGTGAGAGAGCTCGACCTGTGCGTGCGGCGTAAATTCGTTGAATCGCTTGAGGGTAAACCACACTTCCTAGCCCGAGAAGTGCAATGGTACTGAACCAATTTACAGAGGTTTTCAAGTCGGGAACGGCCACGGCTTCAGGCCGAATTTTAGAGACTTCGAGGGTGATCTGTGTCATGCCCCCCGAGCCGACCAAAAGCCACACCAGTAAGGTCAACAAGCCCACAGCCATGAGAATCCCCTGAGCCGCGTCGGTCCAAGCCACCGCACGCATGCCTCCTCGGGTCTCATAGAATAAAATTAAACCCGCCAAACCAATGACACCCCAGGAGTACGGAACCAAATCCCCCGTAACTAAACTCGCCACATAACCCATGGCCTTCAGCTGAGCCAGTAAAAAGTTAGCGAGAGCGAAGACCATCAACATCGCCACGGAAAAACCAAGAATTCTTCCCGAGCGACTGCCTCCAAACCGATCCCTCAAAAAGTCACCCGGAGTTACGTAGCCCCGCTGGATGGCTGCGGGCCTTAGACGGGGCACCAGGGCGTGAAAGGTCACAATGATGGCCATCATAAAGCCCGTCGCCATGACAAAACTAAAGCCCGTCCGATAGGCTCTCCCGGGATATCCCAGCAAAGAATTCCCCGAATACGCTGTGGCATACAACGTTAAAAAAAGCACGAAGACGCCTAACTCTCTTCCGCCCAAGAAGTGATCGCTAGGCGTCAGTTCCCGCCTCGCACGATTCGCCACCTCAGCCACGCCCAAAAGGACCGTCAGATATACGGCCAAGGCGAGCACACCCACTTCGGAAAAGCTCAAGACCCCTTCTCCTCAGCCTGATCATTCGACTTTGGCAAAAAATTCAATTCAGCGTGGTCATCAACTTCCGTCCACAACCAAGCCCAAGAATTAAGACAAGCCGCCACCGCATAGCAGCCGATCGCCACGGCTACCCAGTCCGGCAAACCTAAGAAAAGCTGAAATTCACCGCCCTGTCGGTACCAAGGCACCGATGCCACAAAAAGAAAACCAATCATTCCAAGCAGAATGCGTCGTCCGGTTTTCCGACTCTTCATTCTCATCTGTGTCATCTCCTAAACCTCAAACCTCTTATCGACCACGACGGAAGCCATTTAACCTTTGCGGTGTAGCATTCCGGTCTCAAAGCAAGCTCACCCTACGGCCTCAATGCAGCGAATGTCATTATGGCGAACATTATTTACATGCGTACTCACCTGTAATGATTCCAGAAGGCCAACCGGCGCAGGGGCGAGCAATCTTGCCAAGCCCTCTCCCTCCTCAAGTTCAGGGTCAAGCCACGTACGCCATTCCTTTGGCTCAATCAAAACAGGCATTCGGTGATGGACCAGCCGGACCGTCTCATTGGCAGCCGTCGTCAGCAAAGCGCAGGATTCAACGACCTCCCCTGTCCGAGAATCAACCCAACTTTCCCAAATTCCAGCCACAGCCATCATCTCAGCCTGTGCGGAGCGAAAGTAATACGGTTGTGATGGACGCCGACGGTTCGAATTGGCTTCCGGTTCATCCTCTGAAAAACGCTTCCACTCGTAAAACCCATCTAGAGGGATGAGACACCGACGTTTCTTGAATGCCTCTTTAAAAGACGGTTTAACCGAAGCCGTCTCTGATCGCGCATTGATCAGCAAGCGAAAACCTTCCCGCGACTTAACCCAAGACGGAATAAGGCCCCAGTGCAAAGGGGCATACCGGCGTACGCCTTCAGATTCCAAACGAATCGCGGCCACAGGCTGACTCGGCGCAATGTTGTAACGATTCCGGACCTCAGATTCTTCAAAATCAGCCGGCACATCGAAAACCTCTGCAACCTCGGCCACAGACCTTGTCAAAACCATGCGACCACACACCTTGAACTCCGCTGCTACTATGTTGAATGAGGCCCCTCAAACGCGCCGCAACAACATCGACCCTCTGCTTAGAGAACATCTGAGCCGACCACACATTTTCAGGAGACTCGCTGCCTTTTGGACTCATCAAACAATAGCGCGCCCGATCAAGCTTCATCGACGCATGGACATGCTTTAGAAGAAGCCGAGGAAATGGAATTGCCCTCACTTTTGGTCCGAAGTGCGGCCGGCGGCATCCTCATGGGGCTTGCAAACCTTGTCCCGGGTATTAGCGGGGGCACAATGCTTCTTGCGGCCGGGGTCTACCCCACATTTATCGCCTCGATCGCGAAAGTGACCACGCTCAAAATCGAGGTTCGCTCCCTTCTCACCTTGGGGACCATCGCCGTCTGCGCACTCCTTGCAATCTTGCTGCTCGCGGGCACAATGCGAGACCTCGTGATCCACCAAAGATGGATCATGTACAGCCTTTTCATTGGACTCACACTCGGGGGACTTCCGCTCGTCTGGCGACTCGCCCGCCCCGCCCAACCGGCCCTGCTGGTGGGTGCAGGACTCTCCTTTCTCGGCATGGTCTGGATGAGTTTCGGAGCCATCAGCCCCGGCAGCGATGAAGCCCAATTTGGATTACTCCTCCTTTCTGGACTCGCTGGCGCCTCCGCCATGATTCTGCCCGGGATCAGCGGCGGATATCTCCTCCTTCTGCTCGGTCAGTACGAGCCCATCCTGGGCGGTATCGATCACTTGAAGCAAGGCATCCTCGGCGGGGAAGGTTCCCCAGCAATGAATGCCGAACTGATCATGGCCTCCATGACCGTCATCATCCCCGTAGGAATTGGTGTACTCATTGGCATCGTCGGAGTCAGCAATCTCCTCCGATGGCTTCTGGATCGTTTTGAAAAGCTCACTCTCGGCCTGCTGCTCGGACTTTTGCTCGGGTCCGTAGTTGGCCTGTATCCTTTCCAAGCCCCCAGTCCACCTGAGCCTGGATTCATCCACAAAGGGTCCATCATCACCACAGCAGACCAACTCGCGACCATCGAACCGAAGGACTGGCCCTTAACCCGATTTAGCCCCTCTGGTCGCCAAGCGGCCGGCTCAGTGGCGCTCATCCTGTTGGGTCTCGGGTGTACCCTGGCAGTGGACCGAGTCGGAAGACAGAAACCCACGGCAGTGGCTCAAGGGGATTCCTAAGAGCCGCTTGCCCCTCGACCGATTAAAGCCCAGGCCCTGCCGAGTGCCTACGGCTTCGCCCGGGTCTCTTTGCTCGGTCAAGTTGCGACGCGTACCGCTTGAGTTCCACGATCTCGGGACCGGTCAAAGGACGAGCGGCTCCCGTGCCTAGACGTCCCAGCCGGAGAGGACCCACGCGAATACGCTTTAACTTTCGGACCGGGTGCCCCAGTTGCAACAGAGTTCTACGAATCTGGCGCTTACGCCCCTCCGTCAAAGTCAGATTCAGCGTTGTGGTTTCTGAGTCCGGGTCATAACGCACAGAGCTCACCCCAACGGGGGCTGAAGGTCCATCATCCAGGCGAACCCCTCGACGCAACCTCTCAAGCACTTTCGACTCGATGTTGCCCTTTGCAATCACTCGATACTCTTTCTCACTGACGTGAGAAGGATGAAGAAGCCTCTGGGTCAGATCTCCATCATTCGTCATCAAGAGCAACCCCGAGCTATCCCGGTCCAGTCTTCCTACGGGGTGCACTCTCCCCACGCCATCCGGCAAAAGCTGCATCACTGTCGCTCTTCCGTGGGGGTCACGAACCGTCGTCACCAAGCCCACAGGCTTGTTGATCGCCCAATATTGGGGTCGTTCGGGACGAATCCGCTCTCCATCAAAGGCAATGTCATCGGTCAGCGGATCGGCCTTGTCACCCAAACCGGCGGTTCGGCCGTTGATCGTGACACGCCCTTCGCGAATCAGCTCTTCAGCCCCCCTACGGGACGCAAACCCCGCAGCCGCCAAAATCTTCTGGACTCGAATCAGGCCGACATCGCCAGACTTTGGAGCTCTCACCTTCGATGACTCGGGAGTTCTTCTTTTTTTAGACGGGTCTGATGTCATAGCGGCTAAGAAGGGGTCTCAGGCTCAGAGGGCGCCAACGTTTCCGATTCCAAGCTTTCGATTGCCTGTTCCGTATTTTCGGCCACGACGTTGGCCACCGAGCTGAATTCGGACTCAGCGACTTCGACAGACGCTTCTTCACCAGCGCCGGATTGATCGACTTCGGTTCCTCCCTCGCCCGGCAAGACAATCCCTTGCTCGCGAGCTAATTCCTCAAGCTCGCGCAAGGCAGGCAGATCTTTAATAGACTCAAGCCCGAAGACCTCGAGAAAACGACGACTCGTCGCATAGATTAACGGCCTTCCCGGCACATCTCGATGGCCTGCAATTCTCAGCAACCGACGATCCAACAACCCGCGAACCACAGCCCCCGTGTCTACGCCGCGCACCTCATCAAGTTCAGCTCGCGTCAATGGCTGCTTATACGCGATGATCGAAAGGGCCTCAAGGGCAGCCTGAGAGAGGCGAAGAGGACGTTCTTTCCTTAACTGCTGCAAATAGCCTGAGAACTCAGCCAAGGTCCGAAGCTGAAACCCGCCGGCCACTTCCCAAACCTCAAAAGCGCGACCAGACTCCTGGTACTCCGTATTTAGCTCATTGACGAGATCCTTCGCGCTGGCCGCAGTCAACTGCGGCACGATCTTGGCCAATCGATCCGCCGAAACCGGCTCCGGAGACGCCATGATAAGGGCCTCAATCACTCTTCTCTGTTCATTCGTGTCCATATCTGAGCCTCACATTGTATCCGTAATGCGCATCTGCCAATCAGGTGTATCGCCTCCACCTGGCCTTAGTCTCAACCGAATCGGACCCTCTGGTGCACCGTCCTCATTCAACCCTTGAAACAGGTGGAGCGCCTCAAGCCGGGTCAACTCAAGCATAGCCAAGAAGGTCGCTACCAGAATCGACCGATGAGGAGGACCGCCCTCTTCCAAGCGAAAGATCTCCGTGAATTCAAGGCTCTCTCGCCCGTCCATCAACCGCATCACGAACACCATTCTATCTCGAACAGTAACCGGTTCCGAGTCTACCTGATGAACCAGGTCAGCCGTGTGCAGTTCTTCCAAAACCGATCGAAAGGCTTCAATTAAATCGAATAAACCCACCTCAATTTCGCGCTCCGATTCGTCCTTCTGGGCGACACCCGGTGCTGAGACTCGGTAGATGTCTCGATCGAGCCACCGCCTCTCGGAAAGGGTCTGGGCCGCTTCTTTAAACCGCTGGTACTCAAGCAGTCTTGCGACCAGTTCCGCTCTGGGATCCAGAGCTTCGCCCTCTCCCTCGGCTTCTTCATTGGGAAGCAACATGCGAGACTTAATCAGAGCCAAAGTGGCTGCCATGACCAAGTACTCAGCGGCGACATCAATATTCAAGTCTTGCATCAAGTCGATGTAATCCAGATATTGCTCACCGATCAGAGAAATCGGAATATCCTTCACATCCACTTCGTTCTGCCGAATTAAATGCAAGAGGAGATCTAAAGGCCCCTCAAAAATAGGCAGCTTGACAGCGTAGGCCCCTTCGAGGTCCTCGCTGAAGGCACTTCTATCCCTGCTTGAATCTGTGACCGGATCAACTTGGCTCATCGGAACTGTATCCTTAGGGGGAGCCGGGTCATACACGGGGAAGTTTTTGCTGGCCCCCGAAGTATGAGCGATTCTCGGCGTACGGGCAACAATCTACTCTGCATCTCTTTTGGAGGATCTTTTCTTTGCCCCCCGAACACGAGTTTTCCCGCGAGTCGAAGCCCTTCGAACTAACTCCTCAGCCAAAGTCAGGGCCTCCTCCCGATTTAACAACTCTCCATCGAGAAAACCCGCTCGAATCCGGGCCAAGACTCGTCCAAGAGCGGGCCCCTCTAGCCCTAACGAGACGAGATCAGCGCCAGTCACAGGAACCCTTTGAACTCGATCCTCTGCCGCCCAGCGTACAATTTGACGTCGCCCCGCCGAGGACGCCACCGCGTAGAGCGCATACAAACTCTCCTCGTGAATTCCGGCCAGGACTCCATCCACCGCAGACCTGCCCCGGGCCTTGCTCAGCCCTTCCAATCTTCGGTGCCTCAGGCGAGCAAAACCCATAATGCGTTCAGCTGTCTCTCCTCGGACAGAGAGCCTCTGCAATACTCGCTGCCTGACAGCCGATGGCAAATCGACCAACCACACGGCCAGCCCCGGCACAAATGGACGATAGGGGCTCGAGCGCCAAGGCGGATTCACGACGGCGCGTCCCAGGCGTCGAATCGGCGATCTCGCTGAGGACGAGAATGTGAGACTCGAATCGAGTGCCTGAAGAACTCCCCAGTCCGATAAGTATTTAAGTGCTTTCACCGGGTCTAACCCTAAGGCGGAATCTGTAAAAACCTTCTCCAATTCGCGTCGGATCCGATCTCCACTGATCGAAGAAAAGACTCCGTGTGCAATCGATTCACTCAATGCCACACGAGTCCCGCGCGCCAAACTAAAACCAAGGCGAGGCCCAAGCCGCGCTGCCCGGAAAGCACGCGTAGGGTCGTCGCGAAAGCTCTCCGAATGCAGTATCCGAAGCTGTTTTCGATCAAGGTCACGAAGACCTCCCACCGGATCTGTCACCTCTAACTGGGCACGCCTCTCGCTTGAAAACAGCTCAAGCGCTAACGCATTCACACCAAAATCACGCCGAAAAAGATCCTCCTCAAGGGACGCCGCCTCCACGACCGGGAGGGCACCCGGCGACCGGTAAGTCTCACTCCGGGCCAGCGCCAGGTCCAACTTCCCGTTGCCGCTCTCCATGCTTACCGTGCCAAATCGGCCATGCACCACAATTTTGACATTTTGGGGACAAGCGGCCCGAGCGACTTCGGCGACGATCTCGCGAGCGGCCCCAGGTGCTTCAAGCACCATGTCCACATCCATAATCGGGCGATTTAACAGAAGGTCTCGGACGGCCCCCCCGACCAGAAACAAGCGCAAATTTCTCGAATTCGCCTCTTCGGCCAATCCTTGGACTATTTCTACGAGGTCCGGAGACAAACTTCGAAAGATCTCTTTTGAGCTCATTCGGGACACTACCGACCGGCCCGCCTTCCCGACCCACGCGGGTGCCGGGATTCAACACTCTCCCGCAAACGCCCTTTATCCACATGGGTGTAGATCTGAGTCGTCGCAAGATCAGAGTGCCCAAGCATTGCCTGAATCGACCTTAAGTCGGCTCCCCCTTCGAGTAAATCTGTCGCAAAAGCATGGCGCAACACATGAGGCGACACACGGTCCTGCGGAATGCCCGCAAGACGCGCCGCTTTACGAATGACAAGGAAAAAGTTCTGACGGGTCATGGGAGCCGCTCGACGTGTGAGAAAGACCGCCCGGGAGCGATCCGAACGACCTGCGAGCAGCGAGGGCCGTCCCTCCGAAAGATAAGCCTCCATGGCCTCAAGAGCCTGCTCGCCCACAGGCACGACTCGTTCTTTATTTCCTTTGCCCACAATACGCAGAAGGCCTGCTCGCGAATCAAGTGAAGAGAGCGGTAACGAAACAAGCTCAGTGACGCGCAGCCCAGCACCATAGAGCAATTCAATCATCGCTCGATCACGTAATCCTATGGGCGTCGTCGTATCCACAGCCTCAACCAGAGCGGTGGTCTCATCTGGGCGAATCAATCGAGGCAACGTCTTGGGAACACGTGGTCCCAAAACCCCTTCCATAGGGTCGTGGGACAAGAGATTCCTCTGAGCCGCAAAGACCATCATCCGCCGAAGAGAAGACAGCGCACGGGCACGACTTCGAGGCCCCAACCCACTCGACTCCAAGTCGTCAATGTAAGATAGAACTGTATTTCGAGTCAGATCCTCGGGTTGGCGTGCGCCACTGGCGAGAGCCGAAGATACGAAGCGCCTCAAATCACTCGCGTACGCTTCAACCGTCTTAGGAGCCAGGCCTCTTTCTAGCTTTATATGATTCAAAAACGCATCCCGAAGAGCATCCAGAGAAACGATGCCCCCGGCCACATTCATGCCCAATCCCCAGAACCGCTCTCTGGATCTGAAAGATTTTTAGCCGCCTTCAAAAGGTCAACTCGGAGTCGCTCTACAGATTCAGCATCTCGAAGTTTTCGCCCCGACGGATCTTTCAAATAAAAGCTATCCGTTACCTGGTCCTTAATGGTCGCTGCTTTAGAAACATAAATTTCAAGCCCGTGATCTCCGAGACATCGCGTCACATCATGCAGAAGCCCCAAACGATCATCTGCGATGACATCCACCACCGTGTAAAACTCGCTCTCCGTATTAGAGACGAAAACTCGAGTCGGCTTCTGAGAAGGAGGAACCTGCGCACCGACTCGGCGTCTACGGCGACGATGAATCAGTTCCTCCACATCAAGGTCACCGGACAGTACTCTTCGCAAATCCGACTGAAACTCATCGAGGGCGAGAGCGCGCTCACTCTCTCCTCCTGACGGCGTCTTGAGTCGATAGATCTCTAGTGCGATCCCTCCTCGACTTGTATAAACGTTAGACCCAAGAATATTGAAGCGATGAGCTGACAAAACACCGGCCACTTGAGAAAAAAGCCCGTGCGCGTCACGGGTGCAGACAATGAACTCTGTGAAGTCAGCCCGCATTTCCCGAAAAGCAGTTTCCACTTCTTGAGACTTCCAGTGACTCAAAACCACTTGAGCGTGACGCGCGATCTGCCTTGGGGTATGAGTGACGAAATAGCGACGCGGCATCCCATCAAAAAAACCTTGAACCCAACCTTCATCAACACCTAAGTTAGAAAGTTCCTCTCTGGTACTTTGCTGCCGAACCTCCACCCGCGCCTCAAGAACCTCCATCGCTTTGCCTGTGTCGTCTGCTCCAATCTCAAGCATTTCCGCGGCCCGTTCAAACAACTCTCTCAGCAGCTGACCCTTCCAATCGGTCCAAGCATCTTTTGAGCAAGCCCTAATATCTGCAAACGTGGATAAGTAGAGATTCCGGAGATTCGTCCGATCTCCGCACAACTGGGCCAACTCAAGAATCAACTTCGGATCAGACAGATCCCGACTCTGCGCAAGGTGAGACATGAGGAGGTGATGCTCGACGACGAACAAAATACGATCCATTCTCTCTTCCGAAAACCCCATTCGGTCCAGCGCAACCCTGGCACGCACGATTCCCTTTCGAGAATGGTTTCCTCCGAACCCTTTCCCGATGTCATGCAAAAGGCAACCTAAAAAAAGAGCAGGACGATCCTCTACTTCCTGCATCAACTCGGACAACTCAGGCATCTCCTGGGCATAGCGTCCTCGCCAGAGGCGCCGCAGCTCCTCCACCAAGAAGATGGAATGAATGTCCACCGTATAGGTGTGATAAAGAACGTGCTGCCATCGACAGACAATGTGCTCCCATTCCGGAATAAAAGCCGCGAGCACCCCAATATCATTCATGGCTGTCAGAGTCCGAGTCACTCGTTTTTGCGCATGAAGAATTCGCATCAAACACTCACGAAAGCTTGGGTCCTTGCGATGCTCGTCAGTCAACAGACTTAAATTTTCCCTTAGAAACCGTTGAGCCATTCGAGAAAGAGGAACATCGTGATTCTGAGCAACTTCAAAGGCCATGAGCAGTCGAATGGGCCTCTCCCGAAGATGAGCGGCGTGGGGAATCTCCAAGTGGGAATCAGCCAACCGAAACCCTTCCTCGACCTCAACGCTCTCCGAGGTCGATCCACCCTGGCTATCGACTCGAATTTCGCACTGGGAAATAACCAAGTCTGAATAGGTCTTAATCGCGCGAGCGTGTCGATAGTAATCCCGCATAAAACGTTCGACAGGAAGATCGGGGTTGTCCGGTTCGAAACGAAGTTTCGCGAGCGTAGGCGAGTTCCCCTCGCCGGATTCAGAAGTCCCTTCATAGGCATCCATGGATCCGTATCCCAGCGCCTCTGCCATATACTCCTGCATCTCAAAGCTCATCTGATCGTGCGCCCGCCCAGCTTTTAAGTGCAGGCCGTTCCTAACTCTCCAGAGAAAGTCGAGCGCGGATCGATACTCCTGCATCTCACGCTCGGTCAATAATCCGAAATGAAGAAAATCATCAAGATGCCTAATGGAAGGCTGGGCTCCTCGCGCAATCCAATAAGCGGCATGATAATCACGGAGAGCGCCCTCGCCCTCTTTCACATTCGGCTGAAGCAAGAACAAGGACTCGCCGAAGCTCCTATGCCGCTCCTCCATCATCTCTTGCTGTTCACGAATAAAAGCGGGCACATCTTGTAGTAACTCTCGTCGCATCGTGTCCGCAAACTCATGAAAAAACTCGCCGTCGCCGCATAGAAAGCGGGCTGTCAAGACGGTTGTCCTCACAGTGACGTCCTCACGCCCCATGGCCAGCGTGTCGTCAATCGTTCGCGTCGCACAGCCTAGGACTCCCCCCGCGTCCCAAAGCCAATACTGAAGTCGCTCTGCAACAGTCGCCACGTAGGGGGATAACTCATCTCGATAAAGAACCAACAAGTCGAGATCTGAATGAATCGACATCTCACGGCGCGCGAATCCACCCACTGCGACGACGCATAAACCCCGCTCGAGAGCCCCCCCCTCGGAGAGCACCCGTTCCTCACTCAAGGCAAAGAGACTCCGGATGAGACGATCCATCAAATCCGAATTACGCTCGTTTACGATCCGGCCGGAGTCGGTCTCCAACTGCAACTCCGCTAAATGAGCACGAACGAGCGCAAGCCTTTCACGTACCATCCCGGGAATGAGGCGATCGACTTCACTCTTGCTCTCGGGAAGATCTTCTGGGCGAATCGCCATATCTGGCAGAGAGGTGGTTGTCATTGCTTATTTCCTAAAGCGCTCTTTTGCGCCGCGGCCGTCCTTTGACGTGCCTGATTTCGATAGTGCCCCAAACCCGCTGCGATTTGAGCTGCCATGGTGTCAAGATACTGATCATTGGCCAAAAGACGAGAGTCCTTCCGGTTCGTCAAAAAGCCGGTTTCTACCAGAATGGAGGGCATGCTCGACATAAAGAGGACATAAAAAGGCCCCTTTTTCACCCCTAGATCCGCCACCGACCCGTAAGTTGAGTTTAGGCCCGTAGTCATATCTTCGTGCACGACCTCCGCGAGCAAACGGGAATGATCCGATGCTTCGGACACCCGCAAGCGAGACAGTGCCTTCTGCAGAGAATCCACTTGCGAGGGCTTGACTCCATTTTCCCTTGCTGCGACCTGAAGGTTGTGCCTCTTGTGATCTTCGTCCAGATAGTAGATTTCGATCCCTCGTAATGAACGGTTCTCGGACGCATTCGAATGAATCGAAATAAAAATATCCCCTCTCGCGGACTCGGCCATCGCCGTCCGCTCCTCAAGGTCAAGAAATCGGTCATCTTGGCGCGTCATCACAACTTCGAAGGAGCGAGCACGCAATCGAGCCGCCAGGAATTTCGCAAGCTTGAGGTTGACATCTTTTTCCATCACACCTCCCACGCCCACCGCTCCAGGATCTTTGCCTCCGTGGCCGGGGTCAATGACGACTTTATGAATTGGTCGAGATCCCATGGGCAAACGAGAGGAGGTCTTATTCCCCTTCTTAGCCACGGACTTTCGCGCGGGTTTGCTCTGTGGACCGTAGACATCGACCACGATTCTATCCGGAGACGAAAGCGTAAACATTCGATGTCGGTCGTAGCTTTCAAGGTCAATCACGAGTCGAGTGGTCTTGAGCGTGTTCTGCCCCAACCTCACAGCTTTAAGCAATCCATCCCCAACCGGCACGCCCTCTTTATACTTCCGCCCCACCCAAATATCTGGGATATCAAGATAGAGCCGCTCGGGACGATTCAGCTTGTCATTGCGCCCTAGATGGACGAGTGGGGCATTCGAAACGGATACTGGCTCTGTCAACTCGACGACCACTCGGGTGTAAGCGGGG
Source organism: Deltaproteobacteria bacterium (assembly GCA_002691205.1). Classification (GTDB taxonomy): domain Bacteria; phylum Myxococcota_A; class UBA9160; order UBA9160; family UBA4427; genus MED660. The sequence continues at coordinate 19,468 of NZHD01000051.1, forward strand.
TACGACCAAGTCCGAATTTCGGCCACATCCCCCAGGCCCTTGGGACGGTCTACCCCTAAGAGAGCCCAGCAGAGCAGACAGAGAACTAAAACAGACCCACGCGAGCGACCAGACGGCTTGATCGAAATCATGAGGAACCGGACTCCAGCCGTTTGCGCCAAAGTTCAAGCAGCCCCAGTGCTTCCATGGGCGTTGTCCCATTCACTTCAAGATCCTTTAACTCCGCCAGGATCCTTTCACCCTCTTCGCCGACCGTAGATTCGGATCGATCAAGGGCCAGTGTGAGTTGGCCCGGCTCCATAGCCTGAGGGCGGCCCTGTTTTTGGCCCGCATCTCCCTCTTCTAAATTTTTCAAAATCTCACGTGCACGCAAAATGACATTCGAAGGCAGCCCAGCCAGCCTCGCCACCTGAATTCCGTAGGAGCGATTCGCCCCGCCACTCACGAGCCGACGAAGAAAGATGACATCATCTTCCCACTCTCTCACTTCGAAATGAGCATTGGACAGGTGCCGCTTACCTTCCGCCAGCTGGATCAACTCATGGTAGTGAGTCGCAAATAGAGTCCTGGCTTCAAGCCCGCGGGTGTCATGTAAATGTTCAGCCACAGCCCAGGCTATGGACAAGCCATCGAAAGTGCTTGTGCCTCGGCCAATCTCATCCAATATGATCAGGCTCCGGCGGGAGGCCAGCCGCAAGATATCCGCGGTCTCTCTCATTTCGACCATAAAAGTCGACTCGCCTCGAGAAAGCCGGTCTGAAGCACCTACGCGCGTAAAGATCCGATCCACCACGCCTATCCGAGCGGATTCAGCAGGAACAAAACTTCCTATTTGTGCAAGAAGAACAATTAATGCCACTTGCCTTAAATATGTACTCTTTCCGGACATGTTCGGCCCGGTCAAGAGAAGGATACGTGTCCCCATGCAATCCAGCTCCGTATCGTTTGGGACAAAGCTCCCTTCCGACGCACGGCGAAGAACCTGCTCGACAACGGGGTGACGCCCTCCCTTAATCTCGATCAACTCGCCTTCATCGACCTCTGGACGAACCCACGCTTCCCGGCGTGCGACTTCCGCAAGACTGGCCAGGGCATCTAAGTCCGCCACACGTTCCGCAGCACTGCGGACCTTCTCAATCTCAGCCAAGACCGATTGACGCAACCCCTCAAAGACCTCTCGCTCAAGAGAGGCAGCGCGGTCATTGGCTCCCATCACGCGACTCTCAACCTCGCGCAAGCCATCCACAGTGAAACGCTCCACGCTGGCCAGAGTTTGCTTTCGCTCGTAATGCTCAGGGACTTTCTGCAATTGGCTTTTGGGGACTTCAAGGGAGTAACCGTGAACCGGGTGGTATCGAACCTTCAGAGTGCTAATCCCAGTCTTTTCGCGCTCAGAAGACTCGAGCTCTGCAATCCAGCTGCGCCCCTCGCGCGCATCCTCATGGATCTGGTCTAGGTCGGGCCTGAAACCCGGCCGGATGTAGCCCACCTCGTGCGCCCCCCTTGACCCGCGAGGAATCACGGGGGGATCATCCACCAAGGCCGCTTCAAGTAGGTTCGCCAATTCGGGAAGAGCCTCCGGCAACACGAGCCCAGCCGGCCTTTCTGACTTTGAGTCCGACGTCGCCTCAAAGAGGTCATCTACATCTTCTTCCAAAGCAGCCCTCACGTCTGGAAGCGCCTGCAAGGAGGAACGCAATGCACCGAGGTCTCTCGGGACCGCGTTGGGTCTCACGGCTTTGGCCAAAAGTCGCTCGAGGTCACGAACGTGGCCAAGCGCCTCTCTCAGACGTCCTCTTGAACGATCTAGGTCAAAAAGGAAGCCTACAGCGGCCTGACGACTTCGAATCACCGCCGGTTGCCTCTCCGGGTAGGCGATCCATCTTGCCAAACGCCGTGCGCCTAAAGCGCAGCCCGTTTCGTCAAGACAGGCTGATAACGTCCCCACCCGACCCCGATCTTCGTTGTTTTCAAAGAGCTCCAGGTGGCGACGCGTCGCATCGTCCAAAACCACCGTATCGCCCAAAGCATACTCACGAACTCGCGGAACATGAGAAAGGGCAAAGGGCTGATTCCGCCCGAGATAACTCAGCAGTGCCGAGATCACCCTGCGAAGGCCCTCGTCCGAACATTCAGCCCACCCTTCGGGCTGCTCGCCCGAAAAGACGCCATTGAACTGCTCCGCCGGGATCTTTGTCAAAACGGTTTCGGGCAGCAGAAGATTTAAGTGCGCGCTCGAGACTTCAGCCACCGACTCCTCAAGCAAGATTTCTCGTGGAGCGATTCGCTGCAACTCTTCGATCAAAGCCGCAGGCAACTCTCCATCAATCGTCTGCTCAACACATGTGGCCCTAAAGTCTCCCGTCGAAGCATCCAACGCCGCAAGGGCCGCCCTGCCCTCAGAACTCGACGGCGCAACCGCCACCAACGAAATTTGTTCTCGCCCATCAATTCCCTCTGGATCGCCGACTAAACCGGGCGTCACCACCTCCACCACTTCGCGCTTGACGAGCCGGCGACCGCCTGTGGCTTTCGGGTCCTCCACCTGCTCGCAGATCGCCACTCTGTGTCCGAGCCCAGCTAACTGTTTGATATAAGCGTCTGCACTATGGACGGGAATACCGCACATAGGGACCGCATCCGGCTTGCCTTTATCTCGTGTGGTCAGAGTAATATCGAGGAGTGGAGCGACCTTTTCAGCATCCCCCAAAAACATCTCATAGAAATCGCCCATGCGATAAAAGACCACCGCGTCTGGATAATCTGCCTTGATCGCCAAGAACTGACGCATCATTGGCGTTTCAAGCGCTGATGTCTTCACCGCCCTCTCCCCACTGAATGCGAGCTTGTCGATAAATGTAAATCCACCTCTTCCAGGAAGTCAGCATACCCCTTGAAGTCGCTCTCGTCCGAATCCTCCGACGACCTCGCAGCCATGCTCCGCAAGAAAACGACCAGGGCGACCGTGTTCCAAGGGTCTTCACGCACAATCTCCTCGAGTTCATTCATGGACTCGCTGGCCCGTCCCTCGATCAAAAGGCAGCGCGCCAATGCAACCCGAGCCTCGACGTCCTGCGGGGCTTCGGCGAGTTGAGACCGAATCATGCCTTCATAAACCCCTCTGCGTGAAAGCTTAGGTCGACAGGCCTCGATTCCCAGATAGGCCCGAGCAGCCAAATTCGAGTCCAGGCCGGCGGCCCGGAAGAAAAGCTTCATGGCGGCCTTCCAGCGGCCACGCTCACGCTCCGCTTCTCCAAGGCTCAGAGCCACTTCCGCTGACTCAGGGTCACACTTCAGAGCCCGGCGAAGTGCGCGTCGACAGGCGTCCGCCTGACCCCCTTCTCTCAACTGCAGAGCCAACTCACGCCAAAGCACGGCTTCCTGCTCTTTCAAGGACAGACCGCAGACCCGGGACCTTCGGCGCAAAAACTCGATGGCACGAGAAAATTCGCCTTGCTCTCGCATTAACTCGGACATGGCTTCAAGAGCCACCGCGTCGCGTCGATCCTTCCTCAGAATTTCTTCGTAAACCTCAATCGACCGAGCCAAAAATCCGCCTTCTCGAAAACCGGCAGCCAATTCAGAAAGAGCCCGGGACTTTTGACTCGAATCTAAGTCTCGTCGCAGGGCGAGCGTCTGACTCAAGCTGATCGACCGGCCCAACTCGCCCCGCTTGCGGTAAACGGAAGCCAGCCCAAGATAAGCGTCTGCATCCGACGAATCAGCCCGAACGACCTCGGTCAACGCCTCATCGACCGCATCAAGGTCATGAGCCAACGCCGCCCCGAGCGCACGTCGAATGGAGGCCGGCACATTGCCGGCGAGCCGCCTCTTCCTGCTCTGCCTGAACCAGCGCAAACTTACTCCTGTGCGAGCACGCCCCCCAGCGCGACCACCGGATCCCCTCCGGAAGCGAAGCCTAAAGATATCCGCTGCTCAAACGGACACCTCAGCCGAAACCTCTTTAGCCTCGGCCAGAGGCAAATTTCGTAACTCGTGAATTTCTTCCTCTAACTGCTCTGCCTGCTTGCGATAGTGCCGTGAGATCAGCCTTGAGCGGAACAACATAAAAAGCATGGGCAAGCCAATCAGAGCCCCGCCCATAGAAGCGGCCCCCAAAAGAGCCTGCCAAAAAGGCAACTCGTAAAACCGTTCCATGCCGTAATCAAGTCTGACCACTTCATTATGGGCACCCACAAAATGCCACCCCATCACCCAAACAGCCACTAGAAAAGCGATCGCAATGATGCGTTTTAAAACTTTCATCGCTTCCTTCCTAGATCCCTTCGGCCAACACTGCGCGATGGAAATGGCGCCGTCAGAGCACCGCTTCCTGCTTCTCTACATCGGGGTCTGGAGACTCATCGACCATCTCCTTAAGTTCCTTTCCCACTTTGAAGAACGGGGTCCTCTTCGCGCTGATCTGAACCGGCGCTCCTGTCTTTGGATTTCGCCCTTCTCGTGCCTCACGAACTTTTACCTGGAAGCTGCCGAAGCCTCGAATCTCGATGCGTTCTCCCTCCCGCAGCGACTCGATCATGGACTCAAAAATCGTATTAACAACGACCTCCGTATCCTTCTTCGAAATATGCGGAGTCCGCCGTGCGACCTCTTCGATTAGTCCGCTCTTGGTCATCTCTATCCCCTGTCAGTGCCCACTCGCCACAATCTGCCCCCAGTCGGTCCTCAGCTCTCCCCTGGACAGACCCTTCTTCATTCTTTCCGCCGGCGGGCCAACGTGCCCCTCTCCTCGTATCTCAAAGGAGAGGGGCATGCCTTTATTCCTCGTCCGCCTTAGCCGCCAGCTTCTCAGCCAACAGATCACCGAGCGTGGTGGTCTGACTCTGAGATTCCTTCACGGCCAGCTCCTTAAGTGCCGCACGCTCCGCCTTATCGCCTACCGCACGAATAGACAACGACACCTTCTGCTCCGCTGGATCCACCTTGACAACCAGGGCCTTCACTTCAGCGCCCACCTCAAAGTGTTCGGCCGGATTCTCGATCCGATCGGCCGCCAACTCTGAGCTGTAGACCAACCCCTCGATGCCTTCATCGAGTTTCACGAAAACACCGAAGTCCGTCACGCTCGTCACCGGCCCAACGACCTCCGTGCCAACGGGATACTTAATTCGAATCCCGTCCCACGGATTGGGCTCCAGCTGCTTGATTCCCAGGGAGAATTTTTCATTCTCCTTGTCGATTTTGAGGACAATCGCCTCGACTTCTTCCCCCTTTTCATATTTCTCACTGGGGTGCTTGATCTGCTCAGTCCACGAAATATCGGAAACATGAACCAAACCATCGATTCCTTCTTCAAGCCCGATAAAGATTCCGAAGTTCGTGATATTCCGAATGGTCCCATTGACATGGGCACCCACCGGATACTTCTCTTCGATGAGAGTCCACGGGTTATCCTCGGTCTGCTTCATACCAAGAGAGATTTTCCGGTTGCCTTCATCGACATCCAGAACCACAGCTTCCACATCATCTCCCACGGAAACAATCTTGGAAGGATGCTTCACTCTCTTCGTCCACGACATCTCAGAGACATGCACCAAGCCTTCAATGCCCGCCTCGAGTTCAATAAAGGCCCCATAATCGGTCAAGGACACAATTTTGCCGCTCAGGCGTTTGCCGAGAGGATACCGGAGGGCCGCATCCACCCATGGATCTGGCTGAATCTGCTTAAGGCCCAGAGACACCCGCTCATTCTCCGGATCGAATTTAAGAACCTTCACCTTGATCTCATCGCCCACACCAAAAAGCTCACTTGGGTGATTGATGCGCCCCCATGACATATCAGTCACGTGAAGCAGACCGTCGATGCCACCCAGATCGATAAAGGCGCCATAATCCGTCAGGTTCTTAATCACACCGTCTAGAATCTGACCCGAAGAAAGCGTACCCAAGGTGCTTTCCCGCATCTTACGGCGTTCCGTCTCAAGCAAAGCGCGACGAGAAAGCACAATATTCCCGCGACGCTTGTTGAACTTGATGATCTTGAAAGTCACTCTTTCGCCGATCATTCCGTCCAAGTTTCGCATGGGGCGCAAATCGACCTGAGATCCAGGGAGGAATGCCTTTACACCGATATCCACCGAGAGGCCGCCCTTCACACGAGCAACGATCACACCTTCCACCGGTTCTTCTCGATCGTAGGCGTTGCTAATCTCGTCCCAGACTTTCAGGCGTTCCGCTTTTTCTTTCGAGAGAACGATTCGCCCACTTTCATCCTCAGCATCTTCGACCAGGACCTCAACGGTGTCGCCGGGCCCAAATTGCAGGTTGCCGTCGTCATCCATGAATTCCCACGAAGCGATAATCCCTTCGGATTTAAATCCCACATCGACCGTCACAAAATCATCATCGATTGAAAGAATCTTACCCTGGGCCAGTTCGCCCTCTTTAACTTCTGTCGTCATGCTGTTGAAAATGTCAGCGAAACTTTCTCCCGCCTGATCTGTCGTACTTGTATCACTCATACTTTTTTTAAAACTCCTAGGGTGGCCGACTCTGGGTCAGCCTAAATTTCCGAGTTAACGACCCCGGATCGGACGTTCGCGCGCAAGGCCTCCCCCGTTGATGGCGATGGCCGGACGGCCACTGCTTCCAACGCGTGAGCACCTCGCGCAAGAAACTTTTCTTGCGCTTCAAGATCACCTGATTCGATGGAGCCTCCAAGCTCTTCGAGCGAACCCGCGAAAGCCCGAAGGACTTCAGCCACGGCTTTTCGATTCGTATTCAGGATCTCACTCCACATCCCGGGATCGCTCCGAGCGATCCGGGTAAAATCTCTAAAGCCACTGCCCGCAAGTGCGGTGGCCGTCTCAGGCGCACCTTCCAACGCGTGGGCAAAGGCAAAAGCCAGAGCGTGCGGGACATGACTGACCCACGCCACCTCACGATCGTGATTGGCCGGATTTCGCAACACCACATCTGCCCCGAGGGATCGCCAAAACTGAGCGACGCGCTCAGCAGCGGACTCAGGCACTCCCTCTCCCGCTGAAATCACACATGGAGCCCCTACAAAAAGGTCTGCATGGGCGTGAGAAGCGCCTCGTTCATGCCCTCCCGCCATGGGGTGGGCCCCGACATAATGGACTCCGCGTGGCAAAAGGCCAGGAAGTGTGGCGGCGAGCACCTCTTTAACGCTGCCTAGATCAGTCACAAGCGCTCCAGGCTCCAGATCAGGAGCCGCCTCGGCGAGCACAGAAGGCATGGCGCCCACAGGCGTCGCCAATACCAGTAAATCAGCATCCTTCACGCAAGAGGCAATATCGCCGATCTCATCCACGACTCCTTCTTGCAAGGCTTGACGCAAGGGAGCCTGCGACCGACTTGCGGCCACAACCCGGTCGGCGACACCACGTGCTCGCGCCGCCAATCCCACCGAGCCTCCCAACAAGCCCAGGCCCAGGATCGCGACTTTGCGAAAGCTTGAGCTCACGAGACCCCCGTCTCAGGATTGGCGCCTTGCACTATTTCCTGCACAGCTTTGATCAATTTTTCATTCTCTTCAGGGCGACCGATGGAAATGCGGATGTGATCGGAGAGACCAAAGCCTTGCATGGGCCGAACAATCACACCTCGCTTCAGCAGTGTTTGATCAAAGCCAGGACCCATTTTGACCAAAATAAAATTCGCATCCGTGGGCACGACCTCAAACCCCAGTGCTGTGAGCTCACTGGTCAGATATTCGATCCCTTGCCCGTTTAGGGCACGAGTGTCGCGTACGTGATCCGTGTCCTCCAGAGCCGCGCATGCACCCGCCTCAGCCAAACTGTTCACATTAAAGGGGTGTCGGGCTCGCTCAAGCAAACCGACCAACTCGGGAGAGCCGATTCCGTACCCCACTCGCAAACCTGCGAGTCCGTAGATTTTGGAAAATGTTCGCAGCACCAAGGTGGCCGGCCTTTCCCGTATAAGCTTCACGCTCTCAGGAAAATCCTCTCGGCGAACATACTCAAAGTACGCCTCATCGATGACCAACAACGTTTCGTGAGGCAATTCGGCGACGAAATCCGCGAGAGCAGAGGCCCCAAAACTAGTCCCGGTCGGATTATTCGGATTGCACACAAAGACCATTTTTGTTCGATCCGTGAGGGCCGCTTTCAACCCCTCAAAATCATGACCCAAAGAAGCATCCAAAGGTACCTTGATCGAGGTGCCCCCCATCCCCGTCACTACAATTGGGTACATGGCGAAAGAAGGCCAAGGCATCACGGCCTCGTCGCCCGGAGCGATAAAGGTCTTCACCAAGAGTTCAAGAATTTCGTCGGCGCCCGCGCCAAAGACCAACTGATCCGTCCCCACGCCCAAACTGCGAGCCAGACGATCCCGAAGCGCAAAGCAACCTCCATCTGGATAACGATGAATCGAAGCCGCAGCCTCATGCACGGCCGCCAAAGCTAAAGGTGAAGGTCCCAGCGGGTTCTCGTTGGAAGCCAATTTAACGGCGCCCTTAATCCCGAGTTCTCGCTCGACTTCTTCGATGGGCCGCCCTGGCGCATAGGGAGACAACTGACGAATATGGGGATTGGCCAGCTCTTCAAGTTTCATTTTGCCCCTCGCTGACGAGGAGTTCTAGCCCCCGCTGAATACGCCCTCGGAAACGAACCTAAATTCTTATATGAATTCGAAAAGTCCGCAGCCTCATCGAGAGCTTTGCCTACATGGTCCATGCTCTCATGTCCCTCTAGATCGATGAAGAACACATACTCCCAGGGCTTCCCCTTCATCGGTCGAGACTGCACCGAAGCCAAGTTCACGCCGTTTCTCGAAAAGGGCTCCAGGAGTCGGTGAAGAGCGCCAGGTTGATCGCGACCCACCGTAAAGGCCACAGAGGTTAGATCGTTTCCGCTGGCCTTGGGCATCTCTCGGCCCACTACGGCAAAGCGAGTGGTGTTCCCCCGACTGTCCTCGATCCCTTCGGCCACAAACTGAAGCCCATACGTCTCCGCAGCGATTGCGCTTCCGATGGCCGCCATGCTGCCATCGTCAGCCGACGCTTTCGCGGCCGCGGCCGTACTCGACGTATCCACCACCTCAGCCGAGGGCAAATGGGTCCGTAGCCAATGGCGACACTGAGCTACAGCTTGAGGAATCGAAGCCACCCGAACAATATCCTCAATCCGACCGTTCTTTGAAAGCAAGTTCTGCGAGACCCTCACCATGATTTCACCACAGATGGTCACGTCGCTTTCCATCAATGCATCAAAGGTCGGGTTGACCGTCCCATCAATGGAATTTTCAAGGGGAATCACACCGAAGTGGGTATCGCCCCGCTCCGTCGTTTTCAAAACATCCTCAAGTTGAGGCACCGCGCACAAGTCGACCTGAGTTCCAAATTGGGATACCGCGGCTTGATGGCTAAAGGTCCCGGCCGGCCCTAAGTAAGCCACCCGAACTCTCTCTTCAAGGGACCTCGTCGCCGAAACAATCTCTCTGAAGACAGGCGCGATCCCGGCATCGGGGAAAGGGCCCGAGTTCGTATCACGCAACGCGTTCACGAGATCTCTTTCACGGCTGGCGACATACACGGGGCTCACAGCACTGCCCTGCTTTAACAAACCCACCTCTTTCACCAGCGAAGCTCTCTCGTTGAGACAAGCCAGAGTTCGAGCATCGACTTCGTCAATGGCCTGACGCAACCGGTCCAGTTCCCGCTCGGCTCTCTCCTCGGAGTGCGCTGAGCTGTCCACTGATTCTCTTTTTTGCTTGGCCTCGACCATGACTCGCCCTTGATCCTACGGTTTTGAATGGGGAGGAATCGGATCCTTCCGGCGTCCACAGGAGCCTTACTTTGAACGAAAGATCCGTCTAAAACTCATATGAGGCGCAGAACACGATTTGCCGAGAAATGGCCAAAACCCGCTAACCCCCCGAAAAAACAGCGACAATATATCCAAGCGTGTGCAGCGTGGCAAATGCAGATCGTTGAATTTCACCTTCCGTAACGGGGGTTTATCCATTTATCAGCCCCGCGAAGCGTCAAAACAGCCAGCCGTCGGATAAACAGGCCCTCTGGCGGCCCTCTGAAGTTTTTAAGCTCTAGAAAACAACCGGAATCCCCGCGCCGAATCCTGCCTGCGATATGGTCCTCCTATGACTCAACTGATTGGCCTCTCAGGAGGAATCGGCTCAGGAAAAACCAGCGTGCGCCAGATGCTTGAGGAGCTGGGGGCTCAAACGATTTGTGCAGACCAAGTGGTCCATGAACTTCAAGCGGCCGGAGCCCCCATGCTCGACGTCTTGGCTGAAGAATTCGGCCCCGAGATCCTCGCGTCGGATGGCTCCCTAAACCGTAAAGCCCTGGGAGATGTGGTCTTCAGGGATGCCAAAGCCCGAGCGCGACTCGGCGCCATCGTCCATCCACCCGTGGTCGCGGAAATCGCGCGACGAACCCGCTCGGCCATGGAAAGCCAGGTTCCCGTGGCGGTGGTCGATATCCCTCTATTGTTCGAAGGAATTCAGAATCAAACAGGCAGTGCCATCGCTCTTCAGTACGACGCCCTGGTTCTCGTCTGGGTGCCTGCGGAGACGCAGATTCAAAGAACGGTTAAACGCGACAGCTGCACGGTGGAAGAAGCCGAAAGACGTGTCGCGGCCCAAATGCCCATCGACGATAAACGCCCACTGGCCACTCACATCATCGATAATTCGGGCCCCTTGTCCAAAACCGCAGAACAAGTCCAAAGTCTGTGGGAACAATGGAGTCGCCAAGAGGCTCCTTCGTAAGTCCCTCAAGTTCAATCTCAATCAACCGATCCATTTCTTGAGGTCATATCACCAACGAAGACGCGACCTCTGCCCACTTTGAATGCAGGCCTGCCAATCCATTGGGCGGCCATGTGAACTACACTCACAGAAGCGCCGGCACGCGACGGACTCGATTGGCACACGCCTTGCTTAGTTACACCGTCATCTAACGGAGAATTAAATTGCCCAGTTACATGTATGATCGATTATCAGCTCAGGACAATTCCTTCCTCGTGGTAGAGACCGACCATGTGCCCATGCATGTCGCAGCCATTGGGATCTACCTAACCGCTGACTTGGCCGGTCCCCATGGAGGGGTCGATGTACGCCGATTCAAACGAGCCCTTGAAGCGCAGCTCCATAGAATTCCTCGCTATCGGCAGAAGTTAAAGTGGGTGCCCATCGAACAGCGACCTGTCTGGGTCGACGACGAACACTTCAACATCGACTATCACGTACGACACGCCGCACTTCCTCAGCCGGGAGGCGTAGATGAACTCAAAAAGCTCACCGCTCGCATTACCACGCGACAACTGGACCGAACACGTCCTCTATGGGAAATGTGGTTAATCGAAGGACTGTCCGAGGGGCGATTCGCCATGGTGACGAAGATCCATCACTGCATGGTGGATGGACAGTCCGGGGCGGATGTCGCACAAATCCTCATGTCACCCAGTCCAGAGCATGAGCCCAAAGAACCTCGGCCATTCCGACCTCGCCCCTCGCCGAGCGGAAACGAACTGCTTTGGGATGCCGTCCAGCGCAGGCTTACCTTGCCGGCCAAAATGCTGGGGGAACTGGCCCAGTTTCGGGATCAAACCGACCACCTTACCCAGGAAGTGAGCACACGGGTCAAAGCGGTCGTAGACCTAGCGACGTGGGGACTCGCCCCGGCGTCAGGCACCCCTCTCAACGGTCCATTGGGCCCCCACCGAAGAGTGGACTGGCTCACCCTACCGCTCGCGGACGTCAAAAAAGTCAAAGACAGCCTTAACTGCACCGTCAACGACGTGGTTTTGGGAACCGTCTCAGGAGCGGTTCGCCAATACCTGCTACATCGCGGCGTCAACCCAGACCAGATTAATTTTCGCGTCTCGACCCCTGTCAGCGTTCGTAAACAAGAAGAACAAGGAAAACTCGGGAACCGGGTATCGGCCTGGATCATTTCACTCCCCCTCGACGAATCCGATCCACTCAAGTGGGTTTCGCGTGTGCATGAGGCGACGACGAAGCTCAAAGAGAACCGCCAAGCCCTCGCTGTAGACATGGTCATGGCCGTCGCCGAGTACCTTCCCCCAAGTTGGATGGGGCTCGCCGCACAGGCGGCCTCCGGCCCCATCAACATGATTGTGACGAATGTCGCCGGCCCTCAATTCCCCCTCTACCTATTGGGAGCCGAACTTCTGGAGTTTCACCCATTGGTTCCTCTTATGGACGGAACTGGACTCGGAATCGCTCTCATGAGCTACGACGGCAAACTCCACATCGGCCTCAATGCAGACTATGAGATGGTCCCCGACATTGGCATTCTGACGGCTCTTCTGGCACAGGCCTTCATGGCGATATCGGACGCATCTCTTTCAGAGAAACCCAAAAAAAACGAATCCATCAAGAAGAAAATGAAGTCGTCTCGTACTCACTCTGAAGAGCCTCCGGCCAGCGTCGCGACTCCCCTCTCTGCGGTGCCGTCCCCCGAACCCACTCTGGTTCATTCGCCCAGTCATTCACTAAATCAATCGCTGAAGACCTAAGCGAGACCCGAACGCAAAACCTTCAGACCAGACGATCCACCCTGGGATGGCAGATGGAAACCTTCGGGGCCAAGAAAATAAACCTGTTGAGCCTAGCCGTCTCAGTGCGTCCTGAATCATCTCCACCCGACGTTCCAAGACTCCGCCTAGGCAAATCGAGCCATTCAGACCGCAACGCGTCCTGCCGCACCACTGCTCATGGGTTCTCTGAATGCCTAAAAAAGAGGAACCCGCGATCTGATGAAAGGACCGCCGCCGGACCTACGACTCAGAGACCCCGTGGCGCTTGACCGCCTCAACAAAAGCCCTCATCAGCGCTGGATCTTTCTTTGAGCCCGGCCCCTCCACGCCTGTCGCGACATCGACTCCCCAAGGCGGAATATCACCGAGGTCGGAAAGGGCTTCTCCGACATTGTCCGGCGTCAAACCACCCGCAACGATGACGTCGTGTCCATGCGCGATCAGATCCTCGGCTTCGCTCCAATCCCAAGCCTGCCCTTTTCCGCCACCCTCGTGTGGGTGATCGAGCAAAAGAATCGCGCTGGGGTAAGCCTCGGCCGCCTCTTGATCGGCTCCCCGAATGGCTTTAATGGCGGGCAAGTCAATGGACTCAATGTCTTCCTCGCTCTCTTGCCCGTGAAACTGTATGCGGTCGAATTCGACTCGACGAAGAACCGTATCGATCTCGTCCCACGTTGCGTCCTGAAACAGGGCGACGCGCTCTACGGGAAATTCGGCCAGCGCCTCAGAGATCAATTCCGCGACCCGCAAATCTACAAACCGCGAAGATTCAGGGACAAAATTAATGCCTACGAGGTCCGCGCCGGCTTCGACGGCCCCCAAAGCTTCCTCCACCGACTGCACGCCACAAATTTTGATCCGAACGCTCTCGCTCACTGATTCCTCCGCAATTCATTCAACGCCGTCTTCACATCGGGTTGTCGCATCAAAGATTCTCCCACCAAAAAAGCTCTAGCCCCGACAAGCTCCAAACGATCGATGTCTTGAGTGTGGTGGATCCCGCTCTCCGCCACCAGCAAAACGTCCTGATCTGGCCCAAGAAGGCCCGCCAGACGCTCCGTCACCGCTAAATCGACTTCAAAAGTCCGTAGATTTCGATTATTTACGCCCAGCAGAGGGGCTCCACATTCCAGAGCCTGCGCCAGTTCTTGCTCATCGTGCACTTCCACAAGCACGTCTAAGCCCAGCTCAACAGCCCGAGCGTAAAGAGAGGCTAAATCTGAAGGGGTCAGAGCCGCCACGATCAAAAGAACCGCATCGGCCCCGGCCCACCTCGCTTCATCAATCTGATAAGGGTCGATCACAAAATCCTTGCGCAGAACCGGCAAATTCACGGCCGCTCGTGCCGACTTCAGAAATTCAAGATCGCCACCAAAGAAAGACTCATCGGTCAAAACGGAAAGGGCTGCGGCCCCTCCCTCCTCGTATCCTCGAGCCAGTGCCACCGGATCGAAATCTTCTCTAATGAGACCGCGACTCGGAGACCTGCGCTTAATCTCAGCGATGATGGCCGGGGACGCACTGGCACTCAAAGCAGCCCGAAAGCCCCGCGGAGCCTCGCTCACGGACTCCGCCCGATCTCGCATCTCCACAGCCGACACCACAGCGGTCGCCTCGATCAACTCCTCACGTTTTTTATCCAAAATCTTGTCTAAAATCGTCAAGACCTTAGGCCCCCACATTCGTGGCGTGAATCAAAGCTTCGAGCTTCTCCAAAGCCGCCCTCGAGTCCAAACTCTCATACGCTCTCACAAGCCCCTCCTTCAGGTTCTCGACAGCAGAGGCAGCAAAGAGCGCGGCCGCCGCATTTAAACAAACGATGTCTCGACCGGGCCCCTTCTCTCCGCTTAAAATCCGTTGAAGAATCTGTGCATTCACCGCACCCGATCCTCCTTCAAGATCCTCGGCCGTCGCTTGACTTAGCCCCAGGGCAACTGGATCTACGGTGCGGCTCTCAACAACGCCATCTTCCACGATCGCCGCAGTACTGGTTCCAGTGGTCGTCAACTCATCTAGGCCGTCGCTGCCATGGACCACCATTGCACGGCGTGCCCCCAATTCACCCAGAGCTTGAGCAAGGGGCTCCACCAGTTCCGGCGAGTACACACCCACGAGTTGGTGCTGTACACCGACGGGGTTCAACAAAGGCCCTAAGCAATTCAGGAGCGTCCGAATCCCAATCTCAGCCCGGACGGGCCCTACATGACGAAACGCAGGGTGCGCGGTTCGAGCGAAGAACGGAGCTATGCCGATCTCGTCGAGAATCTCCGCACAACGAGACACAGGCAGATCAATTTTTACCCCTAAAGCTTCAAACGTGTCAAAGCTCCCTCCCCCGCCGCCAGTCACGGATCGGTTCCCGTGTTTGGCCACAGGGACTCCCGCTCCAGCCACAACAAACGCGGCGCTGGTGGAGATGCTGAAAGTGCCACGCCCAGTCCCACCCGTACCACACGTATCAACGGTTCCAGGCGTCGCCACAGGGGCAGGTTCAGCGAAGCGCCTCAGCGCCTTGGCCGCGGCCACAATCTCGCCCACAGTCTCACCTTTGATCCGGAGCGCCACTAAAAAAGCGGCCGTCTGAGCCGAGGAAGCCTGCCCCGACATCATCTCAGAGAAAGCCGACTCCACGAGACTCGGTTCAACCTCACCCCCCGCGACCGCCGCTGCTATTGCCTCTCTCAAGCTCAAGGTCTTCCTCCATCGACGCATCTCTGAACAAAATTAGCCATCAATTTTGGCCCCACCGAGGTCAAGATGGACTCCGGATGAAACTGCACTCCTTCCGCCGGCAACGAAGCGTGGCGAATCGCCATGATTTCACCATCCTCGGTTCGCGCCGTCACCTTCAGAACGTCTGGACACGTCTCGGATTCAATCACCAGCGAATGGTAGCGCGTAGCCTGAAAAGGCTCGGGAAGCCCCTCCAAGACACCCAAACCTTGATGCCGCATCATAGAGGTCTTACCGTGCATGACCGTTTGAGCCCGCACCACCTTGGCCCCAAAGGCCGCACCCAGGGCTTGATGGCCGAGACAAATTCCAAGGACCGGGATCTGGGCTTCCGCAAACCGTTTCACCGCCTCCACTGAGACACCAGCATTCTCTGGAGTGCCGGGACCGGGCGAAACCACGAGGCCCCCGGGAGAGAGCGCCAAAAGCGTATCCACTGACTCCGCATCATTCCGAATGACCTTGACCTCAACACCCAATTCGCCAAACCCCTGAACGAGGTTGTACGTAAACGAATCATAGTTATCAATCATCAACAAAAACATGAGGCGCCCCCGTCTCGCGAGAGTGGCCCTGTTCGAAAATGGGACGAATCCCGGGAGCTCCAATGGCCCGCCCAAAGTCTTCCCTTTACAGGGGAACGCCTCATCGCCAGAAAGGCGTCCGTCTTGATTTGAAGGGCAGAACCGGCTTGAGCGAAGCCTTCTGCAAATCTATCGGGATGCGGCGGGAACACGATTTCCTCGAGGCACACAGCTCCGAGCAAGCCGCGTGGGATGAACGAAGCTTGGAGTCTACGGGGTCACACCCACCCCAGCAAGAAAGCTACCAGTCGCGACTTCCAAGCCATCCTGCCGCTGTGGAAAAGGGATCCCGAACGTCCTCGCCCCCCAAACCAATAATGCTGTACCTCAACCGCACAAAGAGATCGCTGTTTCGATCCTCTCCCAGATCAAAGCCCAGGGTAAAGCAACGACACGTTGAGGCATAGATAAAGGTGCCCACCTGCGTCAATAAATCATTGTATTCCAGGGAATAGTTGGCCCGGTACTGCACCTGCAAGCGCTCTGAAAATCGGAGGCCCACATTTATTTCGAGCTGACTCACGCGATCCTCAGTCAACACGGCCAGGTCTGGCGGAACACGCAAGTAGCGGTAACCGACTCCAAAACTACTTCTGGAAAGAGGACCCCACTTTGGAGGCGAGAAACGAACCCCGGCGATGGCCTCATCAAAATCAGCGCTTTCCACATCCCAAGCCATGGAGTAATCCAGCCTGACCCAGTTTCGATAAAAACTTTGCCCGTCGATCAACAGTTGCCCCACCGAGGCCTGATCGAAATCATGCTCGAATCCCAAGCGGATCTCACTAAAAATCCCTCTCAATCGACGTCCACCCCTCTCCCCCCAGCGAAGACGATTTTTCACTCCCAGGGCCAGTACGTTTTGATTGGGAATCCGGTCCGACGGATCAAGGACACGATTTTCAGGATCCAGTTGCCGCAGACGGCGCTGGGAAACCAAAGAGGCCGGCACGAAGACGGGATCATCGCCTTGGGAGCGGGTCTGGACCCAAGTATAATTTATGTAGGGTTCCGCATCGTGCTCAATGTGGTGCGTTTCGCCGAGTTGGAAATCTCGAGTCAACTGCGTGCTCAGAACACCACGCGCTGTGAAGACACCGCGTTCAGAAACACCCTGAGGGTCCGTACTGTAAAGCGTTTGCGCGTACCCCACCTCCGGCCAAAAATCGGCGACGCCCGCTACCGACACGGGGCGGGCTAGGCGGGGCCGAAACAGGGCCCGCTGCCCGCTTTGAAAAGGGGTGCCCGCCGGATAATACAAAGCCAGAATCTCGGGACTGGGCGTTTCCGGAGCATCAAAATAGACATACTCCGCGTCCATTGACCCCACTAGGCCCAAAGCATCCAAGCCCGGCCCACCTCCCGGCAAAAGACGGACCGCCACGTCGGGCCACCGATTCAGGCGAATCGTCGATCGGTCCGACTCATCGCTGAACTGAACATCCTGTGCGTAGTTCATCCCGCCCACCGCGCCCCACCGTCCAGAGTCACCAAAATGGCGAAAGGCAAAAACGCGTGAGCGCAAGAAAATATCTCGGCGGTAAAACCCATATTCATCAAAATCTTGTAAATAGGCTCGGTCCGAGACCAGCCTTACATCTGCGCGAGCCTGCCATCCCTCGGGCAAAGCTTGATCGTGCTCGAGCGCGGCGGCCCAACGATTGGGTTCGAATCTGGAAACCCCTTCCACGTAACTATCGTCCCGGGCGTATGCCCCATAGGCGCGCCCGCCGGAGTCCTTTCCAAAGACGTAGTCGACGTCGACATCAAGTTTGAACCCCCGCTTTTCAGAGTACAAAGGGGTAGCGATAACCCCAACGCCACGGCTGGCGGCCCAAAAAAGCGGAAGGCCTACACGACTCCCGCTCTGCCCCCCAAAAGCGACTTCAGGTGGCAAGACTCCGCTCTCCCGCTCGGTCTTCACAGGAAAGATGAGCCAAGGAAACCAAATCGCGGGAATGCCCAACACGTCGACCGTGGCATTCTTAGCCCGTCCGTACCCCCCCATTTCAATCTCGGCTTTATCGGTCCGGAGCGCCCAAGGCTTGCGGTCATCATCGTCGGGACAACGGCAGGCGGTAATCCAACCGTCCTCAAGGGTGTACTCCCGCTCGCCATCCTTTCCGATTTCTCTGGCCTCAATCAAGAAACCAGTGGGACCCGTATCGATCTCGCCCTCAAAGAGCAATGCATCGAGTGTCTCCACATCAAAGATCACAAAGGAAGCCTCGAGGTACTGGTCCTCGCTCTGAAAACGAACGTCCCCGCTCGCGACACCTCGGCCGGTCTCTAAACTAAAGGCCACCCAGTCGGCCACGAGTTTGCGCCGGTCCTGCGCCAGCAAAACGCCTCCGCTCCCGACGTAGACTTCACCCTCCGCGACGTATTCCAAGTCTCCGGCATCCAATCGAAAAGGGCCCTCGAAGGGCACGAAATTGGCCGCCCAGGCGTCCCCCAAGAAGAGCCACCCCACGATCAAGAGGCTCATCCATGCATGCCCTACAGATCTTGAACGAGAAACTCCAAGAAAAGAACGCCTCTGAGGCCTAGCCCGCTGCAAGAGGCTGCCCACTTTGCTCGGGTTGCGCAGAACTTGAAAAGCGATCATATCCGAGCGCTTCGGCATCGATCATCCGGACGCATCGCGAGACATCTCGGCCAGATCGCGCTCAAGTTCGTCCGCTTGAATCACGCCCACGTGTTGTTTTTGGATCCGCCCCTGCCGGTCTAAAAAATAGGTCACCGGAAAGCCCGGCGCTCCAAAGTCCTGAGCCAGGGAAGCCCCCCCCAGCAAAATCGGATAGCGGACCCCCTTTTCCTTGACCCATTGGGCCACGTTCTCGGCCCCCTCGAGATCGGCCGAAACGCCGAACACCAGAACGGCGGGATCCTCGGCATGAGCGGCATGGAACGCATTGAGAGCGGGAATCTGATCAATGCACGGGAGACACCAAGTCGCCCAAAAGTCAAGAATCACAACCTTCCCCTGGAGATCGGCGAGTCCAACCCGTTCATCAGAGCCCAGCCTTTGGAGACTAAAGTCGGGCGCCTTTGGGCCCGGACCGTTGGGCTTCCCTTCCTCTACGGGGGAACACCCTGTCACCATCCAAAGAGCAAGGAGGCCGCAGCCTGAGAAACGCAGAAGCGTTCCCCAACGCTGAACGCCAAAAGCAAGTGCCCGACCCGGAGTACGAAATAGTCTCATCCGAATGGAGATTCCTCTTTCCAGGTCAAGATTGCCAACCCGGGCACAGCAAAAACAGGTTTAAGGCGAAACAGCCCAAAACCGCCCTCACAGGCAGCCCGTTCAAAGAGGGGGACGCCACTCAGGCGTCCCCCTCAAAGAATTCGCTCCGAACCTACCAGCCGTCAGGGGGAGAATCAGGCTCCGGGCCTGAGGCCACCTGAGCATTCGCCCCACCGGGTCGATACTGGGGCGCTCGACCGATAAATTCGATCTCCTTCTCTCCCCGTAACTCCTCGGGCGTAATGACGTATGTGCCTCTGACGGCTCTGGTCAACACCGTATCCGCGACCTCAGAATCTCCGCCAGAAAAGACCCATGCGAAACCCGCAATGGTGGCTCCCCCTAAGGAATAAGCCAGCTTAAGTGGGCCATATACAAGCGTCGAAAGGGCTGCTGCTGCGCCCAAACCCCCTTCGCTGGCTGTTCCACCTAGGTCCGACTCGCCGGACCAACTGAGCGAAGGTGCCCCAAGAAGAATCCCCGCACTCACGAGAGCGCAAAGCACACCTCTCCCCTTACTTCCATTCGATCGTATTGAATTGTCCATATGTCCTCTCAAAATGGGCGAAGAATCCGCCCCTTACCCCCACCCGGGAGTGTTCCGCGTCCTGAGCGAAACAGCAAGCGGGTTTAAAAGAACACACCTCCTTAGCCTCTATTTTGAGGCTTCTGTATCCACCCAAAGCGTCACCGGGCCATCGTTGAGCAGATAAACCTGCATATCTGCTTGAAACCGGCCCATCACCACAGGCACGCTCAGTTCACGCGCCGCCTGGGCCACCTGCTCGATCAACGGCCGAGCCGCTTCAGCCCCGGCTGCTCCTCCGTAAGAGGGCCGCCGTCCTTTACTCGTCTCGCCGTACAGGGTGAACTGCGAAACCACGCCCAGGGTGCCCTGGACATCAAGCACAGACCGGTTCATACGACCGTCCTCGTCGTCAAAAATCCGCAAATGGACCAGCTTCCGAGCCATCTCGATGGCCTGCTCAAGGCCGTCGTTGCCCCCGACGCCGACCAAGGCCAGCAGGCCCGGGCCCATTTCCGAAATTACGTCTCCCGCCACTTCAATCCGAGCCTCCCGCACGCGCTGCACTACCGCTCGCACGGCTCTAAATCCCCTGCTGGTCGCTAAAACGACCGGTATACACCGCTGAGCCTTCGGTCCGCATTAAAACGATTTGGCAGACCCGAACGCCGGCATAAAGCTGAAGAGGCTCACTGGAAACATTGCTCATCTCGAGCACTTGTCTGTTCGCGACACCCGGCTGAACGAACGCACTTGTCACGTGAATCATTAAGCCAAGGCGTGCGAATCGACTTCGCCCTTCAAGAAAACCACATAGATCTGGAGGCAACGAAAGGACCTCGCGGGTGATCCCATGAATCGTCACCCCGGGCAAGAGAACAAACGGCTCTTCCAAAGACTGCACCCGGGTATAATCTCGATAGTCCGTGGACTCTTTTACCTCAATGGGATCGGCGGTGGGTTCAATCACCCGGATCTCCGAGCCCAGAGTCAAGTCCACTGAAGCCACACCGACTTGGTCCCTTGAAAAAGGATCGATCTTCAATCGCCCCGAATCAAGCTCTTGCAAAATGATTTCACGAGTGAGGACAGCCACAGTGACAAGATGATATCCTAGGTCGCATGACACATCCTATTTTCAATCGTCCCCGCCCTGTGATTATCGGCCATCGCGGCGCAGCGGGCTCCGCCCCCGAAAACACTCTCGCCTCCTTCCAGCAAGCTTTAGAGGAAGGGGCACAGATTCTAGAGAGTGACATTCATGTCACTTCCGACGGCTTTCCTATCCTCCTGCATGATTCCACGGTCGACCGAACCACAAACGGAACAGGCGAAGCTCACCAACTCAGTCTGTCCGAAATACAAGCACTCGACGCCAGCGCGAATTTTTCAGCCGCTTCCGGTGTTCAAGCCCAAACCTCCTTTGAGTCCCCTGTGAGGATCCCCACCCTCCGAGAAGCCTTCGAAGCGTTCCCCAATGCCGCCTTCAACCTTGAAATCAAAGGCAACTCTGAAGCTTTGGTGAAATCGGTGGTGTCTCTCGCTCAAGAGATGAAGAGAGAAGACCAAACCCTACTCACAGCCGGCGAGGACAAGATTCAGGCCCTACTCCGCGAAGAGAGGGCACGAACGGGAGCGAAATCAGCTTTAGGAGCAAGCTTGGCCGACATCCTCGAAGTGATTCGCAGCGCCCAAGAGCATCGCCCTCCCGAAACAGACAGCATGGCGATTCAAGTACCTTCTGAATTCGGCGGACGGCCTCTCATTACTCAAGAACTCGTCGACCACTGCCACCAACATCAAATCGAAGTCCATGTCTGGACCATTAACGACGCCCAAGAGATGCGAGACTTGCTTGACTTGGGGGTCGATGGTCTCGTTACGGATGTGCCGGCTTGCATGGCCCATCTGCTTGCTCAACGCCGATGAAGCCTTTCTCGAACGCTGCTGGCACTGGCTCAAAACGCGAAAAGAGTCCTCTCTCCCCTCCTTCCATCCTTTTTGAGAGCCAGCTTAAATCTCTCTCGGCCGCGTCTACACACGGACCCATCGTTGACCTGGCGTGTGGTCGAGGTCGCCACGCCTTGGCTGCGGCCCAGAGGGGATGGCCCGTCATCGGCCTCGATCGCAACCGAAAGTTCCTCAAAGAACTTCAAGAAACCAGTCGGTCCTCAAACTTGCCCATCTCCCCGGTTTTCACCGACCTTGAAACGCCTTTTGGAATCCCTCTAAAAAAGGGATCCGCCGGAGCCGTGTTGGTCTTTCGTTTTCTCTACCGACCCCTCGCTCAAGCCATTGAGGCGCTTCTCGCCCCAGGCGGCCTACTTCTGTACGAAACTTTTACCACCGCCCAAGCTCAGCGCGCGACAGGCCCCTCTAACCCATCGTTCCTATTGAAACCCGGAGAACTGAAAAAGCTGTTCCCGACCCTTGAAACTCTGCATTACAGCGAGGCCCCGGACATGGAGAAGATCCGTGGGCCCCACGAAAGTCCGGGTGACGAGTCTCAGGATGAGACTTGGGCTCGACTCGTTGCTCGCAAACGCCCCTAACTCGGCGAAGGACTTGAAAGTTCGGCTAAGGCCCAGTGCGCGTGTTCAGCGAGCAAAGGATCCTGCCCCTCGGCAAAGCGTTGAATGAGCGGACGCAGTTGCTCATCCTTCCGGTTGCCCGCGGCCACCAGAGCGTTCCGCATGAGACCCCGATACCCCGACCGACGCAACGCGGTGCCCCGGGTCGCTTCGCGCCACTGGGCTTCATCTAAAGAGAGAACCCAGTGAAGTTCGGCGTCGACCCAACGCGGGTCCGGCCGAAGCCGCTCCCGCAGGCCCAAAGGGTCAGGGAGTTCTCGTTGGTCTGGCTTCCGATTCCATGGACAAACGTCTTGACACACATCGCATCCAAAAATCCATTCCCCTTGCGCGTTTCTTAACCCCGGCTCGGTGACCCCTCGGTCTTCAATGGTCAAATACGAGATACAGCGACGCGCATCGAGCACATACGCATCCACAAATGCGTCGGTGGGGCATGCATCCAGACAGGCTCGGCAAGTGCCGCAATGGTCGGTTTCAGGGACATCAAAATCGAGTTCTAAATCGGTCATCACTACGCCCAGTAACAATCGAGAGCCGAGTTCTCGATCAATCAAACATGTATTTTTCCCCTGCCAACCCAACCCGGCCCGCGCTGCATAAACGCGTTCCAAAACAGGCCCCGTGTCCACATAACAACGCGTTGAAACCTCATGACCCGCCAATGCTTGCATGCCGATCCCAAGCGCTTTGACACGGTCAAGTAAAACCTCATGGTAATCCGCCCCCCCCGCGTACCCGGCCACACCTCGCCCCGTCGAGGAATCGCCGCCTCCTTGAGCCGATTCAGGAGAAGGGTGAGCCAGCGCGAGCGCCACGATGCTTCGTACTCCCGGCATGAGTTTCTCGGGTGAAGCTCGCTCAGACGCACGCTCGGCCATATACGTCATGGACCCGGCGTAGCCTCTCTCGAGCCATTCGGAAAGGAACTCCGTTTCAAGGCTCTCCTGAGGCGAACAAATTCCGACTCGATCAAAACCCAAGGCCTGGGCGAGAGAACGCACTCGATCAGATAGTGTGGGCGCCCTCTGCGTTGGCTTCACTTCAAGCTCGCTCACGACACCGCATTTTCACCGCTTGACCGGCGGTCCACCCAGCGAAGAAAAGCCCCCATGCCCAACAAGGCGCCGCAGGCGCACAGGTACGTAAAAATACCCACCCACTCGTGAATCGCACTACCCGTTGCCGCCTCGACGCCCGCGGTCTGTGCCATCTGTACAGAGAGAAGAACACGAGCGAGGTTGCCCAGTAAGGCGACAGGCAGAACGGTCAGGATAAGAAGGATGCGCCGGAGCAATCGGTGATCGGTGAAATAAGCCAGAATCACACCCAGAGGAACCAAAGTCAGCAAGGAAGTAATGCCACTGCAGGCTTCCGCCACAAAAAGCTGATCGCCACCGGGAAGTTCGATCACATTGCCCCTGCGCAGGACCGGATCTCCCATCGCATGCAAAATGCTGGTCCCCAATTCGCTCACCCAAAGTTGTAACTGCCCCGTCAGAGCCGCCAGCCATGGCTCGGGCCAAGGCACCATAAACAGCAGAAAACCGATGGGGAACATTAAAGTCTTGAGCCAAAAACGACCACGCAGCAGAAGCACCCCTCCCGCCACCGAAGCCACCACTGAAACGCCCACCCAGGTCATGGACCCCACCAACCAACCAATCAGATAGACCGACAAAGCTCCAGCCAGCACCCAAAGGCCTCGAATATCCCAATCCGAATCAAGCAAAGGGAGGACTCTCCGTTTGCTGCTCGCGGCCCACAACGCGACTAGGGGGATGAAATAACCATGCGAATAGTACGGAGAAGCACTCCAGACCTCCGCCAGAGCGGCGAGTCCAGGAGCCAACACCAAAGCGAGCAATCCCACTAAGACCCAGTCCATTGTGCGCATAGCCGCTTTCGCTCCCCTTCGATTACTGCCGAAGTCTACCCGGTTCATCGGGACAGTGGAGGCCAGAGTTGAAGCCCTTTGCGTAAAACCCTCTCCTGTGAGAGGCTTTCCCTCGAAGATCGTAAAAAAAGTCCCCACCCTCACGGAATATGGAGAAAAAAGAGCGTGCAAGAACAGCTGGTGTTTATAATCGGAGCGCCTCGTTCTGGATCCACCCTGCTCGCCCGAATGCTCGGGGCGCATAGCGAAATCCATGCCCCCGCCGAGCCTCATCTGCTGACTCCCCTCGCCCACCTTGGCTACTACGAGCGCGTGGACGAAGCCCCTTATGATCCAATTATCAGCCAACTTGGCATCCGCGAATTGGTGCCTGCGCTTCCCCATGGCGAAGCCGATTACCTCAAAGCACTGCGCAGCTACACGGATGACCTCTACTCGGGACTGCTGGCCAATACAGGAGCCCACCTCTTGCTCGACAAAACGCCGGCCTATGCGTTAGTCCTCGACTTTGCGGCACGACTCTATCCCAACGCACGCTACGTTGTCCTCACGCGCCATCCCATGGCCATCTGGTCTTCGGTCATCGAGTCCTTCTTTGACGGCGATCACGAAATGGCCCACAAGCACAACCCTGTGATCGAACGGTATGTGCCTGCCATTGCAAAATTTCTGCAAGATCCACCCGTACCCATTCATCACATTCCCTACGAATCTCTCGTTAAGGCACCGGAAGAGCACATGCGTTCGGTGAGTGAATTCCTCGGTATTGAGTTTGAGGCCTCTATGGTCAATTACGGAGACGGCCAGTCCCAAAATGCCGCCGCTCGAGGCCTCGGCGACCCCATGAAAGTGGCCACCGAAAAGCGCCCCACGACCGGATCCCTGGCCAAATGGGCCGAGCAGTTAAACGGAAGGCCCGAGCGAGTTGCCCAGTGTCGATCCATCTTAAACCGCTTAGATGATGCAGACCTCGCGACCTGGGGCTTTTCTCGACAAGAGATCGAAGATCAACTCGCAGCGGTGGACCCCGCCGGCCCCCGCGCAGCCGGCCCCAAACTCAGTCGCCATGTCCTTGAACGAAAGCTTCTGCTCGCCTTGCGTCGCAGAGTGGGCGAAAATTGGTCCGGCCGCGTAGTCCGCCGAGTCAGAGAGATCTGCGACCTTCTTCTACGTTAGACTGCATGCGGATCACACAGCCCCTAAAAAGAGAGCCTCATTAGAAATGTACAGACGGTTCTGGACCCTCATCCGCGAAGCCACCCGACGGTATTTTGTCGCCGGCCTCCTCGCCTTTGCGCCCATTGGCATCACAATTTGGGCCATCGTCGTCATCATTACTCGCCTGGACAACCTGCTCTTGCCGCGGGTCATCGAGTTTCTATTTCCATCCCTCCAAGAACCGCCGAATATTCCTCCGCTGGTCGGCGCCCTCTTCACCTTCCTTGTGATCCTCTTTGCGGGTGTCCTCGTTCGTCACCTTTTTGGCAGCGAACTGGTTCGAATCGGAGAACGCCTCCTCTCACGCGTGCCGATTGCCCGAAGTATTTATTACGGGATCAAGCAGCTCTTCGAGGCCATTTTGGCCACCACGGACAGTAAAAAAGGATTCAATCGCGTCGTTCTCATCGAATACCCGCGCAAAGGCATCTGGGCTATCGCCTTCGTGACGGGGGACTCAAGAGGCCCTCTCAACCGAGCCTTTCCCGAACAATCCATGCTCAATTGTTTTATTCCGACAACACCCAATCCCACATCGGGCTTCTACCTGCTTATTCCCGAAGAGGAAGTAAGAAACGTAGAACTGAGCGTCGAAGATGCTTTCAAAGTCATTATGTCGGCCGGCCTCGTCACTCCAGATGTGGAGAACGAGCATCCGACACTGCCCGGCATGGATACGAATTCGCCGCGAAGCTAGCCTTCGGCGGGATCCGCCGCTCCGTAACGAACGGCGATCACTTCAAGTTCGAGGGCGCCACGAGGTCGACGCACAATCACTTCGTCCCCTACACTTTTCCCCAGCAGACTCCGGCCCACCGGCGAATCCATACTGATCTCACCTCGACTCGCGTCCGACTCATCGGGGCCCACCAGTCTATACGAGAGCGTTTCTCCGTCCGCGTCTTCCAGCGTCACCCATGCCCCGAAATAGATTCGGTCATCCTTTCGTTCCGAGTCGGACTCGACCACGGTCAATGCGTCGATCCGCTTAGCTAAAAAGCGAATTCGCCGGTCGATCTCTCGCAGCCGCTTCTTGCCGTAAATGTAATCCGCATTCTCAGAACGATCGCCCAAAGCCGCCGCCACCGAGACCTGCTCGGTGACTTTAGGCCGCTCGACACTCCAGAGATGGTCGTGCTCGCTCTGAAGGCGCGCAAAACCCTCGGGCGTGATGTAAGCGCTGTCGCTCTGGGGAGCCTTTTGCGATTTAGCCATCTTCCTACAATGACCTGCCCACCCGGATAGGTCAAGCTGGCTCCCCCTTGAGCATCTCCCACACTTCAGGCTATAATTTAAATGTGTCCAAAATTGAATCCAACGACAGTGATCAAAAGCCCGTAGAGCCCGGGCCGCCACCGACGCCTTTTGACCATCCCTTATTCTTACCCGTGCTGCTGCTCGGGTTCTCGATTTGGTTTGGCTACGACGGGTGGATCAATCAAGATCCGGAGATGCTTGAGCATCAAGATTTCAACCGCTATGGGTTCGCAGTTCTTGCGGTGCTCACAGCTTGGTTCGGCTACAAGGGCGTCAGTGAGTGGAAGGCCAGCAAAGAAGAGCCCTCTCAGAATTCCGCCCAAGACCAGTAAGATTTTGAAAGACAGGTCACCACGGGCTCACTCTTACGAACAATGTCGTCTGAATTTTAAAAATCGAGGCCTTTAAGACCCCTGGGAGCCCTTACTGAGACAGCTCAAGCGATATTTCGCTTGTCTCATGAAGGCTTCTGACCGATGAGTGGATCACACTCAAGGAGTCTTTCGTGACACAGAATCTGGCCAGCCACCTGCTTTACGAAGTTAACAGATCTCAACAAACGGATACCGTCGTGGCCCCTTGGCTTGAAGATGGGGCAGACCTTCTGCCGGAAAACCTGTCCGAAGTGGAACACCATCCACAAGAAGGCGACATTTTTCACGGACGGTTTAAGTACCGAATTTTGTCCCGTCTGGGAAAGGGCGGCTTCGGATCGGTCTATCTGGCCGAGTGCCTCGATGCATCCCCCCTTGGAAGAAGAACGAAACTGGATGTCCCTCCCCCTCAAGTGGCCATCAAGGTCTTGGGACCCACTCGAAACGAAAGAGCGAAAAGTTTTCTCAAACGCGAACTCGCTGCGCTGCTCGCGATTCAAGCGCCTCAAATCCCGATTCTCTACGACTGGTCGCTCGAAAGCGAGTCGGCTTTTTCAGTCGTCGAATACTTCCCCAGTGGCAGCCTGGCCGATGCTTGGCCGTTAATTGGACGCTTCGACGAGCAACAAACTTGGCGCTTAGTCTCCGACCTTTTATCCGCTCTGTCCGCAGCCCACCGCGCGTCTATCTTGCATCTTGATGTCAAACCCTCAAATGTTCTTCTGGATGGAGACGGAGGTTTTGTTCTCACTGACTTTGGTGTCTCTCACGCCTCACGCATGTCCCGTGGTCTTTTAACTCAAGGCCGAATTGCGGTGGGTCTCGGGACGCACGGCTATCGCGCCCCCGAACAGGACAACTGCGAAATTCAAAGCTTCGACTTGCGAACGGACCTCTGGGGCGTCGGCGCCACGGCCTGGGGGCTCTATACCGGCATCGACCTGACCAAGCGACGTGAGGCCCTTCGTAAAGCACGAGATGGCAATGTGTACGGACTGCAGCGGCTTTCGGATGTGCGGATTAATTGTCCCCCACCCCTTGAAGAAGTGATCATGGGACTCCTTCACATTGACCCTTCCCAGAGGCCGGGCGGCGCCAGCGAGGTGCTCGGACAAATCCGAACTGTGGCCCGTGGATTTGGACTCGATTCTCATACGGTGGCCTCGGCGCGGAGGGAAAGCATCGCTCCGGGAGAGATTCAGAACTTGATTGATTCGCTCGTCGATCCGCTTTGGGCCTCGATTTGTCGTACACCCGGATTCGAGCGCTACTTCGTCCGATTTGAGGAAGGCGAGACACTTTCCTCGGCGGGCCCCAGTGCACACCAGACCTTCTTGCTCCTCAAGGGTGCTGTTTCGATTGAACGAGAGGGCGAACAACGTGACATTGAAAGACGAGAAGGGACATTAATGGGGGCCGTATCGGCCCTGACTGGCGCGCCACGAAGGGTTCAAATGAGAGCGGTTGAAGGTCCCGTATGGGTTTGTATTTTCAACGAAGCTGAACTTGAGCAACTCGTGACATGTAACTCCTCTGTCGCAGTCCGCATGATTCGAAGCATGGCCCAAAGACTCATAGAAAGTCCTGACCGACACGGGGTCTAAGTCCGTTTTCGCTCTGATCTGTTAGTCTGGGTTGGCTTTTCGTTTCAAACACGAGCCCACATGCCCAGACAGGCCTCTGGCCCACGGCACACGAGGAGACAAAACGTATGCTCTTAGATCGGTTTAAAATGGGTGGCCAAGTGGTCGTGGTCACGGGCGCCGGTCGAGGCATCGGTCGCGGGTGCGCGTTAGGGTTTGCGGAGGCTGGAGCCCACGTGGTCTGCGCAGCCCGTACGCTTGACCAAATTCAAGAGACGGCCTCTCAAGTCGAAGCCCAAGGGGTGCAGAGTCTGGCCGTCCCCTGTGATGTCAGCGATCCGAACCAACGACAGAAGCTCATCGATGCAACCGTCGAAAAGTGGGGCCGGATCGACGTCTTGATCAACAATGCAGGTGGGTCCCCGCCCCGCCCAGCGCTTGAAACCAGTGATACGATGTTTAATCGCGCCTTCGACTTCAATGTCACCACTGCGTTCAGCCTAACACGAATGGCTGTCCCACATATGCAACGAGGCGAAGGAGGCGCAGTCGTCAACATTTCATCCGCCGCCGGACGATTGGCCCAATCTAATTTTGCCGCCTACGGCACAGCGAAGGCTGCATTGTCATTCATGACTCGGCAACTTGGCCAAGAATTGGCTCCTCGCGTGCGCGTGAATGCCATCGCGGTGGGCTCCGTAGGCACATCCGCCCTCCTGCCTTTCCTCGATGAATCGACGCGTCAAAAGATGGAGGCCATGACGCCCATGGGCCGACTTGGAACGGTGGAGGACATCGCTTTGGCGGCTCTCTTCCTCGGGTCCTCTGCTGCGAGTTGGGTCACTGGGAAAATCTTTGAAGTCGACGGAGGCACCGAATCGACCAACTGGCCCTTCGACCCATCAAGCCAATAGTCGGACACATCTTATGGCTTCACAAACGTTCCTGACTCATCCTGTTGACTCAACGGAAATGCCGCGCGGCATTCCCTACATCATCGGCAATGAAGCCGCCGAACGCTTCAGCTTCTATGGGATGAGAGCCATTCTCGTAATCTTTATGACGCGCTACTTGCTCGATGCACAGGGCGAAAGCGCGCCCATGGAAGAGGCGGAGGCCACCTCATGGTTTCATCTCTTCATGGCGGCGGTCTATCTCACCCCCCTCATGGGAGCGTTGCTCGCTGACATTTTCGTTGGAAAATATAAAACTATTTTGGGTCTCTCTCTTGTCTACTGCCTTGGGCATCTGGCTTTAGCCGTGGACGAAACCCGCCTCGGTCTCTCCGTGGGCCTCTTCTTGATCGCACTGGGGTCGGGCGGAATCAAGCCCTGCGTCTCAGCACACGTGGGCGACCAATTTGGCCACAAAAATGCCCACCGTCTTCGAGATGTCTTTTCGTATTTCTACTTCGCCATTAACCTGGGTGCATTTGCATCAACTCTGATGACTCCACTTTTGCTTGAACATGCCGGTCCACATCTGGCCTTTGGATTGCCGGGAGCCCTGATGCTCATCGCGACCTGGGTTTTTTGGCTGGGTCGCGAAAAGTTTGTTCACGTACCGCCTCACGGTCGTACTTTTCTACATCAGCTCTTTAGCCGAGGGGGCTTTCGCACCCTGCTGCCCCTGGCTCTGCTCTATGCCTTTGTTGCCGTCTTCTGGTCCCTCTTTGACCAAACCGGGTCATCCTGGGTCATTCAGGCGGAAGGGATGGACCGACAACTCTTTGGCGTGGAGGTCTTGCCCTCACAAATTCAGGCCTTGAACCCACTTTACGTCATGATTTTGATTCCCCTCTTTGTCTACTTCATTTATCCCGCCATGGACCGTTTTTTCCCAGCGACCCCGCTGCGGCGAATCTCCATTGGACTCTTCCTCGCCGTCCCCTCCTATCTTTTGATGGCCCAACTTGAGATGTGGATCGCAGCTGGACATACACCGAGCATTGCCTGGCACCTTTTGTCATACCTTATCTTGACCGCAGCTGAAGTCCTCATTTCCATCACAGCCCTTGAATTTGCTTACACCCAAGCGCCCACCGCCATGAAGTCAATCGTCATGGCCTTGGCGCTCGCGTCGGTTTCCCTGGGCAACCTTTTCACCGCGGCCGTGAATACCTTCATCCAGAGTGAACAAAACCAGAGCTGGCTCACGGGGCCCGCTTATTTTCTGTTCTTTGGAGCCCTCATGGCTTTCACAGCGCTAGCTTTTGTCCCGTTCGCCATCCGCTACCGTGAAAAAGCCCACCTGCAAGACGATGATCGATCTGAAGCGCTTCCAAATTAACTTAAGAAAATACGAGACCACTGGCCTTTCCATACAGGTGGCGCGGCGGCCAACCTGAGATGTACGTTCTTGTGTGCTTTCACGCACCCCCAAGGAGAACCATGGCCGCTTCCAGAGCTTCATCGCCTCGCCCTCTCGGAATTATTGTCAATCCAAGTTCCGGACGAGACGCTCGACGTCTGTTTGCTCGCGCAGACAGTTCGACGATCCAAACCAAGCGCAATCAAGTGGAACGTATCCTGGTGGGAGCCGCTGCGGCCGGTGTCCAAAAGGTCATCCTCGCCCCAGATGCCTTTCGGATTTCTCAGAATGCGTGTGCGGCCATCGGCGTCAAGATAGAGGTCGAGATGCTTAAGTTTCGCCTCGAAAACAAAGCCACCGACACAGCCCGTGCCGTTAGACTGATGCAAGAAGCCGGATGCGGGGCCCTCGCCGTCTTGGGCGGGGACGGCACCAGTCGAATCGTGACTCAGACATGGCTCGACGCGCCCTTGCTCCCTCTCTCCACGGGCACCAACAATGTCTTTCCCCTTATGCTGGAGTCCACCGTCGCCGGGGCGGCCGCCGGCGCTGTCGCCGCAGGTCTCGTTCCGCTTAAAAAAGCGGCCCGGCGGACAAAACGAATCGTCGTTGAAATCGAAGGCGAACCTCCTGATTTAGCTCTGATCGACGCGGTTCATCTTGTCGATGACCACACCGGGAACCTGCTTCCCTTTGATCCCACATGCATGCGAACCTTAGTTCTTTCTCGGGCTCTGCCCGATGCCGTGGGCATGTCGCCGGTGGGTGGACTGCTTGAGCCCTGCCGAGCTGAAGACGACTTTGGAGTCGCCGTCTCCTGCGTAGCCCCCGACCCAAACCAGCGCCGAATTTTAGCGCCTATCTCACCCGGGCTATACCGACCGATTCACGTCTCAAATGTACGACGGATCGAACTCGGTGAGCCCGTCTCCTTCGCCGGTCCCGGCTTGGTGGCGGTGGATGGGGATCGCGAGCGAAAACTTGAAAAGGGCCAGAACGTACAGCTCCGTGTGGAACGGGACGGCCCCTTTGTCATTGATCCCGCGCAAACTCTTTCTGAAGCGGCTCGGCTGGGCCACTATGAAGGACACACCCACTGGCACGATCAGAGAGATGAGGGAGGATTCGAATGTTGTTGAGTCAATTGCGATGGATACTCGCTCTGGCTATTGGCGTCTGCGTCATGATCGCAGTTTGGCTTGACCCTGAGGTCAAGGCACCGGGAGGGGTCGAAGCGACGATCCGCGAACCCATCGCGGCGAAGCCGCTATTTGAACCACCGCCCCCTGCTGGGGCGAGTTGGGAAGAGCGAGTCGCCGCCTACAGGAACGCCCGAACGACTCTTCTGACCAGTACGCCCCCCGGCGGAGTTCAAATGGCTGCCTTAGAGTCCTTGCGTCAGCAATATTTTCCAGCCGAAGAGCTTGACCGAGCTAAACTCACCGATGAGCAGGACGGTGTGATTCCAAGCCGCAGCAAAAACCCCGAACCGCCCAAACTCTGAACCCAAAGGAAATTCTCTAGGCCGTGGCCCAGCCCTCTCTCACACCTGAGATCAAACAAGCGCGAGTGCTCATCCAAGACGCTCAGAAGGTTTGCGTCCTCACAGGTGCAGGGATTTCCACGGATTCGGGCATCCCCGATTTCAGAGGACCCAACGGGGTCTGGACTAAAGACCCCGAAGCCGAGAAGATGTCGACGCTCTCCCACTATATGTCTGAACCTGACGTGCGCCGACGCTCCTGGCAAATGAAGCTCGAGCAGGCCGATGCACAAAGGCAGCCCAACGCGGGGCATCGAGCGCTGGTTGAGCTTGAGAGACAGCAGAAACTTCTGGCGCTGGTGACTCAGAATGTGGACGGACTTCATCACGACGCGGGCAGCGATCCCGAACGCATCGTCGAAATCCATGGCACGTTACGCGAAGTGGTTTGCATGGAGTGCGACGAACGCGCCGACATGGAACGAGCTCTCCGGCGCGTCAGGGCCGGAGAGGAGGATCCTGCGTGTCGAAGCTGCGGGGGAATTCTTAAATCTGCCACGATCTCCTTCGGCCAGGGGCTGGTGGAACGGGACATGGTTCGAGCCGAATCCGCGGCTCAAGAATGTGACCTCATGCTCGCCATCGGCACCACGCTCGGCGTGTACCCCATCGCAGGCATTGTTCCCATCGCCCACACTCGCGGAACACCCGTCCTCATTGTCAATGCCGAACCCACGGAAATGGATGCGCTGGCCCATCTCCGGCTGACCGGCTCCATTAGCGAAGTACTCCCTCTGATCCTGAATCAGAACTAAAACGGAGCTTCGCCAGCAGCCGGCTCTGAGCACCGCTACCCTCTCCTATGAACCCAAGGGAACCCAGAAGACCTCTCAAATGATTTTTCCTACCTTTGATCTCAGTCAATCCGAAGACCAAAAGACGTGGACCACACGTCTAGAACGCCTTCGAGCCACCGCCTCTCTCTCGAGCGAAGAAGCCAAGACGGTCGCTCGTCTCATCGAAGACGTGCGTCTCCGAGGTGATGAAGCCGTGGTCGACGCCATGCGCGAATTTACCGACCCCGACTTTGAAACAACGCGGATTTGCGTGCAGCCAGAGGAAATGGCGCGGGCCGAAGCGGAACTGGACCCTGCTCTTCGCGAAGCCATGAGAACCGCCATCGAAAACGTGGATCGATACCAAAGGCATATCTGTCCCAGTAATCCACCAAACATCGAAATCGGCGGAGCCGAAGTCGGACTTCGTTTTAGCCCCGTCGAGAGCGCAGGGCTGCTGGTTCCGGGGGGCGTTGCTGTCCTCGTCTCGACCCTGATCATGTTGGCCGTACCGGCGATGGCGGCCGGCGTGAAGCCTACTTCTCTCTCGGTCGTCCACCCTCCCGCCACTCGGCGCCCTGGACGCCCTTCAGGCGACATTTCCAAAGAGGTGATGGCTTGCTGTCACATGCTTGGCATCGAAACCCTCTACCGAATTGGTGGAGCCCAGGCGGTGGCCGCCCTCGCCTTCGGAACGAAACAAGTCGAAAAAGTGGACATGATCGCCGGCCCCGGCAATGTGTTCGTGCAGTTGGCGAAGCAAATGGTCGGTGGAGCCTGCGGGACAGACGGCGGTTTTTACGGCCCCAGCGAAATTGTGACCATCGCCGACGAAACGGCGGACCCAAGATGCGTCGCGGCCGACTTGATGGCACAAGCCGAGCACGACCCAGGGAAATGTTTTCTAATCTCCTGGTCGAAGACAGTCATTGAGAACATTCTCGACGAACTGAATCAGCAAAGAGGCCAAAGGGCTCGGGTCGAAGCCATCGACCGCGCCCTAGCCGAGGAATCAGCGGCGCTGCTGGTGTCTGATGAGAAAGAAGCGGCCGAAATTGCAGATCAGATTGCAGCCGAGCACGTCAATCTCTCGGTGGCCGATCCACAGGATTGGTTGAGTCGACTGCGTCATGGCGGCGAATTCTTCCTCGGCGACCAATCTCCCGTGGCCGCGGGCGACTATTTTGCGGGCCCGAGTCACTGCCTTCCCACCGGCACCACCGCCCGATTTGCGAGCGGGATCAGTGCCTATACGTTTCTCAAGCGAAGCGGGAGCATTCAGTATCGGGAAGGAATGCCCGGTGAAGCCATGGATGCCATCGCGAAACTGGCAGAGCTTGAAGGTCTGGACGCTCACGCTGCCTCGGTACGAGTGCGACGGCGCTTGGACTGATTCCGGGTTCTGCCCTTTTCACTCTTCCTCACGCGCCAAGCCGCGTCGTTTCTAGGGCCAACGGGCGAACACTCGAAACGAAAGACCATGATCTTGAATCCCGAGGTCGCCAACCGGTGCAAAATCAAGCAGTTGCGCGCCATAGCTGAACTCGGCTCTGAACCACGGAGTGGGAGACCAGATGGCGTTGACACCTACGCTCGCCAGATTGGTATCTCCTCCGCGTCCCGACCGGCCGTGGCTCCAAGAGCGCCCAAAATCGGCAAACGGCCCCGCTCGGAGAACACTTCGCCCGGAAGGCTCCAGGCGCAAAGGAAGAGACAGTTCAAAACCCAGCGCATATCCGTTATCGCGCACAACGGCATTCTCACGGTAACCACGCACACTGTAACGGCCCCCGATCGCATACCGCTCAAAAGGCAAAAGAGGATCCAACGCCAGCTGAACACTGCCTCTAAACCCCACTTCTATTCCACTCTCTGCATGTCTCCATCGCCACTCGGCTTGCCCAAGCCAAGCCGCAAATTCTGCGGTGTCCGTCTCTCCACTCGTCGCCCCCAAGATATCTAAACCCACACTCCATGTGGAACGCAAAGCTAAGGCCTGATTCGGGCGCTGGGTGGTCCACTCTTGATAAAATCGCAGAACACTGTCGCGGACCTCACCCTCCGCATTCGCTGCATCCGAAAAAGCAAACGGAAAACCGCCCACAGTGGAGCGACTCTGCCTCCACTCTCCACGGACTCCCACGACGAGAGACGACCCATTCGCCGACCAAAGCCGTTGGGTCAGGTCCACGGCTCCCATCCAATACGTACTATCGACATCAAAGCCCGAAAGACTTCCATCGACAATCGCCGCATCCGTGTAACGAAAGTCCACAGCCAGCTCCGTTCCCCAATTGGAAACAGGCACGTCATAGTGAACCAAAATGTCTCGCAATCCCTCGGAGAGACCCAAAATGGCCCCCAGCCTATCTCCCTGGCCTATGGGATTCAGCAGCCCCACCGAGAGGTGGCCGGCCATCTCTCCAATCAAAGGGTTTAATTCATTTCCGAAATCGAGAGCCCCAGTAAAGCGACGACTCTCCACGACCTCAACCTCAAGAATCGCCTCACCTGCCTCCATTCCTGGAACGAGACGAGCCCGTAACGTTCGAATCCCCGGCTCCGCCTCAAGCGACTTCAGTCGTCGCTCAAGGGTAAAAGCATTCAGAGGTTCGCCCTCAAGACCCTCAAGGCGAGACTCTAAATACGTCGCGCGATAGTGGCCTTCGCCGCGCACAACCACACGGCCGAGTCGGCCTTCGATCACTTCAAGCCGGAGGGCTCCGGCCGTGACGTCCTGATCCGGCCAACGGACTTGTGTATTCACGTAGCCCGCTTTGATGTAGAGCCCCGCTAGGCTCGATCGCAATGTCTCAATTTGCTCGCCATCAAGAACGCGCCCCATAAATCCCTGGGTCAGTCTCGCAATCACCGCTGGGTCAAGCACCGTATTGCCGACAACATAAATTTCATCGACGCGCACACGCGCTCCGCCCGACATCGTCGTCGAACGCTCCGCCGGAATCGGTGGCAAACGAATGGGCGCAGGGCCCATCAACGCCTCACCCACAACCGGGATCGGGCGGCGGCCCGGAAAGTCGGGCACCGACGGAACCTCCTGGGCCAAAGAAGCCGAGGCCTGTAAAAAAAACCACGCCATGGCGACCCAAAGGCCTGCTCTCCCCAACGAGAACCCTGGCCTCACCAATCAGTCCCTATCTGCCAAGCGCCAACGTCCACCGCAGCCTGGATCGAATCCATCCAGTTGCTGACGCACACTGCCCCCTTGAGGCGAAAGCGTCTGAGAGGTCGCGCCTTCTGAGGAGGCGCCTCTCGGACCTGAAGGGAGATAGCCATCGAGAGCGGGCGGCCTCGATGGCCGACCTTCTATGACGAACGAACTGTCGCCCACATCTCTTCGCGCTGCACACTGAGCCCGCAGCAATGCTGAGACATCCAAGTACGAAACGGGAAGAGGCTCCACCTGCCCGGCCACATCCACCTGAGGCGCGTTGATGGTCACCACACCGTCTACACCCCCATCAAATGAAGAGGGGATAATCGCTGAATCCGCTGACTCAAGCAGGTAGTCGGCCGAGAGATCGATGTTTCCACCGCTGCCCTCTTTAGCCGAACTCACCAATTCGCTTTCGTTCAGAACGAGATACTGCGGCCCTCCCTCCTGACCCACTCGGATATTCCCCCCGCTTCCGTCCTCTTTGCTGACCTTCGTCTCCACCTTACTCCGAATGAACTCGATGCGAGCGCCCGCCGCGATCGTGATTTCGCCGCCCTCAGAGGCCGCCAATGCCTCTGCGTTCAGCTCGGCATCGCGCATAAAAATATTGTGATCGGCCATCACGTTGAGTTCACCGGCAGACGCCTCACCGAGGCTACTCACGGTCACAAAGCCCCCGTCTACGATCGATATGTTCTCAGCCTGTAAGAAAACAGAACCCGAAGCTCCATCATCCGCCCGAGCGGCGATTTCGCTTCCCTGACCCGAGAGAGAACCACTCACAAGAAGGTCACCCTCTAGCCTCACATCCACACTGCCCGTATCCGCAGGCGTTTGAAGCGTACTGGCGGAAATCGTTCCGCCTTGGGTGACCTCAAGACTCCCCGCGCGAACCGAAATATCGCCGGCCTTTGCGCCTGGAAAAGTCAAGGCGGACCCCTCCTGATAGAGAGCCCGAGCTAAGAGTCCAGACCGCGCGTAACTCCAGGCCCCGTCTTCCCAACTGCGCAAGACGCCCGAGATCACGACCGACCCCGCCATGTCCACGCGAATATCGCCGCCTACTAAATCCCGGTACACCGGCGTGCGGATCTGTCCTCCATTGACGAGACGGAGATTTCCTCCCTCCACCCAGATGGCACCGGCCGGCCCTCCCCCAGGCCGGGGCAGTGAAAACAACACACTGCCCTCGTCAAGGCTCACTTCCTCGGACCCCACGACATGCAGGCCCACCGGACTTCCAGACGACCCTTCGTTGAGACCTTCGGTTTGGAGCCCGATAACGTTCACCGAAGACCCTCCTGTGAGTGAAACCGTCTCGCCTCGAATCTCCACGGGGGCCGCCGAGGACTCAATCAGAGAGACCCCCTCATTTCCAGCGGCAAGCAAAACCTCAGGGGCCGAGATGCGAATCGCAGGCCCCGAGACAAGCCCCTCATCGACGAACCTTTTTAAGGTCGACGCTTCCAAAGTCATTGAATGACCGGCTTTCAAATCCATAGCGGGCCCTTGGGCATTCCCTCCGGAATAAATCTCCGTGCCCCCCACTAGACGAAGTACGCCTCCCTCAAGAAGGACTCGACCCCCTCCTGCCCCGCCTCCCATTCGAGAGTCCAAACGTGAGCCTTCAAGCTCAATCAAAGCCTCCTGACCTACCTGCGCCAAAGGAAGATTTGATTCGCCGCCCACCGAAAGAGGAACTTCCACCGCGCTGTGCCCGGTGGCCACGAGATGAATCACGGATCCAGGCACCTCCACTTTTCGGGAGATCAAACCCACTTTTCCCGCCACGATTCTAAACGCGTTAAAGCTCCCCACACCGACAAAGCCCGGGATGGAAGGATCTGCAGTCAGGGTCACACCGGGCAACGGCGCATCGCCCTCGGTGCCTTCAAAAACCAACGAAACCGGCTCTCCCGAGCAGCACCCGCTCGCAGACCACGGGCTTCCGTCCACCGGGAATGCGCCGTCCGAAAAACGCACCGCATTGGCGGTGCTCAAGGTCAGCCCTCCGGACAAATTATAGAAGGCACCGCTTGGTCCCACCGTGATACCGTGAGGGCTTAAGAAATAAAGATCTGCCCCAACGTGTTCCGAAAACACCGAGCCATTGATCAGGGCTGGACTTTCACCCGTCAATCGAACAAAGACATGATCGAACAAGCCCGGCCCTGCAAAGCCCACATTCTCAGAAGGGTCCACCGAAAACTCGGAAAAGCTGTGAAAAAGATTCCCACCCGCTTGCTCACCGCGCGTCGAATCAACCTCGTATGTGTAAGCCTCGCTCCCCGGCGCAACACCGCTCCCCCCAGCCCCCACCGTGCCATCAAAAACGACCTGGGTCCACGCCGCCTCGACAAAGAAGAGCAACAGGAGCAGAGCGCTCCAAATCGGCCGAGCGATTCCTCGATTAAAAAAAATGAGTCGAATCATCAACTCCCCGCAGCGGCCTCACACTGGTCGGACTCAAACTCAGCCGGCGGCGAAGACTGCCCCAGGGTCCGCTTGTGAATCACAGCGTCACGAATCGTACATTCTGCGTCATTGTCCACGCTACACCGCTCCCCCACTTCAGCGTCCACTGGGTCCACCAACTGAGAAAGTAGCGCAGCTAGATCCACCGATTCACTGCCCGAAATCCATCCGTCGCCGGTCGCCTCGCCACACTGACAAGCATCGCCGATGCCCTCAGGAAGGTTCGAATCGATCCACTCCATCCCGCCCGAATCAATCTGTGAGGTATTGGCCGTGTAAATACAGTTGTCGTCTTCATTCCGTCGCTCGTCCTCATCGACATCTTCCGACATTGTGCTTGCAACGCCATTCGACGACACGCCGCAGGGCTCATCACACGCAAACAGGACACCCGGGTCGTAGTACTGAGCATCCGACAGAAGAGGCTGACTTGCACACCACGAAACCGGAGCGGCGAATTCAGAGGCATCCGGCAAAAGCAAGCTCGGCAAACGATCCTCCACGCTGCAGCCGGGCGAATACTCGGGCTCACCCGGTTCGGGACAAGGGCTCAGATCCACACTCGGCGATATATTCAAACGCCCCACGCACTGAAGGTCCTCTAGTCCAGGCGTCAAGGCCCCTAAACTCGGCTCGGTCATGCTCAGATTCCCCTCGACCACGAGAAAGAGATAACCGTCGGTGGCACTCGATGGGTCCGTATCCTCCCAAGCAAATGATGCGCCGTCTACATCCCCGGAAGAGTAGTCAAGGCCGTCCGCATTTACCGAGGAGTAAACGGCATCCTCAGAGGAAGCGTCGTACAGCGAAGACGCCCCATCGTCACACCACATCCGTCCGTCCGCATCGAGAGTCCCGTCGCAATCTTGCCATGAAATCGTGTGATCCCACTGACCGTCGCTATCGTCATCAACCAGGGGCGGTTCCGCGGCCACCGTCAAACGATGCAGTAAATACGACGGCGAAGTGAAACAAAGCTCAAAAACACTCACATCATCAATCGCCTGCCCCACTAACGGGAGGAGTTGGGCTTCCACGCAGGTCGAACTCGACGACGCCCCCGAAGTTCTCATCATTCGAGAGGAACGGCACGGTGTGGCGGTCCGAGAGGACATCACACGAAAACGGCTGATTGCATCCGTGTCGGAAACCACAGGAAGAATCCCGCCCGCACGGCCCATTGAAACATTCACAGCCGGGCGCGAGGCGGGTCGAGGTATGGGCGGAGCCCATACGAGATCGCCCATATGCTCGACCACACCTGCCGTGCACAAGTCCTCGGTCGCTTTCAACAAAACATAGAGGGTGTCTGGGCGCAGACCGCCGAAGCCCACCTGACTATTCGCTCCCCAAGCGTCGGTCACGAAGACCCCGGACTCGCTCCGATCCAGAACTGAACCTAGATATGGACTGCCCGTCGGAACCTGACTACATCCACTGCATCCCATACACAGACTCTCAGGCGCCTCACACACTGAACCCACGGGTCCGCCAAACGTGAAATCATCCGCAGAAGCACCCAGTGGCGTGAGCGCCACCAACATTTCGTCAATGTCGGCCACAGCGCCGCACTCAACCTCGAGCCTCCAACGATCTTCCCCTAGGCCGTCTGGGTCTTCAATCAGGTGAACCACAGTTTCTTCGCAGGCGTCTCCCACGCCATCTTGATCCGCATCCGCCTGAGCTGCGTTGGAAACTCGCAGGCAACTATCGCAGCGGTCCCCCACCGAATCCCCATCAAAGTCCAGCTGATCTGAATTCGGGACGGTGGGACAGTTATCCACAAAATCGGAGTGACCGTCCTGGTCTGAGTCCTGCAAATGCAGTTGCCAGACCACACCCCCATCACTGGGCGTGCCCACCGGAACCGCATTGGCTCCCACCCACAGTTCCGGCTCGCCGTCCCCGCTCACGTCGGCCACCGCGACAGATCGGCCAAACAGAGTCGAGGCCTCGATCACGCCCC
Source organism: Deltaproteobacteria bacterium (assembly GCA_002691205.1). Classification (GTDB taxonomy): domain Bacteria; phylum Myxococcota_A; class UBA9160; order UBA9160; family UBA4427; genus MED660. The sequence continues at coordinate 60,256 of NZHD01000051.1, forward strand.
CAGGCACATCGAGCTTGTCAATAAAAACGCCCCCCTCGATGGTGCTGCCCCCCATCAAAGGCATCATTTGCAAAACGACAACGCCCCCTTCTTGCTGTGTTCCGCTGCCATAAGCCCCGGCCAAAAGGTCTGTGTCGCCATCCGCATCGATATCCCCGAGCGGCGTCAGCGAATTTCCAAGACCTGAAACAGAAACGTTAGCGGCCGGAAAGCGAGCCACACCCGAATCGATGGTGTCCTTCACGATCCCCCCCGACTGCGAGGTCAAGGAAACGATTTGAATGGCTCCTCTCTGATTGGGCCCTCGACCGGGTGAACCGACGGCCAGTTCGACGCCCGTTCCTCCATAAAGATTCCCCAAAAAGGCTAAGGATGCTCCAAATTGATCTCCGTCAGTGAGAGAAGCTGAGCCCAAAGATCCATTGCCCAGAGTCGTAGCGGACTTGAGCGTACCGTCTGATTTCAAGTTCAGAATCTCAATCGCGCCGCAACCCAACACACAGCCGATAGGCGCATCTGGATGGCCAACCACGACATCCGAAACGCCGTCGCCGTCTAAGTCTCCAATCCCTGTGACCGATTTAGGCGCGTAGGCCATCTGAAACCGAACCGTACTCCTCACTTCAGGCAGAGGCGAGAGCGCCGTACGAGCGCTTAAGAAAAGAATAAAAACGTAGCGTCGCCCTGGAGCCACAACGGCCAACTCCGTGACTCCGTTGCCGTCTAAATCTCCGATCGCGGCCAGACCGGCTCCAAATCCATCGCCGGCCAGAATAATACTTTTGTATTCAGGCGTATCGGAACCAAACTGAATGACGTCATCCACCGTCCCGTCACGCCGCATGAGCAAAAGCAGGACCGCACCCGCGTTATTGTTATAGCTCGGTGCGCCCAGGGCGAGGTCGGACACTCCGTCTCCATTGAGGTCACCCACGGCGGCCACCGACTCGCCCAGCTTCCAATCGAGCGAAAGGTTGAGCCCATCGGGCGTAATGGGGTTCACCGTCTCAATTTCATCGGCGCGAATAGCGTTTGCCGAACTCAAAAGGAGGCTCAATCCCAAAATTAAACCGGCTGCACCTCGGACTCGACGACGTGCAAGAAACCCTAAGCCGGTGAGCCCTGAAAGCAGCAGCAAACCAAAACCGGGTTCGGGCACTAAAATCTGTCCCGCGTCCACTGAGACTTCATCCATACTGACCTGGACCGCTGAACTCGTCGCCATCACCATCAACTCGGGCGGATCATGCTCATCGCCCACCGAGGTCCACGCCAAATCCAAAGTCCCTACACACTGAGAAGAACCCGCACTGAGAGGACTCGTATCGTACAACCAACTCAAACCCAGTTCGCTAACAGGATGGGCCGCGAGTTCAGCATCAGTTTTTGAGGCCACTAAAACGATCGATCCACACTCCACAAAACCCTCAATCAGAACCGGATTTTCCGTGTTCGCCGGGACTTCAAGATCAAGCTGCCAGGCACAAAGTTCATCGCCGGAACCCGTCGCTGCGTCGCAGTCGGCCGCGGGGCTTGTCGAAGCCGTCGCCCCCACCTCCAAGCAGAGAGTAAAACTCTCCGTGGGCGCCGAAGGAATGGAAAAAACCACACCTGAACTCTCCACGGGAGCCCAGACCGTCGCCGCGTCTTCAATCGCGCAACAACCCGAAACCGATCCCTCGCAGAGATAAAACTCGGGGGTTCCTGCGAAGCCGATCCCCTCTCCCAGCCACAGAATCAGTGTGGCCCATCCCCAAATGCGTCGTATTCTAGCTCCCGCCATATTCTCATCCGCTTATCATCATCAGCAGCTGCGGTCCTGAGCCTCTATTCTACTCGCTTTAGCCCTCAGGATGTCGCAAACCTTGTTTTTGTGGTGCCCCTGAAGCTGAAGTCGGTGACGATTAAAAAATCGGATCAGAAAAATATGAATCCGATTGCCCCTCCGGGGGACATCGGCCCTCAAAGCCAACTTCCGATCATCTGAAAAGGGGCCCAAAAAGCTGGGTGCCGATAGCGAAAATCCTGCCTGAGTTCTCTTTGTGCCTGGGCCAGCGCCTCGGCCCGAGAAACCCCTGCGGTCAACAGATGCCGATAAAAAGCGGTCACCAGCCGAGCCGTCGCCGGATCATCCACACTCCAGAGGCTTCCAAGAGCGCTTCGGGCCCCCGATTGAACAGCGATGCCCGACAAGCCAAGCGCAGCCCGTGGGTTGCCCTCGGCCGTTTCGCACGCGCTCAGGGTTAGCAACTCAAGGGGCTGCTCACGAAAACGAAAAGTTCCGATGTCCTCCGCCAAACCCTTCATTGAGAGTCGGCCGTCCGCTGTCACAAGAAAAGCACTCTCCTCAAGTCCAGAAAAAACAGCATGAGTCGCCAGATGAACCACGCTGTAGGGCTCCTCGGCCAGGCGTTCCCTTAAACGGGATCGACGAAAGGCAGCATTCATTAAGACATCGCCCCCGATCACCGAATGAACTTCTTCGATCTCAAGAGCCACATTTGGAAGAGGCGCAAAGCCGTCAGTGGCTTCGCTTAAACCAGCCAGCAAGGCACGAGGCCCTTCTTTTTGAAACGGACGTGGGTCTGTTAACTGAAGCCCAGGTGTCAGCGCCACCGCATAGTGATCCACCAAAAATGATTGACCGTCGTGAAGCGCTGCCATGGGAATGGTCAACAAGGCGCCCGAAGGAACGAAGACCAGCGTTTTAATCTCGCGCTCTTGCAGCGCCCCCTTCAGGGGCTCAATCAACCAAGTGTAGAGCCGTTGAGCGTGAGGCAAATAGCGGCGGGTCCCCGCCCGCTCAAGGGTTTGCCGAAACAAAGCCACTTCCGTCTCGACCAAGGCCCTCGAAACCGCTTTTTCATAGGCCACAATTTCCCCAGTCGGCCAGCTAACCAAGACCACCAAGCGGTCGGCCAATGAGACGGGGTAGAGAATGGCCGCCTCAGGAGAAACCGCTTCGATACTGGCTAAGCGGTCCTGCAATGCGTCCACGCATTCGTCTTGAAAATAGTCCCTCAATTCGGCGGCTTTGAATCGCTCCAAGCCATCGCGTGCGCGACGAAGCAGACTTTGACGCACGGCCGAATCTGAAGTCGCCTGAGCCTGATCCAAGAGCAGCCCAACGAAGGCTTCATAGATCGGCTGAACCTCCTGCTCAAAGGAGGCCCCCTGCCCGTCCCCGCCCCACGGCGTTTGAGTCCGCAGGGGCGCCAAGGCTTCAATGGCCCTTGAGTACGCCGAGATCGCCTCGGGCCTCCGGCCGAGTTCATTCAAAAGTTCGCCGCGCTGTGACTCAAGTCGATACAATCGAACCGGGTCCGCGATCCGTCTCGCCCGTCGAAGTGCTCGATTCGTCAATTCCAGGGCTTCACCCCGGCGTCCTTCCATTTGATACAGGGCCCCAAGTTCCCTCAAGGCCACGGTCGCCACGGACTCCGCCCCCACTTCATCGGCGGTCTCAAGCCCGGCATACAACCATTGTGAGGCCAACACGCGCGATTCCGCTGACGGCACCCCCAGGCTTCTTTCCTGATGACCAAGATTGACCCAGAGTTCAGCCCGCACATACGAAGGCGGTAAAGTCTCCACTCGAAGGGCCGCTTCTTTTAAAAAAGACTGAGCCCGCTCCGGTCCACTCGGGGCCGAAACACGAGCCGCATTCCCAAGCGCACGCGCCTCAAGAGCCGAGTCTTGAGCGAGTCCCCCTGCCAACGCACTGGCTTCAAAGTGAGCCAAAGCATCCTCGGGAAGCCCCTTCAGCGCCGCCAGAACTCCGAGGTCATTTTCTGCTTCCGCCGTCACTCTCACTTGATCGAAAGTACGCGCTCCGTGGATCGCCCGGGTGAGCCAGAGAGTCGCTTGCGCCCTCTCGCCTAGGGCTAAAGCCGAAGCGCCTAATGAAGCTTCGATGGCCGGCCGCTTGTTGGATAAATCTCTCTCATCTGAAATGGTGAGTGCACGCTCCAGATGCGTCATCGAGGAAGGGACCTCGCCCACCGCTCGCTCACAGCGCGCCAAATCCAGCAGACTCTCCACTTCAAGGCTCGCCTGGCCCCGGGCCTTCTCCACCGCTTGGGCATAAAGGGCCCGCGCTGACAAAAACTGGCCCTGAGATTCCGCCTGGGCCGCTTTCGCTCTGAGGCCAGAGACCTCAGACTGACTGCCCACGGTTTGCCCACGAACAAGGCTTGGGGCCATCGCTAACAAAGAGAGGATCAAGCTCAAGAAAAAGAATTCCCGAAGATAAGATCTCTTCACAAACATAAAGCCCAGACATCGCGATGGGTGCATTAAGCCATTCCGCCTCTGTTCACTCTATGCTCGAATCGATTGGCACTCGGATCTCGACCTGTTCCAATAAATCGCTCCGCGCCTTTTCAACGCCTTCGACGTCTAGACCTGCTTCGGTCCAGTCTGAAAGCTGCCTGAAGGCATCGTACCAATACCCTTGCTCGGCCAGCAGGTGCGCCTGCGCGGCCAGTTCGGCCTCCTCCCACTTCACTTGCTGAGCGGGTGTTCGCTCTTGAAAAACCAGCGCGGCACTCGCTCTCACATCACGAGAACGACGCGCAGCGTCGACCACGGCCGCCGCCTGCCAGCGATACACAACCCCAGCTTGAAGCTCCACACCGAGATCCTCAAGCGACACCGCGTGAAGCCCCGCTGCCTGAGGTCCGCCTCTCTGAAATTCAACCAGGGGCTCAATCGAAACATCGTCCGCGACCGTGATCTCAATGGGAAGGGACGTAGGCTCCGAGAGCCAGTAATAAAGCGTGGGGGAAGTCGAACTCGTCCAACCCACATGATCGGGGCCTAAAGCGTACACTTCGAGTGACGAAGTCCCTCCCGCCGAACGCACTTTCCCATAGGTTCGAACCGACGGCCCGCCCAAAAGGGGAATCTGATCCACTCCATATCGAATTTCCCCAGAAGGCCAATTCGAAGCCAGGAGCGCGATATCGGGGCCCGCCACGAGGGGCGAAATGTCCGAACTCGGCGACTCAGGCGTGCTCGCGACCTCCACCGTTTTCGGGGGCAAGACTTCGGCTTCGCGCGGGGACGGGGCCCTCATCTGATCCACCTCGGGTTGGCTCTCGTTCAGGGCCAAAGCACCTGGGGAGACACCCTTCGCTGCCTCGTCAGAAGCCAATTCCTGTAGATCAACCGGATCAAGGGGAACCAACGGACTCTCGGGGGCCGGCCTCGTTGAGCTTTCGGCCAGAGTCGGCGCGGGGACCATGGGCGCCTCGTCTCTGACCCATAGCCAACCCAGAGGCAAAATCAGAATCGCGAGCGCCGCTGCGGCAAACGTGGGCGAGACCACCCAACCACCGAGGGCCTCTAGGGCGTTTGAGAAAGCTTTCCTCCACTCCGTCCCAAGAGACACTGAAGCGTCTGGCGTGGACGCCTTCGATGCTACTCCGATCGCGGCAAAATCAAAACGTTCCAGGACCGTCAACTCCGTCGTACAGGGTGCACACGCTTCCAGATGAGTTTCAAGACCTCGGCGCACGTCAAAATCGAGCGTGGCCGGTGCCTGCGCGTACGCGAGCAAGACCTCTTCCGAAGGATGATCTCCGGCCGAACTCGGCGCCGCATGTCCCAGCGCCTGCTCAAGTTGCATGCCTCGGCGAACTTCCCGGGTGCAATCCGAGCAGCTCGGATAATGAGCTCGAAAAGCCGCGTAGCGCGAATCCTCCCGCTCAAGCAGGAAATCCACTACATCAATTTCATCGAAGTCTTCACAAGGCATGGCCTGTGTCCTTTGTGCCGTTCGGTCCGCAACGCATAAGTTTTTTATCCCCCTCGCTGTGGACAGTCGTTCCCACATCGCGAATCGGATCAACCTGAATCAAGAAAATCAACAAGATCCCCTCTTAATTGTGTGAGGCCATCCCTGAGGTACCGTTTAAGAGACCCCAGAGGAATCCCGGTATCCTCAGCCACTTGATCATAGGTCCGTCCCTGGACGTGAACCCCCAAAACCACAAGACGCTGTTTTTCGGGAAGTCGCTCAAGGGCTTGAGCGAGATCTCGGCTCATTTCGCCCTCTCCCGGGTCGTCCGCGAGCTGAGCCTCATCTGCCCCGACCACATCCTCCCAAGGAAGAGTCTCATTTTCTTTGGTGCGAGTCTGGGCCTTCAACCGATCGATAAACTTGAAACGCGCCGTGGTTCTCAGATACCCCACCACCGCCCGCCGGTCCCGAATTTTTCCGTCACGTAACGCCAAGGCCGCCGCCACAATGACCTCTTGTACCAAGTCATCCCAGTCGCTGCGAAAATCGTAGGCATTCCAACGGCCCAAAAACCCGTTGACCAAACGAGTCAGCCTAGCCAGAGCAAGCGCGTCTCCTGCCAGCAAGGCTTCGAGTGTCGCCCCCCAGTCTGTCTGACCGCCTGCGGCATTTCCCGTCATTCTCACAAGTATGCTCAACTCTTGAGGCCGTCGCACCCGGCGAACAAACGCACCCAGACCTCGCGCCAAGCCCCGATCTCGAGTCATCCAAAAGATTAAGCATCTAAGCCTTAAACCATTACCCTTTGACCTATGGAACTCTGGATCCCTCTCAGCATCGCAGCCGCTTTTCTTCAAAACATCCGCTCAGCGCTGCAAAAGTATCTAAAAGATGCTCTCTCTGATGCTGGAGCGACGTTCGTCCGCTTCGGCTTTGGATTTCCGCTGGCGATTCTCTATTTGTTCGCCCTTCAGATCTGGACCGAACAGCCTCTTCCGTCACCAAACTTAAGATTCGGAATCGTGTTACTCACCGGAGGAAGTGCCCAGATTGTCGCGACATTCCTGCTGGTCCGGCTCTTCTCCCTCAGAAACTTTGCAGTGGGAACGGCCTACTCAAAAACCGAGCCTCTCCAAGCCGCCGTCTTTGGACTCGTCATCCTCGGCGAAGGCCTCCCGATCAGCGGCGCGCTGGCCATCGCCACCAGTACGATTGGAGTCTGTCTAATCTCGGTGGCCCGAAGCGAATTTAGTCAAAAGGGGCTCCTCTCCGCCTTCGTCGGAAGGCCGGCTCTGATTGGGTTGAGCTCGGGCGCACTGTTTGGTGTTTCAGCGGTCTCCTACCGCGCCGCATCCCTGTCGCTGGGAGGCGAAGGCTTTCTTCTGCCCGCCGCGTTTACTCTCGCCTGCGTCACGGTTTTTCAGACGGCCATCATGACCGCTTACCTGTTCTGGTGGGAACCGGGTCAACTCACGGCCGTCATGAAGAACTGGAGGCCAGCGCTCTGGGTCGGACTCGTGGGCGTCACCGCTTCAGCCGGTTGGTTCACTGCCATGACCCTGCAAAACGCCGCCTACGTCAGAGCCCTTGGTCAAGTCGAACTGATCTTTACATTCATGGTTTCTGTCTTCTATTTCCGAGAGCACGTCAACCGTCTTGAGATTATGGGTATCTTGGCCATCATGATTGGAATCGCCGCGTTGATCCTGACACCTTAAACCCGCGTCCCTCGGCCCCAACAAAACGTACTCTTGGCTCAAAACACTTTTCAAGGGCGTAGCCGGCACGGGCTCAACCCTTCACTCAACCTCACTGACAACAGATGGATTTGCATGGATACCGCAACACAAGCTCTCCTCGGTGCCGTCGTGGGCCAAGCGACCTTCAGCCACAAGCTAGGCGGCCGAGCTCTGGTTTTCGGAGCCCTGGGCGGATTGCTTCCAGATCTCGACGTGCTGGCCGTAGCGACTCACGGCCCTTTTGGTGAATTCGTACATCATCGCGGTTTTACGCATTCACTCTGGTTTGGCCCCGTGATCGGACCGCCCTTGGGCTGGCTCATCTGGCGCTACTACCGCTGGCGCGGTCAGACCAAGCCCGGCCAACCCGGCGATCCCAAGGTGCTCTCGGCTTGGATGGGACTCATGATTCTAGCGGTCCTAACACACCCTCTCATCGATATTTTCACCGCATATGGGACGCAGTTGCTGGCCCCCTTCTCCAACCACAGAACGGCCCTCAATGCGGTGGGCATTATCGATTTTATTTATTCAGGTCTCTTGGTTCTCGGATTAGGGGTCGGCTTCTTTTTGCGAAAACAGCCGACGCCTAGGCGGATCGTCGCCTGGGCAGCTCTGATTCTGTCGTGGAGCTATATGGGCTATGGATACCTTCTCAACGAACAAGCTCAAGACACTCTCGAAGCTGAATTTCGCGTGCAAGGTCATTCTGACGTTCTCGTACGGACCTATCCCACTCTTCTGTTTCCTTACTTACGTCGAGCTGTGGTGCGCACCGGTGACGAGATTTGGGTGGGCCTCTACACGCCCCTCGGTGGCGGAGCGAGCCACGGAGAGCGTTTTAAGGTTTCACCGCCTCATCCCCTAGTGGATCAGCTCAAGTCTACGCCCGAGGGCCAAATTTTTGAATGGTTCGCTCTCGGTCAAACTCATGCCCGATTAATTCCGACACCCTACGGCACGGCTGTTGAAATTGACGATCTTCGATACGGCTTTCCAGGTCGCCCCGAGCGTGGAATGTGGGGCATCCGCGGGGGATACAATCGAACCGGCGAATTAGTGGAGCCGGTCCGTCGGATTCGGAGCGGAGGTCCGCGCGCCCTCTCACTGGATGCCCTTTGGAGGGCCATGTGGGGCTCTCCTGAAATTTTATTTCCGAACGATGAGAATGACCCCTTGGGCGAGGACTAGTTCTTCTCATCGAGTCAACCGATCTTTCGAATCACGGGAGCCCTTCTACGTTTTCCGGAGGAACGTTCACATTCCTGAGAAGCATAGTGGGCCGAAATTGCGCGACGAAAACCCGAACTCTGATTCCGACCGCTTCCGTGAACGAGCAAAGGGTGAATCAAGACAGTGTCACCTGGAGACATTTCCAAATGCACACGCTGCGTAAGCGCCACGTCACGAATCGAAAAAAAACCTCGATTTGTATATTCCCAGTCAGGCAAACCATGGTCAAGCAGCCCTTCACGATGACTCCCCGGCACGACGGCCAAGCAGCCATTTTCTCGGGTGGTCGGACTCATGGCCGTCCAAGTCCCAACGATATTTTCAGCGGGCCTCAGTGCGAAGTAGCGTAAATCCTGATGCAACGGATGCCGACCGTCGACTCCCGGAGGTTTATTGAAAACGTTTGTGCTGATCGTCATCACATCCGAGCCAATTAAACTTCTCACCAAAGCCAACAACGTCTCATTTAGTGCATACGCAAAGAGAATCTCATCCTCTTCAAAACTCAAAATTTTATTCACACCGTGAAGCAGTGTCTCCGGCTCGACGATTCCCTTGGCGACCATCACATCGCGCATCACCACAAGATCTTCGCCATGAGGCGCCTGACCTGAAACCAGGGCTAGAAAACGAGCCTCAAAGCTCGCCAGTGCATCGGGATCAAAGAGCCCCCGCAACAAAATGAAACCATCCTGCTGATAGGTCTCGTGCTGATCTTGAGAAAGTCCCATTTCCCAATCAAAGCAAAATTAAAGACAAAGGCCCACTTGAGTTATGAGAGTAGACAGAGAGCGCCCTCACAATGGTATGCTTTGAACAATGTCCACAAGCCAGCCCCCTCTACACCCCTTTGTGCTCTGTCTCTCAGACTCAGGTCTATCGGCCTTTGCTTTTATGATCTCATGTTTCATCTTCGCTCTCTCTTTCGCTCAGCCGCTGCAAGCTGACTCCGGATTGCCTCCAGAGCGCCCAATCCGACCGGGAACCCCTCCCCCTCCACAGGTCGAAAAAGAACGCGTCGTGAGCTCGTCTCAGAGCTTCGCTTTGAGCTTTCCAAATAAAGACTGGGCCGTCTTGTCGGACCCCGATGAAAATCAAGAGGAAATTTTTGAGCTCAGACTGCAGCACCGAAATGGCGAGGCTTTTATCCACGGACGCACAGGAAAACGCGATCCGCGTGGAATCAAGGGGTCGCTCATCGATGAGTCGCGTCAAGCAAAATATCTTTTGGAATACGATCCTGAAACCGTAGAGTCAGTGATCTCTCAAGAAGACTACACGGGGTCGGCTCTCTTCTGCGGCCGGAGGCGTCAAGGGCCAGCCCGACGTGCCTGCGTTCTCGTGGCCGTCGCTCTCAACGGTCGAAGTGTGGTTAAAATCCATGCCCTCATTGATGCGGACACACCCCGGGCTCGGAACCAACTCCAAGCCGAAGTCGAGGACATCTTCCAGAGCCTGGAACGGCTCAAGCAAGACGATGTATGGACCCTGCCCGAGGCCCCTCAGGCTCAAGGTGAAGAAGAACCCGCGTAAGCGCCGCCGCGACCCGTCCAAGAGCGAAAAATCGGGATTAGCGCCCGTCGAGATGAGCGCGCAGCGCCTCAATGTGAGCCGGGCGTGTCGAACAGCATCCGCCCACAATGGTGGCCCCCGCATCCAGCCACTGGGTCACTTCGCCGAGGTACTCGTCGACATCGAGCTGACGTTTCGCCACTTCCTCGGGTTCGGGAACGGGGGCCTCATCGGCGGCCTCGATCACTTCGGCCGCGTTGGCATAGCCACCGATCCGCTTCGCATTCAGTCCAGCCAGAATGGGGACCGCTCGAGTCACAAAATTAGCCCCGCAGCAGTTCACCATAATGGCCTCAAGATCAAACTCAGCCACGGCTTCGAACGCCTCCGGAATGGTCTCACCGCTCGGAAGTTTGTCAGGCCGATCTCCCTGAAGGGTCCAACTCAGCCAAACAGGCAGATCGGATTCACAAGCCGCTTCCACCGCGGCCCGTGCTTCCCGCGCGCAGGACATGGTTTCGCAGAGCAACACGTCGACACCCCGAGAAAGCTCTTTCACCATTTCGCGGTAGTCGCGAAGCAAGGTCGCATCGTCTAAGACAAGACCCGGTCGATAACTCGTCTCAAGGGGCGGGACCGAACCTGCAATCAAAACCGGCCTAGAGGCCTTGTCTCTGGATTTCTGAGCAAGCTCCACGGCCGTTTCGGTCAAGGAGACAAAGCGATCCCCCATGCCCTCGCGATCAAGCAAAGGCCGAGTCACCGCATAGTTGTTGACGGTAATCACATCCGCCCCGGCATCGATATAGGCGTCGTGAACCTCGGTCACTCTTTCCGGATCATCGACAAGAGCCTGGGCAGACCAAATCGAAGTAATGTGATCGAGAACTCGAACACCTCGCGCCCGAAGCTCCGTTCCCATCCCCCCGTCTAAAAGAAGGACATTCTTCTCCAGTTTCGCCACGAGTTCTCCTTTAAGAGTCCGCAGGTCCTACTCTCTCCTGAAGAGAGCAAAAGTACGCCGATGGCATCCCCAACGGGACTCGAACCCGTGTCGCCGGCTTGAAAGGCCGGTGTCCTAACCACTAGACGATGGGGACGCGGATCGGCGCGGAGGTTGATATAGCACTCTCCACCGGCATGTCGCTCACCGAAGACGTCAAATGAGCTAAATCTCGTCAAAAATGGACCCAAAAAACGCTGTTTTTCTCAAAAACAACCCTCATCTGCCCAGAGATCATACATGCGTAGTCGTCTTGGACGTCATTCGGCCCCCTCCAGCGTCAAGCCCACCTCGCAGACCACATGCTCGAGCATCATGTCGATGAGGCCCGTCGCCCGGGTCTCCAGACTCCGTTGCTGAACCCGTTTATCGAACTCGGCCCTCGCCCCTCACCCGCTCCCCCCTTTGAATTTTCCCTCTCAATCAATCCCTGTCCAAAGAAGTCAGGCCCGGGAGGCTCCGAAACCAGGCAGAGTCATGTGAGACGCGCGCCAAGCCGAGAGCTCACTCAAGATCCCGAAAAAAAGCGCGTCCCACAAAATCCCAACCTGTTTTTAAGGCGATAGACTCAGGCCATGTCAGACCGCCAGATACAGATCGAACGGGCGCAAAATTTATGGTCCAGTTTCACTCGAAGCATGGAGCCCATGGCCCGGGCCACAACGATGACCTCCGACCCCAAGCAATCCTTTGACGGAATCGGCGGGCTCACCACCGCCAAAGATGAGATGCTGACCTACGCCTACGCGGCCACACGGCCTGAGACGTACGCCAAATGGGGCACTTTTCCTCCTTCCGGCGTGCTTTTAATCGGAGCTTCGGGATGCGGGAAACGCATGCTGGCCACCGCACTCGCCACACAGACCGCCACCTCGTTTGTTCGGGTGGACGTGCCCAAGTTGGTGGTCGATATGGTCCATTCCAACGGAAAAGCCGCCGAATTTGTGCAGAAATGGGGACAGATTCTAGAAGAAACCCCTCAACTCACCCTTTTCTTCGATGAGCTCGAATTTTCTCAAGCCCATGATTTAGGAGGGCCGCGTCCCGACCTCCCGCTGGGTCCGATTATGGACTTCCTCCTTGAACTCATTGACTCCGCCATCGCCAGTGGACGCCACTTAGTGATCGGCTCCACCGCCTACCCCGACGTGGTTCGTCAAGCTTTCGCGCGACCTGGACGTCTGGAACGCTTCGTTGAGGTGACGCCGATTTTCCCAGACGACGTGGTCACTGCGCTTGAAATTCACTCAAATCTGGCCGAAGCCCGTGCGGGACATCCTCTTTTTGAGTCCATTGACTGGAAGCACGTCCTGAAACAATCCGAAGATACGGGCACAGGAGACTGGGTTCGGATTTTACATGCGGTTCTTCGACGAAAGGCTCGCATCGAGGCCGGTGGGGATCAACCGGATTTAATCTCCACCGCTGACCTCACCTCGGAAACGGCCCGCTTCAATCAAGCTCGCCGGCGCATCAAGCTCCCCGGCGGCGGCAACTACGTCTAAGGAATGCCCCCGCAAGGGGCCCAGCCCCCCAACAGGCTAATGCGACCCCCACCTTCAGAGGGATCAGAAGCCATATGGGCCCCCTCTTCCGGCACCTTGAAGCGTTGAGCCCTTCAAATCCGCCTTTTTTATCCCCCGGGTAAGTTTCTGACTTCGATTTCCACGTTCGGACTAACGCGTTTGGGCTTTTGGGCCGATAAGAGCGCCAGGGACGGCCCACAGACGGGTCTCCAGCAGATTAGTTCGGGGGAATTTCATGAAGAATCACACTGTGCTGTTTGTCGATGACGAGGCCAATATTTTAAAGGCGCTCAAACGACTGCTCCGACACGAACCCTTTGAGGTTCTCACGGCAACCAGTGCCTCGGAAGCCCTTGAGCAACTCCAGCGATTCGACATTCAGGTCGTGATTTCAGACCAACGCATGCCCGAGATGAGTGGAGCGGACTTTTTGTCTCGCATTCGAGAACGACATCCTGAAACCATCCGCATGATGCTCACTGGCTACACGGAAATCGATGTCGCCGTCGAGGCCATCAACCGTGGCGAAATCTTCCGTTTAATTACGAAGCCCTGGAATGAAGACGAGCTCAAATCCTCACTCCGCCAAGCGATCGATCACTTCCAAATGAAACAAGAGATCAAACGCCTAAATCAGGTTTCACGCGAACAGAACTTCAAGCTACAAGACATGAATCGCAACCTTGAAGATAAAGTTCGAGAGCGAACGCACCAAGTTGACCAGAAGAACCGAGACCTACGCAAAGGCTACATCCAAACCATTCGAGCCTTAGCCGAAGCCATCGATGCAAAAGACGCCTACACCCGGGGCCATTCGGAGCGGGTCGCCGTCTATGCTTCACGACTCGCTCGGGAGCTCAACCTTGACAAGAAGATGATCGAACGAGTCTATTTTTCAGGCCTTCTTCATGATGTCGGAAAAATTGGCATTCCTGACGCCATTATCAGTAAGCCCGCACGCTTAACCGAGATGGAATATGAAGAGATCAAGCGACACCCAGAGATCGGAGCCAAAATCCTGGAGCCGATTGAGTTCCTCTCGAATATCGCACCGTGCGTTCGCCATCACCACGAGTGGTTTGATGGATCGAGTCGAGGTTATCCAGACCGACTCGCAGGCAACAAGATCCCTCTGCCGTCTCGGATCATACTCGTCGCAGATACCGTTGAAGCCATGACAAGTGACAGGCCCTATCGAAAAGGCCTCCCCATGACCGTAGTCATTGATGAACTTGCCAAGTTTTCTGGTCGACAATTTGACCCCACCATTGTCGATGCATTCATGCGCTTGCTTGAGCAAGAGGGAGACGAGTTCCTATCTAAGGACGAGAAGTTTGACATTGACGCCTTCATCGACGGCTGAATTCCCTGTGGAGCCAAGAGCATGCATACGAACCCAAAATCTAAGAATCCGAATCCAATCAGTGAAGCGCCTCTTGAACTCGAGGACCTAGGTCTGGGGCCAGACTCTGTCCTCATGAATGATCCCAAGCTGCTCCATGAGCGTTCATTTCTAGGCCTACTCATGGCCGAACTGGACCAAGAACTCGGCGCGGAATCCAGCCAAAAGGCCCTCTTCCGAATCGGAGCCTGTCATGGCCTGCGAGACGCCCGAAACGTCTGGCAGGTCCCGGACATATGCGAGGGCGACCGCAGTTCAAACACCGATAGAAAAATACCGCATCTCGATATGCGCCTTCTGCCTGACTCTAAAAAACAGAATCCTTCTGAATATCGGGGACTCTGGCCGGATCATCATGAAGCTCATGCAAGACTTGAAAAAATCTCAAAGAGCGAACGCCCAAGCTGTTTTATGAGCGTGGGGTATACCTCAGGGTGGCTTTCGGGCGCTTACGGACGCGACTTTGTCGTCACTGAAGAATCCTGCCTCGCCGCCGGAGATGCTTCATGTTCCTTTCATGCCGTGGCTTCACCTCATCAAGAAGATTCAAAAGCTTCTCCCGCCCCCCTGATCTCAAAGGTCCCTTCGGTGGAGTCCTCTTCGAACACTTATCCGAGTCCGGCCAAAGACGCCATCCACATCTGGGGCCCCGTCATGGTGCTCCCCTGCTCGGATCCGACAGAATCTCTCTTTACACTTCAGAAGCTTCTGGAGGACAACAGCCTAAATGAAATCCGAGTCATCCTACTGGATTTAAAAAACACCTTAATGACCTTCGGGGCAACCGTTCATCCCATCGAAGATGTCTTTGATGCCATTGGCTTTTGGGGACCAGAAATCATCTTGACCGGAGTCAGCCCGGAAACAAGACGCAATCTAAAGCCAGCCAATCGTCCCCTTTTGATTGGTCCAAATCGCCTTCGTGAAGCCATCGCTATGGCCTTTCAAGTTGCCGAAGCCGGCCTGCATGCAGCCTGAACCTATTCAGGCTCAAAGCGACACCGATAAAGTGCCCTTCCTCGCCTCCTCTTCTCAAGGAGACCTGTCTTCCTCCCCTCTTCCGCGTCTAATCCTGAGGCTCTACGGACTTCGCTTTTCTGGCGAACTGACCCTGCTTCAGCATTCGATCCGAAAGTCGTTCATTTTTAAAAATGGAGCGCCCGTTCAGAGCGAATCGAACCTTGCCGGCGACTCCATGACCGCTTTTTTATCGCGCTCATCACCACTGAACGCGACCGAACAACTGAAGATTAGACAGCAAAAAGAGAGAACCGGAGGGCACGAAGGACTCGCCCTTATTGAGTTAGGGCTCATTGAGCCTGCCTCCCTTTTTGAACTCCTCCAAAAGCAAACCCAAAGCGCTTTATGGGAGTGCTTCGGATGGGCCTCCGGATCTTATGTCCTTAATAAAAAAGTTCATACCGATGAACGCCTTGCCCCTTTTCAGAGCGATCCTATGAGACTTGTTCAGGAAGGATTGAGCAGGTACTGGAACGTTGAACGGCTACTCCAGGAACTCCAAGAAAATTTCTATCTTTATCCTGTGATTCACCCCCACTTGGGCAAAATGGTAAAGAGGGTCTCGCTTCCCCTAGATTGCCAACCCAGGCTCTGGAATCCTCGACTGAACTTCAGCCAAAATCTCGCGGACACCGAGCTTTCTCCATCCACTTTGTCCGCCCTTTGGGTTTTGAAGGAGTGTGGCGGTTTTCGCTTTCTCGATTCACATGCCAATGAGACCACTCAGCCGGAGGCCAGAGTCCTTCCGCAGGTCAAAATTGAATCTAAAAAAAAGCAGGCGTCTTCTCTTAAAGTAATCCCAGACACAAAGAATGGAGGCAATGCGCCTCTCTCGAACTTCAGAACGGAACTGACCGCTCGCAAAAGTGCGGCCGAGTCCAAAGACTACTATGGCCTTCTGGGCTGTAGCCCCAAAGCCAACAACCGAGAGCTCAGAAAAGCTTACCTTGCCGCTGCTAAAAAATTCCACCCCGACACCTTAGGCCGCCGAGGGTTGGCAACCCTGCGAGACGAAACGGCTGACCTTTTCGCGCGTTTGACAGATGCCTTCGAACTCTTGAGCGACCCCGCTCGACGTCAAGCGTATGACGAAGGGCACACCGAAGAAAAGGATAATCTAGAGGCAAACCGCGTGGCAGGAGCAGAACTCCTTTATCAAAAAGCGAAGGTCTTGCTACGTATGGGAAACTTTCGCGAAGCGATTGCCTATCTCCAAGAGGCCATCGGACTCTTTCCCGAAGAATCGACCTTCCACTCTGATTTAGGTTGGGCCCTCTACAAAAAGACCCCTTCTGAACCAGAGGCTGCCCGAGAAGCCCTTGACTGCGCCATCGAGATTATGCCTCAGGACCCTCTCTCGCATTCACGACAGGCTGTCGTTTGCCGAGCCCTTGGCGACACATGTCGATCGGAGGAGGCTCTGCTTCGGGCCCAAGAAATTGAGACCGCGAGCACTCGAACTTGATGATCTGGTTGAAAACTTGAACGCCTCCCCAACATCAAAGCCCCACCCCTAGTCCGCGACGATCTCCGGAGGTTCATGATCACGCAGGGTCATGGACCAATTCTCCACAGTGAGCCCGTGAGTCTTGCCGGATTGGCCCCGGTAAAAAAAACGAGCTTTACGATCTCCTGTCCGACTGTAAGGGCCCTGCCAACTCCTTCGATCCGCCTCCTCGGCCAGTGCAACGAAAGCCTGTCGAGACGGACCACTAAGGGACCGGGTTCCTACGGAGACACCCGAGGGCAAACCGTAAAGCGCGACAAGTTCCGGGGCAGGCAACGGCTGTCCCTCCGCCACCTTTCGCGCAATTTGCCTCACTTGATCTGTATCCTTCACCATGATGGATCGACCCGAAGCGACATGGCCTGAAAACCCTAAGGCGTGCCCCAATTCATGGAGGATCGCGCCCAAAAGTTCATCATCCTCAAGCGGCACAGCGTGCCCTTTCCAAGAGAGGCTCGCGCGATAAATATGCACAGACCCCCAAACTAAATGGGCCTCAAAGTCTTCTGGATCCGCTGAACTCAAGTCGAGTCGGCAATCCGCCAAGGCATTGCCACTTCCCAGGGAAGCCCCTCCCACCCGCCTTGGAAAAACGATTTCCAAGCGAGCCTCTTCGGCGGCCACCTCGCGAAAAGAGACTCCGAGACCCGCCTTCTCCCATGCCGACAAAGCCAACCGAAGCAACCGAAGTTCGCGGGCGTCCGCCCCAGACGGGAGGGCCACAAGTATCGGAGTCTCTTTGGACCATCGACATAAAAAAAGTGAGAGCCCCAAATCGTCTGGCCGAAGTTGAGGCAATAGATCGCCAATTCGAGAACTCTTTAAAGGGGCATCGACTTTCGCATTGGCCGGTAAGCTCTGGACATCCCAGCCTCCGCGAGTTGGAACACAGCCCGCCGCAATGAGGCCAAGCCCCAGCAAACAAAAGAACGTCTGAAGGTGTCTACGATTCGATTTCCTGATCATCAACCCGCTCCAAAGTCCGTTGTGGAATACATCTGTTTTTTTGGCGGGGGAAACCGAACTTGCTCATACATTCACGATTTCAACTCGCTCCGCCTGAACCCCAGACTCAAAACCAAAAATCTTTGAGTAAAAGTAGAGTTCGCCCTCAAGCGCAGCGGATATATTCTCGGAGCGACGAAATCCATGTTGCTCCCCCTCAAAAGGCACGTAGGCATGCGCAATACCTTGATGGGCCAGAGCCGACACCATCGCCTCAGCCTGAATGGGCGGTACGATCTTGTCTTCTAAACCCTGAAAGAAAATCACCGGGCACGAGAGCCGTTCCGTGTAATGAAGAGGCGAACGCGATCGATAGAGCTCTCGCGCTTCCGGATAGGGCCCCACCAAGCCATCTGTATATCGAGATTCAAATTTGTGAGTATCTCGAACCAAGGCCTCTAAGTCACCAATCCCATAGTGACTCGCGCCAGCTTTGAATACGTCATGAAAGGTCAAGGCACAAAGCGTCGTGTAGCCCCCAGCGCTTCCTCCGCTGATCGCAAGCCGATCGTGGTCCACACGCCCCTCCTGAGAAAGAAAAAGAGCGGCGGCTACACAATCTTCCACGTCCACGACCCCCCACTGCCCTTTTAGAGACTCTCTATAAGCTCGGCCATATCCGGTTGAACCTCCATAATCGACATCCACCACGCCAATCCCCCGACTCACCCAGTACTGCGTACGAAGATCCAGAACGGGGCTAGCCGCCGAGGTGGGACCACCATGACTTTTCACGAGGAGCGGAGGACTCTCCCCTTTCACACCACACAGGTCCGTTCGAGAAGGCTCGTAAAACCAAGCGTGGGCAACTCGGCCGTTTTCTGATTCAAACGAAATCGACTCTGGGGCGACAATCAGACCAGAGTCCAATGTTTCCGTAGATGAGAACGCGACCTCCTCAAACCCTCCGCTCGCCAAGTCCAAGACAACAATCGTCGAGGGTCTGTGAAACTGAGATCCAACAAAGCAAGCCCAGGATCCCTCGATCTGAATCCCGGAAAAGTCTTGGTACGGAAGCATCAAATCCCTCATTGCACCCGATTCAATATGCAAGCGCGCAAGTCGTGCCCCACCCGACCGACCATAGGCGCACAGAATCTCTTCCTCTGAAATAAAATCGTAACGTGACAACCCAAAGACCCATTGGGCCGAGCCGAACTCTTCTGGGTTTAGAAAAACGGGACGTACTGAATCACCTCGAAGTTGATACAAATTCCACCAACCACTCCGATCAGAAACGAAAGTCAATACTCCGCCGGGTGAGAATCGAGGCTGAAAGACCGATTCATTCATCCCCGATGTCACCGCCTGAGGCTCACCCCCGGCCCCATCTTTGCCCCACGCCATCAAAAAAAGCGTCGTCGCATCCCAGGGCATGTTGGGGTGACGCCATGCTATGAAGGCAAGACGATCGCCCTCAGGCGACAGGACGGGCGAACTGTAAAAATCGAAGCCAGAGGCAACGACTCTAGGCGATTGGGGCTGAACCGATTGGCCCTCTTGAGGGAGCTCAAAGACCACGAGGCGATTTTCGGGTTCTTCGACTCCGCGATCCACCTCCTCCACAGCAAATAACCAGCGGCCGTCCGGCGAGGGATAAAAATCAGCGTAACGAGGTCCTTCTACCGATAAAGGGCCACCGCCTTCGGTCCCGATCAAGTAGAGCCTTTGGTCAGAAAAATTAACGTACGCGAGGCCTCCTTTAATTTTTGTATAGTCTCCTCCTCCATATTCATGAACTCGGGTCCGAACATTCACCGAAGTGGGTGTGCATTCCTCAGCCTCGTTCGTTGAGGCACTGAGACCCCCTTGGCGAGACATCACCACTTGACGGCCACCCTCTGAAGCACGCCCTTCAAGCCAGTAGACGCGTCCCTGAGAGAGTCGCGGCTGAGAAAAGCGAAGCGCAGCCGTGGCCAATGCTTCCGCTCGGAGGGGAGATGGCCAACTTCCAAATGCTTTTTCGATCATTTAAAGCTCCTATCTACGCACTGGCCGGTTTAGCACCTCAGTCACTAAATATACGAACTCAAGTATTCTATGGCTTGAGAGCGCCCACAACTTCCGTCATCAAGGTATCATGAACCATTCACCAAACGGAGACGCCCCCTGTTAGAACTTACCCAGACCGGGCTCCTTATCGCTGCAGGATTTGCCGCGGGGGCCATCAATATCCTCGCCGGCGGAGGCTCACTCCTTTCCGTTCCTCTCCTCGTGGCCCTAGGGCTCCCAGGAGATGTAGCGAATGGAACCAACCGAATTGGGATTGTCTTTCAAAGTGCTGTCGCCACTTGGCGGTTCAAAAAGGCCGGCTTCTCCAGTTGGTCCTACACTTGGCCGTTACTCTTGCCCATTGGGATAGGCGCCGCTCTCGGAGCCCTAGGAATCTCACAGCTTCGCGGTCAAGAGTTCGAACGTATCTTCGGCATCGCCATGCTGATCCTGCTGATCCCGACGCTCCGCTCAGCGCGAAAAAATACCGTCTCCCGCCCAAGCTGGTCACCGGGAACTCGAACTCTCATCTTTTTTCTAATTGGTTTGTACGGAGGAGCGATTCAGGCGGGCGTCGGCCTGATCCTCATGCTTGCACTCGCCCGATCCGGATACGACCTTGTGGTTGTCAACAGTATCAAGGTCATCGTGATTGGACTGCTCACGGCGATTGCCGTTCCCATTTTCATTTTCCAAGGACAGGTGGCATGGTTCCCAGCACTGTGGCTGACCATGGGATTCTCAGCTGGGGGTGCAGTTGCCGTTCGCTGGACCCTCGTAGGCGGAGAGCGCCTCATACGCATCGCCCTTGTGATCGCCGTACTCGCACTCGCCGGTCGTATGCTGGGCCTTTACTGATCCGCGGTCGTCTCGTCGGCCGAGTTTGTACTCGGCTTCTCCTGCGCCCTTGGGAGAACTTTAAAAAGCGCCTCTGCGAGCACCCGGCTTGAAATCAACGCCCACAATACGAACGGGAAGGCATCGGCCAACATGAGAGCCGGAAAGAAGTCGGCCATAGAACTCGCGCCTTCACCGTCCCTTACAAAACTGGCCCAAGCCCAGTACGCCAACAAGACATGACTTAAAAAAATCAACGCCAAACCGCCCAAAAGCCCTCCAAACCGTCGCCTCAGCGATAAGCCCGGAGTGACCAACATCAGCCCCATGAACGGGATGAAGCTAATCATCCGGTCTCGAACGAGACCTGGGTTAAAAGTGTTGACTCCCATTTCCTTAAGCAGAGGAAAGGCCAGACGGCGGAAGACGTCGTAATACGAATCCAGACCTCCATTTAGCCACCACCACGTCAATGGTACCGTGATGATAATAAACTCAAGCAGGATCAGAAGAGGACGTCTCGTCACGTCGCACCACCTTAGTAATCCAAAGGAGCCAAACAGAAGTAATCATCACGATCATCGTGGCTTGCCAAAAATAAACATGCATGAAATCAAATGCCGACGGCCAATACCGACCGACAACGATCAACATCGCAATTCGAATCAAATTAAACAAATAAATCAAGGGACATCCCAAGATGACACCCAGTGCTTTATCCAGCATTCGCGTAGGAAATGCGAGAACAGCTGCTGAAAAAATCAGCATCTCATAAATGCCCGTACACTCATCAATAATTTTTACTACAAAATCACCGAACCACACCATCTTGCCATTGATTCGAACATCGGATGAAAAGAGACTGAAAAAGTGATACTCGATCGCCGCCGTCCCCTCGATAAAAGCCTGAACCACCGGGCTGTTATGCTTGACGAAGAATGGGTAGGCCACAGAAACAACGCCCAGCAAAGGTAAAAACGTCAACACGAACCGATAAGCTGGGTTTCGCCAGACACCCATCGCCTGACTCAGCAGAGTGACCGAAGCTGGCTTCTCTCGCCCCTCCCCTGCGTCTTCCAAGTCGGGCTCGTTTTCGTCGCTGGGGTTCATGTTGAGTTCTATGGTAGTGCGAGAGGCAGGGTTCGCGCCAACTCACCCCCGATGCTGCTCTCCGCCGCCGGGCAGATGCGATGCCCCCCCCAGCCACTCACCCGGATAGAGCCCGCAACCTCCAGATTCGGCTCAAAAGAGACCTCAACCGCACCTGCACGCCCCGTCCACCAAACCGAGACGTCCGCTTTTTCCAAACGCTGCAAAGTCAGTGGAGACGGCAGACCAGAAAGCCCAGCACATGAAGCTGAGACGAGAGCCACTTCCGGATTGACAGCTCGTATAAATGAATTCGTGCTCGACCGGGCACTTCCGTGGTGAGCCACCTTCAAAACATCGGCCCTCAAATCCAGTCCCTGATCGAAAAGAGCCCACTCTGAACGCTCGCCAATATCTCCGGTCAAAAGCACTCGACGCCCCGCTATCTCAACCCTCAAAACCAACGAATTTTCATTCACGGAGTCCTCAGAGGCAGAACGCATGGGCCAAAGAGTCTTAAATCGAAGATCTCCCACCACCCGATCGGGATCCCCTTGGGCCAACAAGCGAATCGTAATCCCGTGCTTCTCCGCGAGTTCCCGGATCGATTTAAATGCCCCTTTTCCATCAGGCACATCCGGCAACCACAATTCTGCCACTGGAAAATTCTCAAGGATGTAGGGTAAACCGCCACGGTGATCTATATCCGAATGACTGGCGACCACGGCCGCCAAATTATTCACACCCAACGCGCGCAAAGCGGGCGCAACAACGCTTCGACCCATATCACCGCCCGCTTCAAAAGCTCGCCCCCCATCCACAAGGACTATACCGCTTCTCCCTTGCACTAAGACAGCATCCCCCTGAGCAACATCCAGCATCACGATTCGCGGCATCACCCCAGTGAGATGTATAACAGGCAGACTCGCCACCCATCCAAGAACACAAAAACAAAGAGTCACCGAACGAACAGTACGAGGCACCCATACCACGAGAAATGCCATACCCAGCAGAAATACAAAAACGGGCCAATTCAAAAAGCCATAAAGGGGCACAAGAGGCCATTCGTCTGAAACGACACGGGCCACTTCCATCGTCCAACCTAAAAGCCATTTCATAAAAAATACAGTCGACTCCGCGAGCCCACCCGGAATCAGTACAAGCACGGACCCCACTAGCGCGAGAGGCAACAGAATAAAGGTCACCCATGGAATGGCGATCACATTGAACAATAAGCCCGAGGGACTCAGAGGCAGACCTGCCTGAACGATCAAAGGCGCCGTGAGCGCAATGGCCACCGAGGACGCCCTTATTCCTTGAGTGAAAGTCATACCGAAAGAGCCAGCCGAGGCGAGGCGCTCCCTCTCAGAGAACCGAGCGGCAAACAAAAGACCGGCGGTGGCCACGAAAGATAACTGCATTCCCAATTCAAAAAGTGCACTCGGACTGAACAAGAGGATCACCACGAAGGCCAGCGTCAAGGCCTGACCCATCGGGGGGCGACGATGAGAAAGCCAAATCACCCATGTGGCAAAAAACAGAATTAAGGATCGCTGAACGGGCACTCCAAAGCCTGCCCATACCGAATAGCCCGCCGCAAGCACGACAGCGCATGCCAGAGCCAACTGCCGTCGATCTCGATACGGACGAGATCCGACCCACATTCGACTCACCCAAAAAACCGCTCGGTACGAGAAACCGACAAGGAGAGCCATATGCAGGCCCGAAACGGCCAAAAGATGAGAAACGCCTAGTCGCGAAAAGGATTCTTGTGCAGATCGGCTTAAGCCACTGCGATCGCCTAGAGCTAAAGCGGCCATGAGTGCCCCGCCAGACTCAATCCGCAGAGAGTCAACGGAATTCAGCAAGAGCCCTGCGGCTCGGCTACGCGTTCGTCGAATCCATTCGACTGGACCTGGGGACGCCCAAGAAAATTCATCAAACTCGGGCAAGCGCAC
The DNA here is from genome assembly GCA_002691205.1 of Deltaproteobacteria bacterium. Taxonomy (GTDB): domain Bacteria; phylum Myxococcota_A; class UBA9160; order UBA9160; family UBA4427; genus MED660. Next base: position 83,822 of record NZHD01000051.1, read on the forward strand.
AACCAGTGCTGCATTCAACAAACGACCATTCACGCCTATGCCCTGGCGACGCGCTTGGCGCCAAGCGTCTCTTCCTCCTGGATTTCTCAGCCCTTCAATTCGGCTCAACCGCAAGTAGCTACGAACTCGCTGCCCCCGTTTAAGTTGCATCAATCGAAGCCCCTCGGCCTCTCCGGTTCGAGCCCGAACCGCAATGTTAGGAAGATGACTGAAGTCAGGGGCAGGGTTTAGACTTCCTGGCCCTGGCACTCGCGTGGCTGAGCAAAGTTTTAGAAACACATGGCTCTTTGAAGACGAAGGCCCATCACATACCGTTGCTTCGACAACTGCATCTTCGCTCAAACCCAAAAAAGTTGAACTGTCCGAGTCAATGGATGCAGTGAGACAGAAAGCGCCCAAAAAAAAACCGGCCCCCAGCGCACAGACGAATCGCAGTCTCGGATAAATCGCGGTCGCTCCGTGAAGAACGAAGCAAAAACCTCCTCCGATTAAAGCGTGCCCGGGAGATAGAAAGAAAACATCAGCAAACAAGACCCCCGAGGTCTGAGCCGCTGCGAGAAGGGGCAAACTATATTGCACAAAACGTATCCCAGGACCGGGAGGCCTTAGAATTTATCGTTGCAAAGTGTGGGTGTCGAATCGAGTACGACTCTTCACAGGTTGATTCTGATTAATGCAACAGCTGATTTTCGCGTGATCGGCCTGATTCATGCAGCCGCTTCACATACGCCGAAAGAACTTCCATCACCTCATCGAGTTTTGACAACTCTCCAGAAAACGAATTCATCATCTGCTCGACCTCTTCAATCTCTCGAAGGTTTCGCAGCATTTGCAGCCGAGTTCTGTCCTGAAGTTCGAAGGTCAGCGCAATCCCATCCAGCACACTCGCCCGAGATTCGCGTGAGACTCTCTCCAAACGACCCACCAGCCCTTTCAGAAGAGAGGGCGAAAGAGGGGCCTCAACCCCTCTCCGGCGGAGCTCCGACAGAATCTGGTCGGCCCCCTGTTGCATTTCCTCGGACGAGACCGCAGGGGCCTCTCGCTCAACGGACTTTGTCCGCTTCCTCCAAAACACCATCTCGCCTCCCTATCGGCTCCGCGTTGACCCCTCTGAACCGTCTCCTCAGTGAGTGAGCAAGAACAATGCCAGTCGAACTCACTTCGACAATGACGCGAAGATCCCTGAAATTAATCAGGAATTAGAATCTGCAAGTGATGTGCAGTTCAGACTCGAGGAACACGAAGGGTCTTGCAACTCTCAGATTGAGAAGATTCCTACCCCGAATCCGCTTCCTGAGATGAAGGAGCAGCTCCCGCTTCCAGAGATCGGAAAAAACGATAAATCGCCTGAGCGTCACTTAAGGAAACACCCGGAACTTGGGTCAGGCGGTCGAGGTCGGCCTCACGCACTTTTCGCAATGACCCCAAATCACGTAAAAGGGCTTGGCGCTTTGAAGGACCGATCCCTGGCAATTCCTCAAGAATCGAAGCCATCCCCACTTGCCTTCGGAGCTGCCGCTGGTACTCGATTGCAAAGCGATGGGACTCGTCACGAACACGCTGAAGCAAAAGAAGCCCTCGAGAACTTGAGGGCATCATGATCGGATTCGCTCGGCCAGGCCGAAAGATCCGCTCCGCCTTCAACCCTCCGGAGCGCTTAACCCGGGCTGACGGCGAACCCAGGTCTCGCTCTTTAGAAAGACCGAGCGTATCCACAGACAGACCTGCATCAGCTAAGGCTGCGATCACGACTCCCAGTTGCCCGCGCCCCCCGTCCACCATCAAAAGGTCAGGGAGAGGCTCATCCTCTACACGTCCTAACCTCCGAAGCATTACCTCACGCAGGCAATCATAATCGTCTCCACCCTTGGCTTCCTTGATGCGGTACTTCCTGTATTGCTTCTTGTCTGGAACACCCTCAACAAAAACAACGCGACTCGCCACTGCCAAAGTACCTTGTAAGTTGGAAACGTCGTAGCACTCAATATGTCGAGGCAGCTTCTCGAGTCGACATTCCTCACGAATACCTTCGAGAGCGAGCTCTACACTCTCGGCCGCATCGAGACGTTGGAGAAGCGCCAACGCAGAATTCCGAACAGCGCTTTCAACGAGGCGACGACCTGCACCACGAACAGGCCGTCGGATCACGACTCTCCGCCCGCTCCTCTCCATGAGCCACTCAGCAATGGAGCCACCGTCATCAAAACCCACTGAAGAGAGAATTTCACGGGGAGGCTGACGGCCGTCACGCTTACCATAATACTGACCTATGAATGAAGACATCACTTCAGGCTCATCGAGTTGAATCCGGGAAAATCCAAAATCTTCAGTTCCAACCACCCTGCCCTCTCGAACATGAAGGACAGCGATCACGAACTCACCTCCCTGTCGAGACAAACCGAAGACATCGTGATCCAGACCTCGGCCGCTCACAATCTGCTGCTGCTCTAGCGTCTTCTCCACCGCTTCAATCCGATCACGAATACGAGCAGCCTCCTCAAAACGCTCGCCCGCCGATGCATCGCGCATGGCCTCATTCAAATTTTCAACCACTTCACCCGAGCGGCCCTTCAGAAAAAGCTTGGTTCCTTTAACTTGTTCTGCATAGACGTCGATATCCGCCAGGCCACAGCAAGGCCCCAAACAGCGCTTCATTTCGTATTCAATACACGGTCTACCTCGGCGTGCATAATCCTTAAAGGTTCCTTTCGTGCATGAGCGCAAAGGGAATATCCGCCGAAGATCAGACAAAACCTCCTTCAGCGCCGTACTTGATGTGTAGGGTCCAAAATAATCGGCTCCATCTTTTTTAAAGCGCCGGACGGTACTCAGCCGCGGCCATTCTTCAGTTGTGTCCAATCGCAAACCCAGATATTGCTTATCGTCACGCAGCTTGACGTTGAACATAGGCTTATGCTGCTTGATCAACTCGTTCTCCAGCAGCAATGCCTCCTTTGCATTGGACGTGACAAAAATATCCACATCGATGGCGCGTCGCATGAGAGCCGGGATTCGACTTCTCCCATCGGAGCCACTTACGTATTGTCGAACGCGAGCACGCAAATCTTTCGCTTTACCGACATATAAAACCTTCCCTTGCGCCGCCTTAAAAAGGTATACGCCTGGACTTCGCGGCAGACTGTCGACTTTTTCTGCCGGCAGACCGCTTTCCGAATGGCTGGCCCGACTCATGTCAACCGGAGGCGGGTCGCCTCCAGCTCCTTGATTCGATCACGCAAATCAGCCGCTCTCTCAAAGTCGAGTTCTTTTGCAGCCACTTTCATCTCGGAACGCAAAGCTTCTATTAAAGCCGGCACCTCATGAGGGGGGATCTCATCCTCGGAATTCGAGGTAGCGCCCTGAGCGGTCACGTAATCACTCTCCCAAATCGAATCCTGAAGACTTGAAATGCTCTTTTTAATCGTCGACGGGGTGATGTCGTGTTTCAGGTTATAAGCCTCTTGGACTTCACGCCGGCGTGAAGTTTCTTCAAGGGTGGCAACGATGGACTTCGTCTCCTTATCGGCGTAGAGAATGACTCGACCTTCGGCGTTCCGCGCTGCTCGCCCGATCGTCTGAATCAGCGACCGCGTGGAGCGCAAGAAACCTTCCTTATCCGCGTCCATAATCGCCACAAGAGAAACCTCGGGGATATCGAGCCCCTCACGCAACAAATTTATGCCTACTAAGACATCAAAGACGCCCTCACGCAGTTCCCGGATGATCTCCATGCGCTCAATGACTTTGATATCACTGTGTAAATAGCGAATCCGGACCCCGAGATCGGAGTAATACTCCGTCAACTCTTCGGACATACGCTTGGTCAAAGTGGTCACCAAAACCCGCCCGCCCCCCTCGATCACGGATCGCACTTCATCGAGGAGGTCATCCACTTGACCACTCGCCGGCCTAATCTCCACAAGAGGGTCCATCAGGCCCGTGGGCCGAATGACTTGCTCGACAACGACGCCGCCAGAGTGATCGAGTTCATAGTCGGCCGGCGTCGCTGACACGTAAATTCGCTGAAGGTCTCGGGCCTCCCACTCCTCAAATCGAAGGGGACGATTATCAAGGGCCGATGGCAATCTCCATCCAAAATCGACCAGCGTCTCTTTTCTCGCTCGATCGCCCCGTGACATGCCTCCGATCTGAGAAACACCGATATGACTCTCATCCATCACGACCAGTGTATCCTCGGGTAAATAGTCGTAGAGGGTGTAGGGAGTCTGCCCCTCCGAGCGACCATCAAGCCACCGAGAGTAGTTTTCCACTCCGTTGCAAAACCCCATCTCTTCGAGCATTTCTAAGTCGTACATTGTTCTTGTCTCAAGTCGCTGCGCTTCAAGAAGTTTGCCCTGCTCTTTAAAAGCCGACAATCTCTCCCGTAATTCTTCACGAATTCCCTTAACGGCCCTCTCTAGGCGGTCCGAGCTGGCCACATAATGACTGGCGGGATAAATCATGCTCCTTTTGATTCGAGCGATCACCTTTCCTCGCAGAGGGTCGATCTCAGAAATTGTCTCCACTTCATCACCAAAGAACTCAACTCGAATGGCCCGATCACTCTCGTATTGCGGAAAAATCTCGACAACATCACCACGAACGCGAAAGGTGCCCCGATGAAAATCGTGATCATTCCTTGTGTACAGCATATCGACGAGGCGACGGAGAAGATCCTCTCGAACCAACTGCATGCCTGACTCAACATAGACATGCATCGACCCGTAACTTTCAGGCGCGCCGAGTCCGTAAATACACGAGACGCTCGCGACCACTAACACGTCTCTCCGAGTTAAAATCGAATGCGTCGCTGAGTGCCGAAGTTTGTCAATCTCATCGTTGACTTGAGAGTCCTTCTCGATGTACGTGTCGCTTGAAGGGATATAGGCCTCAGGCTGGTAGTAGTCGTAATAGGAAACAAAGTATTCGACTGCGTTCTCAGGGAAAAGCTGCTTAAATTCGGAATACAGCTGAGCCGCCAGAGTCTTATTGGGAGACATCACCAAAGTCGGACGATTGAGTCGCTCCACTAAACAGGCAATCGTAAAAGTCTTTCCACTGCCCGTGACACCGAGAAGCGTCTGGTGCGGATCACCGCGGAGCGTTCCCTCAACCAATTCTTCTAGTGCCTGAGGCTGATCACCAGCCGGCTCGAATTCCGAGACAAGCTTGAAAGGCTTTTCGATCACTTGCGTCTCCAGCGAGCCCCCTCGGCCCCGTCGATCACTTCGATACCCTCAGCGGCCAGTTCATCTCGTATCCGGTCCGCCGTCGCGAAATCCTTGGTGGACCGAGCCTCCTCACGCTGCACGAGCAGTGCATCGATACGTGGCTCGCTTTCAAAAACCTCTGTCTCCACCTCCGCTTGCGAAAGACCCAGCCCCAGGACCCCATCGAAACCCAAAAGAAGGTCTCGACGATCTGCCTCCTTAAGTTTCGCGTTCCGGGCAACATCCCAAACAACCGCCATGGCCTGGGGTGCGTTCAGGTCATCCCCAAGAGCCGCTTTAAAGCGGGCCTCGAAAGGCGCCTGCTGCTCCAGATCTCCTTCTCCAGAGACCTTCCTGAGGGCAGCCACCGTTGTCAGCAAGCGCTTGTATCCCTGAGCGGCCGCATCCATCGCCTCAATATTAAAACTCTGCTGCTGGCGATAGTGGGCCTGAAGAAAAAAATAACGAAAAGCCAATGGGTCATAGCCTTGCTCGACCAAATCAGAAAGCGTTTTTACATTGCCCGTCGACTTAGACATTTTTTCACCGCCGAAATCGAGAAATTCATTGTGCATCCAGTAATTCACCCATGGATGAACCCCAAAGCCGCATTCACTTTGGGCCACTTCGTTGGTGTGATGCACAGTGGCTAAGTCAATCCCACCTGTATGAATATCAAAGTGCTCTCCAAGGTACTTGCTGCTCATCGCTGAGCACTCAAGGTGCCAACCCGGAAACCCGCGCCCCCAAGGCGAATCCCACTCCTGGAGCCGCGTAACACCCTCCTGAGCAAACTTCCAAATCGCAAAATCAGCCGGCTGCCTTTTCCCCTCCACTTGAGCGATCCGCTGGGCCCCCTCCTGGCCCGCTAGATCGAGATGGGCGAGCTCTGCGTAGCGGGGGAAGCGAGCAGTATCGAAGTAAACTCCATCTTCAATGCGGTAGAGGAAACCGCCCGCATCCAGCGATTGACCGAGTTGAATCTGCTCTTGAATGTGGTCCGTGGCCTTGGGATTTTGCTCAGGCAGCAAACAATTCACAGCGGCACGATCTTCTTTCCAAGAGGCTGTGTAGCGATCCGCGATCTCCTCCGCCGTCTCACCCGACCGACGAGCCGCCAATTCCATTTTATCTTCGCCCTCATCCGCATCAGAAACCAGATGTCCTACATCCGTGATATTGATGACGTGGCTCACCTCAAAATTTTCTGACAAAAGAAAACGCTTTAAGAGGTCCGCAGAAAGCTGGGATCGAAGGTTCCCAATATGCGATGGGCCATAAACCGTCGGACCACAGGTATAAATGCCCACATGTCCAGGCTGGATAGGACTAAAAGGCTCTTTTTTTCGAGTCCGAGTATTGTAAAAAGCAATTGCGGTCAAATTCAGTTCATCCTCTTCGAATCTAGAAGGGGCAGCCCGATCACCCCGCGCGCCCCAGTTTTTCTACGCGCTTTATGCCTCGTCCAAAAGCACAACCGCCATACACGCGATGCCTTCCCCGCGTCCCACCAAACCTAAACCATCGGTGCTCGTCACCTTAAGGCCAAGTCGATCTTCTCGGATCCCAAGCAGACCGGCGAGATGCATATGCATCGCCGACTGATGAGGAGACAGGCGTGGGGCCTCCAAAACCACGGTACAGTCAACCGAGGCCAGTGAACAACCCCGACTTCGCATCATTCCGAGCACTTTCTCAAGAATCACCGCACTCTTGATCCCCTTCAGTGAGGCGTCTGAGGAGGGAAAATGTCGACCTAAATCCCCCTCCGCCAAAGCGCCCAAGAGAGCATCCGAAATCGCATGCAGAACCACATCCCCATCTGAATGACCCAGGGGACCGCACACATGAGGAATTTCTATCCCTGCCAAAATGAGAGGTCGCCCCTCGACCAATGCGTGCACATCAAAGCCTTGTCCGATTCTCATTGATTCCTCTTGGCCAAGATCGACTCCGCCAGGGGCAGATCGCCCGGCACCGTAATTTTCAGATTCTCCCAACTGCTTTCGACAATTCGAATCGGCACGCCCAGCCGCTCCACCAGCTCAGCATCGTCCGTCCCTCTGAAGCCAGCCAATTCAGCCATTTTAAGAGCCTCTCCCAATAATCCACGCTCAAAAACCTGGGGTGTTTGAGCCGCCCAGCAGAGGGCGCGATCGGGTGTTTCGACCACCACTCCGTCCTTGGCGATCTTCACCGTATCGCGCACAGGAGCCGCGAGAATGGCAGCTCTATGCTCCCGCGCCACGCCCAGGGCGGTCTCGACCTGGGAAACCGTCACGAGACAGCGAGCAGCGTCATGAACCGCCACATACTTCACACCCACAGGCAACGCCGCCAGCCCGGCCGCCACAGAATCCTGTCGCTCCGCCCCACCGGGGACAGGGTCAGCGAGGCGGGAATCAGGGGGGAGACTCAAGGCTTGGAAACGCGCACATTCGGAGTCCGCCAGGACCGGTTGAACCCAATCGACCCCGTCGACGGCCAAAAGAGTCTCGATGGAGCGCACCACCAAAGGAACCCCGGATAAGGGCACAAAGGCCTTAGGAATCTCTGAGCCGAGACGTCGACCGCGGCCTGCGGCCAAAACGAGAACTGCTGTACTCATAATAGACCAGAGGATACTCCGGCCGGAGCTTAGCCGCCGCTCATGTGCGTTCCGCGTTGAACCCTCAGATCCCTTGGCTCCAAAAGAGCCCACCAAAGCACCTGGAAACAACCCGGATCAATTGAAGCAGCCCAGGGTTCGTTCAGGTACAGTACGGCGCCGGAGGAGTTCATGCGAAGTCTTAAAAAAGTACTCGGTCTTGTCGGTCTCATCATGGGGGTCGCTGTTCAGGGCGTTTCCGCTCAGCCAGTCCCCGTGGCGGACCCCACCGACCTCGACCCTATGGTTGCGCCCGCTGAAAACTATCGCCCTCTCAGCTTGGACGAAGCCATTGCCGTAGGGCTTCAAAACAACCTCGATGTACAGGTGAACCGCTACAGCCCCTACGCGTCGGAACTGAATAGCGAAGCGGCCTGGGGCGCCTACGATCCTGTCTTCAGTGGACAAGTCGGATACGCCGGGACCGCCATCGAGCGAACCTCCCAGCTCGAAGCACAGCCCATCACCGAGAACTCGGGCGTGATTGGAGAAGCGGCCATCACGGCAATGGTTCCTTACTGGGGAGCCGTTTTAAGCGTCGCCTTCGACAGCGACCGGTCCACTACCAACTCCAACATTACAGCCTACAGCCCGCGGTACGAGTCCGGACTGGAATTCTCGGCCAATGTCCCCCTCCTCCAAGGGCTCATCTGGAATGAGCCCTGGACTCAAGTCAAAATCAGCCGCCTCGCGTACGGAGCCTCCATCGATGACTTTTCGACCTCCGTCATGGACACCGTCTTTTCAATTATTGGAACGTACTGGGACTTGGTCGCTCGGCGCGAAAAAGTTCGCGTCGCCACCAAGAGCTTGTCCACCACCAAAGCCTTGCTTGAACAAACCGAAGTCCAGTACCAAGTCGGCGTGGTCTCCAAGGTAGAGGTGGTTCAGGCCGAAGCCGGCGTTGCCAATAGCGAGTACGAGCTCATCCTAGCCAGGAACAACTACCGAAATACGCAAGACGACCTCATCTCGGCGGTTCTCGGCAATCGGCTTCGCCCTGAAACTGACTTGCTCTTCAACCCCACCGATGATCCGAAATACTCGCGCGTTCAACCCGTCGACCTCAACGAAGCCGTCACAACCGCTTTCGTCAATCGACCCGAACTCGCCTCCGCTCAAAAGCGAATCGACCAACGAGAGGTTCAACTCAAGTTTGCCAAGAACCAGCGCTTGCCCAGCTTGGACATCGATTTTCGCTACCGCACCCTGGGCGTCACCGGAGCCAAAAATCCAGCCGAATTCGTTATTCCCGGACTCCCCGGCGGCAATCCCAAAGATGTCTGTGGCCCTCAAGGTCTCAGCTGCGGGGGCTACGGCGATACCTTTGGTGAATATTTTGACAAGGACCACCAAGTCGCCGCCCTGGCCATGGTCTCGATTCCTCTTGGAAACATTCGTGCCCGCAAAGAGGTCAGCAAAGCCAACATCGAACTTCGAAAAGCCAGCTCTCAGGTCACACGACTACGACAAATGATTATCAAAGACGTACGGGCATCGGCACGGGGGCTTCTCGCCTCTGCGCAAGGCGTAGAGGCCGCCGAGCGCCGACGCGTCGCGGCCGAAGAGCAACTCAGGGCGGAAACCATCCGTCTCGAGCATGGGGAATCCACGCCTTTCGATGTTCTTCAAAGACAGAGGGATCTGGTAGATGCTCAAAGTCAAAAGATCGATGCACTTCGCGCTTTTCGAATCTCTCAAGCCAAACTTCAGCGCGATGAAGGAACGATCCTGAGTGAACGCAACGTAGCCATCGATCAAGTTCGGCGACTCGAGAGCAATCGCTAGGTATGGCTCTTTTCGGACGAAAAAAACCAACTGATGCGGATCAAAAACGTCAATCTTCATCCAGCCCTGAAGCGAACCAGCCAGACGCGACCGCGCCTGGCACTCTCAGCAAAACGCCCACAGGCCGCGGCCCGAACATGAGCGAAACGAAGAGAAAACAAATCAACGACGGCCCACCGCTGTCGAACGGGGAAAAAACAGTGGGACCCATCGGAAAATCAATTGTCATCAAAGGTGAACTGACCGGAAGTGAAGACGTAGAAATCGACGGGACCGTCGAAGGCGACATTCGCTTCCCCAACAACGTACTGACCATCGGGCCGAACGGAAAAGTAAGCGGCACGATACAGGCACAAACCGTTCAAATCTTGGGCACTGTCAAAGGCAATGTGGAAGCCAGCGAGCGAGTTCAAATCGACGCCTCAGGGACCGTCGAGGGAGACCTTCGCGCACCTCGACTTCTCGTCGAGGAGGGAGCCGTCGTAAACGGGAGCATTGAAATGACTGATCAAGGAAGCACTGGCTCTAGCTCCTCATCGCGTCAAAGCGAAGGAAGCACGCCTTCCGTTAAGGCGATCAAATAAAGAATCGCGCTCACGCGCGTTTCTTCAGCTGACACGAAGAAGTCAACCCTTCGCTGTGCTGGCTCTCCCCTCAAGAAGTAGCAAGAGTGGAGATGCGATATAGATCGACGAATACGTCCCGACCGCGACCCCAATCAGCATGGCAAAGGCGAAGGGACGAATCACTTCTCCGCCCAGCAGGTAGAGCGCGAGCAAGGCCGCCAGAGTCGTCCCCGAGGTAAGGACAGTTCTCGATAGCGTCTGATTCACACTGAGGTTCAGCACTTCAGGAAGATCCGCGGTGGTTCTCAGCGCCATATTCTCACGAATGCGATCATAAATGATAATCGTATCATTCAAGCTGTATCCGAGAATGGCCAACATCGCCGCAAGGATTCGAAGATCGAATTCGAGACCTAGAATCACAAAGATACCCGCCGTCACGGCTAGATCATGAATCACAGCCACAACCGCTCCCGGTGCGTAACGAGAACTGAAACGAATCGCCACATAAGCCAAAATCGCGAGGCTGGCCCAGAACAGTGACATCAACCCGTCAGACTGGAGCTCCGCGCCCACTCGTGGGCCCACGAACTCCACCCGCTGCACCGTGACCGCACCCAGACTGTCATTCAGAGCCGCGCCAATTCGATCCACACGATCGCGGCCAGGCACTAAGGCCTTCTCTTCCCCCTCGACGGGTGCCGACTGCTGCCCCTTGAAACGAATCAAAAACTCGTTCTCAGAATCACTGCCGAACCGAACAACGCTTGAATTCTCAACGTCTCCGAGTGCCTCTAAAACAGAACGAATCCTGCTTTCGTTCACCGCACTGTCTTCGAACTTCACTTGCATCTCGTTACCGCCCGCGAAGTCGATCCCGAGCCGGACTCCCTTGATTGGAATCGCGATGAACGAAGCGCAAATCACGAGCACTGACAGCAAAGCACAGATTTTGCGTTGACCGATAAAATCGATTCGAGTTCCAGGTTTGATAATTTCAAAGGGCACGATCAAAACTCCCTAGATTGACAATTGCGGGACCGTTCGCTGGCCCGGATAAATCATAAACAGTGCACGCGTGAAGACGAGAGCGGAGAAAACGCTTGTCAGAATTCCGATAGACAGCGTAACCGCGAAGCCCTTGATCGGCCCCGTGCCGAACTCAAATAAAATAAGGGCTGTAATCAGCGTGGTGACATTCGCATCCAAGACGGTCAACGTGGCTCGATTGAAACCTGCAGCAATCGCGGCTCTTGGCGTTTTACCCTGGCGGAGTTCTTCTCTAATCCGCTCAAAGATAATGACATTTGCATCCACCGCCATGCCCACCGTCAAGACTAAACCAGCGATCCCAGGAAGCGTCAGGGTTGCCTCAAAGAGAGACATGATCCCAATCAACATCGAAATATTGACGAGCAGCCCCAGACTCGCGTACACGCCGGCTCCTCGGTAGTAAGCCATGGCGAAGACTAAAATAAGAGCAAGCCCAACCATGGACGCTTTAATGCCTGCCCTAATTGAATCGGCCCCCAGCGTGGGGCCGACCGTACGTTCCTCCTCGATCACAACAGGCACAGCCAGAGAACCTGCTCTCAGCACGACAGCTAAGTTGGCGGCTTCTTGCGGGGTGAATCGACCTGTAATTTGCCCCTGGGTCGTGATCCGCCCGCGAATCACCGGAGCGCTGTAGACATTTTTGTCGAGAATAATCGCCAGCATCTCGCCCACATTGGCTTCCGTAATCTCTCCAAAGAGACGGCCACCCTCAGGATTAAACCGAAAGTCCACAACGGCTCTCTGCTGCTGATCGTAATTAAGCCGGGCATCATCCAAATAATCGCCCGTAATATCGGCGGAGCTCCGAACGAGATATGCGGCCACAACGACATCCGACTCAGGATCTTTCTCCGTCACCAACTCCGTCTCGGCTTGCAGACCATCGGGGTAGCGGCCCATAAGTTCTTCAGGACTGCCCGCTCGATCCAATACAATCTTAAATTCAAGAAATCCGGTGCTCTTCAGCAACTCACGTGCGCGGCCGCGATCGATCTGCCCGCCTGGAATTTGGACAAGAACGCGATCGGACCCCTGACGAGTCACCACAGATTCGGGAATACCCGTTCGCGGGTCATTAATTCGCCTTCGCAAAACCTCGAGGACCTGCGCCATGGTCCGCTCTCGGATTTCCTGAGTCCATGCCTCTGTCAGCGCATACCGGATCTCGCTATCGGAGGCGCTCGACTCTCTCAAAACGAAGGTTTCGCCTCCGGCATCACGAACCGCCTGAGCTTGCGCAGGCGTATTCACCTGAAACACAAGTTCGCTTCCATCAACCGTCACGTTCGACTCTGGAACCCCTTCAGAGGCCAGCGTCTCACGCATACCGTCTCGCGTGAACTCTAACTCGTGTTGAATCGCATCGTCGATTTCCACTCCGACGACCCAATGGATCCCCCCCTGGAGATCCAACCCCAAGCGAAGTCCATCATCCTTCCAAAAGTCGCTCTGGATACGATCTTCTTTGGATACGAAGTTCCCGACGCTCAAATATGTAAACAGCAGGACCACTGCTGCCAGCAGTCCGACCTTCCAGCCCAACCCTTTCACGATGACTCGCCTCCGCCCGCCTCTGTTGCTTTGATCACGGCTCCTATCCCGGAGCGCGCGACATCAACTTCAACCTTCAAGCCACCCTTTACTCGAGCGATTTCCACTTTGACCAAATCTTCGGATACATCCGTCACGGTTCCGTGCAGGCCACCGCTTGTAATGACCTTGTCTCCACGAACCAGAGCCTTAATTGAAGCCTCCCGCTCCTTCTGCTGCTTTTGCTGAGGGCGAATGACCAAAAAGTAAAAAATCGCAAAAATTGCGGCCATCATCAAAAAAAAGCTTGGGTCGAAGCCAGGTGCGGCACCCTCTGCTTGTAGCAAGACGGGAAACATCGATTCCCTCATTTAAAATTCTCCCGGGCGATCTGTTAATTCGCTCTTGTATAGAGTACAGCGGCCCATCCTGCAGGCCCCTAGGCCCCGAATCCCACTCAATCCGACCTGGAACCGACTTCCCGAGACGACAAGGCGGACGCCCGCCATTTCTCGAGTCGAGTGCCAGGATAGAAATTAGAAAGAATCTGAGGGTAGGACACTCCACGCTGAGCCATAGCCCGGGCGCCCCACTGACTCATTCCCACCCCGTGACCCCTGCCTGACCCCACAAAGACAAAGTCGCCCCTGGAGTCCTCCCTCACCTCAAAAAGGGTGCTTCGAAGCCTCCGGTTGCCCAGCAAAGTCCTAAAACGCCCTCCAGAGATCTCGATCTGACCACTCGAACCCGAGATCTCGATCTGTTTGACCCGCCCACTGGAGGATCGGGCCACAATTCGAACCCCTCTCACCCGCCCCAGACGATGTCCCCTAGAGGCCAGCAAACCTCTAAGCTCTGATGGGCTCAGCTGAGTGCGCCAGTATGTATCGGGAGAATCATCTTCTCCTCCAACTTGCTGGCTCACGAGATACGTCAAATCTCGACCCCATACCTCACCCGAACTCGCCGTTTTACCGCCTGCCGCCGAGTGAAAAACCGCCAAGATCGGGTCTCCACCGTGGGTCAAGACCCGACAATCGGTGTCTTTCACAGCCCGCCGTATGGATTCCGCGACCCCCCCACCCAAATAAACCTGGCTTTGAGTCGTGGTCGCGACGTCGTATGGCGCCTCAGCATGCATCGCTCTCTCATGGAGGGCGTAAGTCCGGCTCACCACCGCTTGGGCCCTGAGGGCCTCCTCGGCCCATCGAGACGGCATTTCTCCCTTAAGAGTCCCCTCAACGTACTTATCGAGGGGAACATGCCCAATCACAACGACTTCGCCTTGATGCGCACGCACCTGAACCCGGCCAAACAGGCTCACCTCACCCAGCCGGTGCTCCCCCATGGGGCTCATCCAAGCACCCACTTTCGAGCCGTTGACGGAGAGCTCTCTGCCGCGGTGAAGCTTAAATCGATATTTTTTCCCATCGACGGTCAAATCGACAGGATTGGCGGCCCGTTGAATTAAAATCCGAATCGGGGTTTCACAGGCCGAACGGGCCTCAGCGCGAACTGGGGCTAGAACGGAGAGCCAAAGGCCCACCGCAATGCCGACCCACCCCCCCAAGAGCATCGACTTCATTGGGCGTGGATATCGCACGAACGCAGGCCGAGGTCAAGCCCCCCTCGGCCAAACCGGATCACAGGTCTTTTCGAATCGCTTCAACTCGATCCGTCTTTTCCCAAGGGAAACCGGAGTCTTCCCGGCCAAAGTGTCCGTGATAGGACGTGGCGCGGTAGATCGGGCGCCGCAGATTGAGCATCTCATCAATTCCGCGCGGCGTCAGGTCGAAGTGTTTTCGAACCAGAGCATCCAGTTGGTCGACGTTCAACCGACTTGTCCCGAAGGCATCCACACGAATGGCCAAGGGCTCAGCGACACCAATCGCATACGCGAGCTGCACTTCGCATCGCGAAGCCACTCCAGCCGCCACCAAGTTCTTCGCGACATAGCGGCCAGCGTACGCAGCACTGCGATCGACCTTAGAAGGGTCTTTCCCCGAGAAGGCGCCTCCCCCATGGCGACCCATGCCGCCATAAGTGTCCACAATAATCTTGCGGCCGGTAAGCCCCGCATCGCCCATGGGCCCTCCCACAACAAAACGTCCAGTCGGATTAATGTGGATAATGGTGTCATCATCAACGAGCGCAGAGGGAAGAACGGGCCGAACCACCGCCGACAGAATTTCTTCTTTTAGCTTGTCGTATCCGACGTCAGGCGAATGTTGAGTCGATAAAACAACGGTATCAATCCGGCCAGGCGAGCCATCCTCGTTGTATTGAACCGTAACTTGACTCTTCGCATCGGGCCTCAAATAGTCCAGCTCTCCTGACTCAAAGCACCCGCGATGCTGCTCGATGAGCTTGTGCGCGTAATGAATCGGAGCCGGCATCAACTCTGGAGTCTCATTGCAGGCGTACCCGAACATCATTCCCTGATCGCCCGCGCCCTGCTCCTTATGAAGGCCTTCTCCCTCGCTCACGCCCTGCGAAATGTCGGGGGATTGCTGCCCCAGAGCAACCATGACGGCACACGTCGCTGCGTCAAATCCCATGTCCGAATCGGTGTAGCCAATATCGTTCACCACGCTTCGCACCAAGGGTTGAATATCCACCGTCGCCTTCGTGGTCACTTCGCCACACACCAAGATCAGCCCCGTTGTCGTCGCCGTTTCACAAGCGACCCGCGAGCTTGGATCCTGGTCCAACATGGCGTCGAGAACGGCGTCAGAAATCTGATCGCACATTTTATCCGGGTGCCCCATCGAAACCGACTCGGAAGTAAAGAATGAATGCTTAGCCATCTAGATCTCTCCTGAATTTACTGACCCAAAAAATAGAATCGACCTCCACCGCATGGGGGCCGTTAAAAACACTTGTGAGACAGCGAGCAAAATCGCTCCCTGTGCCCCACGCCCGTCATTGCCTCAAGAAAGGGCTTCAAGGCTAACTTGCAAAAGCGAGCCTGAGGTTAGGCAAGCATGCCGGAATAGGAAAGCCCCTCATACGTCCTCAAGGCTCTCGATCAACTCGCCCAATGCGGCCACAGCCCGCTCAGCGCCCTCGCCCCGGGCTTTCACTTGCAGAATCGTACCTTGGCTCGCAGCCAGGGATAAAATCGACAAGACACTTAATCCGTTGACCCACTCGTCCCCGCGCCCCACTTCAATTTCACAATCAAATCGCCCAGCGAGGGCGACAAAACGTCCCGCAGGCCGAGCGTGAAGTCCTAGTTCACTGGCGACGCAAAATTCGCCCTTGACCCACTCATCGTCAGGCATCAGGCACTCCCATCTGGAAGCACTGCACTCGCGACGGATATATTCCTCTGGCCATACTCCTTAATAAAAAGGGCGAGCTCGTCCAGAGGCTTCTCGTCACGCAAGCTCCCGAGCTTAATTAACATGGGCAAATTAACACCCGTCACAACCTCAATCCGATGCTCGGTCAAAAACGAGAGGGCTACGTTCGACGGCGTTCCTCCGAACATATCCGTCAAGATCAAAATGCCCTCCCCTTGATCCACTTCCTTAATGGCCGTCAAAATCCGGGCCCGCATGCGGTCCACCGGCTCCGACGGTTCAAGTGAAACGAACGGGAACTCGGGCGCTTCAGGCAGAATCAAACGTACGGCCTGGAGGAACTCTTTACCGACTCCATAATGAGTCACAATTACGACACCAACCTTCACGACAGCCTCTCAATATCTCGATGTGTCACACTGATCTCCCGGCCCGCATCTTCCAGATCGGCCGCCAACGCTTCCGCCATGGCCACCGATCGGTGGCGCCCACCCGTACAGCCTACTCCAATCGTAACGTAGGCCTTCCCCTCCTGATCGTACAAAGGGAGTACATAGTCCAAGAAACTCTTCAACCGGCCCAAAAACTCCTCGCCCCGCTCACTCTTAACGACGAAATCCGCCACCTCGGTCTCGCGGCCGCTTCGAGCACTCAGCTCCTCCTCAAAATAGGGATTAGGCAGGAACCGCATATCGAACAAGAGCTCAACAGACTGCGGCGTCCCATACCGAAACCCGAACGACACAAGATTAACCACCGTGCGACGGATTTGCCCGGTCACACCGGCCACGATGGCGCTCTTGAGTTCATGGACGTTCATCAGCGTTGTGTCTAGCCGGCGGTTTGCGAGAGCCGAGACCGCCACGAGAAGCTTCCGTTCTTTGGCCACACCCTGAGAAACGCTCCCTTCGGGTGAGAGAGGATGAACCCGCCTTGTCTCCCGATATCTCTTTTCGAGGACCTCGTCCGCGCAGTCTAAGAAAATGACTTCTACAGAAGCCCCCGAATTCTGGAGTTGTCCAGCCACTTCCGGCAGAGAGCGGATAAATCTCTCTTCCCTAGCATCAACGGCCAGGGCAATCTTCTCAACCGGAGGACTCGCTTGACTGCAGAGGTGAACGAATTGAGCGACGAGCTGTGCGGGAAGATTATCAATGCAATAAAAGCCTTGGTCCTCAAGAGCCGCCATCGCGGTGGTCTTGCCGCTCCCAGACAAACCCGCGACAAAAACCAAGTGAGACTGGTGATTACTCATCCAAAAAGTCCTCCCTGTTCTGAGCCGCCTCGAGTCTAGCCGAGCCTTTTAAACGGTCATCTAAGCGCTTGGCTGCATTCACGCCCGTACGACGCTGAAGTCCGTCTCGCACAGCCACCTCAACCAATGTGGCCATGCTTCGTGCCGGACGCACGGGCAAAATCAACCGAGGAACAGCCACTTCCAAAATCACTTCATGTGGCCTTTCGATTCCAATCCTTTCGTACTCAGCCTGTTCGTCCCAGGGCTCGAGTTCGCAAATCAGCTCCACAGTGGACTCGTCCTGTACGGCCTCTGGCCCATAAAGGTCTGCGATGTGCAACAAACCTATCCCTCGAATCTCCATATAATGGCGAATGACCTCGGGCGATCGCCCGACCAAAACAGGCTCTCGGTCCGGACCTGTCAAACATTCAAACTGCACGACGTCGTCGGCCACCAATCGATGCCCACGTTGAACCAGTTCAAGCGCACATTCGCTTTTTCCTACTGCACTATCGCCTCGGAGAAGTACACCCACTCCTAACACGTTCACCAGTGCGGCATGAAAACGGGCCATGGCTGGCTCCCCCAAGTGCGTTCTCTGGAATGCGCTCTTGCCCTGCTCAGAACTTGCCATCCTCCTGCTGTATCGCAGTCAGAATCGAAGTCAGGTCATCGGCTTCCATCAGGCATCCTCGAAACTCGGGATCGCGAAGAAACCTTGAAATTCGAGCTAGAGCCTTGAGGTGCTGACCCGCCGAATGTTCTGGGACCACCAGCAAAAAAAACAGATGCGTTGGCTGCTGATCGATGGCTTCAAAATCAATCCCTGCACGGCTCCGTGCAAAAGAAGCCACCAAGCTATCCAAGCCGGCCATTTTACCGTGGGGAATCGCGACGCCCTCACCAATTCCTGTGCTCTGGAGAGATTCTCGTTCGCTCAGAACTTTGAGGAGGCGGTCTGTCTCTAAGCCAGGGACCGAGGCGGCAAGGGCCGCCGCCATCTCCTCAAGGACCCCGCTCTTCGTATCGGATTCCACATCGAGAATGATGGCATCCTCGACCAGGATGTCCGTAATTTTCATGAGACGCTCTCCATCTGAGGGACCGGACTCTATCTCACTATCCAACCTGCCGCCGCTTGGTTGAGGACAAGATGCGCATGGCCTCGCGGTATTTCGTGACGGTCCTGCGAGCGATATCAATGTCTGCATCTTTGAGCATATCGACAATCCGCTGATCTGAGACCGGACGTCGAGCGTCTTCACTCGAGATAATCTTCCGAATTCTCTCCTTCACGCTCTCACTCGCCAAGGCCTCCCCTCCCACCCGACTGATCGAGGAGTTAAAAAAGTACTTCAGCTCATAAATCCCCTGGGGCGTGTGCACATATTTGTTCGTAGTCACCCGGCTGACCGTGGATTCGTGCATCCCGATATCATCCGCCACATCTCGGAGATTCAGAGGCTTGAGGTGCGATACGCCTTTCTCAAAAAACTCGCGCTGATGCTCAATAATGCTCTCAGTCACCTTGTAAATTGTGCGTTGGCGCTGGTGGATGGATTTGATGATCCACATAGCTGAGCGAACCTTATCCTGAACATAATCTCGAGTTTCACGAGATTCATCTGACTCAGAAGCATCCTTGGTCATCACCTGCTTGTACGCTTCGCTGATCCTGAGCTTAGGCAGGCCGTCCTCATTGAGCAGGACATGGAAGTCCTCTCCCACTTTGTGAACATAGATATCAGGCGTGATATACACCGGCTCGTCCGAACCGAAGTCGCGCCCGGGCCTGGGCTCCAAACTCGCGATCACTCGCGATGCGGCCGCGATCGCCGACTCGGTGGTTCCAAGCAGTTTTACCAATCGACGAAAGTCGCGTTTCTGAAGCAGCTCTAGATGCTCTTCCACGAGGCTCAATACGAGAGGGTCATCGATGCGCAGCCTTTTTAACTGGATCATTAGACACTCTCGCAGGTCTCGAGCCGCCACACCGACCGGATCCAGTTGCTGAACCTTAAGCAGCACTCTTTCCACTTCTTCGGGAGCCAGTCCCGCCTGATCGGCTACGTCTTCGACTGTCCCCACCAAGTAACCTCGTTCATCGAGGTTACCGACAATCCACTCTGAAATGTTCACTTCCTCTTCATCGAAATCTGAAAGCTGAATTTGCCACTCAAGATGCTGAGCCAAATTCGGACGGCTCGTTAAGGTGGCTTCTAGACTCCGGTGCTCATCGTCGTCTCGACCCACTCGACTCTCTAACCCAGTCTGCGGCTGGGATTCCATATAGGCGGCCCAGTCGACATCGTTGATTTTGTCCATATCGGTGGGGTCGGCCGAATCGCTTCCGTCTATAGACGTCTCCGCTGGACCCTCTGACGTAAAGTCCATCTCTGAAGGGGGCGCTTCCCCTTCGGACATCGAATCGGCCTCGGATGACTCGTATTCACTTGGACTTGCATCGGATAGCTCCGCCGCCGTCTCGACCTCTCGCTCCTCTTCCTCAAGACAAGGATTTTCCTGAAGCTCCTGCTCAACCACAGCCACCAGCTCCAACTGATTCAGCTGAAGAAGCTTTATGGCCTGCTGCAACTGGGGAGTCATCACCAGTTGCTGCGAAAGCTTTAGCTGTTGTTTGAGCTGAATGGCCATGGTTCTCGTTATTCCTCAGGATAGAGAGACGTATAGCGTAGCGGCTATCGGCTCAGGTTTATAGCCACGATCCAACCGAGACCGAATGGGGCGGCTCGCAGCCGAAAAACATGACCTATACGGCCTATGCCCCCCCTCACACCAGAGAAAAGTTCTCCCCGAGATACAGCTCCCGGGCACGCTTATCGCCTGAGATTTGTTCAGGCGTACCTTCCGTCAAAACTAAGCCCTCATTCAAAATATAAGCTCGATCACAAATCAATAGAGTCTCTCGCACATTATGATCTGTGATCATAATTCCAATTCCACGCGCCTTTAACTGTCGGATAATCTCTTGGACATCGACCACGGTGATCGGATCCACGCCGGCCAGAGGCTCGTCCAGCAACATGAAAGAAGGATCTAAAATCAAAGCCAGAGTGATTTCCAAACGCCGCCTCTCACCGCCCGAGAGCGACCCTGCTCGCTGAGAAGCCTTATCTTGCAGCCCGAGCTCTTCGAGCAAAACTTCTAGTCTGACGCTTCTCTCTTTCTTCGAAGGCACGACGGCCTCTAAAATCGCCAAAATATTTTGCCGAACAGTCAGTCGGCTAAAAATAGAGATCTCCTGGGGCAGATAGGTCAGTCCCTTCCGGGCACGCTTAAAAAGAGGTAGACCGGTCACGTCCTCACCCTTGAGGCGAACGACTCCCCGAGACGGACGTAAATTTCCCGAGAGCATCCGAAAAATAGTTGTCTTCCCTGCCCCATTCGGCCCCAAAAGCCCCACCACTTCTCCGGGAGCGAGCGAGAGGTTTACGTCCTGAACCACTTCACGCCGGCCAAACCTCCGACTCAAACCTTCCGCTTGAAGTATTTGCGATACGTTCATTTGTTCCCCTTCAAACAAGGTTGCTCAAAATCGGGATCGACAGGCTGAATGACAACAGAGGCTGTGCCCTCCACACGCGCTCGATCCTGACTCAAATCCAGCTCGATCCGTTGACCTCTCACGGTGTCACAGCCCTGAATTAAGAGAGCCTTTCCCGAACAAACGATCAGGTCCTGACTTCGGCTGTACTCGGCCACTTCGCAACGCGCATTTCGTGCGCCTTGGTTAATTCGAACCTGCCCTTTGGCCACCAAACGCTCAGGCTCAGCCTGGCCCGCTTCATAAAAAGCTTCAAGTTGATTCGCCAAAACAATCATCTCACCCAATTTTACGCGCACATTCTTTCGAAAGATGATCCGGCGGGAGCTGTCTTCTAATCCGAAAACCTCAAGAGAATCGGCATCAATTCTCAACGGAAGTTGATCCCCCGGTTGGTCGAACTCGAGAATACCTCCTAGACCCGTCTTGTCTTTCTCAGCCACCGAGGAGACACTGCTCTGCGTCGAGCTTGCATTCTGCGAACGAACCCTCGCTGGCAAATCCAATGTGACCACAACCCAATCGGCCCAGGTCATCCTTGAGTCTTTCCCCATTAAGGCTGCTTCTTCCGTCCGACGGCCTAGCAAAACACCACTTTGACCCGACATCACTTCAAGGGTGTATTCCGCAGCGAAACCATTGACAGATTTTTTATATTCGCCCACCACGACCCTGTCCACCTCTTGATTGAACGCGAGTCGTCTCACTTCCCTAGGCGAAAGAGGCAATTCTAGGTTCCCTAAGACGGATGAAGGCAAAGCAATCCCAGTCACCCCACTGAGCTCAAGCTTGGCTTGAATCGCACCTTCTAAATCGAATGCAGAATCCAACCCTGCTCCGATATCGACTAAAGCGACGCGCAAATTTCGGACCGCCCAAGCCGGGCTCAAAGGAAAAACAGTCAATCCAACGAATAGCCAAAACCCTATCCAGACTGAAGCGCGGCCTACTCTGGTTCTCATGGGGACCTAAGGACCTGCACGCCTGAAAAAAGTTCGAGAGCCCCCTCGGAGATCAGATAACGAAACCCGCCGCCGCGATAAACCGAAGTCTGGTCTTCAACGAGCACTGAAGTCTCCGAGTAGAGAACGCCTTCGATCTCGTCATACGCCACCCAGTCCGCCTGAACCGTTCTGCCGTCACCGATGCGGCCCCTCACATCTCCCTGGAGCCGAAACGAATGAGTTTTTACTTCGAGAAAGCCCTCTCGACATCGCAAATCAACATGTGGCCGGCCATGCTGAGGCCTAATTCGCAAGCCCACCTGCTCCAACCTCAACCGCTCAGAGGACATGTCAATCGTGGCATGATCCGCCCACAGCGTGAAGTCAGCTGCGTTCCCGCCCGTCGAGGTAAAAACCAGTCCGCCGAGGACCAGCGTAGATTTCGGCGGTTCGTCAGTGCTTGCCCTTGCAAAAAACGGGGCCGCCACTGCCGCCAGGGTCACCATGCCCAGAATCAGCCTGATTGAGTAAGAAGACCGACTTGAAACCACGCAAAAAGCCGATTCAGTCTCTGCGCCCAAAGAGGGTCTTGAAGGGCTCGCGAGAACCGATCCAATACGCGGGTCGGAGTATCAGATAGTCAAAGACTACCCCCACCGGATTCACGACATAAGCCGCGACCCGCAAGGGCTGTCCCGCATCACTTGGGCTGTACTCCTCCGTCGCTTGCACTGGACCGGCGGCGACTCCAACAGCGAATGTGAGCACCAAGAGCAGAATTCCAAATCCGTGTTTTCCAGTTCGGGACCGAACGTGATTCCGGCCATGAGATTCACTCACGATAGACATATTTAACCCTCTCTTACGTAGAAACGATCCATCTCGATTTTCTACTCCCTCAGGATAGCGATTCACCGTTGAGGCCGCCTGCTTACTGAGAAACCGCTCCTAACGGCGCCAAAATGCTGGGCTAAGTAGGATCAACAGGGTGAAGAGCTCCAATCGGCCCGCGATCATGCAAAAAGCAAAGCACAGCTTCACCACCCCTGGAAAGTGAGCAAAATGATCGAAGGCCCCGATCTCGCCCAAACCGGGCCCCACATTCCCAACTGAAGTCAAACCTCCCGACAACGCCGTATCCAGATCATAGCCAGCGGCCGCCACAATCAGGGCCATCACACCGACGAGCGCAAAGTAGACCGCTAAAAAAGCCCAAAGACTCGCCATCACATCTTCAGAAACCGGTTTTCCCGAATGATGCACAGGAGGACGAACCGCCCTCCTATGTCCAGCGGTGGCGAAATAATTCCTGACTGAATCCAAGCCAAGAACGACTCGCAGACTCTTCACGCCCCCCGTTGTGGAGCCCGCCATTCCCCCCAACAGCATAAGACCCAGAAAAACAACGTGCGTAAAGGGGGACCACAGCTCAAAATCAGCCGTCGCATAACCCGTTCCGGTCATCAGCGAGACCACCGTAAAAACGACCTCTCTGAAAAGAGGGGCCTCGGCGCTCTCTGACGCCCCGTACCAAGTCACTAAACAGATGGCTCCGATGGCAATCCCCAAGACCGACAAGAAATATCGCAGCTCCCGGTCGTAAAGGAGGGACCGCCCTCCCCCTGTGACCACTCGGTAGTGCAGAACAAAATTCATGCCCGCCAAAACCATAAAACCTGTGACAATCCACTCAACCGCCGCGGATCCGAACCCCCCTACCGAGTCTCCCAAAGTCGAGAAACCGCCCGTACTGATGGTCGTCAGAGCGTGACAAAGAGCATCAAAAAAGGACAAACCCGCAAGCAGCAACGCAATGATTTCAAGTCCCGTCAAACCTAAGTAAATAAACCAAAGGTGTTGAGCCGTCTGCGCGATTCGAGGACGAATCTTTTCAGCGACTGGCCCGGGGACCTCCGCTCTAAAAAGCTGCATACCCCCAATTCCTAAAACCGGCATCAAGGCGATGGTAAACACGACGATCCCCATCCCCCCCAGCCATTGAGTGAGTGCTCGCCAGAGTAAAACCGACCGAGGCCTGAGATCGATTTCAGTCAGGACCGTTGAGCCTGTGGTGGTGAATCCCGCGACGGATTCAAAAAGCGCGTCCACAGGCGTCAGAGTCGCCGTCGTGAGATAAGGAAGGGCCCCAAACAGAGATGCGATCAACCATGCGCCTGAAACAATAAAAAAACCGTCCCGAGGTCGAATCCGAAGATCCACAACTCGAACGCCTAACGCGATGGGAAGGCCTATCAAAAGACCGATGACGCCCGACACCAAAAAAGGGCCTGTGGGCTCGCCGTATACCCAAGCGGCCAGCATGGGCACAGATTGAAGCAGCCCCAAACCAACCAGTAACCAACCCGCCAAACGAGCTGCAAGCAGGATATTCATTGCTTCCCCCGATCAAACGGCCACTAAAAGCCGAAGACGGGGCCATCGTACAGCAAACAGAAATAACCCGCGGGGGTATTCAACACTGAATCTCCGCCCGACTCCACCGCAAGAAACCCATCCTGAAACCACAGGATGACAAAATCTTAAACTTTGGGAAAAATTGCTAAGTTTAGTCTCATAGGACAGGATATTTTTAATAACTTAGCCTCTAAAACGATGTTTCTTCCTTGTTCTTTCTCTTTATGTGATACGTTTGACGACTAAACCTTAGTTTTTAGATTATCTTTGACCTTTAAGGGTCGATCATTGATATGAAGATGAGTCTTTTAGAAATTCACGAGATACGAGGCCAATTATGACCGAAGAACGCGTCCCCACTGGGGGAGAGAAGCTTGTCCAATGCTTGGAGCGCGAGGGTGTCGAGTACATCTTTGGCCTGTCCGGCGGAGCCGCCATGCCCATCTTTGACGCCTTGGTCGACTCCCCCATCAAGCTCATTCTGACCCGGCACGAACAAGGGGCCGTTCACATGGCCGACGGGTATGCCCGCTCAACCGGACGACCGGGCGTGGCTCTCGTGACCTCAGGCCCCGGAGCGACCAACGCGGTGACGGGACTCTTAACCGCCAATATGGATTCAGTTCCGATCATTGTCATCACGGGTCAATGCGTGACATCCATGCTCGGCAAAGACGGCTTCCAGGAGGCCGACGTCACCGGGATCACCTATGCGGTGGTGAAGCACAGCTACATGGCTCGGAGCGCCGAGGATATCCCTCGAATTACCCGCGAAGCTTTTCACATCTCCACCACGGGCCGTCCCGGACCTGTGCTGCTTGATATCCCCAAAGACCTCAGCCAAGGCCCCTGTCATGCGCCTTTCGAGGATGAAGTCAATTTGCCAGGATACACCGTGCCCGGCCACGGAGACCCAGAGGACATCGAAGCTGCCGCAGCCCTGCTTTCGGAGTCAAAGCGCCCCATCCTGCTCACGGGACATGGTGTTGTGATCTCGGGTGCCGGGAAAGCTGTGATCAACTTGGCCGAGAGAATGTCTGCTCCCATCGTGACCACCCTTCTCGGCAAAGGGGGTGTCGATGAAACTCACCCGCTGCATCTGGGTATGCTCGGAATGCATGGAACCGCCTACGCCAATATGGCCATCGATCATGCAGACCTCATTATGTCCATCGGCTCTCGCTGGGATGACCGCATCACCGGGAAGCTGGACGAGTTCTGCTTGGGCGCAAAGAAAATCCACGTCGATATCGACAAAGCCGAGTTCAACAAGATGGTGGTTCCCGATGTCTGCATCGCAGGCGATGCCCGGTTGGTGACCGAGGATTTGTTCCCGTTAATCGAGACCAATGAAAGAGCGGAATGGATCGAAACGGTCTCAAAATGGCGACAGAAATATCCATTAAAGTACTCCAAGCAAGGCGGACTCAAAGCCCAATGGGTGCTTGATCGCCTCAATGCAATCACTGAAGGTCAGGCGATCATCACAACTGACGTGGGTCAACACCAAATGTGGGCAGCCCAATTCTGTCGTGTTCGCGGAAATCGAAATTGGTTAAGCAGCGGTGGCGCAGGCACCATGGGATACGGTTTCCCTGCGGCCATCGGAGCGGCTTTCGCCCGACCGGGCGAAAGCGTTTGGGCCGTTGTCGGCGACGGAGGCTTCCAGATGACACTCTCGGAGCTAGCCACTGCAGCCATTCATAAACTCCCCGTCAAATGTTTAATCATAAACAACAACTACCTCGGGATGGTCCGGCAGTGGCAAGAACTTTTCTTCGACAATCGACTGTCGGGTGTAGACCTTGAGGGAAACCCGGACTTTGTGAAGCTTGCTCAAGCCTATGGAATACTCGGCCTCAGGATTAAAAGAGCGGCCGATGTGGATCGGATCCTAGAACGAGCTCATGCCTACAATGAGGGACCGTGTGTAGTCGTGGCCGAAGTCTCCAAGGGGGACAACGTTTTCCCCATGATTCCCTCAGGCTCTCCCATCTCTTCCATGATCATCGAAAAACCGAAAGAGAAACTCGAAAAGCCTACAGGCAGCACTTGAACCGCCCTATCGAAGGCGAAGGAACATCACGCATGAGCAGTCAAGCCCGTCATTCGGCCAATGCCGCCTCTCTTCCCATTCAGGGAATCCACACCATCTCGCTCTTCGTCCGTGACGAGCCCGGTGTTCTTGTCCGAGTCGCACTCGTGTTCTCTCGACGGGGCTACAATATTGAAAGCATGGTGGTCAGCCCAGCCGCACAAAGCGGCTTTTCCCGCATGACGATGACCTGCTCGGGCGACTCCTCAATTCTGGAGCAAATGATCAAGCAGCTCGAAAAACTCGTAGATGTCGTACACGCCATAGATCACACCCACGACGACGCCTACGAAACGGAGATCGCTCTGATCAAAATCAAATGCGACGGAAGTCAGCGTCCGGAAGTCCTTCAAATCGCTGAACACTTTGGCGCTAAAGTCGTCGACTACGGATCACAAAGCGTCATGATTAGAGTGTACGGCAGCAGCGAAAAGCTGGATGCAATGCAAGCCCTGCTCAGCCAATTCGAGGTCGCCGAAGTGGTCCGCTCGGGAAAAATTCTCATGGCCCGAGGCGTGGAGACGACCTAGCCCCTTCGTCCCCATCGCATCTTGCCCCCCATGGATTAGGCCCCATCCCTGGGCAAATGAGAACGGGCTCCGAAATCGGGCGGCAGATTTAAGATTTCATTTGGAAACGATGCGACCAAGAATTCCACGATATCCCGAACGGAGATAACGCCCACTGGCCACCCCGTCGAATTCACTAAGGGCACATGGCGAAATCCGCCCACGGACATCATATTCAGAACCCAAGCCAGCCGAGCATCCGACCCAAGCGCCTCAGGGTCTCTCGTCATCATTTCCGAAAGCGGCGTCTCCGCCGGATTCCGACCTCGGTTGATGACCCGCAGAAGAATATCTCTCTCCGTGAAGATGCCGACGAGCGGTGACTGCCCGCTGCCATCGGGGGTCACTAAGACCACTCCGCTATGCTTAGCCTGCATGGCTCGCATGGCATCGCTGGTCGCTGCATTTTCCGAAAATATTAACGGCGGACGCGTTCCCAAGACTGAAGTCGGTTCTTGAAGCAAGCGCTCATCAAAAACGCGCTTTCTTCGCCGAGACTCCTCTTCGAAATACCCCTCATCCCCTTTTCCCAAAAACACAAAATCCGTCCCTCCCGAAAAGTCAGACATCCCGCTCACTCCTTCTAGCCCATGAACCCAGCTTCTCACTTGGGTTTGACGATCATCCCAGACTCTCTCCGGGTTCAACCACTCGCTCGCTCCAAATCGCTCCCGAAGTCGCGAGCCACTGCAGTCCAAGCCGGACCTATTTTCCAAAGCAATCACGAGGTGATCATCCTATTGTTCTCTTGAATGGAGACCTTGCCAAGAGTGGCGTCAAAAACCTTCAATATCCCTACGGGCAACCCACTGAGAGCCTCATCACAATCCCAGAGGGAACAAACCGCTCGAATAAAATCAAGGATGTCTTAAAAAAAGCAGGGGCCGCTTTTTTCAAAGCTTCGCACGATAAGGAATGTCGATGAAACCAATCGACCTCATAGTCCTCGCAGTCTATGCCCTCTCGCTCATCTGGATAGGCGCTCACTTTGCCCGCAAACAAAGCAGCAGTCAGGACTTCGCCTTGGGCAGCCGAGACCTGCCCTCCTGGGCCGTTCTTTTATCCATGAGCGCGACAGAGTTATCTGCAGCCACTTTCATCGGCGTACCCCAAGCCGCATACATGGGGGACTGGTCCTACCTTCAGCTGGCACTGGGCTCATTTCTTGGAAAGCTTTTGCTGGCTTGGCGCGTCATTCCGCTGTATTACAAAAGCGGAATCGTCACCGTCTATGGCTTCCTCGCAGACCGCTTCGGCTCCACTCCGCAGAAAGCGGCCGCTCTTTGTTTTCTATTCGGTCGCCTATTTGCCTCAGGGGCGCGGCTCTTTATCGCTTCACTGGCCCTTTCGGCTGTCAGCGACGTACCCATCGCCTGGGCCATCGTCTCCTGCGGGCTCGTCGCTGGCCTTTACACTCTCGCGGGCGGAATCAAGGCCGTCGTTTGGACAGACACCTTGCAAGCCGGACTCCTTCTTTTCGCAGCACTCGCTGTTTTGATGAGTCTGATTCAAGCTGCTCCCGGTGGATTCTCAGGCCTCTTTGCTTGGGCTCAAGAAGGTGGTCGAACAAAAATCGCTTTTTTTGACCCATTTATTTCGCTCAGTGATGGCCGCGTTTTAGGGACGGCTCTTATCGGCGCTTTCTTTTTAACGCTCGCTACGCATGCGACAGACCACGACATGGTCCAGCGACTGCTCACCACACGCAATGCGCGGGGGAGCTCTGGAGCCCTCATTGGTTCCGCGCTCATAAACTTTCCTCTCACTCTCCTCTTTCTCGCGATCGGAACGGGCCTAGCCTACTTTTACCAAGCTCCCCCGCAATACGACATCTCAGACCCGACACGTATCCTCCCTCTTTACGCCTTGCATGAATTGCCAGATGGCCTCCGCGGACTCATTTTCGCCGGCTTGTTTGCCGCAGCGATGTCCAGTCTAGATTCAGCAATCTGCGCTATGGCGACTTGCTGGTGTGAGGACATCCGTCCCATCGAAAAAAATGCAGGAACGGGTTTAAGAAGAATGCGGAGGGCCTCCATCGTTTTCTCCATGGGTCTCATCGGTGCCGCATTGGCCATGTCGAGCTACCACGCGATTCTGACTGAAACACCCTCGATAAAAGCACCCAATCTGGTTGAATTCGCGCTATCGGCGATGTCAATTTTCTACGGCGGATTACTCGGAATTTTTGCCTTAGGTCTCACTTCGCAAACTCGAGGAAGCCCGGCGACTGTATGCCTTGGGTTAGCGACAGGGGCCCTCACCGGCTTATCGCTCTTCCTTCATCCCATCGTCTTTGGGACTGTTTGGATCGCGTGGACTTGGTGGATTCCCATATCGGGCGGCCTCTCCTTCCTCGTCGCCTCTTTGGCACATCGAGAGTCATCCCCTACAACCGCCTGATCTCGCCCCGCCCGATTCAGAGCACGAACCCCAGCCCGCTAAGCCGTGGTATACCTTCCCAGTCCGAGGACCGCTAGATTCACTCTCCATCGTGTCCTTCCCAGATTAAATTCCGTAAGAGCTAAATCTATTTGCCTTTTAAACCATTCTCCTGACCGACTTCATGAAAGCAAAGAACACGCATGTTGAATGAGAACATCCCGTCTGAGTTCCGTCGATTCGCTGAATTTCCGGGCGCCAGGATGCCCCATCGAAGACGCCAAGTAGACAGTCACGGAAGCCAAATCGCTGTCTACGAATGGGGCGACGAGACAGCCTCTCCCATCCTCTTGGCCCATGGAGGCTTTGATTTTGCAGCGACCTACTGCCAATTCGCTCCGCTTCTTGCTAACGGCGGCTATCGGGTCATCGCTTTTGACCAAAGAGGACACGGCAATTCAGATCACACGGCCCTCTATTCCTGGGCGGCTGACTTGCGTGACACCCTGGCCGTGGCGAACTCGATCGGTCCAGAGCCCATTCCGCTGATTGGACACTCCAAAGGCGGGTCGCTGTTGACTCAGTTTGCCCAGGCCTATCCTCATCGCGTCAGCCATCTGATCAATCTTGATGGCCTCCCTTCGCGTCGACGACATCCGGACATCTCAGACCACGAGCGTTCGCGGCTTCGCGAAAAAGAATTAGGCAACTGGCTCGACCATAGACTCGCCTGCGCTGAGCTCAAACGCTCGGCAGGCGGCCTCGAAGAACTCGCACGTCGACGAGGACGAATGAATCCTCGCCTCAGCCATGAATGGCTCTGCTTCCTTGTCACGCAGGGCGCGCAAAGAGACGACGATGGATGGCGGTGGAAAATTGATGCGTCGATGAGGTTCGGTGGATTCGGCCCTTGGAACCCCACCTGGGAACTCCAACGACTTCCCGGCCTCTCTATGCCCTTGCTCGGATTGCTCGCCACAGTCTCTGAAGAAATGGGCTGGGAAACAAAAGAAAAAGACCTTCTCCCCTACCTTCCCCCGCGAGCTGAAATTGTCTCCATCGAAGGGGCGGGTCACTTTATTCATATCGAATTTCCCGATGAAATCGCCAAGCGCGTGTTGGACTTCTTAAATTAATGACAAACAAAACTCAATGGCTCAGACACGGAAAAATCAAGCTTGCTCTGCACACCGTACGAGAATCCATGGAAGAAGGAAGCCACCCTCTTCTCCTTCTCCACGGTTTGGGCGAACGTACCCCGGAGACTCTTTTCGATGAATTCTCGAGTTGGCCTGGCCAGATTTTTGGCCTCGACTTTACCGGACATGGCCTTTCGGACATTCCAAAAGGCGGCGGATACACAGCTGAGCTTCTCATGGGCGATGCAGACGCAGCTCTGAATCAGATCGGACCAGCGACGGTCTGTGGTCGCGGTCTGGGTGCCTATGTCGCCTTAATGCTGGCCGGCGGGCGCCCTCGTCAAGTCCGCGGCGCCATTCTATGCGATGGACCCGGTTTAGCGGGAGGGGGACCGCAACCCTCCAACCCACAAATCATACACCCTGACCCTCACTGTGCTCCGCCTCCTGACCCCATGGCCATGGCCGAACTTTCCAATGACATTCGTCCAGCCGACTATGCCATGTCGTACGTACTCCAAGCCACGCACTTAAGCCCTGTCATTCATCCCATTACCGTATGTGCCGTACAGAAAACAAAATGGATCACAGCGGTCTGCGAAGCCATTGAAACAGAAGAATCGACGCTTAAAGATGCACTGGAAATCTATTCTCGGTTCGTTCCGAACGAGGAATCAGAGGCTTAGAAAACCCAGAACTTTCTCTACGACTCGTCAGGCAGGGCCCAAGCGATCACCGCATCTCCAGATTCTGACCAGCCGTGCCCCCCAGCAGAAACAACCAAATACTGGAGCCCGTCCTCTCGGAGTCGGTAGGTCACCGGTGTCGAATTAGCCGTGAAGGGCGTGCGCTCTCGCCACAGTTCTTCGCCCGTCTCAGCCGAAAAAGCACGTAAGTACTTATCCATCGTGGAACCAATAAAGACAAGGCCTGTCGATGTGACGAGAGAACCTCCTGCGTTCGGCGTTCCTAGATTAAACCAAAGCGGGAACGACGCGATGTCTCGCGTGGTCCCAAGCGGAACCGTCCATAGGACGCGGCCGGCCACTAAATCCACAGCTGTCAGGCTTCCCCATGGAGGCTTTACGCAGGGGGCTCCCAAATTGGACAGGAGACTCTGCCTTTCTAGGCCATACGGTGCCCCTTCCAAGGGATACAATTCGTAAGGAAAGACCGCTGCTGAAGGATCCATTTTTTCAAACTCAGCCCTGGGAATCAATCGCTGGGCCATGGGAACCAGCGTTTGATTGACAAAAAGCAGTCCTCTCACCGGATCAACAGAGACCCCACCCCAATTTGCGCCACCCGCAGAACCCGGAAACTGAATGGATCCTTCGAGGGAAGGCGGCGTAAAAATTCCCTCCGAACGAAAACCTTCAATTAGTTTTCGACAATATGCTTTGTCAAAGTGCGTAAAGCCCCATGCATCATCGGGCGACAGGGTGGCAGGATGAATCGGAGGAGGATGAGTCGGAAACGGCTGAGTCAGAGACAACCTCTCACCTGGGACGGCCCCCTCCTGGGGAACAGGACGCTCCTCTACGGGATAAAGGGGAACGCCCGTCTCACGATCCAAGAGAAAGAGATGTCCCATCTTGGTGGCTTGGACCAGAGCAGGACGCCCACCTCCCACTCCTTCATGGCGAAAAAGGGTGGGCTGAGCCGGCGTGTCGTAATCCCAGACATCATGGTGCACAAATTGATAGTTCCACCGAACCGCCCCGGTTTTTGCATCCAGCGCCACAGTGGACGAACCATAGTAATCCGCACCATTTCGCAAGGCAGAATACCCATCCGGAGAGGCGTTTCCGGTGGGGACAAAGACCAACCCTCTTTCTTCATCAGCCGAAATAGGTGCCCAAACGTTCGGCGTTCCCGGCTGATACGCTTCCCCCTCTGCGATCAGGCCATTCTCCGGTCGCTTTCCCCAGCCTGGAGGCACAGGATCCCAAGCCCAACGCAAACGCCCCGTCTCGACATCAAAGGCTCGAACAACCCCACTCGGCGCATCCAGCCTTAGCTGGTCAGCCACCAGGGCCCCGATCACAACAACGTCATCAACCACAATCGGCGGTGAAGTGGGGTAGTACTCCCAATCCGGCGCCTCACCGATGCCTTCCCTAAGCGCAACTCGCCCTTTCCGACCAAAACTCGGACAGGGCTTTCCAGTGTTCGCATCCAAAGCAATGAGTTCTGAGTCACGTGTCCCGGTATAGATTCGACGCGAGCAGAGAGCATCCCGATCCTCACCGCGTCCTGCCCAATAAGCGACACCGCGACAGGTCAGCGGATAGGGCCCCTCTCCGCGCTTCGCCTTCAGACCCGGATCAAAACTCCACCGCTCAACTCCGGTCTCTGCATCCAAAGCGATTACGCGAGCAAAGCCGGTGCAAACGTAAACGAGGCCTTCTGCTACGACCGGAGTCGCTACAAAAGAAGTTTTTGAGTACTCCCCCGTTCCATCCGAGACATCGCCGTGACGGTATTCCCAAACGACTTCCAGTTCAGACACATTCTCGGGCGTAATTTGGTTGAGGGAGGAGTATTTCAGCCCACCCTTATCACCCCCAAATTCGTGCCATTCGGCCAGTGGGCCCGAGTAATCAACCAACCCGGGAGGCTCGCAGGCCACACAGAATAGGCATACAGCCAGCAGTAGGATTCGATCAGGTCGATTCAGAGTCGATAATTTCATACCGGACGTATGGTAGCGCGAACGTTGACAACGGCCGGTCGTTCAACCATCAGGCCTCAGCTAAACCTTTCATTCAGGAGTTTGGGCGCGGCCTCGCCGAACGAGTCGAGAGACCATCATCCACCACAGCTCACGCCGAAGACCTTCCTTGAACTGAGGGCTCGTCGGAACATGTTCTTCGCCCCCCATCATAAATTCTCGAAACTCATCAATATCGATTCCGGAAAGCTCTTCAGGTGACATGCCCAGAAGAGCCTCATGAAACTCTGCTTCAGCCGTCAAAAATTCATCAGACGAACTTTCGAGTGACTCTTTTTTAGAGGCAGCAGCTGCCTTCACCAGTCGGACGGGATTTGTCATCGTGAACGAACCTCTTCACCGAAGTCAACCGCTTCAAAAATAATGCGCTTAGTCCGGTAGAGACATGAACGAATCGCATCGCTTGACCGTTGAGTCTCCGCGGAGATCTCAGGAATCGACATGTTTTCAAGATGCCTCATCTCAAAAATTCGTCGCTGCCAATCGGGAAGCTCATTCATTTCCACTCGAATCGCTTCCACCGACCGTTGCAGATTCAGTTCGTCATCTGGGGCACAGGAACCGAGAGAACGATTGGGGACAAAATGCTCCGATGGAACACTTTCGAACTTTTCTCGCTGATTCTGAAAACGCCGAATGGAGTTATTTGAGAGATTTTTCGCAATCCCGAATATCCACGAGAGCAAGCTTGAGCTTCCTCTGAAATTAGAGATCGACTTGAAGACGGTGACAAATGTCTCTTGAGTCACCTCTTCAGCATCTGAGTGATTTCGCAACCTTCGATAGCTGTAGGCGTAGATTCGATTGAAGTAGCGCTCATACAGAGCACTGAAGCAAGCCTCATCGGCCACTAGAATGCCCTCAACCAGATCCTGATCACTCAGCGAACCGGCCCCCGAAAGACTTTGGTCCCTCGGTGTTCCTACTTCATCGACCGGTCCAAGGTCGGGCTGACCCCGCTCATCTGAGCGCGGACGGACTTCGGATCCGACCTTACTTGTCAAAAACCGATCTTGAACGTACTCCACTTCGGGCATTGCGAGATCTCCTCACGCATTGCCCCTTCCCAGAAGACGCCTCATATCGACAACGTCTCTCCTATCTAAGTGGCTTGAAATACCTTTAGGTGTCGTTTTTTATCAAAACTAATCCGACTTACAGCCCCTGGCCTGGGTGAGTTCTACCCCAAGGGAAAAGCCGAGCCGCCCCGCCGGCGGGTGATCTGTCCATCTTTGAAACCCTTTTAAGGCAACGGCCGACTTTTTATCGACCTCGACAAAGGCTCCAAAGGTTTCGAGACGCTACCGTGCCGAAGCCTATTTCAAAGAATCCTCGTATTTTCAGCCGGCCCCGGCTTCAATGGCCAAATCAAAAAGGGGCTAAGGAGTCCACCGCAAGATCATGGTACGAATCGTTCTGGTTCTCATCGCACTCATCGTTCTTCCCCTCTCACCACTCGGTGCAGCATCGGTGGTGGATAAATGGACCCCATTTGCCCCCGAAGGCGACGTTTTTCAGGTCAAACTCCCAGGAACGCCCGTCAAAAAAACGCGGAAGAAGTGGCTGCCCATCGGCACCGTGACGAGCACAGTCTTTAAGGTCGAGTTGCCGAACGATACCTTCGGCCTAAGCATCACGGACTTACCCGGGATGACGTTTGCATTCCGGTCCAGAGACAAAATCGTCGAACAGACGGCCGAAGGGTTTATTGAAGACGCGGGCGCACAGCTCACCCACGAAAAAAAATCCGAGCTTGGTGGCCTGCCCGCCAAAGAACTCGCATACAACATTCCGGCGAATAAAAAACATGAAGCCCGAAGAGGGGTATCGAGAATGCTCATCGACGATAAGCGTCTTTACATCTTTTATGCCGAGGTCAGCCCAGCCGTCACGCCGGAACAAATCAAAGCCTACTTCGACTCTGTCCGAATCAAGCCCGCCCAAGAAGGAAGCTAGAAGAGCTGGATCAACTTTTTTCTGGGGGCCGTGGATCACGCGGCAACCCATACCCCCGCTCTCCAATGATATTCAGCTGGATATTGCTAGCCCCGCCGGCAATAGCCGGCCCCAAAGAAAACAAATAAGCCTCAACCCAACCGGTGGAAGTCGTATTTCGGGCCCAACCCACGATATCTTCTGGAGATGGAGCAAGCATGCCTTCGCCGCCCAGCAAATCGAAGGCACAACGTTGAATTCGCTGCATAGTATCCGTCGAGTAAAGTTTATTCATCATCATGGGACGCATGGCCTTCATGGGTTCGCCTCTAAGAGTGGCCGTGAACTGCAACATATTAGAGGTTTCAACCGTACGCACGTAGCCTTCGATCTCCATTAGCCGCTGGCGAACATAGGGATCTTTAATTGCGGCCTGCCCCCCTCGCTGGGTGCGACGCGCAAGATCCAGCAAATCCTCAAATGTATCTCTCATCATATTCGGATTGCCGATTAAATTTCGCTCGTGTATCAAAGTCGCCCGCGAGACCGCCCAGCCCTCACCTTCAGCGCCCACTCTAAATTCCACTGGGACTCGGGCATCGTTGAAGAACACCTCGTTAAACTCGCTCCCACCCGTCATTTCACGAAGCGGCCGAACATCGATACCTTCAGCGCTCATATCCACGATTAAATAACTAATCCCTGCGTGCTTTGAAGCTGCTGGGTCTGTTCGAAAAAGTCCAAACATGAAATGTGCCTGCTTGGCATTGCTTGTCCAAATTTTCTGACCGTTAAGGACATAATGCTCTTCATCGCGAAGCGCTCGACACTGCAATGAGGCAAGGTCGCTGCCCGAGCCTGGCTCACTATATCCCTGACACCACCGTTCTTCTCCAGTGAGGGCCTTGGGAATAAATCGACGTTTCTGCTCCTCTGTTCCAAATTCAAGCAGCGTGGGGACAAGCATACCCGCGCCCTGGTTCAACAGATCCCACGGAGCGCTCACACGAAAGAACTCTTCGCGTACAATCGAGTCCTTCAAAGCGTCAGGTGCTTGGCCGGCTCCTCCGTACTCCCGAGGAACATTCCGATACACGTACCCCGCATCGATTCCATGCTGTCGAAACAACGACTCCTGCTCTTCAATGGGCAACCGAGCGTCCTCGCCTGAAAGAGGCCACCCCTTTAAAAAGTCGATCACCTCTTCTCGGTATTTTTCATGCTCAACGCTGTATGTAAGGTCCATGCGAAATTACAGGCCTCCCAGGTTCGCGCATCGCTCGCGAAGGAATTCGGGCGTTCCAAGGTATGTGCGATCGAACATCATACGCTTAAACCAGAGCTGCACATCACATTCCCACGTAAAGCCAAGTCCACCATGCAGTTCCACTACGGCTCGAGCCGCCTCAATACCGCGCTCAGAAATGTGTGCTTTGGCCATAGCCACAGAACGTGAAGCTTCAATTGGAAGATGGTCTAACGCGTGAGCCGCATACCAGAAAAGAGCGCGCGTCGGCTCGACCTCGAGGGCGAGCCGCGCCAATTGGTGCTTTACGGCCTGAAACTCAGCCACTTTTCGACCAAACTGCTCCCGCGTCTTTGTATATTCAACCGCGAGATCGACTAACCGGCTAGCGGCCCCGAAAGCATCCGCGGCCAGAAGCGCTAAGCCCACATCTTGAATCGCCTGCACGCAGGCTCCAGATTCGTTCAACACCTCACACCGGACTCCATCAAATTTAACTCGAGAAATCGGACGACTCCGGTCAATGCCATCCTGAGACTCCACAGAAAGGCCTTCGGCTCCCGTCTCCACCACTGCAAAGTGCCCGTCTGAGAGCCCGACCAAAATCAGATCAGCCAGAGCGGCGTGTGAGACGAAATCTTTTATGCCATGCAATCGACCGTCTCTCACTTCGGTCGACCACTCTGAACATTCCCAGCCGTTCGCACCCTCACCCAATGCCAAAGTCGCGACCTGAGCCCCATTGGCGATTTGAGGCAGCCAAAGATCCTGCTGAGAAGAACTTCCCGCCTTTGCGATCGCAACGCCTGCCAAGCTATGCATCATAAAAGGACCCGGAAAGGCTCCATATCCCAGCTCCTCGCATACCAGTGCGAGGTCGAGGACTTCGAGCTCTGCGCCACCAAACTTCTCAGGAAGCATCAAGCCACAAAGACCGAGGTCTGCGAGGCCTTGCCAAATACGACCGTCATGCCCTTCACCCGCATTAAAAATCTCATGCAAACGGGTCGGAGGACACTCTTGATTGATGAACTGACGCACAGTCTCCTGCATCAAGTCTTGCTCTTCACTTAGCCCGAATTCCATCGACTGTTCTTCCTCGCGTATGAGCTCAACGGCGGGGGCAAATCGTTCCCGCGTACACTCGTTAGACTCGACTTCAAGACTGAGAGATTAGCCTTGAATGCGCTTCCCGAAAGGTAGAAGCGCTCTGCGCGTGCCCATCGCTCGTGGACAGACAACATTCTGCACCCCTTCTGCACTTAACGTCCTGCAGTCACTCGAGTGGCTTCTATTCTTCCCTTTGATGGGGGATAAGTGGACAATAAGAATCCATTCTCCCCTCAATCAACCGGACCAACCAAAGCGATCACTGGCCGCCTGAGTCAACTTAATGAATGTCCCGCTCGCCTCTGCCAAGAGTTCTTCCCCGGCCCAAAAGCGACCTTCGGCGTACACCTTCCGCCCCTCACTCCCTTGACTGTGTCCCTCCATACGAATCTCCTGAAACAAGGGAGTGGGCTTTCGATATCGCACAGTGAGGGTTCCAGTCATAGCCCCCAAGTCGTTCACAACATTGACAACGCCCAGTAGCTCATCCATCACGGCAGCCACCACACCGCCATGGACGAAGCCTGGCGGGCCGCAATAGAGCGCTCCAAACACTCCTCGCCCATGCACAACGCCGTCTTCCACCCAAAACTCAACCGGGGGCGAAACGGGGTTCAGACGACCAATCAAGGGACTGTACGGAAAGATCTGCATGGGATCTTGAGTCTCGGCGACCCAGCCCAGCCCCCCCAACTGGTCAGCTTGTGCATGGGGGCCCGGGTGGATGTAGGGTTCAAGTTCAGTGGACAAAGCCTCGACCTGAGCCCGAGCAGTCTCGATCACCCCTTTCGGAGCACGAGTCGTCCGAACCGACTCCATGAGCCTCCGCATGGAGACGTTTAGCGTCGCAAGGGCCTCCGCCCTTTCGACGCCCTCTTCCTCTTTGCTCTCTGAGCTCATCAAGCCCTCCCCCACGCCAACCCAAACCCAAAAGAAACGCCTCCTTGGGTCACACTCAACAATGAGAGCACCCCAAGGCCAACCCCGCAAGGTGCCCGCCGAATCGAGAGGCCGCCGCGATTGTTGGTAAATATCGTGGCGTCGCGCGATCTCCTCAGCAGTCCCTATACTTGGCCTCGGAGGGCACAATGACCAATTTAAATGGCGAACCCGCCTACGTGGGCCGTTTCTGCGGCAGCAACCAATATGAGATCACACCAAAAATCATTGAGTTTTATTGCAATGCGCTGGACGATCACCACCCTGGGTACCAAAACTACGCACCGCCCCTTCTTCACCACTCCGAGTGTTACGAATTCGTCGGAGAGTGGTACTTGAAGAACCTTTTTGGAAACCTTCACGGCCAACAAGATTGGGAGCTCTTCTCCCCGATTCCAACACAAGGCCGAGTGCGCTCGGTCTCCACAATTGTTGACCGATACGACAAGCGCGGGCGAAACTATGTCCTCAACGAGACAGACCTCTTCGATGAAGCCGACGGACGCCTCCTCGTACGCGGACGAACCCATCAATCTTTCCTGCCCCCTCGCAACAGCGAGTCAAATCAAGGTGACGAGGAGTTTGTCGTCGACGTAGGCACGGCCAAACAAAAAAAAACGCGCGCGCCCTTTCCCACAGCCACCGGCTCAGACCTAGTCTCCTTTGATAAAACGATTGATCAAAAGCGATGCTGGATGTTTTCCGGTCCGGGGGCGAACTATCACACTGACAATGAGGAAGCGAAAAAACTTGGATTTCCGAAAATCGTCGTTCAGGGAATGATGTCCACATGCTTCGTCTCGCAAGTGATGCATGAAGCCTTTGAGTTGGGCTGGGCCCAGGGAGGACGAATGTCACTTAAGCTGACAAATGTGCTCTGGGTCGACGAACAGGTCACCACTCACGGAAAAGTACGCGAGGAAACAAAAGAAGGAGAATCGACACGCGTCCATTGCGACGTCTGGGTTGAAAAAAAAGATGGCACCCGAGTCGCATTAGGAACGGCCAGCGCAATCAAACAATGAGCTTTTCAGTCAACACATGAGCAGGTAGACTCTCGTCTCAATTCAGCATCTCCGCGTCAAGTAGGCCCGTGACCCGATCCATCTCTTCATCTCACAAGGAAAAGAAAAGTTATGGATACCCGTATTGACAGGGAGATTGAAGAGCATCCCTGGCGCGAAGCTCTTTTTTCAGGCCAAACCTGGGTTCGTCGTAGCCTTTTCCTTATGGCCGCTATCGCGACCGGCCTAGTGGCCTTGCTTTTTAATTTAGCGGACCGCTTTTCCGTCACATTTCGTGCCTTTTTGTTAAAGGGAGAGAGCCTCTGGGGTCTCGAAATCGATTCACAAACGGGCACCGGCATCGCCATGGGACTCTCCATCATTGGAATTTGGCTTGCGATGACCCTACGCGATCGTTTCTTTCCAGGAACACAGGGAACAGGAATTCCTCAGGTCATGGCCTCACTAAACGTAGAGGCCGATGATCCGCTGAGGCAAAGCATGCTTTCCTGGCGCATTGCTATCGGAAAGGCCCTTCTTCTCATTATCGGAATCTATGCCGGAGCCACTATCGGACGCGAAGGCCCGTCCGTTCACGTTGGAGCGTGCCTCATCTACCTGATCGGATGTTGGGGGCACTTTCCCAGTTGGGCGGTTCAGCGAGGCCTGATTCTCGCCGGGGGCGCAGCCGGAATCGCGGCGGCTTTCAACGCACCAATTGCGGGCACCGTCTTTGCCATCGAAGAAATTGGTCGCTCCTTTGAAAAGAAAAATGTCGGCCTCATCATGCTAGGCGTCGCAGTGGCTTGCACGGCCTGCTGGGTCTATCTAGGCGATTATGTCTTCTATGGAAAACTCAATCCGAGCCTGACCTCTCCCTCTCAATGGCTGGTCATCATTCCGGTCGCCATCGTGGCCGGTTTTTTAGGAGGCTGTTTCTCGCGCGCGGTCGTGGCATCAACCCTCTGGGTCAATCGAACGCTCCGAAGCCACCGAGTTCTTTTGCCCTTGGGACTTGGATGTGGACTGGCTGGGCTGGGGCTCGCAAGTGGGGGAATGAGCTACGGCAGCGGCTACGACCAAGCGCTTGGCATCCTTCAACACGACGCCGAGGTGACGTTCATCTACCCACTCACGAAAGCCGCCGGAAACTTCATCAGCCTCGCGAGCGGGATCCCTGGCGGACTCTTCGATCCTTCTTTCGCTGTCGGGGCCGCAATGGGCAAACTATCGGCTCCCCTTTTTCCAGGAGTGGACCCTCGCGCGATCAGCATGATCGCCATGACGGCTTACTTTACAGGTGTGGTCCGAAGCCCCATCACGTCAGTAGTCATCCTTCTCGAAATGACCACCGCGCGAGATATGGCAATGCCCCTTTTTATGGCCGCCGTTATCGCCTACGAGTCTTCGAAGCTGATCTCAAAAACACCGATCTACGAAGCCCTCGCTGAGATCTTTCTCCAAGACCTGAGAACGAAGCAAACCGATAAGAGTACAGCCTAAGGTTGGTCCAAAGAGAAGCGTGGATAGGCCCTCAGGGCAGGCAAACCTTTGGCAGTGGGTGTCGATAGAGATGAGCCGCATTTTCGTGGGTGATCATTCGGATCTCCTCAACGGGCAAATCCCCGAGCACCTCATGAATTACATTCTGGGTATTCGGCCAGGTTCCATCGCCGTGTGGATAGTCTGACTCAAAGAGAATATTTTCAACGCCAATGGCATGACGGGTGGATACGGTCGACGGGTCATCAATCATGCAGAACCAAAAATTCCTGCGAAGCACATCGCTGGGCGACATCTCCTTGTCGGGCCAGCCTCCTCCATACCCGGATCGAGCCATAATGTTATCCAATCGATCGGCCAACATCGCTACCCAACCGATCCCACCCTCCGACATGGCGATCTTCAAAGTCGGGAAACGCGCGGGCCATCCGCTCCAGAGCCACTCTGCGCAGGCTCCCAACGCAATCTGCCCGAACAAAGTGGAACCCAGCTCAAGCATGGGGGCACCGGGTGGCATCTGCGCAAAACCGGAAGAACCCACATGAAGATTGAGAACCGTTTCGGTTTCGGCGCAGGCACGAACGATGGGTTCCCAAAACTCATCAAAAACTGAGGGAAGACCTTGTCGATGGGGCTGCTCAGGAATCGTCACCGCCGTAAACCCGCGCTCTGCATTGCGTCGGATTTCAGCTGCCCCCACCTCGGGATCGGTCACATATGTAATTCCTAACGGTACGATGCGATCGGGATAAGGCGAGTACCACTCCTCAAAAAGCCAATCATTCCAAGCTCGGGTGCAGGCAATCCCCAATTCTCGATCATCAATCAAACTGAACAGCGTTCCCCCAAACCCAGTCACGCCCGAAGGGAAATTTACAGAGGCCTGAATTCCTCCGATATCCATATCCTTGATCCGGTCTTTGATTCGAAAACAACCGGGTCGAATTTCGTCAAAGCGAGCTGGCTCGAGCCGATGATCTTCCTCTGGCCGACCCGCAACACACATGAAGCCGACTTGAAAATAAGGTTGCCCGTCGAGTTGCCAAACTTCATGCCCCTCTTCCGTCTCGATCACCTTCGGCCCACGCTCTTGTAGCTTTGCCGGAAGTCTTCCCTCAAATGTTTCAGGTGGCTCCATCAAATGGTCGTCCACCGAGATCAAGGTGTACCGCGTCTCACGCATTTCAGGGTCGGGCAGCAGAGGCTTCGTAACGGGACGCTTCACCCCCAACTTTATAACTTCAACCATGTTGATCTCCTGACCTAAGTGATGCTCTTCATCGAAAGAAATCGTTCGCCACGTCAGACCTCTCGGTTTAATCCCGAAAAAAAGACAATAGAGCGACACGTCTATCTTGCCCAGCGTTCTTAGGCGTATTCGGCGTAGTCGTACTTATGTACTGACTCTCTCGCGAGACTCCGCAGGACTCAAAGCGTGCGCGGAGATTGAAGAGAGCGAGCTTAATCACCAAAAGAGCAGAGCCCTAAACCCACCCAGAGCCCTTCTTACAACAAGCAGTGAGAGAATCCATCTGCCCAGAGCCCGAAAAAACGGACTGGACCCTCTGATGCCCCGTCCGCAACTACTGAGGCATCGCGGGGATGGGGCCCGAGTTTGACTGAGATCATCTATTCGAGAGCTCGCTGTGCACCGACGAGCCAGACGGCGGAACCCATGACCACGCCCTCGTCTTTCAGATAAGGCTCAATCGCTTCCCTCACAGAAAGGCTGATGCTCGAGGCTAACTCCGGGGAGGCCTCCCTTAAGGCCGCGCCCGCCGGCCCCATCTGAAGAAGAAAATCAAGCGCCCCCTGCAATCCCAATCCACGCCCCACCACCACAGGTTGCTCATGCGAAATGATGGAGATGCCCTGAAAACCCGCCTCCTTCAAGAGACCCTCCAGGCGCTTGGGATCAGCCAACGCGAACGGTCCGGGAGCCAATGGGTCCCTTTCCTCAGTGGAATCGAGATGCTGAATGGCCGCTTTGCCCGGAACCGACATCCAAGGATTCCGCTCAGGGTCTTGCCAGCAAACGAATGAAATTCGCCCACCAGGACGCAACGCTGTGTGCAAGTTCTTGAAAGCCACGGCCGGATCATCAAAAAACATGACTCCAAATCTCGAAAAAATCAGGTCCATGCTTTCAGGCTCAAAAACATGCGTCTGCGCGTCTGCCTCCATGAAATCCAACTGACTGAACTCAACTGAGCGCCGACGAGCTTCGGACAACATGACCCGCGAAACATCCACTCCAAGAACAGCGCCCTGCTCTCCGACTCGCGCAGCCAAAGCTCGACTCGTCTGGCCGCAGCCACAACCTACATCAACCACTCGCTCTCCAGGCTCCACCGCCGCCTTCTCGATTCCGGCTTGGCCCAGTGGCTCAACCTGGTCGTTGATTCGATCTGAAAGCGTGACCCACTTCGGACCCGCCACTTGATTCCAGTAGTCGATCTGTTGTTGATTTGTAGACTCGGCGGAGCTCATTTCATTTCCCTCTATTCTGACCAACGAAAAACCAGAGAACGTAATTACACAAAAATACTAAATGGATACGAAGGAGAGTCACGGCCGAACTTCAAAGGATTTAGCCTCAGAGGTCGACGTCCGGCATATCCTTGGCCATTAAGCACAAATAATCGTAGACCAAGGTGGCCGCAGCTAACGAGGTAACCTCGGCGACGTCGTAATCGGGCGCCACCTCCACGATGTCCATCCCTATGAAATCGATCCCATGGAGCGAAGCAAAAACACGCCTGGCCCAAGCTGTACTTGGCCCCCCGGTCACAGGAGTTCCCGTCCCGGGGGCATAACACGGATCGAGACAGTCAATGTCGAAGGTCAAGTAGGCTTTTCGATCTCCGACCCT
Source organism: Deltaproteobacteria bacterium (assembly GCA_002691205.1). Taxonomy (GTDB): domain Bacteria; phylum Myxococcota_A; class UBA9160; order UBA9160; family UBA4427; genus MED660. Next base: position 127,616 of record NZHD01000051.1, read on the forward strand.
CTCCTTGATCCGCGCGGCTGTCGCTTCGGCTCCATGTTCATCGACCCAAAAGCCATCTAAAGTTTCGATACCATGGTCCTCATGATTGTGCGTCCGAATCCCAACGTGAATGGAATGATCGGTATCAATCAGGCCGGCCTCTAAAGCCTCGTGAAACATGGTCCCATGATTTAAGGGCAGGTCATCAACCCAAGTGTCCGAGTGCGCATCAAAATGCACCATGGCCAAAGGTCCATGTTTGCGTGCATGAGCCCGCATAACCGGTAACGAAATCAAATGTTCTCCGCCCAGGGTCACCATGGATACATCCTGACTTAGAATCCAGTCCGCACGCTCTTCAGTGGCCGAAAGGAGGCTATCTACATATCCAGCCTCAAAGACCACATCGCCGACATCCACCACGGCCAAACGCCGAAAAGGGTCGAATCCCCAAGGCCAAGCTTCACCCCAGCTCAAGTGAGCCGATGCAGCCCGAATAGACCTAGGGCCAAATCGAGTACCTGGGCGATTGCTCACGGTGAGGTCGGCGGGAACGCCCAGAATAGCTACATCCGCTCCAGTTAAATCATGCGTATATCGACGCCGACCAAAACTTAAAGCACCTGAATAGCCAGCCTCGTCCACTGTGCCGTAAAGACTTTCGCCGGCAAAAGCCTGATCGCCCTCAAATCCTGGCGAAGATGAATTCCCGTCGGAATTCCCCGGGTGCTTATCTGACATAAAACCTCTCCTGCCCAGGGCATCCGCCCCTCTCAAAGGGAGCAAAACCTGACACCCCGTTCATTCGGCTGACTTTAACTTGGTCCATTCCTCTTCACATGCGTGACAGAGGCCTCGACAAAAGCTTCAAAAACCGGATGCGGCTCAAAAGGCTTTGAAGCAAATTCGGGATGAAACTGCGAAGCGACAAAGAAGGGATGATCCGGCAGTTCAATCACTTCGGCCAAGCTTCCATCTGGCGAAACCCCGGAGAAACGAAGGCCAGCCGCCTCGAGTCTTTCCTTGTACTCAGAATTAAACTCGTATCGATGGCGGTGACGCTCAAAAATTTCCTGCCGGCCCCATATCTTTAAGGCCCTGCTTCCCTCTTCAAGGTGGCAGGGGTAGTCACCTAAACGCATGGTCGCCCCCTTATCTTCCAATTGTTCTTGCCCCGGCAGGAGATCAATCACGGGATGAGGCGTTTGGGGGTCGACTTCTCGTGAATTTGCACCTTCTAGTCCAGCGACGTGGCGTGCAAACTCGCAACACGCGAGTTGCATGCCAAAGCAAATTCCCAAGAAGGGAATCTCATTTTCACGCGCATAACGAACGGCACGAATTTTACCCTCAGCGCCCCGAGAGCCGAATCCATGCGGGACAAGAATGCCATCCGCTCCAGCGAGAACGCTCGGATCTTCCAACTTCTCACTATCTACGTACTCAATTTTAACTTTACTTCGAACAGCCATGCCACCGTGAACCAAAGCTTCATTGAGACTCTTATAGCTTTCAGTCAGGTCGACATACTTGCCCACCATTTTAATCACGATCTCACTCTCAGGATTACGTTCTGCATCAACAAGGCGTTCCCACTGACGCAGATCAGGCTGTCCGGTCCACATATTTAGAACCTGAGCGACCTTCGCATCGAGGCCTTCGCCGTGAAAGACCAGAGGGACCTCGTAAATACTGCTGACATCCTTTGCCGTGATCACCGCGTCGTCATCAACATTACAGAAAAGTGCAATTTTAGATTTAATTGCCTTGTCCAGAAATCGCTCCGTTCGGCACAGAATAATGTCGGGCGCCAGACCCACTGCCTGCAGTTCCTTCACTGAGTGCTGGACGGGTTTAGTTTTGAGTTCACCGGCCGTGGCTTGGTAGAGAACAGGAGCCACATGAATAAAGCAGGTGTGCTCGCGTCCAACATCACTCCGGAATTGACGGATCGCCTCGAGGAAGGGCAAGGACTCAATATCCCCGACAGTCCCTCCAATCTCAACCAAGATCACATCCACGCCCTCTCCGGCCCGGGCAATGCTCTCCTTGATCGCATCGGTGACGTGAGGAATCACTTGAACGGTTCCCCCTAGATAATCGCCTCGGCGCTCTTTTGCGAGAACCGAATCATAAATTCGACCCGCCGTCATGTTGTTGACCTGCCCCATCCGCGACCGAGTGAAGCGTTCGTAGTGACCCAGATCCAGATCGGTCTCAGCCCCATCCTCGGTCACGTAGACCTCACCGTGCTGCAACGGATTCATGGTCCCGGGGTCAACATTTAAATACGGGTCCAACTTTAGAAAAGTGACACGAAGCCCTCTCGCCTCAAGCAACGCCCCTACGGAGGCCGAAGCGAGTCCCTTTCCCAGAGAAGACATCACGCCTCCGGTCACAAAGATATATTTGGTCAGTCTGCTTTCCATCATCTTCTCCCGAACGCCTTCCAGCGCTTCAGCCAACAGCGAATAAAACCCGCCTCTTCCCAGTCAAAAGGCCAAACCACGACCCTGCCCAAAACGCCTCTCGAAGGAGGCCTCCCCATCGCAAAATGACGCACTGAAGCGCCCGTCTCGAAATGCGTTCTCCGGGGGGAACCTTGGCTTCAGCATCTGTTGTGATGCCTCTCCGGCGGCCATATGAGATGACCTGTTCCAGGAATTCCGCGGTGGCTCGTATCGCCAATACCCCTCCGAGTCCTTTGTTAACTCGGAACAAGGATATAGCCCGTCATCGCCTTCCGGCCAACCGCGATGGCCCACTTGAAGTGGATCGGTCCAAATCTGGCCCAGAACGGCGTATTAAAAAATCGTCTAGACGAGCTTTACGCAGACGACTTCAGGCTCCGTTCACGGCACTAACCCCCGGGTCAAATTCCGTCCTCTGCAGCTCTCGGTAGAGCTCCGCCAGGCTGACCATCTGATACGGAATAAGCCAGATAAAGGCGAGCCCCAGGGTCAGAGAACCCAGCAGCAGATATAACCCTAGAAAGCGAAGGTAAAAGCCCAAGATCTGCCAACGATGCCCCTCAACCAATGCCCTGCTCCTCGCCATGGCCTCCAGGGGCCCAGATTCTGGGTGCTCCGCCAAGACAAAAAAGACCATGGAATAGGACACCATGGCCATCACGCCGGGAACCAACAGAAAAACAAAGCCGATGGAGATCAAAGTGGCCGTCAAGAGATAGGCCAGGCAGGCAGTACCAAGTCGACGGAGGCCATCAAATCCATCAAAAACCAACGCAAATCGAGCCTCTCCCTGCCCCACCAAAGCAAGCGCCAAACTCACCATCCCGAATTCGAAGGGCCCCGCCAAGAAAAGAGTCACCCCCAAGCTTGCGAGAAGGGTGAGGGGCACAAACGACAACGCAATCTCAACCACGAGGTAGACCGCAAAACTGCTCGCAGCAAAGAGCCACTTCCCTTCCAGGGATCGACGGGCCTGAGCCATGATTTCGACGTTTCGTAGGATCACAGGGTCAGAGGCCAAAAAGTCTCCTCCTGAGATCTCGTTCCCTGTTCGGCTGTGGCTTGGCCCATATGCTCAATCCCTCAGAGGCTCGCTCGTTCGGATCCACTCAAACAGTCGCTCAAAAAAAGAAGGGGCACCCCCGTTGGGCACCCCTTCTTCGAGATTGGCTCGGAACGTGCTGTTTCCGAACGTCTTAACGCTTGGAAAACTGAAATCTGGCCCGGGCACCCTTCTGCCCAAACTTCTTCCGTTCCTTTTTGCGCGGGTCTCGGGTCAAATAACCTGCACGCTTTAGAGGCAAGCGCTGGCTGGCATCCAGCTTCTCAAGCGCACGAGCGATTCCGTGCCGGAGAGCGCCCGCCTGTCCTGCGGCCCCTCCTCCATGAATTGTGGCGGTGATGTCGTATCGTTCCAAGGAGCCGGTGGCATCCAACGGACCGCGAATCATGATTTGCAGCGCGTCTCTTGGAAAATAGGCTTCAAAGGCGCGGCCATTCACCGTAATGGCGCCGGTTCCTTGGGCGAGTCTTACTCGGGCAATCGCAGTCTTGCGCTTCCCTGTCGCGGCAGAAAGATCAGACAATGCGGAGCTCCTCTGGCTTCTGGGCCTCATGCGGATGATCGGGCCCCGAATACACCTTGAGCTTCCGGAACATCTGTCGTCCTAAACTATTCTTGGGCAACATGCCCTTTACCGCAGACTTCACAACGCGGTCAGAGTGGGAAGATTCCAGCAGCTTACCCGCTGTAATCGAACGAATCCCACCCGGATAGCCGGTGTGTCTGTGATAGATCTTTTGGTCGAGCTTACGGCCGGTCAATTTAACCTTCTCCGCATTGATCACGATGACATGTTCCCCCGTATCGACATGAGGGGTAAAGATCGGGCGATGCTTCCCTCGCAAAATACTAGCCACTCGGGTTGCGAGCCGACCGAGCACTACATCCTCGGCGTCAACGACATACCACTTACGCTCCACCTCTGCGGGTGGGGTACTGCGAGTCGCGCGATGCGCTTGCACTGACATACGAATTCCCTTATCTCACTCACTTCACAGACGATGTGATGGCTTCTCTTCGGCTCAGACTCGGATACACACCCTAAATGCGGGATAGGCCGGGCGCCAAAGAGCCAAAATCAGCCCCAGAAAACATCTCGGGCCGCGCCTGTAAGTAGATGATCAGACGGCCCCAGTCAAGTCCGAGCCTCTTTCGACGAGGAAGCCTTTCCCTTTGAATCTCCAGAGCTTGCGCTCTCCCGAGCATTCTCAAAAGGGTCTTCGGCATAAAAAACGCGCTCAAGCGTCAACCCGTGAGCCGGCGCCGTGGGCCCCGCCAGGCGTCGATCGCATCGTCGAAGCAGAGACTCCATAGATTCGGGGGAACGACGCCCCGCCCCCACCTCCAACAACGTGCCGACAATGTTACGCACCATATGCCTTAGGAATCCCGATCCCTCCGCCTCGACAAATAGCTCCCCCCCGGGTTCAGGCCGCACTTTGAGCGTGTTTAGAGTTCTCACGGTGGTTTTAACGCTCGAACCGGCCGCTTGAAAACTCCGAAAGTCATGCTCGCCCAAGAGATGAGCCGAGGCGGCCTGCATGGCCCCGACATCGAGAGAGCCCGGCACGTGCACAAAGCGAGCGGCCAGCAGGGGTGAACGCTCCGTGCAGTTCCAAATTTGATAGCGATAGGCCTTGCCGATGGCGTCCCGCATGGCATCAAAGCTCTCAGCGACCTCTGCCACAGACAAAACCACGATGTCTCGAGGAAGAAGGCCATTCAGCGCCCGCTGAATCCGATCTGAGGCCCATTCGGAACCCAAAGACACGCTGGCCACCTGTCCCTCAGCATGGACTCCTGCGTCCGTACGCCCCGACCCGCGAGGATTGACCCGCTCACGGGTCAGGGTGAAGAGCGCGTCGCTGAGACTCCCCTGGACGGTCCGGGCCCCCTCCGGCTGAATTTGCCAGCCCGCGAAGGAATCCCCTCGGTACTCAATCCGCAATGCATATCTGGGCATGCCGAAACGCCCCCTCAGCGGGTCAAAAAGCGAGACCGCAAAAGACCCACGGCGTTTTGTGCCGCCAACTGGACGGGATCGGCGCTGACCCACATGAGGAGGGATCGTTGGGGGTCTGCCGCAGAAACATCGGATCTCACTCGACTGATGCAAAGAGAAGACCCGCCCACGGTCTCCCGCATCCCGACGGGCCTCGTCCCAGCCACGCAGTTGACCTCAGAACCCTCGCTCAACCACTTCAAGGCGAGCGCTGGATCCACCGGATCTCGCGTCCGAAGAGCGAGAATACTCGCTTCTCCAGCAAAAGTGGGCACCTGCACACTGGTCACTGAGACACCCACGTCCTCTCCCAACAGCCGCCGCAATGACAAAACCAAACGCGCTTCACGATGAGCCATGGATTCCGAACGGGCGTCAGTCTCATCCTCAGGATGGGCAAAACAGTCGAAGGCAACCTCGGACGAAAATACCCTGGAATCGGGCAGAGGGTTCTGGTTTAGAAGAGCCAAAGTCTGAGTCGAGAGTTCTTCGACGCCTGCCTTTCCTTCGGCCGAGGCCGAATGAAGAACCGTCCCCGACAAGGCGAGTACGCCCACGCGCGAATCCAGCTCCCGAGCGACGGAAAACCAAACCAGACTGGTTTCCGTAGGACTATTGACTAAAGGCCCAGACCATGAGGCCAGAGGTGCACCCGGCTCAAGCGCCATGACAGGCACTTCTTCTGAGCTCAAAAGAGCCCCCGAACAATCAATGCACGGCACCTCGGCCCGAAGAGACTGGCGAACCTCTTCAAGCCCATCTTTCGCAGAACCACAAACGATCACGGCATCAAGCCCAGAAAAGTCGGTGGGCCCCGACCTTAAATCAAACCAACCGGAATCCAATTCATCCTCATCTTCATCGAAGGAGGATTCTTTCTCTCCAAAAGCGCGTAATTCCGCAAAAGTTAAATCCGCTTGTTCCACGAGCAATTCAGCAATCTCTTGACCCAACATGGTTCCCGCACCGACGAGCCCAATACGAAGTGGATCACTCATGCCGAAGCCATTGCCCCAAGCACGTGATCTCCCATCTCCTGACAGCCGGTCAAAGGGCGGTCCTCGCCAGCCAGAACGAGGTCTCCCGTACGATGCCCAGCCGCGAGCACGGAGGCCACGGCTGCCCGAACCTCTTCGGCCCCGACCGCGCAATCCAATGAAGTCTCAAGCAGCATCGCCACGCTCAGAATCGCAGCGAGCGGGTTGGCTAAATCCTGACCGGCAATATCGGGAGCCGAGCCGTGTACGGGCTCGAATAATCCAAATCCACCCGTCGCAAGGCTGGCGGAAGGCAACATGCCAAGAGAGCCTGTGATCTCGGCCGCCTCATCCGACAAAATGTCTCCGAAGAGATTACCGGTCACCAAGACATCAAAACGGCGAGGGTCACGCAGAAGTAACATGGCACACGAATCGACTAATTGATGCGAAAGTTCAACATCGGAATACTCCTTACCGACTTCTTCCATCACGTCCATCCACAACTGAGAAACATCCAGAACATTGGCTTTATGGACATGGGTGACATGGCGCCTTCGCAGCCGAGCCTGCTCAAAGGCTACTCGACCAATCCGAGCCACCTCATTCTCATCGTAGACCATGGTATTGAAACCGGTCCGAAGTCCATCATCAGTCCCTCGCCCACGAGGCTCACCGAAGTAGATCCCGCCCGTAAGTTCTCTGACCACCAGCAAGTCCGTGCCTTCAACGATCTCTGGTCGCAGTGTCGAGGCATTGGTCAAAGCTGGAATGACGGCCGCTGGACGAAGGTTGGCGAACAAGCCCAACTCTTTGCGAATTCGGAGCAAACCTTTCTCGGGCCGAACATCAACAGCCAAATCGTCCCATTTTGGCCCCCCCACGGCGCCCAGCAATACGGCCCGACTCTCTCGACAGAGTTCAATTACCTCACCGCGCAAAGGGTCCCCATGTTGATCAATCGAGGCTCCTCCGATGAGCTCCTCAACGAACTCGATTCCTAATTCATGCTTATCCGAAACCTGGGCGAGAACGCGCTTCGCCTGCTCGGTCACCTCTGGGCCAATGCCGTCTCCCGGCAGAAGAACAATCCGATCCAATCTCATCCACTCCCTGCCGCACCAAAACAGGCGCGGTCATCAAAAGTACACGGTGACTCGACGCTCGCCTAGATCCCCTTGGGCTCGTCTAGACCGTGACGACTCTTATGCCACTCCAGCTTATTGATGGCTTGCACGTACGCACGCCCACTCGCCACCATCACATCTTCGTGGACACCATTTCCAATCACTCGGCGACCATCTTCCTCAATCGTCACCGTCACTTCGCCCTGGGCATCGAGGCCGGCTGTCACCGCATGCACCTGGTACCGAATCAGCTCACTCTTGGTCAGCGTCACTTCAGCAATCGCTTTAAAAATCGCATCCACGGGCCCCACCCCCGACGCGACAGTCTGACGTTTACTTCCGTCTATGCTCACGACCACAGTCGCCTCGGGCGACCGCTCAGTCCCACTTGCGATCATCAGATCAAGCAACTCGAAGCGCTCTTGCGTGCTGATCATCATATCGTTTGCGATGGCCTCGATATCCTCATTGTAAATGACCTTCTTGGCATCGGCGAGCGCTTTAAATCGCGTAAAAGCACGCTGAAAGTCTTCTCCATCGAGGTCGATCCCGAGTTCTTCGATACGATCTCTAAAGGCATGTCGCCCCGAATGCTTGCCCAGCACGAGTTCGTTCGAAGACCGCCCTATGGACTCGGGGGTCATAATTTCGTAGGTGATGGCCGCCTTGAGTACGCCGTCTTGATGGATGCCGGCTTCATGGGCGAAAGCATTGTCGCCCACCACCGCTTTATTGGGCTGCACCTGAACCCCTGTAATGGACGAAAGCAAGCGACTCGAAGGGTAAATTTCGCCCGTCCGAATCGAGGTCTGAGCATCTCCGTAAATTCCGGGACGCGTCTGCAAGGCCATCACGAGTTCTTCCAGAGATGCGTTGCCGGCCCGTTCCCCAATCCCATTGACCGTGCATTCAACTTGACGGGCCCCAGCCCCCACCGCAGCGAGACTATTCGCCACCGCAAGTCCAAGATCATTGTGGCAATGCACCGAGAAGCAAGCCTGATCGCTGCCGCGCACTCGATCGTTGAGATAGGCGATCAGGTCGGCGTACTCGCCCGGCGTCGTATACCCCACGGTGTCCGGGACATTGAGGGTCGTCGCCCCCGCCTCAACAGCCACTGAAAAGACTTGTGCCAAAAACTCACGATCCGAACGAGTCGCGTCCTCCGCGGAGAATTCGACATCATCGGTATACCCTCGCGCTTGCGTTACCGCGCGACCCACTTCATCGATGACCTGAGCTCGGCTCATCCGCAACTTGTACTCAAGATGAATGTCACTTGTGGCTATAAAAGTATGAATTCTCGGATGTGCAGCATTTTCCAAAGCCTCACCCGCGCGACTCACGTCGGCTTCACCCGTACGCGCCAAGCCGCACACAATGGGACCTCGAACCTCCTCTGCGACTCGCTTCACCGACTCAAAGTCACCCTCACTCGCAATGGGAAAGCCGGCCTCAATCACATCGACACCCAGCTTCTCCAGCTGTCGACCGAACGCGAGTTTCTCGTTGAGATTCATACTGCAGCCTGGGGATTGTTCCCCATCTCTTAACGTCGTATCGAAGATTAAGATCTTTTCAGACATAATCGTTCTCCCTCGTCCGTCGTGCCTCAGTCTTCACCAAGACCCACTCCATGGCTTTCAGGGCTTGACTTGCTCGAATCCATAAGAGACTCCAGAGACCTTCCGGTTCTCCGTCTCCACCACCACCCAATCGGTCCCGATGCGCAATAAACAAGACCGAAAAGAAAGAAATTAAGGCCGGGTTCGATCAGAAGCAGAATCGAGAGAATCACCATGATGACAATGGCGCCGTAGGACCCCCTAACATCCACCTCTTTAAAGCTGTGATAGGGGATAGGCGAGACCATCAGGAGCCCCACACAAGTCAATCCCAAAGCGGGCAGCAACGCTGGAACCGTGATTGAAACCCCATTTGAAGCGAGAAAACCGTGAAACCAAACCGTTGAAACCACAACACCCGCGGCCGCGGGTGCCGGAAGGCCATCGAAGCGGCCTCGATATCTGCCTGAGGTCACATTAAAACGAGCCAGT
>NZHD01000052.1 GCA_002691205.1 Deltaproteobacteria bacterium
CAAAAAAAAAAATCTACCGCCTAATTTATAAAATTGAAGCGTTCCGAAAACCGAACTAACCCGATCGGGTTGGATCACTTCCCAGCAGTAAGGTGATGCCCCGTCTCTCTCTCTAGCCCCGTACAAATAGCTCCCCTACCGTGTGAATGTCTTTTAGTGAATTAAGCCAGAACTCAAAGACGTTTAATCTCACGGCGGCAAAAAGGGCAGTCCCTTTTCTTAGAACAGAGCAAGATTTCTCAAAGGAGCCGGCAGATGATCGATGTCATCGTCCCACCCAAAAGTCAGGAAGTCTACGAACAGATGCAATTTGCCCCCGCGGTCCGGAGTGGAGATTTCATTTTCTGCTCAGGCAGCGTCGGGACCGGCGAATCGGCGGAAGAAGAATTTCGACAGGCTTGGAAAAACATCGGGTACGTCCTCCGGGAAGCCGGCGCGACTTTCGAAGACATCGTCGATACAACCCTTTATATTGTCGACATGAAAGCCCATGCTGAAATAATGTTCAGAGTCAAAAGCGAATTCATCAAAAAGCCCTACCCCGCATCCACTTGGATTGGAGTCACGGAATTAGTGGCCCCCGATGCGCGAGCTGAAATCAAAGTCATCGCGCAAAGAAAAGGTTGAGTCACAGACTATGTCTAGAAAATGGATACCCAAGGGCCTTACGCTTGCCCTCGCCCTATCAATCATCCCAGGTGCATCGGTCGCCGTCGATGAAGTGGCGGTCGCTCGCGCCCTCCAAGAGCCAACCAACCCGTGGGAAGACAGAATTATCACTATCCCGGATGGCCACTCGAACAAACAGGTCTGGCTTCGGATTCTCCCCGTTCTTTTTCAGGACATCGAGCTGAGCTCAAATCAAACTGAGAAAATTGCACGCACCGTCGACGGACTCTTGATCCAGCGCGCGAAAATTAGTGAATTAAACGCAGAGCTCAAAACTGTTTCCAAAGAGAACGAGCCAGAGCGCGTTAAGGCCCTCAAAAAAGAGATCTCGGGCTTGCAGCCCAGCCTCAAGCCCATCGATCGCCTCACCACCTTCCGTGCTTATTTGGAAGCCGACCAACTCCGGCAATACGATTACAATCGGGCCCTTGTGCGTCAAAATTACCTTCCGGGCGGGATCTGGAAGAACAAGGGGGGGGGCAAAACCTCGAAGGGCGGCTCCTAAAGAGGCCCTTCTATGCAGAAGAAGCGCACGATCATGAGCTGGCCTCGGAATCCCCTTCTTGGCTCTCAATGAGTTCAAGAGTCTCTTTCCCATTGACGGAACTTCCAAAACGAATCGATTGATGGGCCAGGCTCTTGGCCCGACCCAGATCACCATTTCGGTCAAGAATTCGTTGAGCCAGGAATGCGGTCGCCACGCCGTACTCTCCATGATGAGCCACAAGTTTCTCAAGGCGATCATCGACCTCAATTTCTCGACCGGCTCTATCAAGCATTTTAATCGCGCGCCACTCGGCTTCAGGATCCAGCCAATCCAGCTCCGCGGCTTGGTCATAGAGAGCCAGAGCGGCATCAATCTGCCCTTCTTCGGCCGTGAGGTCGGCCAAAGCCAGGAGTGAGGAGCTACTTTCTGGTTCAAGCGAGATCGCTTTCTCAAGGGCCTCCCGAATCTCAACCCTCGGCTTCTCGGAACCCGCTTTGGATAGAGCCCTTGCTTTAAGTTCATAAAAGCCTGCAAAACCGGGAGAGACTTGAATGGCCCGGTCGATTCGTTTTAACGCCAGATCACTCCGTCCCAGGATCAATAGATTGTCTACCATCACCTCAAGAGGCTTGAAGCCACTCGGTCGATCTAGACTGATCTCAGAAGCAGCCACGAATTCAATCGCTCTTTTCGGGCTCTCTACGGCATAGACCGTAGCCACCAAAGCGACCCCGTCTGGGAGTAGACCGGGTACATTTCCAGCCGCCTTCGCCCACTGAAATGCAGCCTGCACGTGGCCTCTCCAAAGTGCATTCTTAACAGCCAACTCATATCCCATGGGGTTTTCGGGCTGGTGCTTGATATACGCACCGATGAGCTGAGCCATGGCCCCGGGGTCTCTCACCGACCGGTGCACCCGATCGAGTTTCTGCAAAACTTCCAAATTATCGGACCCATTCCGAGCGGCCTCAATATATTGCAGATGAGCTCCCTCAAAATCTCCCATCTGCTCTCGTGCCTCACCCACTAGCTGGCGGGCGACACTATTCCCAGGCCAATGCACGAGAGCGGCGTCAAGAAAAGCAACGGCTTGCTCGGGCTCGCCTCGATCCAACGCCAATCGACCGGAAAGCAAATTGACGAACTCTTCTTTTTTCAGCTTGGTGATTTCAGTTTCTGCAGCCTCGAGCTCGCCCGCACGAATGAGCAAATCGACATATTGCATTTGAAGAGACTCGGAAACTCTTTTGGCCTTTTCGACCACACTCGTGAAAACAGCGACGGCTGTTGGATAGTCATCGGCGCCAACATAGTAATCCACGAGGCGCAGACCTACTGTACCCTTCCAAGATTCTTCAGGAATCGCAGCAATCACTTCAGAGGCTCTTTCGTCTGCCCCTGTCGCACTCAAACGACTTGAAAGTTCGAAGACAAAGTCAATCTCCTCCGCGTCGAGTTCGATCGCTTCCTCTAGAATCTTCATCGAGCGTAAAAATCGCCCCTCTCCGTCATTGAAATCAATGGCGGCAAAAACGACTCGAGGACTGGATGGGAATTCACTTAAGCATTCGTCCCACAGTTCGGTTGCCTTTTCAAGCGAACCCTCCTCTTGGTTTTCATAGGTAAAAGATGCCTCGAACATGCAAAACTTTTCAGCCCACTCCGGAGACACTTCGTTCTCTGCGGCCACTTCTTTTGCCGCTTCCACAGCAGGCCGAATCTCCTCTGTGAGTTCAAGGTCCAAAAGAAGCTCAATCCGAGTCGTGAGCGCATTAAAGTCATCTGGGCGCCGCTCTAGAATAAAATCAATATCACGCAGAGCTTCGGCTTCCCGATTCAATCTTCGATTCGCAGTGATGCGAACGTAAAGGGCCTCAAGAAGGTCGGGGTATTCCTCAAGAATTTGGCTGGCCCGGACAATCGCGTCATCTGGGCTGCCCCCCTGGAGGTGAGCTGAGGCCAGAATCACGCCATCTTCCGGTAAAGCTTCCTCCGACTCAAACACCTTGGTCAAAGGCCAAATCGCAAGGGACGGCCGACCCGAGGAGATCAAGGTCAGGCCGTAAAGCCGATTAAGATCTATGTCGTCGGGGGTTTGGTCGAGCAAGGCCTCAATCTGAGGTACGACTTCAGCTTGGCGGCCTTCCTCTATCATCTCTCTAAGTTCATCGGCACTTCTTTGGCGATCGTAGCCGCATCCGAAAGCCGAGACTGCGAGCAGTAATGCAAGGAAGAACAAGAAAATTCTGTATCGGCCCGATTTCCGCTTCCCCAAACCGACTCCCTTCAGATTTAATTAAGCCGTTCCGTGCCGAAGCAGCTTTCCGGGCGTTTCACCAGTGCATTCGCCGTCTTCGAAGGTCACCGTCCCGTTAACCATCGTCTGGCGGTATCCCGTCGCTCCTTGGGCCAATCGCCAATCTCCCGCAGGAAAATCATAGAGCCGTTCGGGCTCTTTCAGATTTAGCGCATCATAGTCATAGACCACAATATCGGCGGGGGCCCCCTCACTCAGGTAGCCGCGATCCTTCAGGCCAGCCGCCATGGCGGAGTAAGCCGAAAGTTTCCAATGTGCAGTTTCGAGATCCATCACCTGGTTCTCTCTCACCAATTTGGCCAAGAACTCGGTGGGATATCGCCCCATGGTCAAGAATTTCATGTGGGCACCGCCGTCCGAAAGACCAGGCAGGGTATGAGGATGATTCGCCAATTCAGACATCTTATCCATTTCCATATGCTGCGGCGGAGTAATGAAAAGAGTTTCAAGTCGATCCGCAATGGAAATATCAAGCATGACGTCGATGGGATGTCGCCCTTCACGTTCGGCCACCTCTCCAATTGTGAACCCGATATATTGCTCGTTTTCAGCGCAGGAAACTTCTCCGATCTTGAGCTCGTGAATCCCGGCCGTCATGGCACCTAAAAAGGTGTACTTGGGATTATAAAGATCCTTCACGGCCCCTCTCTTCACTGGGTCCTGCATATTGGCAATCTTTTCATCAATTGAACCAAGCGTCAAATCTCGCCAAGCCGGCTCCGTGTCGAAGAGGTTCCAATCGGCCAGTTGAAACTGGTAGTTGTTCTCGGCCGTGACCGCGTGAAGATAAACGCGATTCCCTCGCTTGTTCGCCGTGACGCCCCAATCAAGGAGATCTTTGTAGCCGCCGAACGTGATACCGTGCTGATCCGTCGCCAAAGCCACCGCGTTCCAGAGCATGGGTTGGCCACTGATTTCGACCAAACGCTCGTTGAGTTCCATGTCGCCGCCCAAAATTTGGATCAAGCCACGGCCCTTCTCCTTCAAAACCTCCGCAAAGGCCACAAGGTCCTGCTCGGCCATCAAGTCGGTAATCATCGGGGTGCCGTCATAATCTCGCTGAACCGTCGTCTCTCCCAGGATTTGGGCCGAAAAACCACAACCTCCAACATCCATGGCTTCCGATAGAAGAGCACACATCTCTTTTCTTTCGGCATCGTTCGCCGGCCTCTTCTTGGCCTGCTCGATGCCCATGACATGCATCATGAGAGGGTTGAGAGGTACGTAAGAGAGTACGTTGACCCCTTTGGGAGTCCTATCCACGCTGTCCAAGTATTCCGGAAACGTCTCCCAGTCCCAGGGCATTCCTTCGGCCATGGTTTCCGCCTTTACGGCTTCGTTTCGCTCCATGGTCAGCATGGCCCGTTCTCGATCGGCCGCCGCGACAGGGGCGAAACCAAAGCCACAGTTGCCAATCGCCACCGAAGTCACGCCATGCCAGCCGTTGATGGTGCACCACGGGTCCCAGAAGATTTGGCCATCGAAATGCGTGTGCAAATCAACAAAGCCAGGACAGACGATATTGTCTTGAGCGTTAATCACTCGGTGAGCCTCGGAGTCTGAAATCCGGCCAATCCGCGCGATCTTGCCGTCTTTAATTCCGATATCGCCAACATAGCGGGGCGTTCTTAGGCCATCTAAGATGGTGCCCTTCTTAATGAGCGTGTCGTATGTTGGCATTTGTAACTCCCTCGCTAACTTTTAACTTGATGATATCGACCGTTTGATGGCTCTCAAATACAGACATGCAGGTTCCACTGACGTCCGCTTAAGATAGTGAGGGTATCCGCGGATCAAGGAATCACCGTATCCACTTGGGGCTAGATCAGACCATCTTCACGAACGTCCCAAAAGGACTGTTTCATCCCCTCAATGATCGCCGAGACATCCTCGGGGGAATGTGCTTCGCATAAATATGCTAGATGCACTCCTGGCACAATCACTCCATGGCCCAAAAGGTGAATATAGAATTCTCGCTCCGCCCAGCGGAATTCATCCGTCAAGTCAAATGAACCTTCAATGGGCTTAGAGGTAAACCGGAGGTGGAATTTAGAACCGGCATTCAGAATTTTAGCCGGAAATCCGTTCTCTTCGCAAAAAGAGTTGATTTCGGAAGCCATTCGGTTGCCCTGCTCCATCAAGTAGGGATAGAGAGTGTCTTTTCGGTCCCGCATTGCGGTCACTTGTGCGATCCCCGCCGCCATAGACAGTGGGTTGCCGGAGAAAGTGCCGCCTGAGAAGAAGTATTTGGCACCGTCTTTGCCTGAGAATCCGTTCATGATGTCATCTCGACCACCCACCGCCCCAATCGGCGTACCTCCCCCCAGCGCCTTTCCATACGTGGCGATGTCAGGCGTGATCCCGAAATACTCTTGGGCTCCTCCGTAAGCCACACGAAAGCCCGTCACAACCTCGTCAAAACCTAAGATCACATCGCACTCTGTGCAGACATCTCGAAGCTCTTGGAGAAAATCTCCAGCGTCGAGACGCGGGTTTGAATTCTGAGAGGCCTCAATAAAAACCGCCGCCAACTCGTCCTTATGCTTTCGAATGAGCTCGAACGCGGCATCGTCTCTATAAGGAAGTTTCAGCATCGTGTCGTCTCGCACAACGTCAGGAATGCCATCTCCCACCGACATGGGCTCAGGGGCACTTCGAGGTCCGGTAGGATCAGCAAAAATGAGGGCGTAATCATGCGCTCCGTGATAACAGCCATCAAAGGTTCCGATCTTCTGTTTGCCCGTATACGCACGAGCCGCTCTCATCGCGTAGCTGGTGGCCTCAGTTCCCGTATTGCAGATGACGACTTGATCCGAGCATGGGCTCGCCTCGACCAACAGGTCTCCAAGCACCGGTTGAAGAGGGCTCGGTATCCCGTGAAGCCAGCCCTTGCTGATTTGGTCTTCCAGTGCAGCGACAACTTCGGGAGGCCGATGACCCAGAACCAGCGGCCCGAAACCCATCGTGGTATCGATGTACGTGTTGCCGTCGACATCCGTCATGTTTCCGCCGTCGGCCGACTCAATATAAATAGGGTGAGGAAGCGAAACGGTCTGAACCACCTCCTGAGCCAGGCGAGAACCCGCTCGACCGGCTTCCGCAGAAAGGGGCGTACTCTCGATTAGTTTTTTACGAGCCTCTTGCGCTTTTTTACCGTTTAAAATTTTTTCGAAGGCTTCTTTTTTTTTCATGGCGCCGCGGTGTCTCCCTGAATCAATTGTTTCCAACAACGAGAAAAACTTGGGTTAGACGAAAAAACACACTTGCTCAACCCCAATGGAGGAGCATCTAATACAGGTACGAAACTGTACATACCTCCGACGGGGTAGCCCCATTTCCCTCAAACGGAGATATCAATCTACAAGAGCACAAAGACGCTATCTGAGAAAAACGCGTTTCAAGACTCTCAGGTACAATCTAATGAGTTCGATCTTCTTTAAAGCCATTAAAGGGCCCTTTTGACTACATCCTCGCACTTGAACGCCCTAATGAAATTCGCTTCAAGTACATCGCTCATCGTCGAGTACTGGGATGATCCCCAGCGGCTACTGGAGTCAGTCTGCAACGCTGTTGACGTCTGTATTCCCTCATCTATCCGCTACGTCAACTGGGCTCACCCCTTCAACGAAGGCCCTTCAGAAATTTATATATATCCAAAGTACTTCGTGACACCCGCCGCTTACGAAATTGGGGTCTGGACGCTCGACCCGCTAAACGCCGAACTGTTAAAGAAACCCAGGAGCCCCTTTTCTCTTCGGCAGGTCATGGATGAGGACTTTGAAAGCTCTGAGTATTTCCGCCTCGTCTACCAAAGCGCGAATATTGTGGATGAGCTCTGCTTTGGTTTCCCTCTTGAGGACGGGACCGAGAATTCAAACCACGCGAAAAAACATCATCTGGTCTTCGGCTTTTGTCGAACCAAGGATAAAGGCATATACACAGAGGCTGAGCTCGAGATAGCAAGAGCCATCTATCCAGCCATAAAGGTATGTGCAGAGCAAGCTTGTGCGCAGAACTCGACGGAGTCGCACGAGGATGAAAGTCTGCCCGATGTAAATTTTAATCTAGATGCCTTTGGGAAAGACGTACTCACTCCGCGAGAAAGAGAAGTCATCCGCCTCGTCTTGAGTGGACACAACACCGAGTCTGTGGCTCATCGGCTCGGAATTGCGGCTGATACGGTCAAGCTCCATCGGAAACATGCCTACGCTAAATTGGAGGTCAAGTCCCAAGGAGAGCTATTCACGCTTTTCCTAGACTTCTTGGGAGAAAGCCTCGATTCACAGAGCATGCCCAGCCAGATCGAATCCAAAACTTCGGATACCGAGTAAAGGCTACGTCTGCCGACACGAAAGCCAAAGTCAAAATAAGCTGAAGGCTACGCTCATCGACACGCCCATCAAGCAGTACAAAAGAGGATTTGAAAATGACTAATTACTTTGACGTAAGCGGCAAGACCGCTTTAATCACCGGCGGGTCTCGGGGGCTCGGTAGAATGATGGCGGAAGCCTACGTTCGAAGCGGCGTGAAGACCTACATAACAGCTCGACATGCTGATGTTTGCGAACAAACATCAAAAGAGCTTTCTGAATTCGGCGAGTGCATCGCTATACAAAATGACCAATCAACCCTCGAAGGCGTACATGCGCTCGCTGATGAAATAAAAAGTAAAGAAAAACATCTCGACATATTGATCAACAATGCCGGAACGGGTTGGCACGCGGAATTTGAAGAATTTCCCGAAGCCGGCTGGGACAAGACTTTTAACTTGAACATCAAGTCCGTCTTCTTTTTAACCCAACAGCTCACGCCCCTATTGGCGGCGGAAGCAAGCGTCGATAAGCCCTCAAAGGTGATCAACATCGCTTCTACGGATGCCCTCTGGGTTCCCACCGATGAAGCCTACCCCTACCCCGCCAGCAAGGCAGGACTGCTCCACCTCACTCGCAAACTGGCCCACAAGCTCGTCAAGCAACACATCCACGTCAACGCCATCGCGCCTGGGGCTTTCGCAAGCGAGATGAACACCATGGCCCGCGATGAGCCTGAAATGGTGGGACGATTTATTCCCGCTGGACGCATCGGGGAAATTGCAGATGTGGGAGGAACGGCGATCTACATGCTGTCCCGAGCCGGTGATTACCTCGTGGGCATTACCCTCACCCTCGACGGGGGCGTGGTCTGGGCCACGTCAAACCGGCTTGACGATTCCGAAGCATAGACCTTTAAAAATGGGCCTAGAATGCTCTCTGTAAACAGACGTCACAGAGGGCATTTTTTATGCTTTTGATTTTTAGATTCCATATCTCCGGATGGAGCTAGACAAACCATTTCCTTCTACTATCAATAAGTGGCCAACATACCGAAAGAAAGGAAACTGATTTGAGTGAATCCTTAATCGTAGAACGCGCAGGACGTGTTGTGACACTCATTAACAACGATGCCCCTTACAACCGGATGACACTCGACTTCATGGATGATCTTGAAAAAGTGATCGAAGATCTCTCGACCGATGATTCCGTCGGAGCGATCGTCATTCGTGGAGCGGGAGATGAACACTTTTCTGTCGGAATGAACCTGAAACAAACACGCGAGGGAGCCGAACGCAAAGGGAGCTTTGAAGCTCTCCTCGACCAGCGTCTTCGGGTGATCTCAATGATCGAGAATATGCCTAAGCCCGTCATCGCTACCCTCTACGGCTACTGCCTTGGAGGCGGGCTAGAACTTCCCCTTGGTTGTCATTTCCGACTGGCAGCCGCAGAAGGGGCCAAGATCGGTCTGCCCGAGATGGATCTAGGTGGCGTTCCTGCATGGGGAGGCTCGGCGCGTCTTGCTCGATGTGTCGGACGGGACGCCGCACTCGACATCATTCTCCGCGCAAAAAAAGTCTCCGGGCCTGAAGCGCTGAGGATTGGACTCGTCCAAGAAGTCTGGCCCAACCATGAACTTCAAGAGCGCGCCCAAGACCTTGCGCAAGAGTTGGCCCAGCAGCCGAGTGGCGCCGTAGCTGGCGTCCTCAAGGCCATCGTCGAAGCGGGAGAAAAACCGTTGGCCGAAGGCATTGCGGAAGAACGACGCGCTGTTGTCGCAAACATGAACACAGAAGACGCCAAGGAAGGGATGCGAGCGTTTCTCGAGAAGCGTCCGCCTGTCTTTCATAAATAAATCTGGACAGCTCTCTACAGCCGTCTCAAGAGAGAGGCCGAATGATCTGAAAACCCAGGCAATCCGGAGAAGCTCGTTTATTCAGTGGAGGGAAGCTTTCCGTAATGCCTCTTGAGATCCGGATCCCCTTCGGCCGTCGCTCTCATTTCCGCGTACATAAGCGCATGAGCACTCGCCCCGTAGGCGCTACTAAAAATATCGTTTAGCGTCCGATCATCGGGCTTAGTATGCGTGTACTCCACGTCCATGACAGCGTCCACCACTTTGGCCATCATCTCCTCAGGGACTTCTAGACTCCGGTCATCTGAACGCCCGCCTCCCAGCGCGCCCTCGATAAAACGATGGGCTTCAATCGTTCTCCAAAGCAGACTTGGTCCCACGTGATCTGCCCAACGCACCAAATGATACTCGTGAGGAATATCGTTGTCCCAGAGCACCCTATGCAAGAACTCCGCTCCATCATGCAAATTGGTGTAATCCTCATCGCCCACCTCAATATAAATATGAAGACCGCTTCTACGAATCGCATCCGCATGATCTCGTACCGATCTTGCGGGCGAATGTTCAACGAAGCTCATATCCACCCCCTCGCCCTCATTGGATTCCGTCACTAGGCTCGTATCGGCGCGCCACCAAGTGCTTCGCCGGCCCGCTGGGCCTGGAGTGAAGCTGGGCTCAATACCGGGCTCCATCGGGGCGATGGCACAAAATTTTTCGGGATACCTCAAACCAACATGAAGAGTGCCAAAGCCTCCCATGGAAACCCCCGTCATACAGACCTCGCTCACGTCGGTTTGGAAATTATAATTTTTTGCCACCCAGTTCGGGAATTCGAGGGCTACGAATTCTTCGAGACCAATGTAATTCGTCGCACCCCCTGACAGTGAAGCCACGATACAAGGACGAAGAGTCCCGTCGTTAAACATGTGCTCGTAGATCGGAGCCATCATGCCTAAGTGATGGCGGTTCCCTCCTCCTCCATGCAATTGAATAATCAAAGGATAAGGCTCTCCCACCGCGTCATACTCAGGAGGCAGAAGGATCGAAACATCGATGGGCCCTCCCCAGCTCTCTGAGTTCACCTCATGCAACAAAAAATTTAACATCCACGTGTCCTCGCTCACTATTTAATATGATGAACGGTCCTCTCGCCGGACGTCGAGAAGATCGTTTTATTGTCTGGAATCAAAGGATCGATCAGCATCAAACTACGTCGAGTCGACTATCCATGGTGCGGGAAAGCAATGCGCTCTTCGCGCTTTAACCCCATTTCTTCAAAGTAGGCAATGAGACACTCTGCGGCCTTGGCTGATCGGTGGGCTGCCCCCTCCTCACTCGAAAAGCCATAACTCACAGCTTGCTGCGTCAAAACTTTAAAACGCCCGGGATTTCGATCAATCATCTCCTGAGGAACAGCACCAAACAAGTCCTCTTCAGTCCTCATGTTCGGCCGAGCCATTAAAACAGGCATGCTCACTCGCAGACCGGGTTGAGTCCGGTTGAAGGCCCCATGCCAGGTATTCCCATGGAAAATCATCAAAGAGCCTGCCGCACCTTCAGCCGCTACGGCATCCGGATGCCCGTCCTTTCCACCCACAATTGATTCCTGGGCGCTCGGTGTGCGACAAAACTTATGACTGCCCGGCACGAAGGCAGTAGCTCCATTTTCTTTCGTGAAATCCGTCAATAGGTAAGTCGCGTTACAAATCAAAGCATGAGCAGGGAGAGGGGAAGGAATCAATGTATCGGTGTGCAGTGCAAAAGTGCTTTTATTCCGACCCTTGATAAAACAACTCATACTCGAAAGCACCGAGCTGTAACCCAATAAATAAGTCGTAATGGCAAGCAGGACCGGATTCATGAGCGCTTCTTCGAAGACGCGACCTTCAAAAAGAAGACATTGCAGATATTCACCAATCGGGGAGTCGCCTTGATCGCTGTAATAATCTGCGAAGCGACCCTTATAATTTTCATGAGCTCGCCCCTCAATAATCTCGGGACGAGTTCCTGTCCTTTTCTCAGAAACGTCTAGAATCGCTTCAAGCAGCCGGGAGGCCAAGCCTCCGGGACTCGCCACTTCAGGCGGGATCACGGTAAACCCTTTGCTTTCAAGCTCGGCCACATAGGGCTCTAATTTTAATCTCGCTATTTCAGCCATCGCTGCATCAAAGGGATCAATCAGACCTTGAGACGAACTCATATACCTTCTCCCATATTGAACTTGGCTGAACCAATCGGTCAGCTAGCCGTGAATGGCTTGTCTAAAAATTCAAAAGTGATCTCTAAAATTCAGTTACACATGTTCTCTCGGATGAAGCGAATCGGTATCCCTACAACTGGGTACTGACTTGCTGCCACTCGTGTTACATCAAGACCTATTTTTGAAAGGTGCCCAACCGCGCGAACCGTTCTGCGTTTGAAGCGCCGCACCCATCCCGATTTGCGACTTTTTAAAAACTCGTTTCGAGAGAAAGAACGATGTGGGACCCTCATAAAGCGCGAGCTTCTCGCAGGGGGTGCGAGCAAAATATGACCATGGATTCGCTTGCAGTCTCGCCAAAGCCACCCGGACTTTGCCCATCGATTGAATCCGCTCTCAACATTTTGGGAGGCCCGATAGAACCCACAATTGAGCCCTCCCCTGAGGGGCCCTTGGTGCAAAGGCTCCCCTTTTCGCCCCCTCGAATCCTGACTTGTCTTTCCGAGTCCTGGGCGTGGGCGGAACTTCTGATTTCAAAAACGACGGCCTTTCAAAAGCCATAGGGACGATGAAACGTCGTAAGGTCTTTTCAGTCGTCCGGGCGATGACGTTTCCATAATGAGGGTGCCCAAGGCTCGACGATCATGCAATCGAACTGATGGAGAACACGGCCTCTCCTGCGGACGTCTCAAGAGAACGAAAACGGTGCGGAGCGGCGGGCCCCGATAAAGGAACGTGGACCATACTTTCCTCTCTTTTTTCGATGGTCAGCCTTTCTTCAAGATCCTCAGCCGAAGCCAGAACTAAAGCGTGCGCGCGAATTTCGATTTTAGGCGATTTGGTTGACCATCAAAGAGAACAGCGAAGACCGCTAATCACTTGAGATTAGTTCAAAACAATCTAGGGCCATGGCTATCATGTAGCCTTGGCCAACGGAGCTATCTCCTCTTGCATCGATAAGCAGAAAGAATAAAGCATGCCTAAGTTGAAACCCGCCGAATCAAAAAATTTATTTCATTACGAGCTCAAAGGCGAACCCAATGAAGAACTCAAAGCGCAATTAGAAAAGAACGAGCCCATCCCGCACCTCACCTTGGACGGAGAATGGAACCCGGCCGGCTACCGAACGCTCGTCACGGATCTCATGAATTCTGAATATGAAAATGATCCGACATTTAAAGAGAGCGTGCTCCTTTGTGATCGAGAGGAGACCATTGTTCCCATTCGCGATGGAAATGACTCCACCGTGCGATTATGGATCTACCGACCCCATTCTCTAAAAAATGAAACATGTGCTCCCGCTATCGTCTATGTTCACGGAGGAGGAAGCGTCGGAGGCCGACTTGAGGATTTCATTCCGCATTGCTCGAGAATGGCTGTCCGAACGGGCACAGTCGTTTGTGCAGTGGGATACCGTATGGTCCCGGATTTCAAATTTCCTGCGACGATGATGGACTCCTATGTCAGTGTCAAGCATGTCATTGAGAATGCTGTGCCTCTTGGCATCGATCCAAATCGGATCGCCATCAGCGGCGATAGCGCCGGCGGCTATCAGATTCTTGCGACGGCCGCTAAGCTCGCACAGGAGAATGAATCTCACCTTATCAAAGTGGCCAGAGTGAGCGTCGCTCAAATTTTTGACTACTTCTTTACGGAGCCAAAAGAAAACATGACCCTCAGCGAGTCTCAAGCCATTCAAGAAAGTGATATCATCATGACTTGGATGGTGGGCGAAGATCGCGAACGGCACTTAAAAGAACGGAACCCCCTGCTCTTCCCCGGACTTGCCTCGGATGAACTCCTCGCAAATTATCCGCCATTTATCATCGTCGAAGAAGAATTCGATAACTACGTCACACCCAACGCTCGCTTGGCCGAGCGACTTAAAAAGGCCGGACGACTGCTTGAATACTTTTGCTACCCCGGCACAAGCCATTATGGTGGGCATCCCAACAGCGATGAAGACTTCGTGCGGATGTTTGAGGAATATCTGAAATAGAGATCGAAACACAATCAATTCTCACGCACCGTCAGCTCTAAAAAATGACTCACCGAACCTCTGAGAAAAGCTCGGCTTACCCAGCTTATAAAAGGACTTCTCAATGCGCGTCGCCACTTGGAACATCAATGGACTTAAGGCCAGGCTTGATTTTGTGCTGGAGTGGCTCGAAGAGCGCCAACCCGATGTCGTTGGCTTCCAAGAGTTAAAAATGGCTGATGATCAGTTCCCATCAGACACTTTTAAGAACGCCGGCTACTTCGCTTTATCCCATGGACAAAAAGCCTGGAATGGTGTCGCCATCCTCACAAAAGGAGAAGCCGAATGTGTACAGACGGGACTTCCCGATCAAGACGAATTTGGAGCTAGACTCATTACCGCTCAGTCGAAAGGAATTCGCTTCACCACTGTCTATTGCCCAAACGGAAAGAATCTTGAACACGACGACTACCCACGAAAACTAGCTTGGTTCGATTCTTTACGTGAGCACCTTGATGCGACGGGAGACCCTAAGGCCGACGAAATTATCTGTGGCGATTTTAATATCTGCCCCAGTGATCTAGATACCTGGGACGCCCAATCCCATATTGGCGGCATCTTTCACACTGCAGCCGAGCGACAGAGAATGGAGTCCGTTGTTGAATGGGGGTTCTCGGATCTCTTCCGAGAGCTTCACCCGGATGAAACGGCATTTACTTGGTGGGACTATCGCGGCGGGGCTTTTCACCGAAAACATGGACTTCGCATCGACTTCATCCTCGGCACCGCATCGATCAAGGATCGCTTGCAAAGCGTCACCGTCGATCGCGACTGGCGCAAAAAAAGAGGAGAACTAAAGCCCTCCGATCACGCCCCCGTGTATGCCGATTTAGCGTAGTTCGTCACAACGAACGAGGCCCCAGGCGATCTCGATAAAAAGCAAGAGCACACCTGGAGCCTTGAATCACGTCCGCCGTCCCCCGGCTCTTTTAATGCACGAAAGAGGAAGCAGGCTGAGAAGCGACCATCAGATTCAAACACTGAGTATCCAACAAAGCATCCATATCTTGAGCGCGTCTCTCTAAATCAGAAAAATGTTGTGGGCGACCACCGTACGCGCTGGGGTCTGGAATTGGCGTGCCTGGACTGGTGCTGGCCGTCCCTGTCAGGAATCGAGAGAGGCCCGCTCCTTCTTCGGGATCAAACTGGCCCGGATTCACGTGGTAAAAAGCACGGTCCACAGTCGGGTCTAGAATATCTGAACCGTGACAGCCTGTGCACGTGGCTGCCGAGAAATTAAAGCGAATTTCAGCAGCGCTACATCGTCGATCATCGTCAGAATCTCCATTCCAAGCCTGAATTCCCGGTGCTGAGAAGTGTGTATTGGATTGATTAAAAACGCTCCCATTCATAAAATCTGCTCGACCTGCGAGAAAAGGCAAACGCGCCGGCAACAACTCACCCGCTCCATCCACACTCAACGGAACCGTATGTTCTTCGTTACAGATCTGCCTTAGCGTATTGTCGCCGCTCTCATCATTGATGTAATTCGCTAAAAGCGTCTGCAATTCGTCATTCTCTTCACGAGCGAAATCTAAATCAGGTGTCTGTTTAGTCGTGTCCAGTTTTAACAAGTGAGGAACCAGTTGAGTGCCGTCTGACAGTGTAGGAATCGACGGTTCGAGACTTAACTGGGGCCGGAGTGTGAATTCTCTCATCTCCCAAGGACTTCCCATGATAAACTCGTTTGTTCGAAGTTGACCCAAGGCATTTGCGTTGGGCCCACCCGGAGCCGAATCAGCACGAACAACGGAGTCCGTGATCAACTGCAAGTCAGAAACAAAATCGGCCAATTCATCGGGTTCCATAGATGAGAATTCGCTGTGCCCAGGATCAAGATCAAGAGCTTCCCAGGCTTCCGCATAGGTCAAAACATCTTGGCAGCTGTCGGCTTTTACCTTGTACTCGAAAATCACCGTCATGCGACGGGTTCCGCAGATACCATCAATAGTCGGCCCGGGTGGGGGGAGTACTTCATCCCCATCGCCTCTCTGGTTCGTCGTACCTCCGTTTGTACCCGGAGGCACCGAACCATTGCCAGCGTTATTCACGTCGACAAGGCCGAAGACGAAGCGCAACTCGCCTGCACTGCCTTCGCCCCCATATCCCACGGCGTCTCGTAGATCGACTCGGTTCACAATCGCTAATAAGCGAAACGGAGAGCGGTCTAGATCTAAGACACCTGTAGCGGCATCCTCCCAACCCAGAAGCAGTGACGAAACATTACGTGCAGGGACAGAATCCCTATTGACCACAGGGTCTAGCCCCGTAACTGGATCCAATTCCCAGCCCGATACCCATGATCTGACAAAATCTTCGGGCGTAATCCCTGTACGAGACTCATTCGCCATCTCAGTCATGAGTGTTTTAAACGTCCAGGGACCATCAGGGTTTCCTAGATTTCCGTCGTCGTCAATGTCACACGGGTCAAAGGTCAGGTTGGGATCCGCAACTACGCTCGGGTGACGAATGAGGAGTGCTTGCTCTTCATCAAGCGCTGACCCGACAGAACGCAAAGGAAAGAGGGGAATGACACCCCCTTGACTCGCACTCAAAATATTCAGAAGGTCGGGACCGACATTCGCAGGCTCGTTCAACACGAGCTTCCGACCCTCAAAGAGAGCCTTCTCGCCAGCAACTCGAGCGCTCCCCAGCCCAACAAGACTACGTGTTTTGCGTAAGGCATAGCGGTTGTAGTCAAAATCAATCCTTGATGAATAGAGACCATCGCCGCTTGCTTCGTCCGGTCCGGTCCCCTCATCATTAAGAATATAAACGGTCTCTTCATCCACACGGTAAGGGATTCGAGAGGGCAATGAAAAACCGCTTCGATAGCGAACGTGTAGGATTGCGTTCTGTCGACTTCTTGAAGAGTCAATTAATTCAATATCTGCGGACAATACAGGCGGCGGACGGCTTACATAGTCAGATTGAAACTCCAAGTCGGACGGAAGAGAGCTCAACTGAAATTCAATGCTCCGCGTGGCTAACTCTCCGTCTCTTAGCCGAACCGCTGAAACCTCAATCTCGTTCTTGCCTTGCAATTTCTGTCCTGTCCGGAGGTGGCCTAAATGTTCACTCTCGCCCAACTCCACATCAACAGGAAATCCGTTTAGAGTCACCTCCAAAGTATCCAGGTCAAAGACGTCCGGGGAGACCTCCATCACGACTGAAAAAGAATCTCCACCTCTTAGAAGCTGACCCTCCTGCGGCCAAATTACACTCGGAGCATTACTTCCCTTCTCACACGTCGCAGCCATCGAAAGAAAGGCGCAGACACACATGACAACCCAAAGTCGCTTTTTCAACATAGAAAACTCCTCCATTTGCTGTGGACTCAAAGACTTCAAGCCACACATCTCTATACGCGCTCTAAAGAAATAGGTGGTCAACGGTCTTACATTTTGAATCAAGGACCCGTGGATTCTCTCTTCAGTCGATGCAAGTCGATTGCTCCCTACTTTGAATTGCGTTTATCCTTTAAGAGCTTCAACCCAGAGTTCTTGATCGGGTTGCGCAGAAATTCAAAGATTTTGAAAAGTTTTTTACCTGAAACGTTTTCGTTGAAAACAATCCACGGATATCGGCCCAGCAGCCAGCTCAGACTCAAATGAGCCAGGGCCTTTCCCTCCTCCCAAACGGAAGACCCGAAAACACAAAGGGAGACAGCGTGGAGAGAGGGGGGGCTTGGCCCACTCGACCCACCATTCAGCGAGTTTATTTACGTACTGCTCAGAAAAGCTTTGGGCTTTTCTGCGAGACGAAAGAAAGTCGGGTCATTCGCTCGCCTTCAAGACTGAACAGTGAGGCAGCACTAACGTTTACGTCTCGGAAAGATCGTTATTTGGAGACGGAACCCTGCTTAATTAACTCTTCGAGAGGGTCTCCCTGCTCGTAACGTGCGAGAAGTTTCTCTGGATCGAATTCAACACCGATTGGGTTTTTATTAAACGTCTCTGAATCCATAAAGGCCTGCGCTTCGGCTGCACTCTTAAAGTTGTCAATTTGGAGTTCAACTCGGTTGCCATCAGGGTCGTCATAATACAGTGAGGTCGTAGGACCGTGGTTAATGGTCCAAGCAGGAGAGATCCCTTCACTCTTCAATCTCTTATACGTCTGCATCAGGTCGCCAAGACTTTCAAAAGTGTATGCAAAATGCTCTAAACCGATGGACTGCGGCGGAGCCTCGACGAGGTCAGGAAGTTGAAGGAAGGCGAGTCGATGATGCTCATCATCGTAGGTCACAAAGGCTGCAAAATCATTCTCATACGCAGACTTTGTTCCAAGGACTCTGGCATACCAGTTCACCATCACTTTCAGTTGCTTCGTCCGGAAAACAATATGAGCGAATTTAGTCGGACTTATCACCAAACTCAAATCAAGGGATCTTGACATCGTTCAAAGCTCCTTATCTCTACTTCTTATTTTCTCGGCTTCTTTAGAGCTAACCAAAAATCGAAATGGAGTTCAATCGATCCGCTTATTCCGAACCTTCCCCCGAGAACCTTAGAGAGCTCGCCTCAACACGGAAGATAGGTTGAATCGCGAACAACGGGCAAGTCGCCTACCTTTTGGCATATTTTACTTGAGGAAACCATGCCTGAAGAACTCCAAGTCCTTGAAACACCCTGTGAGTGGCGAGCCCACGACCTCACCGATGAATCCGCTTGGACGGAAAAACTGAATGAGTCCGAACTTGAAGAGGTGGATGCAGCGCTTCAGCACGCTCTTTCTATCTCAAGCGATATTCTTGATATCGACCGTGACCACTTTCCCCTTCCAAACCTTCAAAAACGAATTCATCAAATCGAAACTGAACTGATTGAAGGAAAGGGCATTGTTCTCATACGCGGTCTCCAAAGAGAGAGATATACGCAAGCTGAAATGGAGATGATCTACTGGGGGATCGGTCTACATCTGGGCAGCCCTTGGCCTCAAAACAAGCGCGGACACGTTTTAGGGGACGTGACCGATCAGGGGAAGCGCGGCGAAGACCCCACTTCGCGAGGCAACGAAATCGGACAAGTCGCCTTCCCGTACCATTCCGATGGTTCGGACCTCGTTGGTCTCATGTGCCTCCAAAAAGCCAGTTCGGGAGGAACCTCAACCGTCGCGAACGCAGTGGCTATCCATAACGACCTAGTTCGAAACGAGCCGGAATTAGCTTCGGCCCTCTACAATCCTCAACCCTATGACTTCCGTGGCGAGGAAGGGAATGGGGCTCGAGCGTGGTATGAGTTGCCCGTCTTCACCCGTTGGTCCAATCAGCTTTTCGTTCGCTACATCCGGCCATACATTCTCTCCTCTCAGCGACACGAGGATGCTCCTCGGATTGCCGAGCAAGCCGAGGCCGCCATGCAAGCTGTAGATACGATGACCCGTGACCCCCAGTACAACGTCTACATGGACCTTGAGCCTGGAGATATTCAATTTGTCAACAATTATCACATCCTCCATGCGCGAACAGCTTATGTCGACAATCGAGAGACTGGACAGGTTCGGCATCTAAAAAGGCTTTGGCTCTCCACGGATGTACTCAAAGACCGTCCCCCACATTTCCAACGCAACACCGCGTTACATTGGGAACGCAAACGTTCCGTGAGCCACGTTGAAATCACATGAAAATAAAGCTTCTGTATGGTGACCTGAGCCTAAGGTTCGAACGAGTGTCGATCTAAGACCAACAAACGCCGAATCCAGTGGGCCCACTCCGTACATTGAGGTCGAGAAGCTTGAATGAGATTGCCCAGACGACGGGCTTCGGGATGCCCTCCCCCGACAACGGCTAACTGCTTTGCCGTACGTGGACTGCCGTGCTGCGCAGCCAAATTCCAGTCCTGACCAAACTGAATGCCGGGATCACCCCAGACCAAGTTTCGATCAGGGCCCACCGTTTGTGCCCCGACTACACTCGGGAAATCGAGTAACTGAGAGTGATCTATCAGGCCAACAACAAGGGCAGATGTCCCATCGTGATCAATTTGAACATTTAGATTGTTTTTAAAAACGTGAGACTTCAGATCGACAGCACCCGATTCAACCTTCTCATGGTCATGGTCACTCACAACAATGATCACCATCTCGGACCACATGGATCGAAATCGTTCAAGCAGCTCGCCCAGCGCGGAATCCGTCAATCGACATTGCTCGCGAACGTCGTCGTTCCAAGGGCCACGCAAGTGACGTTCCGTATCGACTTCATCCAATTGAACAAAGGTAAAGTCTGCACTCATAGGATCAAGCTCATCAAAGGCCCCTACCACGCCCCGGTCTGCGCCGTATCCCAGTCGTCCCCTCGGTGCCGACTCAGGCAAATCTCCATTATTCGGCCAATGAGCTGCGGCTGCACGAGCGCCGCAGACCCCAACCAGATTTTGATCACCGACGATGGCGATTGCTCTTTTTTGCGCATCTCTGCAATCGTCGAACAGAGTGCGACAAGCCGGGCCCGCTTCCTTCGCAGGAACGGGCTCTTCCGTCAACCAAGAGTGGCTTGTGAAAATTCCATGCTCAAAAGGCATTGCTCCCGTGATCAAGCTCGCATGATTCGGATACGTCGAAGCCGAAAGCACGGCCTCACCACCTTTTTGAGCAATACCGCCCTCCTGAGCGAGTTCAAAAAGACAAGGCGTCCAATTCGGATCAACGCCTGAAAACGGGAAGGCGTCGAGAACTACGAATACAACCTTGGGTCTTTGCTCACTCACGTGGCCTCCGTTTGAGCCTTGATTCCGTTCATTCGCTTCAACGAGTATAAGCCCCCTGCAAGAGATTCCGCAGTCTTAGCCTTACTCCCTTTATACGACTACTCTATGACAGCAAATTAAACCTATCGAGGATGGTCTTGGGTCGCACTCTTCTACGCTTTTTCCTGCTCCCACTTGCTGCGGTCATTGTCGCAGCGTTGATTGGCATAACGCTCATCGCTGAGGGCGTAGGGGGGCGGCTACAAGGGCGAGAGACGGTTTCTCCTCAACCCAGACCATCCACTGAGATTCAAACGCATTCGCTCTCGGCGGTTCAAAAACCCGAGATCGCAAAAACGGAATCGCAGAGCCAAATTCTTTTTGGGGACCTTCACGTCCATACCACCTTCTCAGCAGACGCTTTCGCCTTCAGCCTACCCATATTTCAAGGCGAGGGGGCTCATCCCCCCGCGGATGCTTGTGACTTCGCACGGTTCTGCTCTGCACTCGACTTCTGGTCAATCAACGATCATGCCGAGTCAATCACACCTCGCCAATGGGAAGAAACTCTTGAATCGATCCGCGAGTGCAATGAAGTCAGCGACCCTCTCAACCCGGATACTGTGGCCTTTCTTGGTTGGGAATGGACGCAGTCCGCACCTCCCAATGCTTCGGGTGAAAAAATTCACTACGGCCATAAGAACATCATTCTAAGAGACACCGAGCAAGATCAAGTTCCCACACGACCCATTGGAGCAGGGGCCGGCGGCCTTTTCCAACAGCCTTTGCCATCAGCCGTCTGGGCCTTAGCTCGTTTTGGCATCTCGGCTAGAGACCTCGATCAGCTCCAACCATATCTCGACTTTAATCGATTTCTACGAGAGGCTCGTAGCCTCAAACCCTGCCCGGAGGGTGTGCCGGTTCGAGACCTTCCAAAAGACTGCTTGGAAGGAGCGGAGACCCCTGAGATCCTTTTTCAAAAGTTAGATGACTGGGGCTTTCCAAGCCTGGTCATTCCACACGGTACAAGTTGGGGAATTCATGCGCCTCCCGATGCAACGCTCGACCAACAACTGTCCAGGGCTGATCATGATCCAAAACGACAACGACTTTTTGAGGTTTACTCAGGGCATGGGAATTCCGAGGTATACAGAAAGTTAATCGACATTAACTTCGATGAAGAGGGGGAACGCATTTGCGCTCCACCACAGAATGGTTACGTCCCGTGCTGCTGGCAAGCCGGAGAACTCATTCGAGAAAGATGCGAGCAAAACCTCACTGAATCCGAGTGCGAAGAGCGAGCCAAGCGCACTCGCCAACTCGCTGTGGAGACCGGAAATGCCTACAGCGTCGTCTCCGGAACGACACCGGCCGACTGGCTGGAGTGTGGGCAACTGCCAAAGGGGTTTCTACCCGCCTTCGATTACCGCCCCAACATGAGCGCACAGTACGGACTTTCAATTGTCAGCGAGGATGGCTCAACGTACCGATATGGACTCATTGCCTCGAGCGACAATCATAGTGCACGCGCCGGATCCGGATACAAAGAAATTCCGCGGAGTCCAATGAGTGATGCCTATGGGCTCAGAGACGACTGGCTGGATATGCTTTTGACCGAAGGCGCGAAAGACCCTCTACCCCTCGAAACGCCTCAAACGATTCCAGGAGTCGCAACCGCTTTTGAACGAGGGGCTTCTTTTTATTATACAGGCGGCCTCATTGCAGTTCATGCCGGTGGGCGAGATCGCCAATCAATCTGGGACGCCCTCGAATCGCGAAATGTCTATGGCACATCAGGAGATCGCATTCTCCTTCACTTCAACCTCTTGAACAGTCCAGAAGGTTCACTGCCTATGGGAAGTGAGGCCGAAACCTCTGAGCCTCCCCATTTTGAAGTGCGTGCGCTGGGCGCATTTGAGCAGCATCCCGGATGCCCAGAAAGCGTTCGCGACCGACTGACTCCGGAACGCTTGCAAAAGCTTTGCCTCGGCGAATGCTACCATCCAAGTGATCGACGAAAAAAAATAGAACGAATTGAAGTCGTCCGTATACGAAAACAGCTCAATGCCAACGAATCGATAGAAGACCTCATCGAGGATCCCTGGCGTACCTTTCAGTGTGTCCCGAACGAAGCGGGGTGCAGGGTCAACTTCACTGACCCCGAGCCAGACACTGAACGAGAAAACGTATACTATGTTCGAGCTATACAAGAAGCCGAGCCTACTGTGAACGGTTCGCCGGTTCGCTGTGAGCGCGATGAGCACGGTGCCTGTGTTCGTGCGCGAAATTGTGCCGTTTCGGGGCCGCGCTTTGACCCAACTGACCCGTGTCTAGCAAACGCTCAAGAGCGAGCCTGGTCTTCACCTCTCTTTATTCGATTCAATGACTGAGCCATGGCACTAGCAGACGCTCAAAAAAGGAATCAAGCCAGATACTTACTCATACGCCAAGGAAGAAGGTTTGCCTGTAGCTTTCTTATGATTTCAAAACGGCGCGAACCTTCGCGACCAACTTCTCTGGTGTGTAGGGCTTCTCAATGAATCCGCTGGGGTTCAGATTTGAAAATCGCAAGATGGCATCCTGCTCTGGATATCCGCTACACAAAATCGTCGGCGTCTCCGACTTCAATTCCCGAATATGTCGGTGCGCTTCATCGCCGGACATATTCGGCATGGCGAGGTCAAGGACAACACATCGAATACCGTCTTGATGTTGTTTGAAAATTTCTAGCCCTTTTACACCATCTTCGGCTTCAAGGGTTTCAAAACCAGCCCGTTGTAAAACCAGCACCGCCACTTCGCGTGCAAAGACCTCGTCTTCAATGATCAAGACTTGACCGTTTCCATGCCATGTCGAGTCTTCAACCTCAGAAACCTCCTCAGAGATTTCAAGGTGCGTAGCAGGCAACACCACTGCGATTGATGTGCCCTCTCCCGATTGGCTATCAATCCGAATCCCACCGCCGTGACCTCGAACAATCCCAATCACAGCAGCGAGACCCAAACCACGCCCCGTGAACTTCGTCGTAAAGAACGGCTCAAAAATACGACGTTTCGTTTCATCATCCATGCCGCATCCGGTGTCCTTCACGGTTAACGTGACATAGCGTCCAGAAGAAAGGGATTCACCAAACTGAAGTTTTGCCAAGTCCCTTTCGTCTAGTTGTCCACTCGAGACCGAAAGGGAAACTCGTCCACCTCCCTCCCCAAGAGCCTCCGTCGCATTTGTAATCAAGTTCAGAACGACTTGCTGAATTTGACTTCCATCTGCTTGAACAGCAGGCAATTTTTCATCAAATTCATACTCAATAATGGAAGAGGCCGGCAATGAAGCACGGAGCAACTCCCCAATGTCTTCAACACTTTCGCGAAGATCAATGGGCTTAATCGAAACCGGCGCCTTTCCCGCATAGGCGAGCATTTGACGGCATAAATCAGCTGCGCGACGCGCGGCGCGATCAATGCTCTTGATACTCTTTTGCACAGGCGAATCATCTGGCAAGTCTTCAGCCGCAAGTCGCGCATGTCCCAAAACACCTACCAAAAGGTTATTGAAATCGTGCGCGATGCCTCCGGCCAAAACACCAAGACTCTCTAATTTTTGAGCTTGCTCTAGTCTCTCTTCCATTCTTTTTTTATCAGCTTCGGCTTCGACTAGATGCGTCACATTTCGACTCACTCCCGCTAGCCTTAGCCCGTCGCCCTGCGGCCGAGCTCGAATTGTATCGGCGAGATAAATCGCTCTCCCGTCTTCTCCTAACAACCCATATTCCAGCTCCGCTTCACTCACTTTCCCTTCCGCCACATTCGAAATACTTTCACGTACACGATCTCGATCTTCAGGCACGATCATTTCAAACCACGAATCCGGCCAAACCGTATAGCTCTCAACCGGACGGTCACTCAACTGATTCGAGGTCGTACGCAACGGTTGCATCCTGCCGCCAGGATCCACATAAGCGCTCCATACGTGAACAGGGAGTTGATCAAGAACATCTTCCAACTCTGTCCGAGCTTCCTTTTCAGCCACCTCGGCCTTCGTTCGTCGTCGCGCTTCATCAAGCAATTGAGTATTTACGCTGGACAATTTTTCAGCGCGAAACCGATTTTGAAATGCAGTGGAGATTGAAAGTCCCAAAAGAATTCCCAACGCTGATCCGCCAAACAAGATGACCGCAGGCAGCGTACTCCGATAGGTCGCAATGACGGCGGGACCAGGCGTGAGCTTAATCGTCCATTCCATACCCACAAATGAAAGACGCCTAAACTGCGTATTCTCTTCACCTCCGGCCTCACCAATCCTTGACCACAATTCAGCGTTATCGTCTGAAATCGAAATCGAATAGCCTGTAGCCTCACCTTCAAGAACTTCACTTAGAAGGGACCTGAGATCGTAGATAGCCACTACGAAAGTCGTCACGCCGTTTTCCTTAAGAACAGAGATGAGCCCGATTAGATCTACTTGCTCTTCATTAGAGCGCTCCAATGAAATTCCTCGAGCGCCCACTTGACCTCTTAGGTAATCCATGACCAAGACACGTTGCTCTTTGAATTCATCTTCTTCTATTAGTCTCTCCCAAGACCTTTCTGCAGGAACTTGCAGAACCAGATTTTCTTGCCCATCCAACCAGATAAGATTCTTAATGGCGTCTGATGACTCAATCCAGTCTTGCGCCTCCATCGAAAGTTGCCTTCTCGACTCCACCGAATTCGCACTTAATCGCCATCCAAATTGGAAAAGTGGATGGAATGCGAAGTCTAAGTCCTTCCCCAGTTCACTGGCCAGATGCCCGATCTCCTTTCCAGCCGCATTCTCCAGTGCTTTATTCTCAGATATTCGAATCCAGACAGCACTGACCAATGAACCCGAAATAACAACCAATGCCAATCCGACTGGTAAAAGGTAAGGACGCCATATCGAGTTCCTGCGCTTTTTCGGGCTTAGCGTGTCGCTCTCTGCGGGAACTTTGGATTCGCTTAGATCTGATGGAGATTCCACGGCCATACGTCAATCCTCTACACATCCGATTCAGAAGAAAGCATAGACCAGCGTCCGCAACATGTCGTGATCCTGCAAAAGCCAAGCACAGACAAGCAGACCGCATCTAAACGCGAACCAAGATGTATCCTAGACTGGATTGTATTCGCCTGGCGGATCTTCTAAAACCCCTTGAAGAATCAGTTCTTCCGTCTCTTCCGCCGTAAGGCCTAGTACACTCATCGCAATTTCTCGAGTGTGCTCTCCGAGCAAAGGAGCTTGCCAAATCATCACTTCCGGGAGATCACTCCCGATAAACGCGGGCCCCTCCAGCAAGATGGTGCTCAGTTCTTGCTGCTGAAGCGGCTTCGCATAATCCCGATGCAACATTTGCGGATCGCTCATATGGTGTCCCGGGTGAGCAACGATGCCGCAAGGAACCCTCTCTGCTTGACAGGCCTCCATGACGGCTCTCGGAGTCTGCACTCGAGTCCACTCAGCGATGTGACTATCCAGTTCCGACCTTGCTTCAACGCGACCAGACGCCTCGACAAAGCGTACATCCGCCGACCAAGCGGGCGAGCCCATCGCCCGAACAAGGCCCTGCCATTCCTCGTCGCTCCGGACCGTGATCACGCACCACTCTTCGGTCTCATCATCCTGGCAGGGGTAACACCCCCAAGGCGCTCCGCGTGAGCTTGCATTTCCAGCAGGCAAAACACTGCCCGGCGATAGGCTTTCCTTCGCAAAGAGATCACCAAGAAGTCCGATCGCCGTCTCAAATTGGGCGGCATCGTTATGGGAGCCCGTGCCCGTTCGTAATCGTCCAACGAGCCCCGCGATAATTGCGATGGGACCCAAGCGACCGACAAAGTGATCCGGATAAACGGCCGTAGAGCCGGCGGGTTCTGCGACATCCTCAGGATAATTCCAAAGATACTGCAAGCCACTCAGCGGATGAGTGTTCGGTCCATATCCTATCCAATCTTTCCAGGGGCCGTACGCGCCTGCCATCTGACTGGAGAAACTCACAATCCCTGGATTCATCTCACGTAAGGCTTGTGCGCCAAAACCTAATTTTTCTGTGGTTCCCGTCGCGTTGTTTTCGATAAACACATCTGCGCTTTTGACTAAATCTCGAACCAACTCTCGACCACGTTCATGATTTAGGTCCACTCCAAAACTTCGCTTCGTTCGATTTGACGAAGAAAAAGAAGGGTTCATATAGCTACTCATGATCACTCGGATGAAATCGGGCGCTGTCGCACTCTCTATCTTGATCACCTCCGCGCCATACTCCGCAAGAATACGCGCCGCCTCCACACCGACAGCACCGACCCCACAGTCTATGACTCGAATCCCCTCCAGCGGATACCCTCCAGCCGGCTCTTCACTGGGTTTCTGAAAAAGAGTCTCCATCGCCTCCCTCTCCACTGAGGCTGAGAAAGAGGGAAGTTCGCCCCTTTTATCTAAGTCGGGTGCACCTAAAGCTGGCCCTATCCGTTTCTCATCTCGAGTGAAAAAACCAGATGGAATGCTCGCAGACACTCCACCTCCCATCGCTACTTCTTTAAAGGTTTTTCTCCCCAACGCATGCTCGTTACGCATGACTTCAGATGGGTTCAAAAGAGGAGTCGCTGGAATTCCGCGACGCTGCGCCTCGCACGCAACATCAATTTTTTGCTTGTCCCTAAAAAAACCCTCTAGAACAGGAACAATCTTATCCATATTCATCAGTCGATTGATAAACTGCGTATAGGACGGGTCCATGAGTTCCTCTGGATGTCCAATCCAATCGAGCAGAGCCTGCCAATGCTTGGGCGGCAAGATAATCATTCGAACGAAGCCATCTGCGCAGGCATATAGGGTGTAAATCCCCGAACCCGCTCGCTCTCCAATACCCGGATTCAATGAGAAGTTCGGAAGAGACCAATCAGTAAGGTTGGCAACCGCTTCCATCGTCGAAACATCAACATGCTGGCCCCGCCCCGTCCTGAGGCGTTTGAAGAAAGCCAGTAAAGTTCCCATGGCTCCTGCACCACCCACTACGTCATAGGCAAAACTTCCGGGCACACAGACCGGAGGCTTCTCTCTACGCCCAGCCCGATACATCATCCCGCCCATGGCCACACCCACCATGTCCGTACCCACGTAATTCGCGTAAGGGCCTGTCTGGCCAAAATCACTGATTGAGGTCACGATCAAATGAGGATGTCGCTTGATAAGCGTCTCTGGCGAAATCCCAAGACCAGCCAGATAACCAGGCTCAAAGGACTCAATCAGAACGTCTGCATCGGCTAAAAGCTCAACCAATTGATTACGCCCCTCCGGACGCTCTAAATCAAGGGTGCCTCCCCTTTTTCCAGCATTTCGGAAACCGAAATACAGGCTCGTTTCACCGTCTTCTGCGAACGGCGGCAATCCACGGGAAATGCCTCCCCCTGGAGGTTCAATTCGAAGGACTTCGGCACCCAAATCGGAAAGAAGCCGGCCACAAAGCTCACCTTTCTCATCTGCGAGATCAACAATTCTTAAACCTAAGAGCGGTGACGTACTCATAATCTCTCCTTAACGCATGAGCATAAGGAACCTAGTTTGCAGCGAGTAGTGAATACCCATTCTCTCGCATCACACTGCGTACTTCAATATCTGAAAATCCATCGAGTTCAGAAACGTACGAAAGTGGATCTGCCAGACCCTCTGCATGAGGAAAATCCGACCCAAAGAGAATGTTTTCAGCCCCAATCAAATCTTTTAAGCCCAACATGTCGTCTTCATAATAAGGCGCTACCCAGCAGTGCTCTCTAAGCGCCTCAACTGGGTCTCGCCTAAATGACATAGGCATCTGGCCATATGCTTTTTTTAACCTTCGAACAAGATCGAAAACCCAGTGACTCCCACACTCGATACTCGCTACCCGTACATGCGGATGTCGATCGAATAAACCGTGACAAATCAAAGCCGCATAGGTGTCGTGAATCGGTTCCGGAGAGAGGCACGTAATGATGGGATCAAATACAAACGCACGAAACTCGCGACCTCCGCCCCACGCTTCTACCGTAAACTGTCGATAGCCAGAGTCACCTGAGTGAAAGGTCACAGGAATTCTTGCTTCATTCACCCGGGCCCAAAAACCATCAAAACGAGAATCCGCCAATGAAACACTTCGGTTGCCTTCGGGCACAGGCCCGGGCACCATGGAAATGAGCCGAGCACCGCGTGTCAAAAGTGAGTCTAACTCCCGTTCGGCCCAGCCTGGATCCATAAGGCTGATATAGGGTGCTGCAAAAATTCGATTCTGATACGAGAAGCCCCAGTCTTCTTCAAGCCAACGATTAAAACCCGTGAAAGCAGCGCAAGCCGCTTCGGGATCGAGGCGTAAACTTTCTTGCATTCCCACACCAAGTGTTGGATAAAACAAAGCCCCCTCAATGCCTTGTTGATCCATCTGCTCGAGTCGCGCATCCCGATCGCGATAGGCAGGCGAAATCGGACTCAGCTCACCAAAAAGTTGACGAACGTCCTTATTTTCCGGGTTCCGGCCGCGAAAAAATTCATCGAGACAACCGGGCTTCGCCACAGGGTCAAAGGTCGGGTTGGGAATGAAACGGTTGACTCGACCGGCTACAAGCAGACGTTTGCGCCCTGAAACTTCGGCCCACTCCATACAGCGGCTCTGCATCCGCCGATCCACATGCCGAATAAAAGCATCCTCGGCCTCATAATAATGATGATCCGCATCAAAAACCTTGAAATCAAAATCCGCCATTGTCTTCTCCTTCAGTGACCCTTGCCCCACTCTAGGGCCCTTTATCCAGATAAACCTTAAATGACTCTTACATAGACTCTTCAGCTGCAATCACTTGCCCGTCAACTACGACGAGCTCTCGATCAAGAACCTCAAAACGCTTCGACATGACTCCGAGAAAGCGTACAGCGGTTCAATTAAGACCAAGGGCAATCAGACTGTGCCTTTTACCTGAGTTCAATTCAAATAGAAGAGCCCCTTGTATCCCATAGCGCGATATGATTGCTCGAAAGATTTCAAGGAGACTTTATGACGATGCCAAGCGAGATTCCAATCATTGACCTCATGCTAGGCCTTCCTAGTGAAGAAGCGAAACGAAGCTACGACTTTATGCGCCCCCTTTTCAAGGACAAACAAAGCCTAGAGAGTTTCGACTTCCCAGTCGAGTACATGTTTAAAGATGTGCCCACGTTTTCAAAACTCGATGACCGTATCACCTATACGCTCGAGCAGATGGATAAGTTTAATATCGAACGGGCCCTAATCGGAGTATCGCTCACCGACGAAGTTTCAAAAGCAGCGCTGCGACAACATCCAGATCGCTTTATCGCCTCCTGCAACACAGAGCCCAATGATGGAATGGAGGATATCCGCAATATTGTACGACTTCATGAGGAGTTTGACTTAAAGGCCGTAGGCGCTTTTCCCGCTGGATGCGTCCCCCAAGTGCCCATCAACGACAAGCGTTTCTATCCCGTCTACGCGAAATGTGTTGAGCTCGATATTCCAATCTTCTGCTGTGTCGGCGTACCGGGGCCACGCATCCCCATGATGTGTCAGCATGTTGAACTCATCGACGAAGTCATGTGGTTTTTCCCTGACCTCAAATTTGTTATGCGCCATGGAGCGGAGCCCTGGGATGATCTCGCCGTAAAGCTGATGCTCAAATGGCCCAACCTTTATTATTCAACCAGCGCTTTCGCGCCCAAGTACTATCCCGAATCCATCATCAACTATGCAAATACTCGAGGTGCAGACAAAATTCTTTATGCGGGTTACTTCCCAATGGGCTTGTCCCTTGAACGCATTTTTGAAGACATGCCTTCGGTTCCATTCCGTGATCACGTTTGGCCAAAGTTTCTTCGCGAGAATGCTTTGCGTGTCCTCGGGATTGATTAGCCCCAACTCCTCCAACGCCTGCATTGATTCGGACTCAACAAGAGAACTCTCAGGCAGCGAGAGGGTTGATTGCCCATGGACTCTCGAGGCAACAGAAAGCCTGCTCGCCTCTCTTTCGCCTTGGACCTCAAGTCAAAGCGGCCTTCGGGGCTCGACCACCGATGTACTTAAATCCTTGACCCCAGGACGGTTCACAAGCCGAGGAGCGGGGCCTTTGATTAAGAAAGTCCCCTCCTATACCCCTAAAAATAAAGGGGAATTGGAACTCTTATTTAAGGAAATCCGAGCTCAGTCTTTCTCACCGGGGTCGAAAGCGCCTTCTCCCGGGGGAATTTGTCGGCCGTGCCCCCTAATGCGGTGCACCCGAACGCTGCACCCGTTGTAGTTTTCTTCGGAGGGCATTTCGTGATATTTTAAGCCTTTGGGGAGCACACTCGGGTCTTCGAAACAATTTGTTCGAGGGTCGATAGAGGGGCTTCCTTTTCTCGTTTATTGCGACAATCGGGCTCGGGCAAGAAAAAAGTAGCCTCTGTCAAAAAATTCAGGAGATCGGCCAGATATGACTTCTCACACAAAACTCA
This sequence comes from Deltaproteobacteria bacterium, assembly GCA_002691205.1. GTDB lineage: Bacteria > Myxococcota_A > UBA9160 > UBA9160 > UBA4427 > MED660. Next base: position 31,048 of record NZHD01000052.1, read on the forward strand.
CGGCTTGGGTCGAAGAAATGGCGGCACTGTGCGAACCCAATGAGATCCGTTGGTGCGATGGCTCCGAGGTTGAGTACAACGAGATGTTTCAGCTGATGCTCGACTCAGGAACAGCGATCCGACTGAACGAGGAACTCAGGCCCAATTCCTATTTGGTTCGATCTGACCCCGCCGATGTCGCTCGAGTCGAAGATCGAACATACATCTGTTCCGCGACCGAGGAGGATGCCGGGCCTACCAACAACTGGGCCGATCCAACTGAAATGCGTGAAACACTTTCCGGTCTATTTCGCGGCAGCATGCGGGGTCGCACGATGTACGTGGTTCCTTTCAGCATGGGCCCCCTTGGATCTCACATTGCCCACATTGGAGTACAACTTACGGACTCTCCCTATGTCGTTGCCAATATGAGGATTATGACGCGAATGGGGCAAGCTGTGCTTGATGTGTTGGGCACCGACGGCAACTTTGTTCCCTGCATGCATTCGGTGGGCTATCCGTTGAGCGAAGGCCAAGAGGACGTCGCTTGGCCCTGTGATGGTGAAAATAAATACATCGTTCACTTCCCCGAAGACCGCGAAATATGGTCCTATGGATCCGGCTACGGCGGCAATGCCTTGTTGGGCAAGAAATGCTTCGCCCTCCGGATCGCCTCAGCAATGGCTCGTGACGAAGGCTGGCTCGCCGAGCACATGCTCATTCTCAAAATCACGTCTCCCGAGAATGAAGTGAAGTATATCTGCGCTGCGTTTCCGAGTGCGTGTGGTAAGACCAACCTCGCCATGCTGAATCCAACGGTAAAGGGTTGGAAAGTTGAAACCATCGGAGATGACATTGCGTGGATGAAGTTTGGAAAAAACGGTCAACTGCACGCCATCAATCCAGAAGCTGGTTTTTTCGGCGTCGCACCGGGCACAAACATGACTTCTAACCCGAACGCCATGATGACCCTGGACAAGAACTCGATCTTCACAAACTGTGGGTTAACGCCCGACGGAGATGTCTGGTGGGAAGAAATGACCTCGGACGCACCTGATTCGCTGACCGACTGGCGGAACAACGAATGGGCCGCTGGAAACAAGACGCCAGCGGCACATCCCAATGCCCGCTTTACGGCCAACGCCGAGCAATGCCCAGTGATGGCCAGCGAATGGGAAAACCCAGACGGCGTTCCAATCAGCGCGATCCTCTTCGGTGGGCGGAGAGCAACGGTTGTCCCTCTCGTCGCCGAGGCTCGAGACTGGAAACACGGGACCTTCATGGGCTCGATCATTAGTAGCGAAAAAACCGCGGCCGCAGCGGGCAAGATCGGCGAACTCCGCCGCGATCCCATGGCGATGCTTCCCTTCTGTGGATACAACATGGCCGACTACTGGGCACACTGGTTGAAAATTGGCGAGAAGGAAGGCGCCAACCTCCCCCAAGTCTATTATGTCAACTGGTTTCGCAAGAGCGATGGCGGTGACTTCCTTTGGCCAGGATTCGGCGAGAACAGCCGAGTTCTAAAATGGGTTTTCGGGCGCTGCGCCGGAACGGCCAAGGCCGTCGAAACCCCAATTGGCAACCTTCCCACCGCCGATTCCTTAGATCTCGATGGGCTGGATTTAGATGCTGAAGACCTAGAGACACTCCTCAGCCTAAACAAAGACGGTTGGCTCCAGGAACTGCCTCTGATCCGAGAATACTTCGCTCAATTCGGAGACCGGATGCCCAGTGAACTCTCGGCTCTAGTGGATCAGTTGGAGCACGATCTCAAAAGCTAGACGATCGAGATGGAGTGAGCTTCACGTCTATCCTACTGTACGTGGGGGTGCGCAATAGGCCCTCGACAGTGGAATATACCTGAAGGTAGTTTGACCCACGCGCTCGTCCTCTTATCATCCCAGGTATCCCATCAATATTCGAGAGGAGACCAGGATGAGCGACACAAAGGCTGAAGGCGAGAGGTTTCGCCTGAGCTTTCTTATTTTACTGGTCGCGGCAATCTCAGCGGCCTTCATCGCCATGATCTGGGATTTTGTCACTCCCCTCCTTCTTGCGGCTATCTTCACGGGACTTTGCCGTCCCGTGCATCAGAAACTAACGCAATGGCTTGGCGGTAGGGTCGCACTCGCTTCAGCGGTCACTCTCCTGCTCATTCTATTTCTTCTTATTGCCCCCATGATTGTCTTCCTAGGAGTCGTGGCCGGACAAGCAGTCGAGGTCACGGACACCATAAGACCATGGATTCAGGAAAGGATGGCGGCCAACCCAGCTGGAGAACTTGAAAACCCGATCAGGCTTCCCGATTTCCTTGAGCCCTATGAAAGCCAGATCTACTCTAAGGCTGGGCAAATCACTTCGAGCGTGGGTCAATTCTTATTTCAAACGCTTGCCGCACTCACTCGAGGAACCGTAAGTTTTCTCTTTGCTCTTTTTATCATGCTGTATTCAATGTTTTTCTTTTTGAGAGACGGACATGGAATCCTTACAAAAATCCTCTACTACATTCCGCTCAGAAGCGAAGATGAACTGAGGATGGTCAATAAATTCGTCACTGTGACAAAAGCGACGCTCAAGGGAAGTCTGGTCATCGGTATTGTTCAGGGTGCTCTAGCCGGAGCCGCCTTCGGAGTGATCGGGATTCAAGGCGCAGCCTTCTGGGGAACCGTCATGGCTGTTCTCTCAATTATTCCTGGAATCGGAACAGCGCTCGTCTGGGTCCCCGCAGCCATCTGGCTTTTCGCTAATGGGCAAACGGTCGAAGCGGCTGGATTAACGATCTGGTGCACCGCTGTTGTGGGAACAGTCGATAATATTCTCAGGCCAAGACTTGTTGGGAGAGACACGCAGATGTCTGACCTACTCATTATGCTCTCCACGCTGGGAGGACTGCTCCTCTTTGGGGCCACGGGCCTTGTCGTCGGCCCGATCATGGCGGCACTCTTCGTCACAGTCTGGGAGATTTACGGGCAAGCCTTTTCAGCGTACCTTCCTCATGTCGACCCCTCTGAAGTACCCGGAGAGATCGCAAAGGCTCAAACTAAATCAGATTGAGCTTCTAAAGATGACCGAATCCCCGAAAGAGAGCCGCACACTGCGGTGGAGGATTGAGACTGTCTCCCATCAAATACGCTTATGACAGTGAACAAGATTCTGTCCTTAAACCCTACTATCAGAAATGGGTTTGGGGACCCCTTCTTGAATTCATACCGGAATCATGGTCGCCCAATAGCCTGACTTTCCTATCCACCTCTTGCTGCGCACTGTCGTTTTTACTGGCTTCTCAAGCCAACCCGTCTTTTGTAGGAATGCTTGCCGCCGGGTTTCTTGTCTTCGCCTATGTATCTCTCGACAATATGGATGGCGCTCATGCTCGACGCACCGGCAAGAGTTCAAGGCTGGGCGAGTTTCTCGATCACTGGCTCGACACGCTCAACAACGGATTCGTTGTTCTCGGAGCCTGCTTCGCCGTGGGACTTGAACCCTTCCTTACTCTTCTCGTCTTCTCGGCGACAAACTTGGCCTTTTACGGAGTGCAACTCGAACTGCGATATACCGGAGTGTTCCGAATGGGTCGCGTAGCCGACATTGAAGGCAACACTGCAGTAAGCGGTCTATATATCCTGATTGCCCTCTTCGGAAGAGAGGTTTTCTTAGCCGAGCCAATCTCTGGTGGGCCCAGCTTGGCGCTCATCATCGGGCTTGGCGTAATGGGACAAGCCCTTTGGACTTTGTTCACGGCGGCGAAGCGACTTGACGGAAAGAAAAACGACTTCATTCCAATTTTTGCATTCTGTGCTGTTCTCATCATCTGGTTTTTAACCGGAGCCATCACTTCGTCAGCCGCGCTCGCGATCGCTTTTTTTGTAAATCCCGTCTTCACCAGTCGACCTATCCTGGCTCGGGTCCTCGACCAATCGACAACCTTAATGGACGGAATCGCTGTGTTAGCAGTTGTGCTCGGTCTTCTTATCTCGATCTTTATGATTGATAGCATCGCGATGGGATGGTTGGTCGCGCTGATCATGATTGCAATCACGAGTCGCTATGCCTTCCAAACTGTATTGACGCTTCTCAGCGAATCGAATCACGAAGTCCCATGATTTCGCCTTGATCGATCGTCCATGAAAGAAAGGGCCGCTGGAAGCACGATCAAAGTCCCCAGGATCACACAGATTAACGAGACCGAGAGTAAAACACCTAAGCTGTGAAGACCGCGATGGCCCGACACTGCCAACGACCCGAAGGCTGCCAGTGTCGTCATGGCACTAATGAGAACGGCACGAGGCGTGCTTGAGTCCATCATATTCTCAACAGAGATTCCCTCTCGATATCTCATATAGACGTGAATTCCATTGTCGACACCCAGTCCCATAATCAGCGGAATCACGACGACGTTCGTCAAGTTAAAGGGCAAATCAAAAAGAACCCCGGTGGCGATGGTAATCAAGGCCGCAAGAGAAATCGGGAATAGAATGAGTAGAACACCCTTCAGACTCTTCAGCGCCACCCCTAGAATCAACGCCACTGTCACAAAGGCGAGACCGATCGCAGTCTGAAACGTGACCACAACCAGGCGACCAATTCCGGCCTCTACGACCGGACGACCCGTGGCCATTGGATCCAAACGAGTCACCTCTGATACAAACTTTTCAAGAGACTTCGTATCGCGTACATCGTCAGCCGGCAGAGCCACGACTCGAGCGCGACCATCGATGGATACGCTGCGTGCCTTGTGAGATGTCGGAAGATCGGAAAAATCCACCGGGCCTACCGTGATGGCTCGCCTCAACCACGCGATTCGTTCATCAAGGTCACTGATCACTAGTTCCTCTAGATCAGCCGCAGAATTCGACGCATCTGACTGCTCTTTTAACGAATTCAAGGCCTCACCGAGCCGGAGCGCGCTCATTAAAGACGGGTCCAACGAATCTCCTGACGGGAGCTCGGAGATCGCCTGCCGTAGACTCTCCAACGCAATCAATCGTTCCTCCGCGGAAGGAGGGTCCATAGGCGGTGGCGGATACAACACAGGCTCAAGGAAAAAGGCTGCATCCTCGATCATGTATAATTTATTTTCTTGATCGCCCGGAACAAAATAGCTTGGAGGCCGTGCCTCAGAAACTTCTGGCAATGCTTGAAGCCGCTCGGCCAGAACCTCGGCACCTTCAAGGCTATCTGCCAATATCGTGGCCGAATAATCCGTCACAATTTCCTGTTCTTGAAGCTCTCGTAATGTTCTTAGCGATTCAGAAGTAGGATCACGCATAGAAAGCGTATTGAAGTCGAACCGCATTTGCGTTGAGATCAAAAGAGCCGGAGCGCCTACTATTAACGCCGCTATTAAAATCTTTCCGCTGTGATCATGAATAACGGGATTCAACTGCGACAGGACTGGAGATGAAGTCTGATATTGCAGCGTCGGCGCACGCATCACGGCCAAGACCGCTGGAAATAACGTAAAGCTCGCGACCAACGAAATAAACATTCCACCGCCTGCAATGATCCCCAAAGCAGCCAGACCTGGAAAAGGCGTCGGTATAAACGCAAGGAAGCCGACCGCCGAGGTCAGAGCGCAAAGCGAAACCGACCCACCCACAACACGACTGGCTCTGCGGAGAGCTAGACGCGGCGTGGAGTCCACCCTGCACTCTTCTTCGTATCGCAAGCCGATATGAATCGCGAAGTCTACGCCAAGACCGATCATCAAAACAGCAAAGGCCGCCGAGATGATGTTAAATTCGCCTACCGAGAGCATGGCCCAAGCCGTGGTCCAGAGAATACTCGCCGTGAGAGTGAAGAACGTTGCAATGATAATCCGAAGAGATCTCACCCCGATGGCGAGAATCAGGGTCAATAAAATGGTTGAAATCAGACCCGCTAAAAAAAGGCCGCTCTGGAGCCCCACGAGTTCATCATTCGCCAGAGGGACCATCCCAGTGAGTCGAACCTGCACACCTTCTGACTCAACCAAATTGAGATCGACCGCAATTCGCCGAATCTCATCGATTAGATACTCGGTTGAAATTGTTTCCTCGAAATTTTTACGTCCCTGAACGACAATGATTCGATACACGTCGCCATCTTCACCCAGAAATTCATCCGCCCAACTAATGCGCCGAGGTTGACCGGAAAGCATGTCTTCCGTCACCTGAGATACTCGATCGGCCATCCGCGAAAAACCAGGTGGCAATTCCTCCCCTTCATTCAACTCGGAGATTGAAAGATCGAGTTGATCGAAAAGTCCGCGTAGGCTTGGGTCCTCAGCCAGAGCTGTCAAAGCTGGCTGTGCCTCAGCCAGTCTTTCGATCACTTCCTCAAGGTCCGACGGCTCTAGATAGAGAAGAGCATGATCCTCAAAAAAAGGATCCGCTGATGGGGAATAAAGGGTCTCAATCAGGTCGTCCCGCTTTTCGAGTTCCGCGGTCAAACGTTCAACGCCTCGATCAGCTAAATCGATAGACTCCGACGTCAGTACGATCAGAGTTGTCTCTTCAAACTGAGGGAATGCATCGACGAAAGATTGATAGTGCTGCCTGAAGGGCTCAGACTGGCTAATGAGCGCTGAATCATCAGAATTAATATTAATGGTCTCCAGGGAGTACCAACCACTAACTCCTGTAAGGATCAGAGCCACCCCGATAGTCAGCCAAGGTGAATCGCTCACCCGAGCCACGAGAGCTGACAGAGCACGCACATAGAGATTTGGCTTGGAAGACACTTTGGATTCGCTCATGTCCACATATTAGTCCACATTGTGCTTAGCCATACGTTTACATCCGAGTTTTGTATACTTCGTCTTTGTCGTACCCATCCATCATAGGGACTAAACATGAAGCAAAGACTCAAGACCGTTTTCAGAAAATCGATCGCAATGAACCCTTCATGGGTCTGGCTAGCTGTTTTAACTCTAAGCGGACTTCTCCTCTTGAGCCCTGTGGCTCAGAGCCTTGAAGAGGGAAGCGCAGCCCCGAACTTTACCCTGCAAGGTTCGGATGGAAATATGTATACCCTTGAAGAGCTGCTCAAAGAAAACTCAGGGGTGGTTCTCGCTTTTTTCCCGCGCGCCTTCACCCCTGGCTGAACGCAGGAAATGAGGTCGCTGCGTGACAGCGCCGAAGATATTCGTGATTTTGATGTCGCTTGGTTCATGGTGAGCCTGGATGAGCCTGACCGTAACAAAGCCTTTGCTGACTCACTCGGAGCAAATTTCGTGCTCCTCAGCGACCCTGTAAAAGAGAGCGCACAAAATTATGGGGTTCTCGCTTCAAGCGGTTCCTATGCCAAGCGCTGGACTTTCTACATTGATCAGAATGGAATCGTCAAGAAGATCGATAAAAATGTTCAACCCTCGACACATGGAAAGAAAGTCGTTGAGACCCTTTCCAAACTCAACTTCCCCAAGAAGAACGCAGCAGACAGAAGCGAGTAATACGAAAAAGACTTCAGATGTTTGGTTTCTTCGCGTTTCTTAAAAAGGGAAGCACAAACAAGACCAGCGCAATCTCAAAACCACCAGCGACCCCAAAGGCCGCTCTATATCCCGCCAGCCAATCACCCTCATGGCCAAACGACTGACTCACGAGACCGCCCACCACGGGCCCCACGATAAAGCCGAGGCTACCCGCTGCGTTAAATCCACTCAATGCAGTAGACCTCAGATCTTCTGAAGCATATTCAGTCGTCAACACCATTGTGGGAACAAACATCACCGCGGCCGAAATACCAATAGCCGCCATGACGTAGGGCAACTGACCAGGTGACCAAAAAACAAGACTGGCCGTTCCTAAACCATAAAGAAGGCTCCCCGCAGCCAATAAGCCAACCCGAGAGGTTCTCTCTGACAGCCATCCAAACGGGTAGGAGAGCAAAGCAAAGGGCAACATGAAAGCTGCAATCAACATCCCGATCTGTGGCGGCGTAAAGTCATAAACTCGACTCAAGAAAAGGCTGAAAGTGGTTGTATAAAATCCGACTGTAAAGCGATCGGCAAAAGCAAAAATCAAGGGTACGGTCAATTTAGGCTGTTCTCGAATCGCGAAAAGCAACCCCCCAGAAGCTGGTTCCTTTGATTCGAAACGCAAGTCAGAGTCTCTCAGAAAAGGGATCGCGATCGAGACCGTAAAAAGGATCAAGACGCCCCCCGCCAAGAGCGGGGTAAGGGGATCGCTCCGCCCAAGCCATCCACCGAGCGGTGCGCCCAAGGCCACGCCCAAAAGCAAACCCGCCCCGACTAAGCCCAGCGCTCTTCCACGATGCTCGGCCGAGACGCTCGTAGACGCGATGGAGAGCAGCATCGAAAGGGCAGCTATATGAGCGGCACCCTCAATAAATCGAATGCCCATGAAAACAGAAAACGGAACCGGGCTCATCAAACTCAAAAAACAAATGGCATCCAGAGCAAGAGTCCATAGAAAAATTTTTCGCCGTTGCCCCCAACGGTCCGCAAGCCAACCCACCAGTGGCGCTGCAACCACGGCTCCCAACATGTTGACAGACATAAAGAGAGAGGTTTCAAACTCCGAAACTCCAAACCTTTCATGCACGAGAACTCGCAAGACCGGAACTGGAAGCGTCACGGGGATAAGCATCAGAATTGCTAGAAAGCCCTGAAAAATCAGTCGCGACC
>NZHD01000053.1 GCA_002691205.1 Deltaproteobacteria bacterium
CTTTTTTTTAACATCTTCGTTATGACAAATCAGGGAGCAGCCCCGTGGATGATTCCATAGAGATTCCTGAAAGTCCCTTATTTATGGATCCAGAAACATCTCGCTGCCCGCAAGCGACCTATGGAGAGATGCTGGCGCGATGCCCTGTGAGCCGGATGCCCATCACAAAAGGCCTCATTATTGCCGGCTACGAGGATGTCATGTACTGCCTTCGCCATCCGGAGATATTTTCGTCAGAGATGTCTGAACAAATGGCCCTCGGAACTCAGAGGCCAATGATCCCGCAGCAAATCGACCCCCCCAACCAGACCCGCTACCGCAAAATTCTCGATCCTCAGTTTTCGCGTAAAAAAATGGCTCTCATCGAGCCCGCCATACGCAAGTCAGCCATTCAAATGATCGAACCCTTGCTCGACCAGGGAGCCTGCGATTTCAATCAAGACTTCGCAGTGCCTCTTCCTTGTGAATCCTTCCTTCACCTGATGGGACTCCCCGCCGGCGACCTCGATCTCCTCATTCACCTTAAAGATGGAATCATACGACCACAAAGTCGAGCGCAGAATGCCATGGATGGCGAAGAGATAAATCGTATCCGCAAGTCAGCCGGAGACGACATCTATCTCTATTTTGAAGATCTGATCAAAGAGAGAGAAGCCGCTCCACGCGATGACCTCATGGGTCATCTCCTACGTGCTGAAGTGGATGGGGAGCGCCTGAGCCACAATGAAATACTGGATATAGCCTTCCTCTTCATTCTCGCAGGTCTTGATACGGTGACAGCCACACTCAACTGCAGCGTCGCTTACCTCGCCTCCAATCCAGGCCAACAAGAGAAACTCACACAAAACCCCGCTCTGATTGAAAAAGCCATCGAGGAAATGATGCGCTGGGAAACTCCCGTGACGGGTGTGCCCAGGCTCGTAAAGCAAGACGTCAAGATCTCTGGGCATGAGATCAAAGCAGGAGAAATGGTTCTTCTCCTTCTAGGATCCGCCAACGTAGACCCTCATGAATTCGATCAACCCGAGCTTGTGGATTTTGAACGGGCACGCAATCGGCATATTGCATTCGGAAGTGGTCCTCACCGATGCCTGGGTTCTCACCTCGCCCGAATGGAACTCAAAGTCGCCCTCGAAGAATGGCACAAACGTATTCCGAGCTACCGGCTCGCAAACGACACGCCTCTGATCTTCAGCGCAGGCATCCGAGACGTTGAAGCTTTGCCCTTAGCTTGGAGTTGAATCACTCCTGACCGCGGATCGAACGCTCAGCCTCCCGAGCGAAGCCAAAGATAAAGGCCGAAAGCCGCTCCAGCCCCCCACGCGTACCAAGCAAAAAGATAGAACGCCTGGCGCTCAAGCATTCGGACAAAGGCCCAGATCGCGATCATGCCGGAAATCAAGGCCGCTGCACTCCCTAGGGTGAGGTTGCCCAATTGCTCGGGAGTGGCCGTAGCCAGATCCGGAAGCATCAATACCGCAGCTCCTGCAATGGCCACCGTCCCCAGTAAAAAGGAAAATTCCGCCGCAGCCAAGGGCGCAAGCCCCAACGCCAAAGCCATCGCCACCGTGGTGCCGCTTCGAGAGATCCCAGGCACGATGGCAAACGCTTGCGCGCAACCCACCACCAGAGCCAAGCCCCACCCCGGTTGTGTCGCCACCGCACGAGATACGGTCCAACGGGTTGTCCAAAGAATCATTCCGGTCAAAATCAAAGCGGCCGCTACCCACACCGGACGACCGAAGAGATGCTCCACCGCATCTCGGGCAAAAAGACCCACGGCCACTGCGGGAAGTGTGGCCACAGCCAGTTGCCCGATATAAACCCAAGAGGCCGGATCGCGCGTAAGCGCCCCGACGATGAGCCCCCAGATTCGTTGGCGGTAATAGACGACGATCGCCACTAAAGTGGCGACGTGCACGGCAATCTCAAAGAGCAGACCCCCCTCTTCCTCGACGCCCAATAGGGTCTGAAAGATCACCAAGTGACCTGAACTTGAGACCGGGAAAAACTCTGTCAGCCCCTGCACGATCCCGAGCCAGATGGCTTCAAGTGCGCTCAATCGTCTTACCTCCAGCTCCACAAGAAGCCCTCTGAGCTCCACAGCCTACAACCGACCCCAAACTCATGTCCAAAAGAGATGCCCCCATGGATTCAATCCTATCGAATGGTCTGGGCCGGGCCCAGTTCAGGTATAAAGAAGCCTCAGCGGCACCCTTGCGCCGGGGTGGGGCTCCGCGCTAATCAGACCATCTACGGCAATCGATCGTTTTAAAGGAGAGCAGCATGGAAATCGCGTGCCTTGACCTCGAAGGAGTTCTCATCCCCGAAGTCTGGATCAACGTGGCTGAACGTACCGGAATCGAGGCCCTCCAGGCGACGACCCGGGATATCCCAGACTACGATGTGCTCATGCGGCAAAGACTCAACATTCTGGCCGATCACGGACTTGGAATTCGCGAGATCCAAGACGTCATCTCCAGCATGGCCCCCATGGAGGGCGCCCTCGAGATGCTTGATTGGCTCAGAGAACGTTTTCAGGTCGTCATTCTCTCCGACACCTTCTACGATTTTGCTGAACCTTTCATGCGTCAGTTGAACTGGCCGGCCTTGCTCTGTCACAAACTAGTGATTGACTCAGACGGCAAAGTCTCCGACTACTTAATCCGACAAAAAGATCCCAAGCGTCAATCGGTCCGCGCCTTCCAGTTGCTGAATTTTCGTTGCATCGCCACAGGAGACTCCTACAACGATACGACTATGCTCAAGCAAGCCGAAGCGGGGATCCTTTTCCGACCGCCCAAGAACGTCATCGAGGAATTTCCCCAGTTTCCTGTGGCCACAAACTACGAACAGCTGCGCCAAGAGTTCAAAAACGCGTCTCTTCGAGACCTATAGTCCCGAAAACCTGCCCCAACTAGCGCTTGCGCAAGTTCCAGGTGAGCACACGCTTCCGGAGCCTTAGGGTCTCTGGCGTCACTTCCATGAGTTCGTCGTCTTCGATCCACTCAAGACAGAACTCAATGCTCAGCTTCGCATGAGGAGTCAGCGTGGGGCTTTCATCCTTCCCCGATGCTCGCATATTGTCGAGCTTCTTCGTTCGGCAAATATTGACATTCAGATCACCAGGCCGCCTTGACTCGCCGACGATTTGTCCTTCATAGACTTTTGTTCCGGGCGGGATGAAGAGGGTCGCTCTTTCTTGAATCTTAAAAATCGCATGCGGGGTCGATTGACCTTGATCCGTGGAAACCAACCCCCCCACACCTCTTCGTTCAAGATCTCCTGCATGGGGCTCATAGCCCGATACGGCCCGATAGAGAATGCCTTCTCCTCGGGTATCTGTCAGAAACTCATTCCGATAGCCAAAAAGACAGCGGCTGGGGACAACAAACTGCATGTGGATCCGATTGCCCACATGATCCATTGAGTTCATCCGGCCTTTTCGCTCGGACAACTTTTCCATCACGGACCCGGCAGATTCGGAAGGCACATCGATCACCACCTCTTCAACAGGCTCACACCGTTTCCCATCGACTTCTTGGAGAATCACCTCGGGCCTGGAAACCGCAAACTCATAGCCTTCTCGCCGCATGGTCTCGATAAGAACCGATAGCTGCAGTTCGCCTCGACCGGATACCTGAAAGGTGTCCTGTCGCTCCGTCTCCTCAACACGAATAGAGACATTGCCTAGAATCTCACGATCCAGCCTCTCTCGAATCTGTCGACTTGTAACAAACTTGCCCTCAGTTCCTGCAAAGGGAGAGTTATTCACCAAAAAGTTGACCCGAATCGTGGGCGGATCAATGGCAATTCGAGGCAAAGACTCGACATGACGAGGGTTTGAGACCGTATCGCCAATCTCGATGGAATCGACACCGGCAATCATCACAATGTCTCCAGCTCGTGCTCGATCCAGCTCGACACGTTCGATCCCGGCCGTACCGAAAAGTTTCGTGACCCGAAACGACTCCGGCGAACCCTCAGCAGGAATCCGAACCACTGGGTCCCCCCGTACCAAGACGCCACGCTCAACTCGCCCGATCACGAGACGGCCGACAAAAGAATCGTACCCTAGAGTGACCGCCTGAAAGAGTACGGGCGCCTCTTCATCCACTTGTGGTGCGGGCGCGTGCTCCAGAATCATATCCAGAACAGGACTCAAGTCCTGCATCGGCGCGCCCCACTCTCGAGACGATTCACCGGCCTTCGCGGAGGCATAGACGACTGGGAAATCGAGCTGGTCATCGTTCGCGCCCAGCTCCACTAAGAGATCGAAAACTTCATCGAGAACGACTTCCGCCCGCTGCTCGGGCCGGTCGACTTTATTCACAACCAAAATCGGATGGAGGCCATGATCCAGCGCCTTACGCAAAACGAACCGAGTCTGAGGCATCACACCTTCAACCGCATCAACAAGGAGCAGCACCGAGTCCACCATCCCTAGGACGCGCTCAACTTCTCCGCCGAAATCTGCATGCCCCGGAGTGTCCACCAGTTGAACCCGGACCCCCTTGTATTCAACAGATGTACTCTTGGAGACAATCGTGATGCCGCGTTCGCGCTCCAGGTCGCCCGAGTCCATGACTCGATCCGCCACCACCTGATTATCTCGGAAAGCGCCGCAAACGCGCAAAAGCCCATCAACCAGGGTGGTCTTCCCATGGTCAACGTGCGCAATAATGGCGACATTACGTAGATCTGTTCTTGACGTCACTTCAGTCATGATAAAAGGCCCTGTGTGGGGAGCGGGCGCAGCCTAGCGCGCCTGATGACATCGCGCTGTATAGTCCGGTTCTTATGTCAAATTTACGGTCCATTCTGAAGAAGGAGAAACAGGGTGGCTGAGATCGCGCCTGTCTGGTTTCCCAAGAAGGCGGTGGCACCACGAAAGTCGGGTGCTCAAGCCATCCTCCAACCGGCCCTCAGCCGGCAACGAAGTTACACTCCAGACGAGATGGCCTTGACATGACGACAATTCAAAAGAAGAGGCCCTACGTATAATGATTATGCTCGATTCTTGGATGCGAACCCGTTCAACAGGGTCGGACCGCAAAAACGACCCCTTCAAGGCGAATCTGGCATGAGATCAGCTTCCCTTTTAGGACGCGACCATCATCATTTAGGCCACCTGGCCACGGTGGCCGAAGGTCATGCGGCGATCACGCTCTCACGAGGCGGAGCGTCTAAGACGTACAGCTACACCGAACCCAACGAGGATGTCGCGTTCTTTGCCCTTGGCGACGGAGGTTCTCTCATCGCGGTAGCCGATGGGCATTTTGGAGCCAGCGGCTCGGAGGCCCTTCTGGATTTCCTCAGTTCATCTCGAGCGCCGGAATGGACGGCCCCTGGCCCCCTCGGGCATGATACCCGCTCTTGGCAAGCGCACTCTCTTCAGACCTTGCACGCCTGCGGCCGAGCGATTCTGAACCGAGCCGCAGAACTCGGTCTCCCGCCGGCTCCCTCTACCCTCTCCATCGCTCTCATTCGTCCCGAGGAAGACCAAGTGGCTTGGGTCAGCGCCGGCGACAGCCATGTTTTCCTCGTCGATGAGAAAGGCGCCACGGATGTCGGTTGGCAAAGTCTCGGGCGAAGAAAGGCCTACTACCTCGGCTATGAAGCCGCCACACCCGAAGGCATGGAGGGAACATTCCTGGCTGGGATCTCTCCCCTTAAAGGCCTATCGGCCGTTGTGTTGGCCACCGACGGCATCTCCGAACCTGGAATCGGCTTTCCGGATCCCGCAGAAAGCGTCCAAATCGCCATGACCGAAAGCCGAGAGACGCCTTCCGAGACTCGTCCCATCAAACTCGCCAAAAACCTCTCTGAGGCCGCACTGGCGATCCAGCGCACTCACAAAGCCGGTGACAACGTGGCCTGTGCGGTCATCGATCTACGAAAGGCCTGACCACGGGCAAGACCTATGGAAAGCCGTCACTGACCCGTTCATACAACGGACCCCATGTCCTCTGCCTCTTTCGAAATACGAGGCCGAACTAGGGACCTGGGCAGCCGCGCACCCAGAGGACTCTTTTAATGCTCCTCGCCCATCAAAGCGAATAGCCGAATGCTCGATGGAACTGCTCCTTGACCTGCGCAAAACTTAAAACAATGCTCTGTGGGCCGGATTGGGCCACTTTCAATGAGCCCATTACGCTCCCCAGTCGGGCACCCGTTTCAAGCGGCATCCCATGAGCCATGGCAAAGAGCAAGCCCGAACGATAGGCGTCCCCGCAGCCAGTAGGGTCGACGATTGCGTCTGGCACCACGGCCGGGATCTCCGTCAAAGCCTCCTCGACCAATACGCCCGAAGACTGTCCTCCTTTTCGGAGCCTCGAACCATCAGCTCCTTGCGTCACCAATAACGCGCCCACTCGTTCGGCGACCTCCTCTTCCGACAGACCTGTCTTCTCCTGTGTGAGGGCCCATTCATAGGCATTCACGACGAAAACGGATGCCCCTTCGATCATCTCAAGAAGTTCCGAACCGTCAAACATCGGAAGTCCCTGACCAGGATCGATCACACACGGAGTCCCTTTGCTTTTTAAGCCACGCGCCAGTTCAAGCATGGCTTGTTTGCCATTTGGAGAAACGATGCCCACCTCAAGTTCAACCTCCACCGAATCAAGCCTGGCCTCATGGGCCCGGTCCATCGCCCCTGGATGAAACATGATCAACTGATTGTGATCTCGATCAGTCACCAGAAACGCCTGTGCGGTAAAACTATCTTCGAGGGTCAATATCCAGTCGCGTCGGATGCCCTTTAGATCCAACCAGTCTGCGTAGTCACCCAGATCACTGCCCACCGTGGCCAGCAGCACGGGGTCCTCCTCCAGTACCCTCAGGTTGTAGGCGATATTGGCGCCCGTCCCCCCCCAGGACTTCTGCATCTCCGGAACCAGAAAAGCGACATTCAAACTCTCGATTTGATCCGGCAAAACATGATTTTTAAATTGATCCTCAAAAACCATGATGTGATCGATCGCCACGGAACCCGTTACCAAAATAGACATGCTCTGATTTCCACTCCAACAGACGTTTCATCCAATTTTCGACATCCGTCTGTAATGTCGAGGGGCTCACCGAGCGACCTTCAGCCCTCTCGGGCAATGATCGAGACATCTCGGTAGAATCCGGGCTTGAGTATCGGTGAACTTGTCCTTTATGGCGACCCAATTACCTCTAAGATTCCAAGACGAGCTCGATTCTCTCTCGCCATCGTCCAACTGACTCACTCTAAAACAGGTTTAAAACAATGACAGAGGGTCCTCATCGATTGCGTATCGCAGTGCTTCTCTCAGGGAACGGCACCAGCCTAGAGAATCTTCTGGAGCATATTGACTCCGGAGCAGTGGACGCCGAAGTCGTCGCTGTCATCTCCAGTAAACCTGAGGCCTATGGGCTAGAGCGAGCGCGCCAAAGAGGGATCCCGGCGCTGAGCGTGCCACGTAAAGACTATCCGGACCTTGAGCGTTTTAACGACGCCCTGCATAAAGCCCTCGATGGCTACAAGGTCGATTTGATTGCTCTGCTCGGCTTTCTGTCTTTATTTCAACTTCGTGGGCGGTATTTAAACAGAGTGCTCAACGTCCACCCCGCCCTGATTCCCGCCTTCTCCGGTCAAGGGTTCTATGGCAAACGGGTCTACGAAGCCGTCTTGGCCACAGGCGTTAAGGTGACCGGAGCCACCGTTCACTTCACCGATGATCAATACGACAACGGTCCGATCCTGCTTCAAGAGGCCATCGCCGTTAAACCCGATGATACGCCTGAAACACTGGCCCAGCGTGTCACAGCAGTAGAACGACGGTTGGTGCCTCGCGCCATCCAACTGATTGCCCAAGGGCGGGTTCAAATCAGAGAAGGTCGGACGCAGATTACACCCGGCCCGTAGCCTCGCTCACTCCCGCACTCCAAAGGGAAAACAGGCTTTCGAGAACCTCCCCGTACAGCGCTACGTAAAGGGCTCAGATAGGAGGGGTTTCGCGGAGCAGGCCCAGGGATTCGTCCGCCAAAGAACGCTGAAAAGGTTTATCCCCTTAAAGATTTAAGTATTTTGACTTGCCGAAAGGCGAACAAAAGACGAAAATAGATCGATGCCCTCCGGTCCCTCACATGCCCGGGATGGACATCCAGGGAAAAAAACACCCCCGAATGTCTCCTCCCGCCAGCCACCCGTTCAGGCTCGACTCGAAAGCCTTCTTGAAGAGCTTGGGCCCAAACTAAGATCCGGGAACGCCCTTGAGATCACCCAAAGCAACGCCGGTCCAATCCTTTATCACTCCAGTGGTTTTTCCGCCGTTGATCGCCTGATCGGAGGCGGCTTTGCTCGCGGCCAAGTGAGTGAAGTGGTGGGGCCCCCTTCCTCCGGACGAACCTCATTAGTTCTTTCTCTTCTGGCCCAGGCCACCTCTGTGGCCGGAGAACTCGTCGCCGTCGTCGATGCAGCCGACGCCTTTGACCCGTCATCGGCCGAAAGAGCCGGAATTGATCTCTCTCGTGTGCTCTGGGTCCGCGTGAACACCCCTCAAGAGGCTCTGCGCTCCACTCAACGACTTCTTGAAACCGAAGGGATCCCACTCACCTTAATCGACCTTGACACGCCGCCTACGAGAAATTCGAGACCCTCTCATTTAAAGCCCATCCCACGAAATGCTTGGATTCAGCTGGCTCACCAAAGCACTCGCACTGGAAATAGCCTCGTTGTGCTCAGTCCGAACCGACAAGTCGGCCACTCAGCCCATCTCGTTCTTGAACTGGAATCCGCGGAGTCCCGCTTCGATGGCGCTCCTCCCCTTCTGACCCAATTCGAATCTCAAGCCACCCTGCTCCGCTGCAAACAAGCCTCCAAAGAACGAACCACGCGAGTTCTGCTGAGAGGCTCCGGTCAACCGCCCCGTGATTTGAAGTCCCCATGAATTCCATTCAAACCCGAATGGCCTGCCTTCTCGTTCCAGATTTCCCTCTCTGCGCCGAGCGCCGCGCCCACCCCGAACTCGATCACTCGTTATGGGCGGTGGCCTCAGGAGCAGGCCCGCGAGCCGAGTTGCTTGCGGTCTCGCCGAAATCTCAAGAGGCTGGCGTACAAATCTCTTCTACAGTGGCCCAGGCTCGTGCCATCGCTCCGCATATCAACATTCGTATGGCCTCGCCCGCCTTACAGAAAGTGGCTCGCCAAGCCTTACTGGATGTTGCCCTGTCGGTTTCTCCTCGAGCCGCCCTAGCCCCAAAAACCAGCGGCCTCTTCCGAACCCAAACATCGGTCTTCGTGGATGCCATGGGCGTCAAGAGCCTCTTTGGCTCTGAAAAAGCTTTCGCCTCCGTATTGGCAGCCCGCGCCGAAAAACAACAGCTATGCGGAGTCGTCGTTGTCGCTTCCTCACGCACTCATGCGCGACTAATTGCACGGCAAATTATTTTAAATAAAGATCAAAGAACTGTTTTTGCCCTCAACCCCGAGGAAGAAAAAGAATGGCTGGCCCCCCTTCCCATTGACCTTCTCGACCCCAGTGACCGAGTCTCACAAATGTTGACTCGCCTAGGCGTTTACTGCATTCGTGACCTTTTACGACTTCCACGGCGCGCCCTCACTCAACGGATGGGTCCAGAAATACTTGAACTTTTAGCCCATGCTCGTGGAGAGAGTATCGAAACTCCATTGGCCGAATGCACCCCAACTCACACCGAGGAGGCCATCGACCTTGAGTCTCCCATCGGCGAGATGGAACCCCTTAAATTCGTCCTCAGGGGAATGATCTCTCGCCTAACACAACGCCTTGCACTTCGTAATCTCGCCTGTGAATTTATTGATCTCGCGCTTCGACTCGAAGACGGTGGCCATGATGCCCGACGTATTCACCTAGCTGCTCCCAGCTTGGATGTCCTTGTGCTCTTACGTGTAAGCACCCTCGCCCTCAGCGACCGTCCACCCAATGCCGCCATCGAATCCATCACTCTCACCACAGAAGGTCGTCCCATACGAACCGACCAACTCGATCTTTTTGTTCCAAACGGCCCTCACCCCACCGCCCTAGACCAAACCCTGGCGGAACTTGAATCCCTTTGTGGCGAAGGACGCGTGGGAACACCTCAAGTGCCCTCCGATCATCACCCAGCCGAATTTACGCTGCGCCCTTTCTCACCCCCTCGCACGCCCGTTTCTAGGAATGACTCTAAAAGCAATCCCCTCCATACACAGAGCACACCTCGTTCTTTTACCCACCATGCCACCGAAACAACATTGCCTGCGCTACGGGCCCTCCGCCCTCCGATACACGCAGAAGTACAGGTGGCTCAGGGCGGGCCCCACTTCATTCGCAGCGCGATCGCGCAAGGCAGAGTGATTAATGTTTCGGGCCCATGGCGCACAACCGGACGTTGGTGGTCTGAGTCAGAGAGGTTTGCATTTGATCACTTTGATGTACAGATGCAAGACGGGATCGTTGCTCGACTCTGCTTCGACTGGATAAAGCGTGTCTGGCAAATCGATGGAATCTATGACTAAGCCTTTGCTCTCTCTCGGCCAACCATCAAAGGTCCTCCTCTGATCCCTCTCCACGCTTGACCTGCTGAGACAATCCCGCACGCTCGGCTTGCCCCTGACTCGCACGCACCACCGCCGTTGATCCAAAGCGGGAAGTGATCTCGTCCAACGCACGATTCAGTGCAGCTCGTTCTTCGGGGGCCTCCCGACCACTCAACTCAGGATCCACAAAGAGTGAAAGTTGCTCACTTGTTTCATCCTCTAAGCCAGAAACACCCACACCGATCAAGCGAACCGCATCGGTTGGGCCCACCTCGGCTAACAACAGCCGAGCCGCCCGCGCAATAACAGCACCATCATCTGTCGCCTGAGGCAAAGTCGTCTGACGAGTGTGCAATGGATAGCCGCGGGGGCCCTCTCGTATACGACGGGAACCGCGCCACTTCAAGACCACCGTCCGACCACGGACAGCTTCGCGACGCAATCGCCTGGCTACAGCCTCCGCATGCGTCAACACCGTCGACTCCAGCAAAGCATGATCGCTCACGTTTTCGCGAAAAGTGTTCTCCTCGCTGTAAGAAATCGCTCGTGACTCATTTTCGACACCACGAACATCCTCGCCTCTCGCTAAACGCGCAAGATCGACGCCCCAATCTCCCAATAGACTCCGCAGTCGCTCCGGCTCTGCCGAAGCCAGATCTCCAATTTGAGAAAAACCCCGATCACGAAGACGCTTGTCGGCCACAGGCCCCACCCCCCAGAGCCGGCGGACAGGAAGAGGCGCTAAAAAATCACGAACCTCACCTGGAAGAACCTCTATCAAGCCATCGGGTTTAGCCGCCGCACTCGCGATTTTGGCTACTAACTTGACCGGCGCGATCCCCACAGAAACCACTAAATGAGTTTCCTCCCAGACTCTTTTGCGCAGACGAGCGCCCACTTCCGCCGGCGGCCCCAGCAACCGCTCAGTCCCCGTCAAGTCCAAGAACGCTTCGTCGAGCGAAAGAGCTTCCACCAATGGAGAAAATTCTGAAAAAACTGAAAAAATTCGGCGTGATTCCTGGCTGTACTTCGCCATGTCACCACGCAGAAAAATTAAATCGCGACACAGCCGCTTCGCCTCAAAACTCGGCATCGCTGAGCGAATTCCAAACTCGCGTGCTTCATAGCTCGCCGCAGCCACCACACCTCGTGGCCCGTCGCCCCCCACGACCAAAGGTCGCCCCTGATATTCCGGATGATCTCTTTGTTCCACCGAAGCAAAAAAAGCATCCATATCTGCGTGAAGAACACAACGGACGGGTTGAGCGGAAGCCTCTCTACCAACATCTTCGGAGTCAACTTTCACGATCACCTTCTCGCGACAGCAAACCATTCTTTTCGATGGTTTTCATTTGCGACTCGAATCGACTCGGCAAACCTCTCTCAAATCGTAAGCGCCACAACCACTGCAGAATAAATCGAAAACAAGACCGTTAAAAGAGGAAAACGGAGAGGCATAAGAATGACGCCCAACATGAGTGCCATACCCACGCCCGGCAAGACAAGCACCGGCAAGATGGGGTAGTCGTACATTGTCAGGTTAACATACGGACCCACTAAAAAATAAGCCAACATCGATACGGCAGACAAACGCCCCAGCTTCTGACTATGCTTCAGCATATCCAAATCATCAGACTCAGGTACGGGGAGCGCCATCTCGGCCGCACCGTAAATAAAAATAGATCCCAGCACCAAAACCACAAAACTCGCGAACGTCCACGCGGGAACATCTCTCAAACCCCAGCCCACCCACCACAGCTGAAGAATGTACACCATGACACAAAGAGCCCAGAGCGCCGTCGACCAGTGAAAGACGACATGTCGCTGAGCTCTGATCAACATAGCCACTGTATGAAGCAGACGCGTAATCGCCAAGCCCAGAATAATCGAAACAGTAATGAAGATGTACTCATGTTGAGTCATAGAATTTTAGACCCAATCCATCGATACAAAACTGTTGAATTAAACTTCACTATTTTCCCGCACCCACGCTAAAAGTTTTTTAGGACCGAAAGGCTTAGGCAAAAAAGTTCCGCCGAGCCGCTCCATCTTCGCGTTAAGTCCCGACTCAAGCGGCTTTCCGCTTACAAGCAATAGAGGGATCCCTGTGAGCTGATCGGCCACAGAATCCAAAAAATTCGAAGCACCGGCTGGCGGAATATGAACGTCAAGAACCAAAGCCTTTATCTCTTCTGCGTTTTCCTCAAAACGCTCAATCGCCTCTACGCTATTTTCGGCCGTAATCGTTCGATACCCCATGCTTGTCAGAAACTGACTGAAGAGTTTAAGAATGGCCACTTCGTCATCGATAATAAGAATAAGAGAATCCACGATCTCCTAAACGTATCGAATCTCATCAAAGTCGTCTTGCCCCCGGTGGAGCACTCATTCAGCCCCCTCTTCTCACGCAAGGAGAGGGCGCTGCAGGAGAGCCCCTAAATAGATTCTAAGTTCCGGGACTCGTCAAAAATCCGAGATCACTCAATCTCACGAGAAACGCCCTTAGATCCACAACCGTATCAGGTTCGGTGACCCCAGGAAGCTCGAGTACGAGAGCCCGATCCCGATCATGACCGCCCACCGGGACCTAATCCTCGTCACGCTAAAGAGCCAGACGGGGATCACACAGGCCATCCGTCATGAACAAACTTGCACTCGCCCGTCAATAATTTCGATTCGCACCAAAGAACGCAGAGGCCATCCGGGATATCTGCGATGAAGCCTTTCTCTGCCATCCCCCTTCTCGATCACGGCCACCACATCCTCCAAGACACTTCCCCGTTCAGTGAGTGCGGTGAGCAATGATTCAAGAGTGCCTCCGGTCGAAATCACGTCATCTATGACAAGTAACCGCTCGCCCGGCATAACGTCGTTGATGTATAGCGCCGATTCCGAATAGCCCGTCGAGGCTTGGGCCTCTGTCTCGCTCGCCAGACCATACGGTCGCTTCCGAATCACGACCCACGGCTTATTCACCGCTTCCCCTAAAACCGCGAGAAGAGGCAAGGCCATAGCCTCAGGGCCCACCATCAAATCGACTCGATCCCACTGCACCGAATCAACAATTAGATCTCGAACGGCTCGCAGAACTTGCGGTTCCATCCGAGGAATTCCGTCCGAAAGCGGATGAACGAAATAGGGGTACTCACTCTTCCAAATCACGCCGGCATCACGAAGGGAATCCTCAAGCACTCGCTTCGAGTTTTCATTTGCCATTTACGCCTCTCTCACCCTATCCAACGCGAAGGAGACACCCGCTTCTCCGCGTTTTTCTGATCAAACTAAGCGACCGTCGACGAGTGAATCGCCAGCCGGCCCCATTGCGATTCTCCCGGCAGAACCATCAAGACCAGGGGGCTCCGACCGACTCAAATGAGTATGCGCAACCAAATAAACCTTCGCAGACCCTCTTTTTCCTTCTACACTCTGAGGCATGAATGACTTTGACGCCGTCGATGCAGCCCATCAACAACTCGTCCCTCGACTCAACCGTCTCTGCGAAATGGCCAAAGCAGAGACCGAACCTGAAGTCTTGAGTTTTTTTCAACAAATCGCCACTCAGATTGAAGTAGCTCAAGATGAAACCGATCTCATGGGACCTTTCATGGAACTCTCGACTAGTGCCTTCAGAGGCTTTCAGCTGAGTTTTGAAATCGCTGCCCTTCTCGATGAGGTTTTAGACCATTCCTCAAGGATTTCTGAGGTTCTGGCACGGGACTCTGAAGAGGTTCATTAAACCTCTAACCTCTCTTCACTGCCGAAACTCATTCCTTTTTAAGGCGTCTACTAGAGCCTCTCTCCCCCCCTTCGATCTGCGGGGCTTCGTCCAGCACCGTATGAACATGAAGATCCCGCTGTGGGAATGGAATCTCGAGACCCGCCTCATCAAAGGCGGCCAAAATATCGAGACAAAGTTCGCTTTTGACTCGTAGAAAATTGTCAAATTCATCTGTCCAAGCCCGCAACTCAAAATCGAGGGAGCTTTCCCCGAACTGTCGGAACAAGGCATAGGGTTCGGGTGACTGCAGCAACCGATCTGAGCCATGCGCAACTTCACCTAAGATTTCAATAACCTTCTTTGAATTACTCCCATAGGCGACCCCCACCTGGATCTCAATCCGTCGCCGACGATCAGAAAGGGTCCAGTTTGTCACCTGCTCAGAAATCAGATCTGCGTTAGGAACAATGATCTCTGATCCTTGAAAACTTCTCACCGTACTTGAACGGATTCCGATCCGTTCCACCTGTCCGAAAACCTCTCCCATTTCGATGGTGTCACCCACCTGAACCGGTTGCTCAGTCAAGAGGATTATCCCGGAGATAAAATTATTCACAATCGTCTGCAAACCAAAACCGATGCCCACACCAAAGGCTCCGGCTAGCAGCGTAAACCGGTTCGCATCAAAGCCCATCGCGACTGACGCGAAGACAAAACCAATCGTGATCATCGCATAATGCAATAACGTCGATATGGCACTCGATTGACCCGGTCGAATTTCGATTCTCGGATAAATATCTTCCTTTAATACGAAGCGAATAAAACGAGAAGCCAGGAGTGATATGTACAGAACCAAAAGGCCCGTCAAAATATCTCCAAGCGTGA
>NZHD01000054.1 GCA_002691205.1 Deltaproteobacteria bacterium
CCGAGACAAAAAAAGTCGAGGGTGGATGCCTGTGCGGCCAGATTCGTTTTTCAACTACCATCGAGCCCAGTTATCAATTGCTCCGGATCAAGGTTGGGGTCAAACTAAGCAAAGCCACCTGCTCGGTTTGGGTGGTCTGCTTACTAAACGCTTTCGCCTGATCGGGTTCGTAGTAACGAGCCGCCAATTTTTCAGCCAGCTCACGCGCTCCATCCTCAGATAATTCCACCACGCCCTCGACACTCACCCAAGCCTCTGGAACCCCCACTCCATCCGCGACGAGAACAGCCGCCCGCGGATCCCGACGTAGACGCCGATCTTTCCCACGGTGAAATCCGAAAACATCATGAGCTTCTCTCCGTCCCAGTCATACCAGAGAGGCATTAAATTAGGGGATCCGTCCCCATTGAGAGTCCCCAGCATTCCGATCCGTGTGGCTCTCAGGAACCGATCGATGCGAGCATTTCTTTTATTCATGGACGCGCCTTTCTTTGCGCTCCCACGACCGCCATGCAATTGTGATAGCCCGGCATTCGGTCCGGCCGACCTTGGATATCGGCCACAACATACGGATTTGAATCCTCTGGGCGATGGGTCGGGTTGAATGCTGGCTCTACTGCATGCTTGGATGTGTACACGGTCACGGGTCGGGGTTATCTCTACTCATCACACTGATATGCATGGACCTCTACGCGGCTCCAAACTCAGAGAGGAACGCTTTCACCAGAGGGTCCGCGCATTCGACCCACTTGGGGTCACAAAACTTGCACTCGATTCCGTGCCTTGAACCAAGAACTCTCCTTCGCCCGTGCCGAAGCCTCGCTCTTAGCTCTTCGAGTTATTCGTCGTCTGAGTGAAGCGCGCGTAGTCGTTCACGTAGTCATAGCCTTTGGTATAGAGAAAATCTTCACGACCGAGGAGGGTCGACATGGGCTGGCCATAGGTCGCTATCAAGTCATCGGCCACATCTGAATAATCTTCTCCGGGTCGCATCAAAAGGCGGTAATAGCTGGCATGAAGCGCTACTCGCTGACCATCGATGGTTCGCGAAGTATTCCCGTGCCAGACCCGTCCGTCCCAGAACGCAATCGATCCCGCCGAGCACTCCATGGCGAGCCCCGCCGACTCGTCCACGGCTTCGGCTTCCATCGGGTGACGCAATAGCCGATGGCTCCCCGGAACAACTCGGGTCGCGCCGGCCTCATGAGTAAAATCATCCAGCACCCAACACGCCGTCAACATCATATTGTGTTCTGGAAAGGGAGCGGGAAACAGCTCTTGATCGGAGTGCAGTTCCAGCGGCGCGGCCCCCTTTGAACGAATCGTCCCCGCAAGGCTCCCGAGGAGGCTGCCTCGACCCACCGAAAATTCGGCCATAGCCAAGACCTTAGGATTCAGCACAGCCTCTGCATAGACGGGATCCTTCCCGAGCAACATAAAGGCGTTCGCCGAGCCAGTGGCATCCAACGGCAGACCTTCAATCAGCGTCCGGCGCAGCCTCGACACAAAGTCTGGGTCGACAGCGTTCTCGATAATCGTCCAGCCTTCCTCGACAAGTTGACGGCAGTTTCCTTCAAGGCCAAGTTCCTCGACCACCGGCCGAAGCTCGGGCGAGACATCCGCAACCGGAATCGTCTCTCGACGCCTTTCAACATACGCCATTGGAGCAAATCCAGAGCCCGCCCGATTCTCCGAGGAGACACTCTTCGAGCCTCTTCGAGCGCCCGAAATTTGACCTTGGCCGTGCTCGCCAAAGTCCGCCTCGCCGCTGACCTGATCGCCCGTGAAGCGCGCAACGAACCCGAGCGTCATGGCCATAGGCTCGGTGGAGGTCGTCTTCCATTGGGCCAAGCCGTCCTCAATCGCCCCCCCTTCAATCTGCATCGGCTTAAACAGACTGCCCTCAACAGATCCAGTGAGCTTGCCCCCCTTCTCAACCAGATGGAAGACCACGGACATGGCCCCAAAGGAAGAATCGATCTCGACGTCCCAGAGGCCGCTGACACCCTCCCCAGCAGTCCGCTGAACGAGATCTTCATCGGGCTGAATGGATGTCTCGGAATCAACTGGCTCGCTGACTGGCAAGTACGCCGTCAAGGTCCAAGAGGGAAAGAGTTTAATGTCACCGAAGATCGCGTAACGAAAAGCCACTCCAAAAGCATCAGCCAGACCTAAAACGACACCACCGGCCAATACGCCACCTACGATTTCGCTCAGTCCTGGACTTGCAGAAACCGCGAAGGGCAACGAGGCGGCCCACAGAAATGCTAACACTCCACAGATAAAACAAAGATGATGAAAGGCCAGTACCGACCGGTCCAGAATCCCTTCCCATCTCACAACCATTTCAGAGTAATTCACTGATTTGTCTCCCTTACGCTTGAGGGATCAAAGCACCAGGGCCCACGAGTTCAAGCAAGACGGCTTCCACCTGTGCACGCTGTCTTTCAGCCGGCCAGCCCTCTGGATCTAAAGTGGCACGAACCATCAAACCGTCTACGAAAGTCCCAATGGTCTCAGCAAGATTCTCTGCATCCCGCGGCGCCTTCCCTTCGTACTCTATGAGGTACGTTGAAAGGCGCGCTGAATTAATCTTAAAAAACACCGCCATTTTTTTAGCGACATCGGCGTTCACAAGCCCTCGATTGATGAAAGCCAACCAAACACGGGCCGCCGCGATACCTTCCTCGTTGACTGGCATAATCGTCATGCAGGCATCGAGCAACGAGCCCTCCATGGCCTCCACGCGATTCTTCGCTTCGAGCTCAAT
Source organism: Deltaproteobacteria bacterium (assembly GCA_002691205.1). Lineage (GTDB taxonomy): Bacteria > Myxococcota_A > UBA9160 > UBA9160 > UBA4427 > MED660. The sequence goes on from NZHD01000054.1 coordinate 2,771, forward strand.
CACCAACTCTTCAAGAGCGGCATCGATCAGATCATCCCGATCTGAGAAGTAGTGACTCAGACTTCCCGTGGTGACCCCGGCCGCTCGGGCGACATCCACGAGTCGAACCGGTTCAATCCCCTTATTGGCAATGGCTTCCTTGGCCGCTTGCGCAAAGACTTTTCGACGTTCACTGTGATCCACTATTTTAGGCATAATCACCATAATAACACATAAGGATTGCCTCACAACATGAGACTTACAAACGAAGCCCCGGCCCCTGCCGTAGACCAGCGCAAAGAGGAAGGTTTGGCCGCACTCCTCGCTAACGAGACGGCTCTTGTTTTTTTATCATGGTGGGTATGTTAAATTAATAAGGGCGACAACCTTTCGTCCACCGCAATCAATCCTCATGCACTTTTTCTGCGCTGAGGGATGCTCGATTAATTCGTACCTTTCTCAATGGCCCAGGAGACCAATATGGAAGTCACAAAAAGCTGCACAATCGATGCCCCAGTGGATCGCGTCTTCAAGCTCGTGTCCGACGTCACCGCCATGTCCAAGGCATTCCCGGAAAGCGTGCTCAAGATCGAAGAACTGACTGAGAATGGACCGGAGCTGGGTGCTCGTTATCGTGAGCATCGAATGCTGGGAAAAAAAGAAGACGTGATCGAACTCGAGACCACCGCTTATGTCGAAAACGAATACGTAGCGATGGAAACCCTCGCAGGTGGATCCATTTGGCGAACAGGTTGGACACTCGCGCCACACGGACAGAACACGCACCTCAGCCTCACCATGCAGGCCGAGCCCCAGGCCTTCTACGCTCGGATCATGAACTTTTTTATGAAGTCGGCTCTCAACAAAGGCGCCCAAGAGGAACTCGATAAACTCAAGAGCTTTTGCGAAAAACCCGTAATCAAGAATTGAAGCCCGATGCGAATGTCTTTCTATCCGATCTTTCTAGTTCGGAAGGGATCTCACCCGGCGACGAACAGAAGGGCTAAACCTCATGGTGCGCGATCAATCTAAGCCCAGTCGCAGTGAAATCACACAGCAACTCATCGGCCCCGGCTGTCCGTTTGAAATTGAAGAAGTGATTATTTCTGGACGGCCCGTGCGCACATGGAAGCGCTGCCTGCCGTCGATTCGAGCCCTCTGGGAGCATAGTCGCGCGTATGCGGACCGCGACTACCTCGTTTACGAGAACGAGCGGCTCAGCTACGAGGACGCCTTTCAAAAAAGTGTCTCCCTCGCCCATGAACTCGTCACACACTTCGGCATCAAGAAGGGAGACCGCGTCGCCATCGCGATGAGAAACTATCCGGAGTGGCCGATTTCATTCTGGGCCGCTGCGTCCATAGGGGCCATCGTTGTGCCGCTGAATGCCTGGTGGCAAAGTGAAGAACTTGCCTACGGGCTCGACGACTCCGGCTCAAGCCTCCTCATCGCCGATGAAGCACGTGCAGAACTGGTCGCGCCCGCCCTTGCTGAACGCCCCTCTCTCCGTGAGATTCTCGTAGCGCGACCCCATTCGGCGCTCCCTCCCGGCTGTCAACCTTATCCGGAGGCTTCCCTCAGTCCCGAGGCCGCCCTGCCTCCTGTGATTCTCGGCCCCGAAGATGAGGCCACTCTCTTTTATACGTCAGGCACCACTGGCCGTCCCAAAGGAGCCCTGGGAACACACCGCAACCTGTGCAACAACGTCGTCAGCAGCGAGTTCGCGAACGCGTACAAAAAACTGAGACAGGGTTTAGCTCTGGATACGCCAAACAAGTCCACCGACCCGCCGCCCCCTTTCCATGCACTCATCTCGGTACCTTTCTTTCATGTAACGGGATGCCACGGAACACTGGCCACTCATACCGCGGGAGGAAATAAACTGGTCATGATGCACAAGTGGGACCCCGAGCGAGCCCTAGACTTAATCGAGTGCGAGAAGATCAACGGATTCGGCGGTGTCCCCTCCATGGTCTGGCAGGTCCTCGAGTCACCCAGCTTTAAAACCCGAGACACGTCGAGTCTCACCACGGTCAGCTACGGAGGGGCTCCAGCCGCCCCCGAGTTGGTCCGCCGGATCGTCGATGAATTCGGAGAGCACAGCGCCTCGCAGGGGTACGGGATGACAGAAACTTCCTCCATGACCACGGTCATCACGGGTGAAGACTATGAGAAGAACCCGGACAGCATCGGCCCCCCAGTCCCGGTCTGCGAGGTCAAAGTCGTCGATCAAGAAGGCCGCACGCTCTCTCCCGGAGAAACGGGCGAACTCTGCATCTACGGCCCGAACCTTGTCAAACGGTATTGGAACAAGCCCGAGGCCACGGCCGAGACTTTCGTCGATGGCTGGTGCCATTCCGGTGACATCGCAAAAATCGACGAAGAGGGCCTCGTCTTTCTCGTCGACCGCGCCAAAGATATGGTGATCCGAGGCGGGGAGAATATTTACTGCGTAGAGGTCGAGAATATGCTTTTCAGCCATCCGGATGTCATGGATGCCGCTGTCGTCGGAATTCCAGAGCGGATCCTTGGCGAGGAGGTCGGCGCCGCCGTCCAAATCCGTCCTGGCAAACAACTGTCGGAAGCCATTCTGCGCCAGTACATGAAGAATCACCTTGCTGCTTACAAGGTTCCCATCCGTATTTTGATCGGCCGCGATCCTCTGCCCCGCAATGCCAATGGAAAGATTCTGAAAACAGAGATCAAACGCAGACTGACCGACCCCGTCTAAGACAGAAAGCGATGTGGGCGTTCACGTCTCGGGGAACCAGATTGTATATCTTATCCCCGATTTACCTGACCCGGTGGACGTCGTAGACGTGTCTCGAAAACCGGCAGCTGTTCCCCAGATTGCCGAGGAGAGCGTGGCGATCCGCGCCAAATAGATGTGGCTGCAATTTGGTGTGATCAGTTCAGGAGGAGAGTCCATTGCCGCGGCCGGCATCATCTGCATCGCCTGCCCTCTCGGCCAGCTCTCCTTTCGATGTCACCAGGGGTTCTCGACACGATTCGGTGTACCCCGTAGATCAGTCATCAAAGGCAGAGCGCTTCAAACCGCAACCCTGGGATCCTCACTCCGCCCAATGCTCCTCTTCATCGGTAACCTCACATCGGGCATCGAGGTCGCCTTCGATCGCCGACAGGCCCTCTTTGAAATACCGTCTGCTCTGATGGACTACTTCTCATGGGCGAGTAGGGTCTCTGCTCGATCGAACGTCAGCCAATGTTCAGCCTTGATCCTCCACAAAACAATTCCAGGCCAAGGCTTGCCCTTATTCATATACGCCGCGCGAACGTAGTCCTCGCCCTCATGGGGCATATAACGCAGGGCCGTCCCCACGAGCTCCAGATCAAAGTCATACTCATCGTCGTGAACCACTGGACCTTCAAGCGAGACATACCCGCCCACATCGTCCATGACCGTGAAGGAGGCTCGCCCCTCACGCACAAGTGCTTCGCCCTTTTTTGTGGAGATCCCGCTCGTAAAGCGCAGCTCGCCTGTGGCCTGGTCCCAGCGATGCCAGATCGGGACCGCAACGGGCCCACGTTCCGCACGCGCCACGCTGAGAATTCCAAATCGAGGTTCCGAGAGAAGGGCTTCGCGCCCTGCTTTGGTGAACCCTTTACCCATATTCCTAGTCGATTTTGGCACTTCACTTCTCCCTAAAAAATCGAAACATCACATTAAAAGAGCTGCATGGAGCGATCGTCTCTTTGTATTATTACCGTAATATATAAAACATTCAAGCCTGGACGTCAATTCACTGCTCTCGAAACCCAGAACGCAATCCCGATCTCACGTCAGAGCCGGGCCGGCCAAGCCCAATCGTTCCCCCGAGACACACATCACGTCTCCGCTGAGCTTTTCAACGAGTTCGGGCCTTCTTCATTGAAACCCGAGCAAGATCGACGCCGCTCCCACAACTCGCCTCTTTCAGTTGAACCATAAAACGCAACCTCAGCCTCAAAAAAAACGATCAAAACCGATGCTTGAGGTTCGATTGGCCATGCAAAACCAAGACCTACCCTCTCGGCGAGTCACTTGGTGGGCGTTCCGTACAGGCAAAAGGGAAACGATATGAAAACCCGTGACACAGCCACAGAACTCTTGATTCTGGGAACGCTCCTTTTCTTCGCGGCCTGTCCCGCCTGGGCTGTCAACGAAAGAGAAACCCAACCCAACATCGTGCTCGTGTTAATGGACAATTTTGGGTACGGCGAAGTGGGCGCCTACGGCGGAGGGGTTTTGCGTGGTGCGGCCACACCTCGCGTCGATAGCCTTGCGTCCGAAGGAGCGAAGTTCACCAACTACAATGTCGAAGCGGAATGCACCCCTTCGCGAGCTGCCCTTATGACCGGTCGCTATGGAGTTCGCACACGATGGCAAGAAGACGGGACGCCCCGCGATATCTGGTATGGGTTAACGGCGTATGAGGAGACCTTGGCCGAAATGCTATCCGAAGCGGGCTATGCGACGGGCATGTTTGGGAAATGGCATCTAGGCGATACCCCCGGTCGTTACCCCACGGATCAAGGCTTCGACGAGTGGTACGGCATTCCCCGATCGTCCGACCGGGCCTACTGGCCAGACAGTGACCTCTTTGAAGAAGGCATTCACCCCAGCGTGACACTCCCTCACGTTCTGTCTGCGACACGCGGCCAGCCCCCAAAAAAAAATCGCCGTATATGACCGAGCCAAACGTCAGACCATTGATCGCGAAATCACCGACCAAGCGATTAACTTCATCAAGCGCAGCGCAAAGGCCAAAAAACCTTTCTTTGCATTTCTTCCCTACACGCAGACTCACAATCCAGCTGACCCACACCCGGATTTCAAGGGCCAGACCCGCAACGGCCCCTTTGCCGATGTCTTGGCGCAAACGGACGCCTATGTGGGTGAGCTCCTAGACACACTCGACGGACTCGGGCTTAGCGAAGACACCATCTTCATCTTCACATCGGACAACGGGCGCGAAGGCACGCCTGGATCGGGAGGATTCACCGGACCGTGGCGAGGCGGCATGTTCAGCCCCTATGAGGGATCTCTTCGCGTTCCCTTCTTGATTCGCTGGCCCGGGAAAATTCCAATGAATCGGGTCTCCAACAACATCGTACATGCCGTGGACGTTTTTATGACCCTGGCCCGTTGGAGTGGGGGGCAAGTTCCCAGCGACCGAACCATGGACGGCGTGGACCAATCGGCTTTCCTCATGGGCCAAACGGATCGATCGGCTCGAGAGTCTATTGTGATCTACGTGGACAACGAACTCTTCGGTGTCAAATGGCGCAATTGGAAAATGCTTCTCAAAACCATTGACGACGGCGACTCTTCAATCAAAACACTCGCTTATCCCACCTTCTACAATCTCATCGTCGACCCCAAGGAAGAGCATCCGGCTATTAACTATAATCTCGACACTTGGGTCGACTATCCGCTCTATCAAGTGCTCGAGGAATTTCAGGCCTCTCTGGCCAAAGACCCTGGAACACCCGCTCCAGATTATTAGGTCGACTCTCACCTCGGAGTCTTTGGGCCCCTGATTCCTCTGAGGCGCTTCACTTTAAAAGCGCACGGCTCAGAAAATGATCTACCCTCTACCATCAAAGAGCAAAGCCGCTCGCCTCCGCGCCGCTTGGAACCAAAGCTTCCGCCAAGAGCCGAGCAAGGGCATTCAACGAGTAGAGCTACAGGAACTTAAGGAAAATCCATGAGAGGTCTGTTCACCGCACTAGCCTTAATGCTGCTGACGCTTGGATGCGAGCCCAATCACGATCGGGCGCGTTGCGCAAAAGAATCCGAGGCGTACATGGAGCTAAAATGCGCCCAAGACTCAGGGGGAGATGCGTGTCCCGGACATGAACGCTATGCGGAAAATCGAATGATTCTCATCTACAACTGCGAAAGCGGAAGCTAAAGCATGTTTCCATAGGATGACGACTTTTAAGCTCCGCAAATCCGAAAGAATTCCCAAGCCTCCGCAAAAAGCAAGCGATCTCGAAAAACAGGCCCAAATATTTTCAAGCGGCCTCTTCTCGGCAAAATAGACCCTTCCCCTGCGACCGACCCCACGATAAGTCGCTACAGTTGAACGTCCGTCATCAGAAACCATATCCATAGGAGCGATTCATGTTTAGCCACGTCATGGTAGGTGTCAGCGATCTTGAGAAATCAAAAAAATTCTACGACGCCGTATTCGAAACGCTCGGTCTTGGGCCGGGCGTCGACAATAAAGGCCGATACTTCTATGTGGGACCAGCAGGCGTCTTCGCCATCACCGTTCCCATCAACGGAGCACCAGCCACCCATGGCAACGGAAGCACAATTGGATTTCGCGTCGAATCCTCTGAACAGGGAGACGCCTGGCATGCCGCGGGGCTGACCCACGGTGGAAAGGCCGACGAGGACCCGCCGGGCCTGCGCGAGAGCGGAATGTACCTCGCTTATCTTCGTGATCCGGACGGGAACAAGCTCTGCGCACTGTGCCCGCCCCAATAAACTCCGGCCGGCGCTGGATTTTGCGCTGACTTCACGCCCTCTTGAAAAAAGGAACGTCCATGGCTGAAAATCCCATGAGCGAGAAGGAATTCAAACGGCTTCGAGCTTTTATCAAGCCCTACTCCAAGCTGAACGTGTTCATGTACAAGCTCACCGGAGGGCGAATCCTAGGTACCTTGACCGGACGCCCCGTGATGTTGGTCACTATGAAGGGCGCCAAATCTGGCAAGGACCGCACGATCCCCTTGATGTATGTCCCGTATAAGGAGGGCGTGATTGTCGTCGCTTCCCAAGGCGGCGCTCCAAAAACGCCGATTTGGTTTAAAAATATCGAGAAAAATCCCGACGTCGTCGTTCAGTATAAAAAGAAGAAGATGAACCTTCGAGCCCGCAGGGTCGATGACACTGAGAAGGCGGCGGTCTGGCCCACCTGCGTGGCCCACTACCCCGAATACGATGACTACCAAAAGCGAACAGACCGCAATATTCCGGTCTTTGTTTGCGAGCCCAGGCCCTAGGCGAGCCTGGTTCCCCCGGTGGGTAGCCAGGTCCCCCTAGTCCCCTCTATACTCCCGTCCCGCTCTGGTGATCCGGTTTTCTCAGCGCCCTAAGGCGTAGCCGGACCCTCGCGGGAACAAATCAGGCTAGTTCGTCTCTCCTTTCGCACGTAGGAACTCGGAGAGCCGCTTCGGATCAAAAAGGAGTGCCAAACAGAATGACTCAAAGCCAACAAGACCTCGACGCCTTTCGTGAGACAGCCCAAAAGTGGCTGGCCGAAAACTTCCCTTCTTCTCTTGAAGGCCAAGCCAGTGTGGTTCTCCGAGCCGAGTCCGTAGATCGATCAAATCCAGACCTCGATCTCTGGATCGATCGCTTAGGCGAAAAGGGATGGGGAACTCCAACCTGGCCTGCCGAATACGGAGGCGGGGGCCTTTCTCAGCTTGAGGCTCAAGTCCTAGATCAAGAAATGGAGGCCGTCGGCGCATTCAACCCCCTCACCATCACGGCGGGCATGGGAATCACCATGGTGGGACCGACGATTCTTGAGTACGGAACAGACGAGCAGAAGAAACGCCACATTCCCAAGATTTGCCTGGGCCGAACATTCTGGTCCTTGGGATACTCCGAGCCCAATGCAGGCAGCGACCTCGCCTCCCTTCAATGCCGAGCCGAGGATATGGGAGACCATTGGCGCCTCAATGGTCAAAAAACGTGGACTTCAGGAGCAGACGTGTCTCAGTGGTGCGGGGTGCTGGTCCGGACCGAGTTCAAGGGACCCAAGCGGGACGGCATCAGCTTCATCATGATCGACATGAACCAAAGTGAGATCGAAACCCGGCCCATCCGCCTCATCGCCGGCGCGTCG
>NZHD01000055.1 GCA_002691205.1 Deltaproteobacteria bacterium
ATAATAATCCGAATACGCGGGCATCGAATACATCCGAAGTCCCGCGCGTTCCGCTAAATACTTCACCGTCTCAGAGGCATGGTCGACATAGGCCTCCAATTTCTCGGCAGCGACTTCGCCCGCCGTGATCTCCTGAAGATAGGCCAGTGCATCCGCTCGACTATCGTCAATCCCCGTCCCTTCCATCCAGTGATTATTGGGAACCCAGAGACTCCCACCTGACATGGCTGAAGACCCCCCGTAGTGATCGCCCTTCTCGATCAACAGAACGCGGGCGCCTCGATCGTGCCCCACGATCCCGGTGGTCATCGCTCCAGCCCCGGAACCAATCACTAAAAGATCGACTTCATGGTCCCACTGCCCTTCGACGGAATCACTCATATCTTTCGCTCCTTCTTCTCGTCGGAGCCCCTCTGCGAGGCACCCCCAATCATTCTAAATTCGCTTAGTTGTCCGAAAACGCAAGCGTTTTCGCAAGAAGACAATCGCAGTGCATGTGCATACAAATAAGCCCAGGGGAAAATCGTTCTCCCGGGAGGCGTGCCCACCCTCTTGCAATGCGCCCAAAGTCCATAGAGTCGCCTCAATCCCTGGAAAGCCCCCTCAAACCCGCGTAAAGTGAGCGTGCCAACCAACTCGCTAAAAACGCTTTTTCAGCTTAGAGAGCATACTCAAAATGTCTCAAATCTTGATCCCGCTTCTTCTCGTGTTCGGCTTTCTGATTATGACCCCTTCTGCTCAGGGCGAGGCCGATCAGGGCGATTACAGTCGTCCGGGAGTCTACGTTCAGGGCGGACTGGGGGTCGCTTGGAGCTCAAGCTCCAGCTCTTTCCCGCAGGCCCCCAACGAACACTGGGAAACGGACCCTGAGATCGCCTTTGCACTCGGCTGGCGAGAGAATGAACGCCTCGCCTTCGAACTCGAATTTGAGTGGATTCCCAGCCACGAAGGAATCGAATATGGAAACTGGTTATTCGGGGTGAATGGGAAATTCTTCTTCATGGAAGAAGAGATCCAACCGTACGTCGTCATCGGAGCCAACGGACTCTGGGCCAAGCCGCCTGGCGCCGCTTCAAATCAAGTCGACTGGGGCTTCCGGAACGGAATCGGAGTCGACTACTATCTAAATGAAAACTGGGCTGTTGGAATCGAAACATCTTTCGTGTGGGGCGTGGGCAACGTTTGGAAGAATTACTTCCTCACGACGGGTCTCACGACTACTTACCGGTTCTAGATTCAAGTTTTCGTACTAATCGCTTTGAGTCCGGTCCGGGAGTTCGACCTCAACTGTGCCCGTCACATGCGGCCCTAGCCGATTCTGCCCACGCAACCCGACTTCGACTCTATCTCCGGACACCGAATTTACAGAACCGTAAAATGTCATCGTATCATGAGGATAGTTCGGCGCCCCCAAGCGGATGGATAACTTTCGGATCAAAGCCTCTGGCCCCGCCCAATCCGTGACATAGCGAGCGCACAAACCTGAGGTGCTCAAAATGTTCATAAAGATATCGGGTGAGCCTCGCAGCACCGCAAGTTCACGATCGTGATGAACATCCTGATAGTCACGCGAGGCAATCGCGGACGCCACAATCAAAGTCGCCGTAATGGGAACCGGGCAAGGGCCCAGTACGTCGCCCACCTGAACTTCGTCCAACCTCCGGGTGCTGATCCTTCTCTCTGGCCGGACCGGACGAAAGAAAGGAAGATTTCGACCTGAATTACGACGCTCGACAACCAATTCGACAGGCATCCCAATCTCAACTTGATCCGGCTCTAGGTCGACGATATTCGTGATCAACCGCGTCCCCTCTTCCAGTTCCACCAACCCGACAACGTAGGGAGGCTCGAAAGAGGCGAAATGCGGATGAACCGGCTCCACATGACTATAGATTCGACCTCGCCCACTAGAGACCGCGTAGTCAAAGCGATAACTCCCGCATGCAGGACAACGCACCATAGGAGGGTGCTGAAGAACTCCGCATTCCTCACAACGCTGGATTCGAAGCTCTCCAGCTTCGAGTCCATCCCAAAAGAAAGCAGTCTCTAAACTAATTCCGGGATCCGGGCGAAGAGGCACTTCCGTACTCCCCTCCCCTTCTTGATTCATCCCACGCCCGGTTCCGGGCTTAAATTTTAGAATCCGGAACCGCATCCGGCCCACACTTTCCCCTGATTGATTCGTATATTCGGTCAAGGTGGTGACAAAATGGCCCACACCGAGGCCTGTTGTTTTTTCATCAGAGACTTCTTCGACGCGACTGCGGCCTTGAAGCAGATCGCCTATCCGAAGGTACCTGTCATATTCATGCTCTGAATTCGTCGCCACGACAGAGGTATATCCTGCGGCATCCAAATCAGAATAAGCTCCCGAAGCCCCTTCCTCAGTTTGACTCTCAGTACCTTGAGGCGGCAACAGTCCGCGCATCAGCCACGCATTGAGCATGGCCGGGGGGGCTACAAGATCGCCATGAAGAGAAGCCTTGGCCCAGTCCGAATCTGTATACCCCGGATGATGATCTTCTAAGGCATCGCACCAATGACGAATCATCGCTGAATTCACAGCATCACGCGCGGTCTCTAAGGGGCCCGTTTGACCCACCCGTACCTGAAGGCGTTGATAAAGTTCTGACGCTTGAGTTTCGCTACTCACTTTGGATTCCCCATGATTGACTGACCTCAAAAGCGTAGCAAGGAACGCTTGATCCAATCAGTTGACTCAGAAAACATCGGCTCAGAACTCTCCGCAAAAATTTATTTCCCGGAGAAACGAGGAGGCCGTTTTTCCTTAAAGGCCCGAGGACCTTCTCGCGCATCTTGAGAGAGCATGACTGCCGCTGAGACCTCGTTCTCCACCTGAAGCGCCTCCGCGAGACTCAGGCCACTCCCTCGCACAATGCCCTCTTTGATCTTTTGAACAGCTAAGGGACCGTTCTGCGCCAGCTTTTCGGCCATCTCACGAGCCTTCTCCATTAAATGGGCGGGTGGAACCACGTAGTTCAGCAAACCCATCCCAAGTGCGTCCTGAGCCGAGAAGGAGTCCCCGATGAGTAAAATTTCCATCGCTTTGGCTAATGGGATTTGCCGAGGGAGGCGACTCAAAGATCCTCCGCCAGGGAGCAACCCAAGCTTCGCCTCTGGCGTCCCAAAAACAGCATGTTCAGAAGCCACCCGGAGATCGCACGCATTCGTCATTTCCGTACCCCCGCCCAAGGCATTGCCATTCACCGCCGCGATCACAGGCTTATACAGTTCAAAACCACGAAGGATCGCATCGGTGAATCTCTCTGGATGCTCAAGGATTTCTTGATCCCACTCATCTTCAGGTTTTCTCGCCCCTGTGAGCAAAGGCATGGTTCGCTTAAGGTCTCCCCCCGCCGAAAAGTCGGTTTCTCCGGCACCAGTCAAAATCGCAACACGCAGGTCTTGGCGATCACGAAATTCGTACCAAGCCGCCGACAGCTGAACCAGCATCTGAGGGCTTAGGGCATTTCGTGCCGCGGGGCGATTCATGGTGAGCGTCATGACGCCATCACATTCATCAACCAAAAGATGACGTTCCTCCATGTGTGAATTGGACATCCTTCTCTCACCTCTTTAGATCATGAGTCGTAAAGTTTAAAGCGAGCCCTCGCCTTCCCTTGGCCTGGAGGCTCTTCAAGATGACCCCATCATAGTCGATCTACGTTCTAATAAGATTGGTTTCTGAAAAGCCAAAGCCACGCTCTTGAGACACAGACCCCCATCCGTCCAGGAATACTTGACACAATCAAAAGTGGGATGCAGAGCTGTGCTAGACGAATCTATAAATAACCGGTACTCATTCGAGCCCTAAAAGAAAAAGGCGAGGGTCCCTCTACGTGCAGATAAGGATGTGCACCTTTAAGGAAAGTGGTCTCTGGATCATGGGATTGAGGTCAAACTCATGAATCACCGACAAGTGCGAGTTCAACGGATCCTTTCGATCCTTTGTCTGATCATCGCTGCAGAAACCATCTTTTGCCTCCCATATCACGTCGCTCGCTATTTCCGGCCCTCACTGCTTCTGACCCTGGATCTCAGCAACACCGAACTCGGTTTTCTTCAGACGGCGTACGGCGTCATGGCCATGTTGGCTTACATCCCGGGAGGAATGATCGCAGACCTCTTTCCAGCTCGAAGACTTCTCACCGCATCTCTTGTGTGTACTGGATTCGGAGGTTTCTATTTTGCCACCCTTCCCGGCTACAATGGACTGTGGCCTCTTTTTGCCTTCTGGGGCCTGACCTCCATCCTCCTCTTCTGGGGAGCCCTTATCCGCGCCACTCGCGAATGGGGAACAGCGCGTTCGCAGGGGCGAGCTTACGGATTCCTCGATGGCGGCCGAGGCTTACTCGCGGCCGCCATGGCCACTGTCGCCGTCATCATCTTCGGCCTGACCTTCCCCTCGGACCCCACTCAAGTTACCCCTGAAGGTCGAGCCAGTGCTCTTCGCAGCGTGATTCTCTTTTATACGGCAATCACCTTCCTTGCTGCTCTCTGCACTTGGTTCTTCGTCCAAGAGCCCACCGAAAAAGATCCTTCGAGTAAGAAAGCTCACCTTTCAAAAAAACAACTCCGTCAATTGTTTCAAACAAAAACACTTTGGCTGCAAGCGGGAATCATCATCTGTGCATATGTGACTTTTAAAGGCGTGGACAACTACTCGCTCTTCGCCGCCCAGGCCTGGGGCTTCACTGAAGTCGAGAGTGCAAAACTGAGCGCGCTCAGCACGTGGATCCGCCCCATGGCAGCGGTCGCTGCCGGTTATCTGGCCGATCGTTTTCTCTCCTCACGGATCATCAGCCTATCTTTTGTGGGGCTCGTTTTTTGGTATCTCTTTTTTGGCTTAAGTCAGCCCGCCCCATCTATGGTCGGCCTTCTCATTACAGGCGTTCTCATGACCTCCTGTGCGGTGTTTGCAATGAGGGCTGTCTATTTTGCTCTTCTTGAGGAAGGTCATATTAAAGCAGCTTCAACGGGCACGGCCGTCGGCATCGTGTCTTTTATCGGATACTCACCCGATGTCTTCCAGGGGCCCCTTTCCGGATGGCTCCTCGATCACTCACCCGGAGCGACGGGACACATGAACTACTTCCTCGCGCTCGCTCTCTTTGCAGGAGTCGGCTTCATCATCAGCCTTTGGTTTACAAAAGAGACTCGGAAAAAAACCTGAGGTTTCGCTCATCCCCTCCTACGGATCGCCTCACTGACTCCACGTCATGGAAGGCTCTCGCTCCCCAGCCATCGTTGCACTCGGCGAATCAAAATCGCAATCGAGGCTCCTACTCCGATCCCCAAATAGCTAAAAAACAAATCCACGAGCGAGAACCGACGGTACGGCTGGTGCATCTGCTGAAATTCTTCTCCAGTCGCGAAGAGCCACATAACGACGAGAAGGGTTAATGTGCCCACTCGTCGACCCGCCACACGAGATCCCTCGAAACCGAGGCTCAGGAAAAGCATCAGGGCCCCCATCACGACTAAATGTAAACCGGCATCCCCGCCAGGTATATATCTTGAGACCTGACGGATGGTCAAAAGATCGCCCTGATTCGCGAGAAGAATTCCGTAGATCGTTCCCAGGCCCAAGGCCAGAGCGAGTACACGAAAGGCCGTTGTCAAATTCCAACACCTCTCTTTCGATTCACCTTAACTCGACAACGAGTTCACGGCCCAAGTGCCTCCGTCAACGTACCAAATCCAACGCCACATCGACCTCCTTACGGTTAATGAACTGTAAAGAACGATCTCAATCAATCCTGAATAACTACTCAAGACAATCAAGACGAGTCTCACAATTTTACGGCCCACAAACTCCCACTCCAAAAAACGCTCGCGAGCTAACGTATCAGCGCCTTGTCGTTGAGCCCTCATTCTCTACACTTCGACGCCTACCCATTTTCACAAGTTCCTTTTTTACGGAGCGACGGAACTTATCTGTCTTCAAATTGCGCGCTTGCGCCGATTCTCATAAACGCGTGACCCACACGAACAGAAGGATATAAAAATGCAGCGAGTACTCATCACTGGCGCCAACTCGGGGATCGGACGCGCAACGGCCCTTCACCTGGCCGCCAAGGGCTACCACGTCTTCGCAGGGATGCGAAGCTTAGAAAAAGCGGAACGACTACTTGAGAAGGCATCAAATCTAGAAACTCAAGTCCACCCGCTCAAACTAGATGTCAACGATGAGACCTCTGTACAGAAAGCCATTTCGGATATTAATACAGCCACTGGAGGCCTCGATATCCTCATCAACAATGCGGGAGTCGGCATGAACGCCACTCTCGAAGATGTCAACATCGAAGAGGCAAAACAGGTTTTCGACACCAACTTCTGGGGCATTATTCGCTGTACTCAGGCCGTCCTTCCTGCGATGCGCGCTCAAAAATCGGGCCATATCGTCAACGTCAGTTCCGTAACGGGTCGGATCGCCGCCTTGGCACAAACGATCTACTCGGCTTCCAAATGGGCCGTCGAATGTTTAAGCGAAAGCCTCGCTCAAGAGATTGCCCCTTTCGGCCTTCGCGTCTCGATCATCGAGCCTGGGGTCACACGAACCGCGATTCTCCCCAAAAATATCGGGCACCCCACGCCCACCGAATATTCCGCCGCCTACCGTCGAATGCTTCAGTTCTATGCCGCAGGCATTGCCGGAAATGCCCAAGCTGAAGACGTGGCTGAAGTCATTCAGCATGCTCTTGAAGACCCCAACCCTCGACTGAGATACCGATGTGCTTGGGGAGGCGAGGAACTCTGCGCCGGGCGAGCCAACATGAGTGACCAAGACTGGGTTCAGTTGGGCACGCACACGAGTGACGAGGCCTACTACACTGACTTCAAGGCGCTCTTTAACCTAGACATCAGTCCAGGTTCCGAATAGGGAAGGCTTACGATACTCAAAATGTGAAAGAGGCAGCGCCTTATAGAATTTCTTGTTCACTTCCCAACCGAAAAGCCCCTTGATGCTGAGTAAAGCCCACCCTCGGGTAATACTCCGCTGCATCAGGCGCAGAAAGCAAAATCAAGCTGCAGCCCTCCCCCACACTCCTCTTCGTCTCTCGTAAAAGCTCTCTTCCCACACCGAGATGCTGAAAATCCAGATCCACCGCTAAATCAGAGACGTAGCAGCAATAATTAAAATCGGTCACAGACCGAGCGACCCCGACCAGATCGTCACCGCGCCACGCGGTAACCATTAAGTCCGCGTGATCAATCATTCCTTGGATACAATCCATATCTTCAACAGGCCGCCGCTCCGACAAGCCCGACCATCGAAGAAGTTGAACAAAATCTTCGGCCGATATCTTTTCCTCAGCCGTATATGAAAATTTAGACATGACTCAGAGTATCCTTGCCCCATCCGGGGCGCTAAAGCGATCAATAAAAAGCACACATTAAATGGGCTACAAGCTTGATGATAGCGACTGACCTTAGCTTAATCGGTCAGTTTTTGTCCGGGGAGAAGCGGCGGAACTGGACAACCCAAGCTGTCTCCGATCGCTCGGAACAATTCCGCCTCCTCAAGAGTCACAGTGCGATCAGCTGAAATCAGCGAAGCGCACGCCGACAAAAATCTTCTCTTTAATTTGGGCGTAAGCCCAGACAGCAAGTCGAGGGCCTCGTCCAGACCTTGGAGTCCCACTTGGTCAAAAGGCAGCAGACGAACACCTGAAACACCCACGTCACGAACAGCCTCATAAAAAGCCTGCTCGGCTTCTTGAGGCGGATTAGAACTAGCGAGTACCAAAGCCGAAAAAACTTTTTCACAGGGTTCAGCGAGTTTTTTAAAGCCGCTGAATCGATTTTGAGAGGTGGAAACCCCTTCAAAATGAGGCTTTAAATGAGTCAATAAGATTCTCTGAAGCGTCCATTCGAATAGACTAATCCGATCATCTGCAGCCACCAGCGCAGCCACCACGGAGCAGAATCGTTTGTATTGATCCGGAGAAAGCTCTCGCAATGCAGGCAAGGCCAAATCAATCAGAGGCAAACGGACCCCAGCATCCAAAGCGGCAATCTGGGGCAACAACCCCTTCATTAACGCCCAAACCCCCGGCTCTGCCGTGCCGGGTAAAATTTCTAACTGTCGAGAGCGAGCCTCTGTCTCCGAGTTCACCAGAAGGCCGTAAATCACAGCACGGGCCCCATAGGGTTCATGAGCGGCTTCGATCACCGCGGTAGGTATTCTGCTGATCAACGCATTTGCATAATCAAGGTGCCCTTGAGTGACATTCCCGATTTGCGCCACAGCATGTTCCGCGGGCTCTTGCGAAAAACCCATAGCCAGATTCGAAGCCTGACCCGTAGGCGCCTTCGCGGTCGAAGAAGAGGCGGATGGTCCGTCGGCCTGTCCCGTCCATGATGGATCGAGTCGACGAATTCGCTCTTCAAGAGGCGGGTGCGTGGCAAAGAGCGAATTCAAACCCGATGAAGCCGCTCGACCGAAGAACATATGACTCGATTCTGGGGCATGAGGGTTGAGCATCTCAGACCCCCCTTCAAAGCCACCAATCTTTTTAAGTGCGCCCGCGATACCGGCCGGATTGCGTGTAAATTGAACCGCGGAAGCATCCGCCAAAAATTCTCTTTGACGACTCACCGAGGCTTTAATCAAATTTCCCACGAACGTTCCGATAAAGCCCACCACCATCATCACGCCACCGATAATCAGCAAAACCTGAGTCGAATTATCTCGACTGTTGCGACTTCGAAACGCACTCCCATAGAGCGACGAACGCAAGAGAATATTCCCAAGCAAGCCGACCACCAAGATGCCAAACAGAACGCCCATCAAACGAATATTGAGCCGCATGTCTCCGTTTAAAATGTGGCTAAATTCATGCCCGATAACGCCTTGCAATTCGTCTCGACTTAAGTTCTCTACACACCCTCGAGTCACTCCAACCACCGCATCGCTTGGCGTAAACCCAGCTGCGAAAGCATTTATACCGGGCTCCTCTTGCATCATGTAAACCGGGGGCGTCGGCGTACCTGAGGCGATGGCCATCTCCTCAACCACGTTTAAGACTTTCTTCTCAACGGGATCCGTGCTGTTGGCATGGAGGAGAGTTCCCCCCAAACTCTCCGCAACGACCTTACCACCACCGGAAAGTGACGAAATCCGATAGAGGCTTGCTCCGCCCACGACAAGCGCGGTGGCCGCACCGATCTGCAGCATCAGTACAGGATCGAGCCAACGTATATTCCAGACCGTGGCACCCGTCGCTGGATCTTGGCTGTACCCTAGGAGGATCGCCGCTGTGACGTACAGCGAAGCCGTCATTCCAAATACCGCAAGGGCGAACAAAAATACTAAACGCTTAGTGTGCCTACGCGCACCTTCTTGCAACTCAAAAAAATCCGACGCCATATTGTCTCTATTTTCCGCCCCAGGTACGAATCAAAACTCAACCTTGGGCGGCTCAGCGATCGCCTGACTATCAAACTCAAGTAGACCGGCATCCTGAGAATGACCAAACATCCCTGCAAAGATCACTGGAGGGAAACTTTGTTTGAAGGTGTTGTACTCCGTCACCGCATCATTGAAGGCCTGGCGAGCAAAAGAAACTTTATTCTCTGTCGACGTCAACTCCTCGGTCAGTTGCTGCATATTTTGGCTGGCCTTGAGGTCCGGATAGGACTCCGAAAGAGCCAAGAGTCGGCCCATCGCGCCCGACAAGGCGCCTTCTGCTCCGCCGAGGTTCTTCATCGCCGAAGGGTCACCCGGGTTGCCCGACGCTTCAGCGAGTCCGCCCATCGCTTGATTCCGAGCCTGAATCACCGCCTCAAGCGTCTCTTTCTCATGGGCCATATAGCCCTTCACCGTCTCCACTAAATTAGGAATCAGATCGTGCCTACGCTTAAGCTGCACCTCAATTTGCGCGAAGCCGTTTTCGTACCGATTCTTAAGAGCCACGAGACGGTTAAAAATCCCCATCACGTACATAAAACCGAGGACAACTACCCCAGCAAGGACAATCAAAACAATGAGCGTGGTGGACATGGTGTTCCTTCTTCTTGAGCGGGTTTGCGACTCTGATCTTGAGATGCTTCGAGTGAACCTGAAGTTCCCCTGCAAGCCTAGTCCAGCCCAATCAAGCTGTCAGCGCAGCCCCCTTCCCTCGACTTCTCACATTAGGCTATTTACCGACAGGGCTTGTTTGTTAGGCTCTCGCCTTCTCGATGAGAAACATCGTCTAGGGGCACCATGTCGAACTACCTCAAGGTCGTCATCATTCTTCTTCTAGGTTCCGCTCAGCCCTCCTTAGCTTTAGCGAGCCTCCGCCCGGCCAGCCCAGGGATGTCTGCAACGCAAATCGCGAATCGTGCCGAAGAGAGCCTTCGCGGAGATCAAACCGTCATCCAAGCTCAAATGACCGTTCGATCTCCACGGCTCACTCAACCCCGAATGATCGAATTCACTTCCTGGGATGACCGCCTAGGGAAACGCTCTTTTACACGGATGGAGGCGCCCGCAAAAGATAAAGGCACAGGGTTCCTCAAGGTTCACCCCAATCTCTGGATGTACATTCCCCGAGTCGAGCGCACCGTGCGCATCCCCCCCTCCATGATGCTTCAATCTTGGATGGGCAGCGACCTCACCAATGACGACCTGGTTCGCGAATCCAGCCAAACTGATGATTACGACCACCGCCTCTTGGGGATCGAAGACACTGTAAAGAACCATCCGGATCGGGAAGCCTACGTGGTCGAATATATTCCTCATGAGGATACGCCCGTGGTGTGGGGCAAAATCATCGCGTGGATCGATACCGAGCGTGATGTCACTCTCCGCCAAGAATTCTACGATGAGGACGACGTTCTGATTCGCACAATGCAGTACCAAGAGATTCAGCC
Source organism: Deltaproteobacteria bacterium (assembly GCA_002691205.1). GTDB lineage: Bacteria > Myxococcota_A > UBA9160 > UBA9160 > UBA4427 > MED660. Next base: position 10,882 of record NZHD01000055.1, read on the forward strand.
CGTAGAAAAACGTTGGGTCTCTCACCTCTGGATACTCACCCCTGAGCAAAAAGAAGGGCATGAGACGCAAGTGCGCATTAAACGGATTGAGTTTGATGCTGAAATCGACGACACCGTATTCACCAAGCGTAATCTCAAGAAAGGCCTCCGGTGAATTCACTGGAGTTTCGCCTCGCTTGGCGTAGTCTCGGACGCAATCCGAGACGAACTGGACTGACCCTCGCCGCGACCTCCTTCGCCATGATGCTCGTGGTCAATATGACCGGACTCTCCAATGGAAGTCACGAAGAAATGGTGGAGAATGGGGTCCGGATGGCCTCTGGTCACCTTTCCCTGATGGCCCCCGATCATCTTGAGGAGCGAACGCTCGAGCAACCCCTGGCATGGACACAAAGCCTCAGAACCCATCTTGAATCAGTTCCGGACATCAAAGGCTTTGCTCCTCGAATGGACGCCTTTGCGTTAGTGTCACACGAAGAGAGTGCCCAAGGCATGCTGATTCGAGGGAGCGATCCGACTCGCGAAAATACGGTTTCGGAAATCGAAGATCGTCTCACCACAGGTCGATTCCTTCGACAGGGAGAATCTCGAGAAATCGTGCTGGGTCAGAAAGGAGCCCAAACCCTCGGGGTCGAACTCGGTGACCAAGTATTGCTATATGGAATGGCCTACTCACTTGAGAGCGCCTACGAACTCTTTACCGTCGTCGGTCTTGTGCGCTTCCCTGACGCAGAACTGGAACGTACCCTGGCTTTCATTTCACTTGAAGACGCTCAAGCGTTTTTTGTTTACGCCGATCGGGTGACCGAGGTCGCCATACTCGCCGAGGACTCCTATCAGGTCGAAGATCTGCAAAATCGCCTCACCCAAACACTTTCGAATGGCGATCTCCGTGTCCATACCTGGCAGGAAGTCGTCCCGGAATTGGATCAGATCATTGCCATCGACAAGGGCGGTATGTATCTGATCCTGCTCTTGCTCACGGTTGTTGTTGGCTTTGGTATCCTCAACACGATCTTAATGGCCGTCCTTGAACGCAAGCGTGAGTTCGGCATCCTGCTAGCGCTCGGCCTTAAGCCCTCCAAGATCTTCAAAGTCGTTTATCTTGAATCGCTTCTTCTGGCCGGTGTCGGCATTGTCATCGGGCTCGCCATCTCGATTCCCATGGTCCTCTACCTCCAGGCCCACCCCATTCCGATCACAGGCAACGCCGCTGAGGGCATATCCCAGTTGAATATTGAAGTCAGCATCACTTCAAAATTCAGAGCCTCAAATCCCATACGCTCGACTCTCATCATGATGGGCGTTGCCGTCGTCGCTGCTTTTTACCCGGCCCTAAAGGCCAGCCGAGGCCAACCCATTGATGTCGTCCAAAACGCCTAACCGAGAACTCTAAAGATGTTGACTCTCTTTCGCATAGCCCTACGCAATATCGGGCGAAATCGACGTCGGACATCAATTCTTGTGGTCACCGTTGCCATTGGCTTGCTGGGGACCACTCTCTCCATGTCCCTGCTCTGGGGGATTGAGCAGCAAATGATCGAAACCGCCACAGCGACCGATCTGGGACACCTTCAAATTCACGCCACCGGTTATAATGCCGACCCTAAAATTTCACGTCTGCTTAGCGATGGAGGAAAAGAGATCGATGGGCTGCTTGATGGGGAGCCGTCCGTTCAAGCCTACTCTCATCGAATTCGAAGTGAAGGCCTCGTCACCTCGCCCAAGGCGAGCGTGGGGCTGCGCATACTGGGAGTTGACGCCGAACGAGAACCCGAGGTTTCGTCCATCAAGAACTGGATCGTCGAAGGCGACTATCTCTCGGGGAAGCGACGGGAGTCCATCGTTGGAAGACGACTTGCCAATCGCCTGGGTGTTCAAATCGGAGACAAAGTCATCATCTCGGCTCAGGACACACAGGGCAATATGACGGCCGAGTCCATTCGCATCACAGGTATTTTTCGCTCAGTTTCATCGGATATCGACTCCGGGTATCTTTTCATTAACTTGGATCAAAGTGCTCACATTTTTGGAACCCATGAGGCGATCAGTGAGATCGTCGTAGTCATGAATGAAAGGCAGAGCGCATTGCCTCTTCAGGCCAAGCTCTCGATGAATCGGCCTCATCTTGAGGTGCTTCGATGGGATCAATTGAGGCCGTTTATCGCATTCATGATGGACACCACCCAGTCGGTGGCCGCGAGCTTCTATCTCGTGATATTCGTCGCCATGGCTTTCGGGATTGCCAACGTCATGATGATGTCGATCTTTGATCGCGTACGTGAAATCGGCGTCATGCTGGCCCTAGGCATGTCACGGACTCGACTCCTTTTGCTCATCATCACTGAAGGTGTTCTCGTCACGATCATAGGGACGGCCATTGGCTTGGCGCTCTCTTTAGGTATCGTCGGTGCGCTTTCTGAGGGCGTCGACTTCAGCTTCTACTCCGCAGGGTTTAATGACTTCGGGGTAGGAAGCAGGATTGTACCGCTCCTAAAGCCAGAGGACTTCATTCTACCTATTGCCATTTCCATGCTCACGGCTTTTATGGCTAGCCTTTGGCCCGCCCTCCGAGCCGTCCAACTTCAACCCGCAGAAGCCACGAGGCACGAGTAATCCCATGTCTATCCTGCGCACCGTTGCCGTCCAGAAGACCTACTCCACCCGGGGCATCGAGACCCAAGCGTTGAATGGAGTCGACCTGACCATTGAGGCTGGAGAGTTCACAGCTCTAGCCGGCCCTAGCGGCTCGGGTAAAACGACTTTACTGAACCTACTCGGGGCCTTAGACGTGCCGACTTCAGGGAAAGTCTTGCTCGACGAGGAAGATCTCGCTTCGCTCACTTCCGCTGAACTTTCTGAACGCCGACTCCACAAACTGGGCTTTGTCTTTCAAGCGTACAACCTGATTCCAGTACTCAATGCGGCTGAGAATGTCGAGTTCGTCCTCGAGCTGCAAGGCATAAAACCCCATGAAAGAAGACAGCGCGCGAGCCAATTGCTTGAACGTGTCGGCTTGGCCGAGATGGCTAAAAAAAGACCCCCCGAAATGAGCGGCGGCCAACAACAACGCGTCGCAGTCGCTCGCGCCATCGCCAGTGAGCCACAAGTCATTTTGGCCGATGAGCCCACCGCCAACCTGGACTCCACCACCGCGAGAAACCTTCTCGACCTCATGCAACAACTCAACCAGGAGGAAGGAACGACTTTCCTGTTCTCCAGCCATGATCCGCTGGTGCTCGAAAAAGCGAAGCGACGAATTCTTCTCCGAGACGGTCTCATCGAAGGCGAAGAGCAGGGTCCATACAAGACATGAGTCGCACAGCCGCCTCTTTCCGAGTTGGAATGCTGCTCATCCTTCTGTGGGGCGATTCAGGACACGCCCGAGAACTCTGGAATTCCGGCGAGGCAGAGCTGACATTGGATAGCCAGATCCGTCTCATCGGCCTCACCTCGCGCGGCACTTCCTCGGCGGCCCTCAACGCACCCTTCGCAGAAAACCCGACTGAGTGTGGAGTTTTTCCAACTTTTGCCTATGCAGGGTTCATCAACTGCCCAGGTTGGAATGCAGTGAATCAAGAGCGCGTGGGCCTGGGCTACGCGCGACTCCGACTCGAATTAGCAGGTCGCGCTAACGAAAATTGGTCAGCCTTCATCGCAGTAGACAATCAAATCGAAGCGGGCGTCTTCGATGATTTTTCAGCGAGCTTGAGTCAAGGGATCTCCACAAGCACCCTCGTCGACGCCTCAGGTCAGATCACAGGTGAAAACTATCTCTATCGCTACTCGCTTTATAGAGGATACCTCCGGTTTGAATCTCGCTATTTCGAAGCGGTGATCGGTCGACAACGTATTCCATGGGGGGTCGGTCGACTCTGGAATCCCATAGACCGGTTTAATGCCATCGCCCCTCTGCAGATTCAAGGAGAATCGCCGGGCGTTGATGCCGTAAACTTAAGTGTGCTTTTCTCGGATAGCCTTCAACTCCAAGCCGTCTTTGCTCCGGGCGCGAACTCTTCAGACCATGACTATGCGGGCAGACTTCAGGGGTTTATCGGCACCTTGGACTTCGGCCTCATGGCCGGCGTCTTTGACGAAGCACCCACCGTAGGAATCGATCTCGCGACAAACCTTGGCGGAGCCGCCGGTCGAGCTGAAGTCATCTATACACACCCCGAAAGAAACATCTGGCCCACCGAAGCATCGAATTCGTATACCTTGCCGGATTTTTGGCAGGTGATTGTTTCACTCGACTACAATGTGGACTGGGGGAATGGTCTTTACTTACTTGCCGAGCACCTCTACAACGGCAACGCATTGGGATTTGGAGCGGGTCGTGCTGGCCCCCTCCTTCCCCTCTATCAACAGACCGGTGGGAATCCGCTTTTGGGAGAAGCCCCCGTAGGCCTTGTCACACCTGACCGATTCGGGGGCAGCCGAGTCATCACTCTGTCATCCCAACTCACCGGCCTCCAAGCCGGGTACGACATCACACCCGAACTCAAACTCAGTATGGTCATGATTTATGATTGGGACGGTGAGAGCGCCATGTTTTATCCGTCCATCACCTACAGCCCATTGTCTTGGCTTGAAATGACTCTGGCCGTACAGGGAACAGCGGGCCAAAAGCTCTCCGAATATGGCGATCGGCCCACTACCGGCTTTCTGCTCTCGAACCTCTACTTCTGACTAGGCGCTTTTCCGTCAATCAGAATTGCAAATTGACGACCGGGTTCTGCACAAAGCGATCGAGACTGAACACCCTCTTCAAGCTTAACCATTTCGGCTCCTTCGGGTGCGAACTGCACAATATAAGATTTCCGAATGCGATCTGTCGTGAAATTGGGTCCGGTCTTGTGTGGCGTCAGAGACGAGAAAACAACCACTCCTCCGGCCCTTACGGGTACCTTTACGCTCTCCGGAGGATCGTCGCCGAAACATTCAAATCCTAGATCTGTCAGTCGATGCTCCAGCGTCCCTTTCCGATGAACTTTTGGGATCACCCAAGGACACCCATTCTCTTCATCCGCATCCGTGAGCGCGACCCAGCAGGTCAGATACTGCTGAGGTTCCACGTACGTGTACCCGTTGTCTTGATGCCACGGGAAGATTTCTTCGTTATTGGGCTTCTTATACACGGCCTGGTCCCAATACAAACGAACGTCAGAGCCTAAAAGATCAAAACAAAGATCCTTAAAAAACGCCGACTGAGTAAACGCGCGGGCTTTTTCGGAATGGGTCACCAAATGAGTGGTGAACGTAATCTCACCCGATCGAGCGATAAAGATTTTCCCACCAAAGTTCTCCGTCACAACCCGCTCAAACTCCGCCTCCACCGGATCGATTTCTTCGATCAACCCTGCAATGGTCTCCTCGTCGAAGACGTCGTCGATCACGAAAAAACCTTCTTGATTGTATTGGCTGGCCTGAGCGGCGGTCAGGATGCGAAAAGGTCCTTCACGGTCTTCCCAATTAAAATCCGTATTAAGAGTGTGTCTATTCAAGAGTCGGCACCCTCCATCTCATTCCTCGGAAATACTCGCCTCGACCATGGCCGTGATTCGATCGGGGTCGACCCGACGCATCAAGTGCTCAAACTTCTCGACAGAGACACCGGTCAACGGACTCTGGGCCTCCGAGAAGTGGCTCTCACTCTCTTGACCGAGCAATTCGTTGGCTTTCGTCGACAACTCAGGGAGAATCGGCTGCAAATAAACGGTCAGTTGCCTGAATAGATTTAGCGCCACACTGCAGACTTGACGAACCTCTTCCTCTTTTCCTTCTTGCTTCTTCAAGCTCCAAGGCGCCCCCGCTTCCACATATTCATTGGCCCGATCCGCTAAAGCCATCACGACTCGAGTCACTTTATTGGTGTCGCAAGCCTCATAGGCCTCGGCAATTTCAGCGCCAGCGGCAGCTCCACGCTCAAACAATCCTCCATCGTCGGGATAAGATTCGCAGAGTTTCTGGCCTTTCATAAACCGAGCGGTGCGACTGGCCAGATTGATGAGCTTCCCAACCAAATCCGAATTCACCTTGGCGGTAAACTCTTCAAAGTTTAGGTCAATATCAGTGACGCTTGAGCTCAGCTTACTGGCAAAGTAGTAGCGAAGATAATTCGGCGAGAGGTGCTCAAGATATGTTCGAGCTTGCAGAAAAGTCCCTTTCCGTTTGCTCATTTTTTCACCGTTCACCGTCAAGAACCCATTCACCTGAACGTGACGGGGGAGTTCGTAGCCCCCGGTTTTGAGCATGGCTGGCCAAAAGAGAGTATGGAAATAGACGATATCTTTCCCGATAAAATGATGAATTTCTCGGTCTGGATTATTCCACCAATCTTCAACCTGCTCACCATTCTGATCGCACCAGTCTCGAGTCGAGGCGATATAGCCGATTGGAGCATCAACCCATACGTAGAAAAAGTGACCCGGCGCATCAGGGATCTCAAAACCAAAATACGGAGCCGGCCGACTGACATCCCAATCGCGTAAGGGTTCCGACAAAAACGATCCCTTTAATTGATTCGCGATCTCCGGCTGAAGCCTCCCTGGGGACTGGGTCCACTCATCCAAAAAATCGTGAAATTCTTCCAGCGACACAAAATAATGAACAGCTGTCCTCAGTTCTGGAACCGTCCCCGTAAGAGTGCTTCGCGGGTCGCCCAGATCTTGAGGGTCATACATCCCGCCGCAAACTTCACAGTTATCGCCGAACTGATCGGATGCCCCGCACTTGGGACACGTGCCCTTCACGAACCGATCTGCGAGAAAAACGCCAGACTCGGTGTCAAAAAGCTGCGTAACGTCGCGCTCAACCACACGACCCGCCTCGCGTAAGGCAGTCCAAATCCCGGTCACCGCTTCTCGATTGGACTCAGAGTGGGTACTTCCGTAGTGATCGAAAACCACTTGAAAGCCTGCGAAATCCTGCTGATGAGAATCACTCATCTCTTCAAGAATCGCCTCGGGCTCACGGCCTTCTTCGCGAGCCCGAATCATCGTCGCCGTCCCGTGCGTATCATCCCCACAGAAATAACCAACGTGGTTTCCGTTCATGCGCTGATACCGAACAAAGATATCCGCTTGGATATACCCCACGAGGTGGCCGAGATGGAGGTGGCCATTTACGTAGGGCAAAGCATTCGTCACTAGAAGTTTTCGATCTGACATGGGGTTAACGATAGCCCTTTTCCACGCGTCAGCGGACTCGCTCTGAAGATTACGCTCTCTCTTCGCAGTTCAAGCGGCTCAGTTTTCCCTCCGCTAGCCGTTTCGCCCCTCACGCAAGAGAGTCTGCACCTCATGCTGGAAACCCATTTTGAAGCGATCCATGGAAAATTCGCGGGCGTGATTCTGAATGAAATGTGGCTGAAAATGATCTTCCATCGCCTCAAATCGCGCCACCGCATCGATCAAACTTTCAGTCGTCTGCTCCCTGAAGAAGAGGCCTGTCCCTTGAGCGGGGTTGTCAGCGCCGTCGAGGACCGTCTCGAGAACACCCCCCTTCCCATACGCAATCACCGGCGTGCCGTGGGCCATCACCTCGGGTGGAATCATCCCAAAATCCTCTTCGCCCGGCACCACAAGGGCTCGTGACGAAAGAATATGAGGGTGAAGCGCTTCCCACGGCACTCCGCCGAGAAAGCGCACATTCGAGCCGGCCATCCTCTCCAGCCGACTGCGTTCGACCCCCTCACCCACGACAAGCAACTCTCGATCTGGCATCGAACGAAACGCTTCGATGAGAAAATCAATCTTTTTATAAGGCGTCAGCGCACCAAAACTTAGATAATGGGGCCGACGAGAATGCTGCACACGATATTTGGGGTAATCAGGATCCAGCAAAGCCGGATCGATGGGAGGCGTACACACCGCGGCGTCGCGATGATAATAGTTTGAAATACGGCTCGCGACATTTTGTGAGTTCGCCACAAAGCGATCGACATTGGAAACTGTCGTTTCATCCCACTCTCGTAATTTTTCAAAACGCCATGCGACTGCGCGCCGAGCCCACTTTGGAACCGAAGCCAAATACGGATCGACATTGTCCCAACAATATCGCATCGGCGTATGGACGTAGCTGAGGTGAGGAACGCCTTCCGGGATCTGAATACCTTTGGCGGGCCCCGATTCGGACGAGATCACTAAATCGTATTTCCGCTTCAATCGAAGACTTCGGATCGCGGCCGGGTATAGAGGAAACATCTTTGGGTAGTGCGATCTTAACCCGGGCCAATCAAAAGCAGACCCGTACACGGTGCGGCCTGGAAGCTCACGGGCACAAAGACCGGGGTCATGAAAGAGGGTATAGATATCAGCCTCGGGGAAAAGGTCCAAAATCGCCTTGAGAACCTTCTCGCCGCCTCTCCAAGTGACAAGCCAGTAATGCACGACGGCGACAGAGAGTCCGGCCAAACCTGGACCGCTCAAAGAAGTCGCTTGCTGTGGGGTGCTGGGCGGATCTAGCACTTCAACGCCTCAATCTCTGATTCAGGTCGCTTAAAAGGCATTAAGAGCCCCTGAATTCCCAAGAGAGTATCAATCTGCCTCGCTGACATCCAGCCAAGCGGTCCGAAAGAGTCTGGAGCGCTAGGGTACCCAGACATACACAGAAGGCCGGGGCACTCAGGACCTCGACCGTGGGGTAGTTTATCGCCCTGCTTTATGGAGAGCCTATGTCCGCTGCCGAAACGACACCCGTCCTTGTGGGCGTGGGTACTTTCAATCAACGCATCGAAGACCCCACCGTCGCTCTTGAGCCTATCGAACTCATGCAGCGAGCCCTCACTCGAGCCGGTGAGGATGCCGAGGCCCCCGGTCTACTCAGCCAAGCGGACTCCATATGGGTCCCGCGCGGGTTCTGGAATTACCCAGACCCCGGTCGATGGCTGGCCGAATCTCTAGGCGCGTCTGGAGTTCGAACTCATGTCTCTGAAATCGGCGTGCTTCAGAGTACCTTACTCGGTCGGGCGGCCTGCGAAATTGCGAGTGGGTCGTCAAGGATCGTTCTGATCACCGGAGGCGAAGCCAAGTACCGCTCACTTCGTGCTTCGATCACCGGCACCGAGGCCACGTTCATGAGCCTGCCCGAAATCCCTGCCGATGAGACTCTCCGACCTGAAAACGATGTCCTTCACCCTTTGGAAATCAAACGAGGAGCCGTCCTCCCCGTCCGCCAATATGCCATGATCGAGAATGCTCTGAGGGCGGAGGAAGGGCTTTCATTGGCTGACCACCGCGACGAAGTGGCTCGACTCTGGTCCGCGATGAGCGAAGTGGCCGCCCGAAACCCAAACGCTTGGGATCAGAATGCGGTTTCGGCTGACCTCATTCGAAATCCAAGCGAGCGAAACCCCATGCTCGCCTTTCCCTACACAAAATTTCACAACTCACAATGGAATGTCGACCAAGCGGCTGGCCTCATTCTCTGCTCCGCCCAAACAGCGCAAAGAGCAGGCGTACCCGAGTCAAAATGGATCTACCCGTGGGTGAATACTGAATCGAACCACATGGTCAACTTCACCGAGCGAGCCCACCCGGATAAATGTCCAGGCTTTGCCATCGCGGGACATAAGGCCTTTGAATACATCGAATCAGATCCGAGCCAGGTCGCTCACCGAGAAATCTATAGCTGCTTTCCTTCAGCGGTCCGAATGCAGCTTCGAGAACTCGGCATTGACCCCAACCAACAACTCACAGAGACCGGAGGCATGCGCTTTGCCGGCGGTCCCCTAAATAATTTCGTCCTCCAAGCCACCGTCCGCATGGCGCAGACCTTGCGACAGAACCCGGGCCAACTCGGCCTCGTCACCGCCGTGAGCGGTGTCCTCACGAAGCAAGGAGTCATGGTCTACAGTGCAGAATCTCCAAATCATCCATTCAGTCACCAAGACGTCACCTCAGAGGTCGAGCGCATTTCCCCCAAGGTCCCGCTCACCGAGGGACTTCAGGGCGAGGCCGAGGTTGTCGCGTATACCGTCACGTATAAAGAAGAGCAGCCCGATCAAGCCATTCTTTTATGCCAAAACGATGCGGGCGAACGAACTCTGGCATTGAGTTCAAATAGAGATCTCATGGAAGCCATGACCCAGGAAGAGTTTTGCGGGCGGGTCGTTCAGGTGGCAGGAAGCGATGTCCCCTAAGCCAACGATCTCTGAAGTAGAGCACACGCCTTAAGATACACGATCCCGAAGCATAAAATAAATCTACAGACAGGAGTTTTCGTCTTGCTTGAGCCATCTAGCCGCAAGCTTGAAATCGACTTACTCAAAACCCTCGGTATTTTAGCCGTGGTCATGATTCACTGCTTACGTAATTACTGGGACCCCAACTTCACAGCCGCCGAACTCTGGATTGGTCAGATGTTGCGCTTTGGCGTACCCGCTTTCCTGGCCTGCTCTGGTTATCTCTATGCCGGCTCCCGACCCTCATGGTCGTCTCTAGTCCCAAGGTTTCAAAGAATTCTCATTCCCTACTTAGCCGCCTCTCTCTGCGCATTCGCCCTCACACTCTGGCTGGGCTCATTCAATACGCCACCTGCACCTCTACTCGATGCCATCGCAGGCACGACCTCAAGCGACACCCCTGTCTTCCGGACGGCCATTTCGCTAGCGCTGGATCTCCTGCTGGGCAATGCCTTTGGTGCCTACTACTACGTGCTAATGATCTGTTTGTTTGTGATGATGACTCCCTTGATCCATGGGATGGAACCCAAATCTCTCTCACGGCTCTGTCTCATGGCGCTCGCCGCCCAAGCTTTCTTTGAAAGCGGCCTATGGTTCTTCAATGACTTTTTCTGGCATGTCCGCAACCCCGCCCTCTGGGCGGGGTACTTTCTTACGGGGTGGTGGATCCGCGTTCACCTGGATTCCATCTCACGCATCGTGACGTCTTTCCGGAAAAGAATCATTGGGGGCGCCCTGTTCATCACGCTGAGCTGCGCCACCTTGCTCGCCTTTGAGACTCAGGGACCCCTTCCTCGCGAAGTGATTCAGCTCGCAGCCTGGCTTTGTATCTATTCAACTCTAGGTTTTCTGTTCGCTGTGGGCTGCGGTCGTCCAACTCAATCGGTTTGGCTCATGCGGGTCTCTGATATGACGTACACGATTTACCTTTTTCATCTCTTCATTCTGTACGTTCTTCGCCGTCAGATCGATTTCGAAAATCAAGAGTTCTATGCGTTTTTCATCCTTGCCACGTTCAGTATCAGTCTCGCCGGGCCCTTAAGTCTCGGACTCGGGCTTAGAACTCTTTTTGGAAAAAGAACACGTCTTTGGATCGGTGGATGACTTCAAGAGCGTCTTTTGATCTTCAGAGCCTAGGCCCTTTTCCCCAGCTCTATTTTCACGATCAAGGAGATTCGGTATTCCACGAATTCGGGTCGGCTCCAATTCGCCTGCCCAGGTCAGACAAAGCCCGCATCTGCGATTCTTCGAAAATATCAGGAAACACAGAGGTCGGCACAGACTCCTCAATCGCGATCCAACGAACTTCCACCTCGCCGTCCCCACGAAGTCGAGTGAGTTCAGCGAGCGCGTACAATTCACGAAGAGCCACAACCTCCGAAGAACCCACCGACACCGCCAAACTTCGTAAAGCTATATCAGCCCAATCAGGAGTGCTCATGACCGGCGCTTCCCTCAAATTTCCGTTCAGGATGATCCAATATCGCGTCTTGGGAATTGGGCGATCCGGATGCTCTTTTTTCCATACTCCGCCGAAAGTATCCTCAGGCTTTGAGGGCTTACCCCCCGCATAAAAATTGCCCTCGACACCTCCGTCGACATACAGAGCACCGTCAATTTCACGAGGGGGAAACATTCCCGGAATCGCAGACGAGGCCAAAAGAATCTCGACGATCTCGTTAAAGTCCCCTGTCGCGAGCGCTTTACGAGATGCCTCAACAAAATCAAAAACACGGGGAAAAGCTTCATCCAAATTACTGGCCTGAATCAAAAGCAGCCGACCCGGTGTTGTCGCCTCCTCAATTTTCTTTGCAAAACTCTCACTGAGCACCTTTTTTAAGTCTCTCTTGAGGCCAGCGACTTGGCCGAGGCTCATATTCTCAGGCAAGAAATACAGAGGACCGCGAAGCTCAAGCCAATCCTTGCTGGGATTTCGAAAAAAATGATCGATCTCTTGAAGGCTTTCTGGAGTCCCCAAATAAGCAAACGGCGCTATGAAGGAGCCTGCACTCACTCCGGTGACGCCATCAAATTCCGGGAGAGCCGCGTCTGCAGCCGTTAGGCCCGACCAACCGACTAAAACTCCAGCACCAAAAGCCCCATTTTCACCGCCCCCCGACAGAATTAGAAAATCCATGGTGCAATCGGGGTCCTTGAGCTGACGCCGATACATTCTGTCCACGAGAGCCTTCGTAGACTTTTGTTTATCTAAAATCGCCTTTTTTTCCATGGCCCTTCGTTCTGCCATGAGCTCACTCACCGACACCGCGGGGCGCTCCGGAAAACGGTTCCCTTCATCGAAAGTGTTCGCGCCCCAATAAATTAACGCTCCGGCACCGACCAACGAAAACATCCCCGCCAGAAAGGAAACTAAAATCCAAACCCAGAAACGATTTCCACTTTTACGATCTGTAGATGTAGTCAAAACTGAAGTCTTCCGACCATAGAAGAACCTTAAAGGCCACG